>NZ_JAQBOF010000039.1 GCF_028288185.1 Mucilaginibacter sp. | reverse complement strand
TTAGCTAAACGGTCAAGCATAGAGATCACTTTTGATAATAAAGGAGCTGCATCAACCTTTGTAGTTGTGCCTCTTAATCTCTTAATTGCGTTTCTGGTGGTTTTAGCCTGGTAACGGTTACGTAAGCGCTTCGCAGCGTTAGACCTGATCCTTTTTATTGATGATTTATGATTTGCCATTTTAGCTTGTTATTCTATTCGTTATTTAAGGACTGCAAATATAGAAGTTTTGATTATAATATCAAATGCCTTTTTGAAAATAATTTTCTGAGTGGTTTTTAACCGGTTACAAGCATCATCTATATCGTAAAAAACAAAGCCACCGCTGCTCCGCCCATCACCACAAAAGTAAACCATAATAAAGCTTTTGATAGCCAGCCGCTCTTAAACTCGCCCATTATTTTGTCATCTGTAGATATTTTGATGATCAGGAACAACAACGGCACAGCAGCTACACCATTTAACACTGCTGTATAAATAAGCGCCTTTACCGGGTCAATGCCCACAAAATTAATGATCAAGCCAATTAATGTAGCTATGGTAATTACGCTATAAAAGCCATGCGCTTTTTTTAATTTTAAATTGAGGCTGGCTTTCCAGTCGAAAGCTTCGGCTACGGCATAAGCCGCCGAGCCTGACAGCACCGGCACCGCTAGCAACCCTAAACCAATAATACCTACCGAAAAAATCAGTTTCGCCCAAAAGCCTGCATTCGGGAATGAATGCACCAATGGTTCTAATGCTTTTGCCGCATCGGCAGCAGTTTTAATATCCTTAACACCGCTTTTATATAATACCGTTGCACCTACCAATAGTATGCACCAGGTAGTGAACTCGGATATGATCATGCCCGCAGCATTGTCTTTGCGCATATTGTGAATATCGGCCCAGCATACACCGGCTTTACCATTGGCATGCCCATTCTCTTTTATTTCTTCCACCTCCTGCGATGCCTCCCAAAAAAACATATAAGGTGTTATGGTTGTACCAAAAACACCGGTTATGATAAATAAAAAGGCAAAGCTGAATTCAATATGCGGCACTACGGTTGCCCTTAAAACCGTTGGCCAATCCTGTTGAGTAATAAATACAGTGATAGGGTAAGACAATAAGGCAAGTGCAAGCCACTTCAATATTTTTGAATAAACACGGTAACTGGTAAATATTTCTAAAAGCAATATGGTAACCGTAAAAAGCAGGGTTAAAACTATAAACGGCATCGGTATTAATAAATTTGCCGCTGCGGCCATGGCGCCAATGTCTGCTCCAATATTAATGGTATTGGCAACTACTACCAAACCAACCACCCCATACAACACAGGCTTACTGTAATGCGCTTTCACTACAGCGGCAATACCTTTACCGGTAACCAGGCCAATGCGCGCGCAGGCCTCCTGTACGGCTGTCATAAATGGCAGCATATATAATGCAGTCCATAACTGCCCGTAGCCAAACTGCGCGCCGGTTTGCGAGTAGGTTGCTATTCCCGATGGATCATCATCGGCCGCGCCCGTGGTAAGGCCGGGGCCCAATACGGTTAACCATTTCCATATATTTTTCTTTGCAGGTTTACTATTATGTTTAACGGCCATATTGATGTATAAAGATATTAACTAAATATACCCTATTAAGGTTTTCTTTTATTGCTTAAATACCTAATTTTACGATGCATCTATTTTATACAACATCTCATGAAACAAAAATTTCATTACGCCACCATCAGCGAAGCTATTGAGCAATTAAAGACACAAGGCTTTACACTTGATTTTAATCTACATAAAAACCGCTTTAAAGTTGGCGAGCAGGAATATACCACGGATGAATTTGAAATTGTAGATCTGTATCGCTACGAAGGCGCTACAGACCCTGGCGATGAGGCTACTGTTTACGCGCTAGCCAATAAATCGGGCATTAAAGGTATATTGGTTGCCGGCTACGGCGCTTCGGCAGACGAGGAATCAACAGAGACGCTGAAACATTTGCATTATAAGTATCATCAGGGACAGCAGTAAATGAAACTATCCGTCAGGATCATTATTGGCTTATTATTAATCACGATCTGCTCTTCCTGGGGGTTCTTTGCGCATTATCGTATTAACCGTTTAGCGGTTTTTACGCTGCCTAAGGCGATGGCGGGTTTCTACAAGGCCAACATCGGGTTTATTACCGAGCATGCCATCAGCGCGGATAAACGGCGATATGTAGACTCACTGGAAGCGCCCCGTCATTATTTAAACGCAGACCATTATGGTAAAAATCCTTTTAGGTTGATACCTGAACGTTGGGATGATGCCGTTATTAAATACTCGGAAGATACGCTTGACAAATACGGCACGGTGCCCTGGTCTATCCAATATCAATATTATAAACTGGTTAGTGCTTTTAAGGGACATGATACTACCGGCATACTAACCGCATCTGCCAACCTGGGCCATTACGTTGCAGACGCGCATGTGCCCTTACATCTTACCCAAAACTATAACGGGCAGCTCACCAACCAAACGGGCCTGCATGCTTTATGGGAAAGCCGCATACCCGAACTTGCTGCCGCCAATTATAACTGTTATACAGGTAAAGCACGCTACATTGAAAACCCCTTGAAAGAAGCCTTTAACATTTGCCGTGCATCTTTTAGCGAGATTGATTCTGTTTTGCGAGTAGAAAGATTGTTAAACAAAACCTATCCTGCCGCTAAAAAATACGCAATGATAATGCACGGCAAAAAGCCAATTAAAGATTACTCTGCCGATTATAGCCTCAGCTATCAGAAACTAATGCGGGGCATGGTGCAGCGGCGTATGCGGTCGGCGATATTATCAGTGGGTAGTTATTGGTATTCGGCCTGGGTTGATGCCGGGCAGCCTGATCTGAATAAATTGATCAAACAACATTTAAATGCCGGCGACAGACTTAAAATAGAAAAAGAGGAAATGGTGTTTAAAGGCGGGAAGATAGCGCCGTTTGATACGAAATAACAATCGTAGAGACACAATGCCTTGCATCTCGGATTTATTTCTTTTTGCTTCTTATTGCCGCTACAGTCGGCGGGATAACCGATACCACAATAATAACAATACCGATCAACGAAAAATGAGCCTTAAAGAACGGCACATTACCCAACATATAACCCGCGAACAGGAAAAGTATGATCCATGATACGCCGCCAATAATATTATACAAACTATAGCGTAAAAACGACATGCGCCCTACCCCTGCCACAAAAGGCGCAATAGTACGGATGATAGGCATAAACCTGCTAAATATTACGGCTTTGCCGCCGTGCTTATCAAAAAAGGCTTGGGTTTTCAGATAATAATCCAGTTTTAAAACTTTGTTATTTTCTTTAAATACTTTGGGGCCGAGGAAATTGCCCAACGTATAGTTTAATGTATTACCTGTAAAAGCGGCAACAATTAGTATCAATGCTAACAAATAGATATCAAGGCCCGAGTTACCACCGGCTATTAAAGCTCCTGCCGCGAATAATAAAGAATCGCCCGGTAAAAATGGGGTAACAACAAAGCCTGTCTCGGCAAAAATTATTACAAATAGTATCAGGTAGGTCCACCCTTGATATTGACTGGTAATTTGCACCAGGTGCTTATCAATATGGATTATAAAATCAAGTAATGCTTTAAGAATCTCCAATGGCTTAAATTTTGGGCAAAATTATAAATATAAACTGTAAAGCCTATTTGTTACTTATTATACCGGTGCCAAACGCTACAGAATCGGCACCGCCTGCTATGCCCCGGCAATAAAGGGTGTATATTTTACCATCGGCTATAGTAACGTTCGGAAAATCGGATACAACCGTAGTTAAACCTTTGGGCAGTATTTTAAAATCATACGTACCGGGTGGCACCTGGATAAATTTAGATACATTTTTATAGGTTTGGTTGGTAAACGCCATTACACCATTGGCCAGCACATCAAAACCTTTAGACCGTGGCGATGCGTTAACAAACCGTATTTTACCTCTGCCCACTGCGGGCGTAGCGGCTGTATCAACCGTAAATATGGAGGTAATTGTACTGTCTATACGTAAACCTGTAATAAACAAAGTGTACTTTAAATTGGGTTTTAGAACAGTGTCTAACGATAGTATATTAACCGCTGAAATAGTGTTAGAATACGATCTGATACGTATAGGCGTATCAATAGAATTTAATGAAAAATAGCCCGAAGCGCTGGGATAAGCAAAATAACCGGTTTGCTTAAATGCGCCCATATATAAATTTACAGGCTGCAAATCGGGACTTAGGTTTATTACCTGCATTTGTATGCGCAAGCTTGATGGCGAAATGGTACCGCTCTTTCCGCACGATGCTATAAACGGTAATACCATCATACCGGCACAACATAAAAACAGAAAAACCATTACCTTATTTTTACCTGCCATCTCCATTAATATTGTGTGGATATTAAAATACGGGCACCAAACGCATTGTTACCCGTACCATTCAGGTCTCCTTTGGTGTATAAAGTATACGAGGAACCTGCAACCAAAGTTAAATCGCCGGGCTTAATTAATGGTGTTGTACTGCCCGTTTTATAAATTGATAATAGTTTTTTACCAGCCGCAACTTTAACAAATGGGGTAGCCGATTTAAAAGTACGGTTTTTATAACTAATGGAATCGCCTATAGTCACATCTAAACCACCCACCGTTGACGATGCATTTACAAATCTGATGCTTGCTGTATTGCCGATAGTTACGTAATGATCTGTCAATAAAAACACCTTGTCGGTGGTTTCACCGGCAAATATCAGGGTATAAGTGCTATCTGCTTTTATAGTGTTTGGCGCATCAACCAGCGCGTTAGGGCTGCCGGCTTTTTTAAACTGAAAGTTTTGCAAACCCACCGTTACCGGCAAATTACTTAATAAACCAAATGGATATAAATTGGAGTTATTGTTTAAACGGGTACCGTTTTGGTAAAAGTTTAATGTATCTGCGCTTGCGTTAATTACGCTAAGCGAGGTTGATTTGTTAGTAACCACCAAATCGCCATCTGTTTTTGTACAGGCCGATAAACCTATAGTAACAACGGCAAGAAAGAAGAGTATGGTTCTAATATTCATATAAATAACCAGATGTTATATAACTGCTTATTGTTGGTTTTGTTATCAGGCTTAACAAAAAAGTCCGGGTTTTAAACCGGACTATATGTTTGTATCTATAATTTAAGTTTACAGTTATGCGTAGCTATTAAGCATTACCGGCATTACCAGCATCAGCACATCTTCATTCTCATCGCCGCCTTGTGGTAATAATAAACCGGCACGGTTAGGGGTTGACATTTCTAATGACACCTCTTCTCCGCTTAAATTCTTTAACATTTCTATCAGGAAACGGGCGTTAAAACCTATCTCCATATCTTCACCTTCATACTGGCAGCCTAAACGCTCATGCGCCTCGTTTGCAAAATCAATGTCTTCTGATGATATGTGCAGCTCGCTGCCGGTTATTTTTAACCTAACCTGGTGCGTAGTTTTATTGGCGTAAATGGCAACACGGCTTAACGAGCCTAAAAATGCCAAACGGTCAATACTTAATTTATTAGGGTTATTTAATGGGATAACCGCCTCGTAATCCGGGTAGCGTTCGTCAATTAAGCGGCAAACCAGGTTAATATTATTAAACTTAAAGAACGCGCTGGTGCTGTTATACTCGACTGATACATTTACATCGTCAGTTGGTAAAGCAGATTTTAGCAGCGTTAATGCTTTTTTAGGCAGGATGAATGAGGTGGTAGCTTCGGCCTTGGCATCTAACCTGCGGTAACGTACCAACTTATGTGCGTCGGTAGCTACAAAGGTTAAATATTGGCTTGATAACTGGCAATAAACCCCTGTCATGGCCGGGCGCAGCTCATCATTACTAACCGCGAATATGGTCTTGTTTATAGCCTCTGCTAAAACCGATGCCGGTAAATTTACTGATGAAGCATTTTCAACAACCGGTATCTTGGGGAAATCCTCGCCGTTTTCGCCGCTTAGTTTGTATTTACCGTCCCCCGCGTTTATTTCGATAGCAAACGTAGCATCATCAACAGAGAAAGCAATGGGCTGCTCTGGTAATGATTTTAAAGTTTCTAGCAATATGCGCGATGGTATGGCAATACGTCCGTTCTCTTTAGACTCAACAGTTAAAGAGGTGGTCATGCTGGTTTGCAGGTCCGTTGCCGAAATGGTTAAGT
>NZ_JAQBOF010000030.1 GCF_028288185.1 Mucilaginibacter sp. | reverse complement strand
TCTTACCGGTCCCGGTTTGGGCTAATCCGACAAAATCGTTGCTGCCTGTTAACAATACCGGGATTGACTGTTCCTGGATTGGTGTAGGGTTTTCGAACCCTAACTCAGAGATGGCATTAACAATATCATGACGGATTCCCAGATTAATAAATGGGTTCATGAATTTAAATAACGTATTTGGCTTCATCGCCAAATCGGGCGCAAAGGTAGGGTTAATTATTGGATAATGCAATAATGTTTTGTTTTTAAAAAATAGGTTTGTAAAAGAAGATTTTTTAATTTTATGTTTAATAGATAAATTGTTATGGATATTCAGGCTGAGAAGTTAGATTTAATAAGGTGGCTCACGGAAGTAACTGAGCCATCGATAATTAAAAGCTTTATAGCTTTAAAGCAAAGCGAGCAAAGTGATTGGTGGGATGAAATAAGCGAGGCTGAAAAAGAACAAATTGCAGAGGGCTTAGCACAAGCAGATAGAGGTGAAGTAATCCCTCATAAAGAAGTTATGGCTAAATACCAAAAATGGCTTACGAAATAGTCTGGACAAAGAGAGCTGCTGCCGGATACGAGAATATAATTTATTATCTGGAAACTAATTGGTCAGATAAAGAAGTTTCCAGGTTTGTTGTTGAAACAAACAAGTTTTTTGAAAACTTAATTCTTCATCCCGAATTATTAAGGAAGTCTGCAAAGCATAAAGATCTTCATAGAGGGCCTATAAATCCACTTACTATTTTAACCTATCGTATCAAACCTCGCAAAAAGCAAATAGAGCTTATCAATATCAGAAGTGCGCGACAAAAGCCGTTGCCTTAAATATTGTCTTGCAGGTTATCCGGCTTCAACACCCTCTTGCCCTTGCTCAAATAAACAATAAACAATTCAATAACTCCGGCGGTAATATAAACATCGGCTACGTTAAAAATGCCGGTGCGCAGGTCGCCAATGCCCATGTTCATAAAATCGGTTACATGGCGATCATAAATTATGCGGTCAATAATATTACCCAGGCCGCCGGCTATGATCAGCGTAAAGCTAAATAGCTTTAACCGGCTTAAATTATTTAGCTGGCTTATTACATAACCAAATAAGGCAATTATTATGATAAGCGGTACGATACTAAGCAGCCAAAAACTTACAGCCTGTGGCAGGTCATCGCCAAAACTTAATGCGGCGCCGGTATTTTCTACATATTCAAAAATGAAGGTGTTATGAAAATACGACTTAGGCTGGCTAAACATTAAATGCTCTTTTGCCAGTTGCTTGGTAACTCTATCGCCCCAAACCAATACTATGCATGTAATGCTGAACAATGCAATTTTAACCCAGTGTTTCATAATGAATAATTTGAAGTCGTCTCCTTTGTAAAGGATTTAGGTAAGGCTCTTACCTTAACCTGTCTGCAGAGCGTACCAACTTCTCATCTCTCGAGATAGATTTTTGCGCCAGTATTATAAATATGATGCTTATTGATAGCAGTATAATGCCAATACCATAATTGCTCATGTTTAAATAAGCATCGCCAATTGCATTTTTTACGGTTTGCGATACCCAGTAACTATAGGCTATTACCACCAGCATTAAACCATAGCATAAATAAATTTGCCGCTTGCGGTTTTTATACAGGAAAATTACGGTTAACGGCAACAACGCTACAAAAACGGTAGCTATGGTAAGCGCGGTAAAAGGCTGGGTATGGGCAGACTGCCCGCCTGCATCCTGGTAAATGCCGGTAACCGTTACGGTTAATGCTTTACCATCAACATAAACGCCATGTACCAATGGAAACACAAACAGCCCGGCTATTACCAGGCCGGCAAATAAAAGATATATACTTTGTATACGTTGTAGCATGATTGTTAAATATTTATGGGACAAATATAATTGCGCTTATTGATAAAATTACCATAACTGCGTTACATTATTATAAGTGTAAATAAAAGTGTAAATTTAACTATCGTAACTTATTACAATTAACATGGCCGAAGCTCCTGAAGAACCACTTACACCCAAAGATGTAAAGTTTGAAAATGACCACCTGAAAAAAATGTTCCTTGAACATTTAAACAGCATTTATTTTGGTAAACAGCACCTGCTTGATTTTTTTAACGAGATTGAAATAATAGCTTCTCTGCAGCAATTAAAATTAGCAGTTGATGAGCTGAGGACCGATACCAATAACCAGATATTGCAAATGGACGAGATTTACCGGTCTATACAAAAAACGCCAAGTAAAACCAGTGTATTAGGCATGAAGGGGATGACGCTGGAAGCCTACCTGTCGGTTATCAGATCCGGGAAGTCGCCGCTTGAGCGCGATGTGTTTATATTGTTTTACCTACAGATAATTGAAGGTATAGAAATAACCTACTTTAAAGTTTTAAAAAACCTGGCCAAAGCAATTGGTTACAGCAATACCTTCCTTGATCAGCCATTTGATACCGCAGTGGAAAATAAGGTTTTATTTGAGGCTATTTATAAGGAGTATATTAATAATTAGGATGTGAAGATTAAAGATTAGGCTTATCTATTTGACACTTATCTTTAATCTTCATTAGCTACCTTTGCCCTGTGGCAAACAAACAACGATATTTTATTGAACTTTCTTACGATGGTACCAACTATCATGGCTGGCAAACACAACCTAACGCTGTTGCTGTACAGGAGGTTTTGGATAAGGCGCTATCAATCATATTGCGCGAGCCGATAGAAACCTTAGGTTGTGGCCGTACGGATACCGGGGTACATGCTAAAGAGTTTTTTGCACATTTCGATTTAGTTGATAGTTCATCGATGATGGATCATGGTACATTTCTGCGCAGTATCAATTCTGTACTGCCGCATGACATTGCTATAAAAAACATACTGCCGGTTAAGGCTGACGCGCATGCAAGGTTTGATGCCACATTGCGATCCTACCTATATCATATCCATTTTGATAAAGACCCGTTTAAATATGGGTACTCGTGGTTACTGCGCGATGAGCCTGACCTGGAACTGATGAACCAGGCAGCGAAGATCATTATGGAATATACTGATTTTAGCTGCTTCAGTAAATCAAACACCCAGGTTAAAACTAACAACTGTAAAATAAGCCGAGCCGATTGGGTAAAGACGGATGGCGGTATAGTATTCCATATTTCGGCAGACCGGTTTTTGCGCAATATGGTGCGGGCTATTGTGGGTACGCTAATTATGGTGGGAAAAAAGGAAATAGAACCGGAAGCTGTTCGGGATATTATTGAAAGCAAGAACCGTAGCAATGCCGGGACATCGGTACCTGCTTGCGGGTTGTATTTAACGGAAGTAATTTATCCATATTTATAGTATCAAGTAATTAGTATCAAGTATCAAGATAGATTTTGCGATATTTGAAAATACTAACTACTTGATACTAGCTACTCAATACTAAGAATAAATGGCATCACAAGTTACAGGTAAAGCATTTGATTGGAAGCTGCTAAAGCGGGTAATGCATTATGTTAAACCATACAATGGTACGTTTATCATATCGGCAGTTTTAACCGTGTTTTTAGCGGTTAGCGCTCTGGTGCAACCCATCCTGATCAAAAAAACGCTGGACGAACATATCATGCTGAATGATTATAACGGCTTGTTATTTATGGTGGAGCTAATGATTGGCCTGCTCTTTATACAAACTGTTGCGCAATATTACCAAACCTATTTAACCAACGCCCTGGGGCAGTCAGTAATACGCGATCTGCGGATAGATATTTTTAATCATATCACCAGTCTGCGTTTAAAGTATTTTGACAGAACCCCTATCGGGATGCTGATAACCCGTACCGTATCTGATCTGGAAACAATTGCAGATATTTTCTCGGAAGGATTGATCTCTATTATTGGCGATTTGCTGCTAGTATTTGCAGTTATAATTTATATGCTGGTGCAGGACTGGAAACTGGCGTTGATAACTCTGATACCGATGCCGTTTTTGTTTGCATCAACCTATGTGTTTAAGGAAGCCATAAAATCATCCTTCCAGGAGGTGCGTACGCAGGTAGCGCAACTCAATACCTTTTTGGCCGAACATATTTCGGGTATCAGCATTATCCAAAACTTCGCCCGCGAAGAGCAGGAGATGAGAAAATTTAAGGCAGTTAATTTAAAGTACCGGGATGCAAACATTCGGTCTAACTGGTATTATTCTATTTTCTTCCCGGTGGTCGAGATATTGTTTGCTGTTTGTATCGGGCTGTTGGTTTGGTATGGTTGTAAGCGAATCCTGTCAGATGGGCAGTTGACCGTTCTTTCTGCCTCGGGTAAAGGCATTACTCCGGGTGTTATAACCGAATTTATTCTATTACTTAATATTCTCTTCCGCCCTATACGCCAATTGGCCGATAAATTTAATACCCTGCAAATGGGTATGGTAGGTGCCGATAGGATCTTTAAAGTTTTAGATACCGATGAAGTTGCCGTTAACACCGGCACATTAAGGCCCGCCCGCCTGGAAGGCGAGATTGAATTTAACAACGTTTGGTTTGCTTATAATGATGAGAATTGGGTTTTAAAGGATATCAATTTCCATGTAAAACCCGGCGAGACGCTGGCATTGGTTGGTGCTACCGGCGCAGGCAAATCATCAACTATAAATATTTTAAATCGTTTTTATGAGATAGGCAAAGGCGAGGTTAAAGTAGATGGTAACAATATCCATGAGTATGATGTTAACTACCTGCGATCGCAAATTGCTACGGTTATACAGGATGTGTTTTTGTTTACCGATACAATTGCCAACAACATCAGCCTTAATAATGAGCTGATAACCCGCGAGCAGATCATCGCGGCAGCAAAGGATGTAGGCGCGCACGAGTTTATTGAGCGCCTGCCCGGCGGCTACGATTATAATGTAATGGAGCGCGGCGCGACCCTATCAGCAGGGCAGGCGCAACTGATATCTTTTATTCGCGCGTTGGTTTATGATCCGGCTATTTTAGTTTTAGACGAAGCTACATCGTCAGTTGATACAGAAACCGAAATACTGATACAAAATGCCATTAACAAGCTGATGCAGGGCCGTACGGCTATTGTTATCGCTCACCGCTTATCAACCATACAAAACGCCGATAAGATAATTGTGCTTGACCATGGCGAGATCAAAGAAATGGGCACCCACCAGGAACTGCTGCGTATTGATGACGGCTACTATCGCAAACTATATGATTTGCAGTTTAACTCGACTGGGATAGCGAGATAGTTTGCAGTTTTGAGTTCACAGTTTGCAGTTTCTATTTGATTTGCCAGTCACTGCAAACTGCCCGCTGCAAACTGTCAACTTTTCTTCCCCGGGTTAACCGGCTGCTCTTCCTTCTCATGTTTATTGGCTATATCGCCGCCATGCGGGTTATCCGCGTCATATTGTTTATCGGCATTGCGCACCTTGCTTTTGCCGCCATTGTCATTTGGCCGGTGAGTAGGCGTATCAGCCGGTGACGGCTTGTCTGTTGAGTTTGCTGGCTTTGTCATGATAGGATAACAGGTGGAAAGAGGGATTGTTTAAATCACTATCTTTTATGTCATTTCGAAACGTAGTGAGAAATCTTATACGCCTCGCGCAAATGTCGCGTGTTTAAGATTTCTCCTCGTACCTCGTTCGAAATGACAGGTTGGGGCGTTAAATAATGTTAAACATCTTGCATAAAACCCAATTAATAAAATATAAACTTTTACCTTTAGGCTTGGTTTCTTAATTTCGCAGAAACTAAGACTAAGCTATGGAAGAATTTGAAGCAAGCGAATCGGCAAATAAAACAAAGGCGATATACATATCTACTGTGTTCGGCATAGCTATGGTATTGTTAATGATTGGCTTGCTGGGCTTAATATTAGTACATGCCAATAATTTGTCGCGCTATGTGAAAGAAAATATCGTACTCAATATTTTTGTTGACGATGCCGCTCACGAAACTGATGTGCGCCAGTTGCAAAACCAACTGGAAAGTAATAAGGCAGTTAAGCAGGCTATTTACGTAAGTAAAGAATTAGCCGCCCGTAATTTGCAAAAAGATTTGGGCGAAGACTTTGTGAAGTTTTTGGGCTATAACCCATTGTCACAATCGTTAGATGTTTATTTGAACGCTGATTATGCCAACAATGCCGAGATAACCAAATTTAAAGAGCAGTTATTAAAAAATCCATTGGTTAAAGAGGTTAAGTATCAACAATCGTTAGTTGACCAAATGAACCAGAATTTAACCTCTATTACCTTAGTTATACTAGCCTTTACCGGCATATTTGTGGTGGTATCGGTAGCGTTAATAAACAATACTATCAGGCTGGCTATTTACTCGCAGCGGTTTTTAATTAAGTCGATGCAATTGGTAGGGGCCACAAAAGGATTTATCCGCAAGCCATTTTTATTATACGGTTTGTGGCATGGTTTGCTAGGCGGACTAATAGCGGTAATAATTTTAATAGGTACACTATACCTGGCAAATTTAGAGGTGCCAGACCTGGTAATCCTGCAAAACAATGCCGAGTTTGGTATTGTATTTTTAGGGGTTATAGGCTTAGGCATATTTATATCAGCCTTTAGCACCTACCTTGCAGTAAATAAATTTTTACGTTTAAAAATATACGATTTATACAGATAGATTATTTCGGATTTCGGACGTTCGATTTCGAATTTATTTATTCACTCAATCATTAATTCAATAATTCACTCATTAAGATATGGCAAAGACTACACAACCGGCTGCAAAAACAGCAGCTAAAACATCGGCAAACGCTACGCCGGTAAAATTTATATTCGACAAAAGTAATTATACCTGGTTCATCATCAGCATAGCGGTTGTGGCATTTGGCTTTGTGCTAATGTCTGGCACTACTGATATTTACAGCACCACCAAAATAGTTATTGCACCAATAGTAGTATTGGGCGGTTTCGGTATTGGCTTTTATGCTATCCTAAAGAAAAAACCAGAAGCCGAATAATTTTCATCCGCACTATTTAAACCTTACCCCGTACCATGAATATTATTCACGTAGTTATACTTGCTATAATTGAAGGATTAACCGAGTTTTTACCCGTATCATCAACCGGGCACCTGGTTATTGCCAGCTCTATAATGGGCATAAGCAAGGACGAGTTTGTAAAGCTATTCGAGATCGTTATCCAATTAGGCGCTATCCTGGCCGTAGTGGTATTATACTTTAAACGTTTTTTCCGCTCTATTGATTTTTATGTGAAGCTGGTGATAGGCGTTATCCCCGCGGTGATCTTTGGATTATTATTAAAGAAAAAGATCGATGTGCTTTTAGAAAGCCCATTGGTAGTAGCCATAGCTTTTATTATAGGCGGCGTTATCCTGCTGTTTGTGGACGATTGGTTTAACAAACCTACCATCGATGACGAAAAAGAAATAAACCACGTTACAGCGCTTAAAATAGGTTTCTTCCAGTGTCTGGCCATGGTGCCGGGTGTGTCACGCTCGGCAGCATCCATAGTAGGTGGTATGACCCAAAAACTAAGCCGCAAGGCAGCGGCCGAATTTTCTTTCTTTTTAGCGGTACCAACCATGTTTGGCGCAACATTAAAAGACCTTTATGATTTTTACAAGCACGGCAATATAACCGCTGCCGATATGCACCACGATATAAAATACTTATTAATAGGCAGTGCTATTGCTTTTATTGTGGCATTAATGGCTATTAAATCTTTTATTACTTTTTTAGAACAAAAAGGCTTCAAGCTATTTGGCTTTTACCGTATACTGGCGGGTGTATTTATTATTGTATTGTACTATACAGGTAACGTATTGCACACAGTTTAAGACACTTAAATAAAATTTAAAAGAGCGATGGGTTTAAAATCTACCGCTCTTTTTTATGTGTGTAACAATAGTGTTATAGGTACAATAAGATACAATTAAAAGTTCGGCATAGCGTTTGTGAAGTGTTATATAACAATCGAATTAACGTAATGTGCGGATTTGATGAATTTCAAAAAAGCACATCTCTCTCATATATTGGTTTATAATTGGTTAGTCAGAGCTCCCGCCCATCGGGGGCTCTACTTGTTTAGTGAGATTTTGGGCGTTTCCCCAATTTTAATCGGGGTCGGGCTATCCGCTCATACTACGCAGGCCTTAGTCATAGGCCGGTATCCGCTGTTATCCCTAACGTGGCTTGCGCACTTGGCCATTGTCTGAACCTTGATTTTAGGATTAGAGGATAACATGATTTTTCTGGTGCAGAATGTTTCACGGGTACCCGTCAGCAAAAAAGCTTCGGATGAAATCAAACAGAATAAGTTGGCCGGCCAAGAGCGTCACCAAGCGTTCAAATAGATATTACCCCAAAGCTTTTATATTCTTCCTAATCCTATTCTTTTCCTCAATAGTCTTAGCCAATTTTAAAGATCTATGCAAATGCTGCAATGCCATCTCGTTATCAACGCCGGTATACAGGTATCCCAATAAAGAATGATATAAATGGCTATCGGTTAATTGCGTTAATTTTTCGGCCTCAATTATAGCTGCCTCTTTTCCGTCAGCCTTAGCCAAAGCATAAGTGCGGTTTAGCGCTGCCATGGGCGAATATTCCAGTATCAGTAATTTGTTATAGAGTTGCAGTATGCTTTCCCATTTCTCTATGGTGTCGGCTTTTTGGGTGTGCCAAAAGGCGATGGCGGCCTCTAAATGGTAACGGGTTAACTCTTCGCCGCGCGATGCACGGATGAGGTAGTTTGTTCCTCGTGATATCAGTTCGTCATTCCAAAGGCTGGTGTCCTGCTCGTCATAAATTATCATTTCGCCATCCTTATCTATACGGGCATCAAACCGCGAGGCATGGAAACACATTAACGAGAAGAGGGCATTAACGGCAGGCAAATCGGTAGCTTTATTTTCTATCAGCAAATGGTTTAACCGCATGGCTTCCAGGCAAAGGTCCTTGCGCAAATTGGTATTGCCGCTTATGGAGTAATAGCCTTCGTTAAACAACAGGTACAGGGTTAGCAATACTGTTTCCAGTCGCTTATTTATTTCATTAGCATCCGGGAACTCAATTTTAACATTATGCTCCCGTAGTTTTTCTTTCGCCCTGAATAAGCGTTTGTTAATAGTTTCTTTGTTAGATAAAAAAGCATCGGCAATTTCATCAATACCAAAACCGCAAAGAATACGCAGTGCCAAACCTATCTGCGCTTCGGTTGGTATGATGGGTTGGCAAATGGCAAACATCATTTGCAACTGGCTATCGTTAATATTTTCTTCGGATAGGTCTATCTCAATCTCGTGCTGCTGCGAAAGCTCTGTTTTAACATGAAGCGCTACCTTTTTGGTAAAAATGGCGTTGTGCTTTAAATGGTCCTTTGCCTTATTTTTGGCTACGGTATATAGCCATGCGGCGGGGTTATCGGGCAGTTTATTTTTGCCCCAGGTTTCTGATGCCATGAGGAACGTATCGCTTGCAATATCTTCGGCAATTTGTATATGTTCAAAACCAAATAGCCGGGCCAGTACGGCAATTATTTTGCGGTATTCGGTACGGTATAGATGTGGTAGAAGCTGATCCTGGTGCATAAAAAAGCGCCCCCCGCAGGGCGGGAGGCGTTAAAGTTATTATTGCATAGGTACAATTTGGCGCACTTCAACATTGCCGCCGGTAGATAATATTGGGCACCCTTTGGATAGTTCGGCAGCTTCTTCAAGTGAGGCGGCGCGAATGATGATAAAACCACCCAGGGCTTCTTTAACTTCTACATAAGGGCCGTTGGTAATTACACCGTCAGACTTTACTACTTTGCCGTCTACTGCTAAGCGTGCGCCGCTATTAGCTAATTTGTTTTGGGCGGCAAGGCCACCCATCCAGTCTTGCCAAGGCTTAGTAACTTCTTGCATTTGTGCTGGTGTAAGTTGTGCGTCAAAACCGGCGTCGCGTCTAAAGATCAATAAGAATTCGTTCATGATATTTGAGTTTAATGGTTAAAAAAACTAATGACGACCCATCTTTTTAAAATTGGACAAGCCGACATGTTTTTTTATAAACTATAAAATGAAGGTAGCAAAAAAATCTAAGACGATACTTAAAAGCCCCGCCAAAGGAGAGAGTTGGATGACATCCTTTATCCTTCATTAACCATCTTAAAAGCATCAACAGGCGATAACCCATATACATGAGCTGTATTACCTACATGTATCTCGTACTCGTCTTTCTCAAACGCGTTGATCAAATCATCAGCAACTGTACTTGGTGGTATGCCGTTTTCGCCGCCTATCTCTTTAGAAAACTCCGTATTAACCAACGGCGGCATTAATTCAAACACTTTAACGTTGGTAGCCTTCAACGCGAAACGTAAAGCCTGCGTGTATGAATGCAACGCCGCTTTACTGGCCGAGTAAGTTGGCAAAGTGTGGCGCGGCGTAAGGGCCAATATAGAGCTAACATTTACAATAGCAGCTTCCGGCGATGCAGTTAAGGCTGGCAATAATTGTTCTGTTAAATTTAAGATCGAAAAAAAGTTGGTGTCAAATTCTTCCCGGGCTTTTTCGGCAGCGTTTGCGCTTGCATCCAGGTTATAAACGTAAGTGTGGCCCGCATTATTGATCAGGATATCCAATCCGCCAAAATCTGATTTAATGGTGGCTACTAATTGCTTTACATTATCTGCATTAGTCACATCGGTTGCAATAGCGGTTACGTTAGCTAATCCTTCGGCAGCTTTTTGCAGTTTATCCGCCGTGCGGCCGGTTATGATTACCTTATTGTTTTTTGCACTTAATTGTTTGGCTATTTCTAAGCCTATGCCAGATCCCCCACCGGTTATCAGCACTGTTTTGTTTGTAATATTCATTTTGTTGTTTATTTTAAATTGTTATAAAATTTTAATGATCATTCAATACTAGTTTGACCGGCCCTGTTTTTCGTTTTAACACCAGTAATAACAGGGGGAGGGCCAGGGCAAAAAGCAATCCTATTAAAAGATAAGAATCTACATAGCTTAGCAGGGTTGATTGCTTAACTACCGACAGGTCTATCATTTTCATAGCTTTTTGGTGCGCGTCTATTAACCCGCTTCCTTTTTGCTGAAAGTAGCCGGTAAAATTGTTTATGCGTTGCGTTACCAGGGGGTTACCATCAGTAATATTGCTTATCAGGTCTACCCGATGCAAGGCAGTTCTGCGGGTTGAATAAGTGGTGATAATAGAGATGCCGAACGAACCGCCCAATTGTCGCATCATATTGTTTAACGCCGTACCTTGCGGCATATCTTTTGCCGGTAACGATGAAACAGCCAATGAACTTAGCGGCACAGTTAACAGTGCCATACCTAACGCTCTAAATATTAACCGTGTTGTAATGTAAGATGCCGATGTCTCTAAAGTTATTTGAGACATAGACCAGTTAAAAAAGATGAAACTGATAAAGCCTATCAAAATAACCAGCACCGGCGACACGCCGCTCTGCAGCATCTTGCCGGTACATATTAACGCGAACACGGCGATGATAGCCCCGGGTAATAATAACAGCCCTGTTTCAGTTGGGGTAAAGCCTAATAATCTTTGTGCTATTACCGGGGTTAAAAATATTGAGGTAAACATACCTACACCGGTTATAAAAGTTAAAATGGCGGCAACGCTTAATGATTTACTTTTAAGCACCCGCAGATCTACTACCGGGTTATCGGTATGCAACTCCCATATCACAAAAGCGGTTAAGCTTAACATGGCGATGATGGTTAATGCAAGGATGTAGCCTTTGGCAAACCAATCCTCGGTTTGGCCACGTTCTAACACGGTTTGCAATGAGCCTATCCCCGCGATGAGCAGGATAATGCCTGTCCAGTCTATACGGCCGGCTTTACTTTTTATAGTTGGCTCGGCTAATAAAAAATAACAAGAGGTAGCTGCCAAAATGCCTATGGGGATGTTGATATAAAAGATCCATGGCCACGAGAAATTTTCGGTAATATAACCGCCCAGGGTAGGGCCAATGGTTGGGCCAATAAATACACCTATACCAAACAAAGCGCTGGCAACGCCAACTTTTTCTTTAGGGAACTGTTCATAAACAATAGCGGCTGATACCGACAATAATGCCCCGCCCCCCAAGCCTTGTAAAAACCTAAATAACACCAGTTCTGTAATACCCGATGCATTGCCGCACATAAACGAGCAGATGGTAAACAGTATAATAGAACCGATATAATAATTACGGCGGCCAAGCTTGCTGCTTAAAAAGCTGGTCATAGGGATGATGATAACGTTGGCTATGGCGTATGAGGTAATTACCCAGGCAGTATCTTCCAGCGTTGAGCCCAGGTTACCGCTCATATACGATAGGGCAACGTTTACAATGGATGTATCAATTAGCTCCATTATGGCGGCGCAGATCACGGTTATTATTAGTAGTTGTCTTTTTAGCGGGCTCATTATTCTATTTTATACCAATCGGTATATTTTGTATTATGTGTTTGCTATTTTTTTATTCTCTTTCGCGATACAATATTAAATTATAAAATATACCAATTGGTATATTTTATGTCAAATTTTTTATGCCTTCAATTGGTTGATCAATAGCTCGACCGTTTTTAATACCTGTTCTAAATTTGCGGGGTTGCCGGTAACTTTGCCTATCATAATGCCACCTTCAATTAAAGCGACTATACTTATAGCTGTCTGGCTTACATTCACATCAGCTTTAAATTCGCCGGCGGCTATTCCACCTTCTATCAGGTCAATAATTTTCTTTTTCCACTTTAATACTGCTTTAGCGGCTTTGTTTTTTAAAAGATCGTTGGTATCATCAGCTTCTACAGCGGTGTTCAATATAGCGCAGCCGCCCCGTGCTGCTAAAGTTTCGCTACTGTAAACTTTGGTATAAACCATTAGTTTATCGTAAAAGGTATTGGCCTGTGCCATGTGTTGGTCTACCAAATCGGCAGTACGGCAGGCGTTGTAATCAAATACCGCCAGGGCCACATCTTCTTTATTTTCAAAATTACCATAGATGCTGCCCTTGGTAAGGCCGGTAGCCTCGGTCAGATCAGCCAAAGATGTACCCGCATAACCTTTCTTATTAAATACTACCGCGGTAGATTCAATAATGAACTGACGTGTACGTTCTGCTTTTGATAATTCTTTATTCACAGTGCAAATATACCAATCGGTATTTAATAAAGTGTTTTTTATTTGTAATAAAATGACTATGATTTTTAAGATGAGACTAGGTGAAAAATCTTAGTTACCTTTGCACTACATGGACATAAATACCTTGGATACTACACTACCAAAAAGTAAAGAATATGATTTTGCCGCCGGTGAGCTATTGCTGGTTAACAAGCCTTATCAATGGACTAGCTTTGATGTGGTAGGTAAGCTGCGTAATTCTTTTAAACCGTTAAAACTAAAGGTGGGCCACGCCGGCACGCTTGATCCGCTGGCTACGGGATTGTTAATTATCTGCACCGGCAAAATGACCAAACAGATAGATACCTTCCAAGCCGAAGAAAAAGAATATACAGGTACCATGGTGTTGGGCGCTACAACACGATCATACGATATGGAAACGGCGGTTGAAGAAACGTTTGACACAAGCAACCTAACCGATGAGCAGATACGTAATGCCTGCAAACAATTTACCGGCGACATACAGCAATACCCACCCGCGCACTCGGCCATAAAAATTGATGGCGAGCGGCTATACGAAAAAGCCCGCCGCGGCGAGGAAGTAGAACTGCGTTTACGTAGCGTAACCATAAGCGAATTTGAGATAACCCGTATTGAACTGCCCGAAGTCGATTTTAAGGTAGTATGCAGCAAGGGGACTTATATACGTTCATTGGTTAATGATTTTGGTAAGGCGCTCAATAATGGAGCTTATCTTTCAAAACTAACCCGTACCCGCAGCGGCAATTTTAATTTAAAAGATGCCTGGGAGGTGATGGAACTTGTTGATGTAATAAAGGCAAATAAAGTAATGAGTGAATGAGTGATTTTTGAATGAGTGAATATTTTTTCATCATAAATCCGACATTGAACATCCGACATGAAAACATACCATCATATAGATGAATTTAAACCTGTAAAAAATGCAGTGGTTACCATCGGTACTTTTGACGGGGTACATCTTGGCCATCGCAAAATAATATCGGGCATAAAAGAACTGGCCGATGCTACCGGTGGTGAAACTGTTATACTAACTTTTTTTCCGCATCCGAGGATGATCTTACATCCCGAGGATGAAAGCATAAAACTGATTACTACCATTGATGAAAAAGCCGAATTGCTGGAACAATTAGGTGTAGATCATCTAATCATCACGCCCTTCTCCCGCGATTTTTCTAATCAAAGCCCCGAGGATTATATCCGCGATGTATTGGTGAATAAGATCGGTACTAAAAAAATTGTAATTGGGTATGATCATCGTTTCGGCAAGGATCGCCGTGGTGATTTGAATGATCTGCTGCACCTGGCACCGGTGTATGGTTTTGAAGTTGTGGAGATACCCGAGCAGGATATTAACGAAGTAGCTGTAAGCTCAACCCGTATACGCGAGGCTTTACTAAGCAACAATATTAAATTGGCTAATGAATTTCTAGGTTATCCATTTTTTATTACCGGCAAAGTAATTCGCGGCGACCAGATTGGCCGGCAGATTGGATATCCTACGGCCAACATCCAGGTTGAAGAAAAATATAAGCTTATCCCCGCCGACGGTATCTTCGCTGTTAAAGTGCAGCATAACGGCAGTGAATATAACGGCATGGGCTATATTGGCAGTCGCCCCACCATTAACGGCATGGTGCGTAATATCGAGGTTAACCTGTTTGATTTTGATAAAGAGATTTACAACGAAACGATCCGTATGGAGTTTCATCACTTTGTGCGGGGCGATGTAAAATTTAACGGACTGGACGAATTGAAGCTACAGATAGCTAAAGATAAGGAAGAGGTAATCAGTTTATTGGTTGATTAGTTCAGTAGTTCATTGGTGGATTACGTTGTACCTGTCGTTAATTGTGGAACTAAAATTGATAGCTTTGGTATCCGTTAGAAGTGCCCAATGAACTAATGAACTAGTGAGCCAATGAACAAACTCAACATAGACAAATCCGAAAGCGAATTTCTAAACGAAACCATTACCCATTGGGAAAAGGAAGGTTTGCTTAGCAATGAGCAAGCCGGGAAACTCCGCGACTCGTACGAGGTTAAAGGGTTTGACTGGATGCGGCTGGCTAAATATTCGTTTTGGGTGGCGCTCATCTGCGGCGGGGCATCATTCGCGTTCCTGATAGTTAATGATGTGGTGGTTAACTGGCTCAAGCATTTATACTATACGCCTGATATTATCATTAGCATTTGTTCGGCTGTATTAGCTGTCTTCCTGTTTTATTGGGGTAGGCGCAGGGAAAGGCTTTATCCCGAAAAAATATTCAGTAATGAGGCCGTAATATTTACCGGCATATTGTTTACCGCCTGTTGTATAGCCTACCTGGGCAAAACGCTGGATAGAGGATCAGGGCATTATTCGTTACTGTTCTTATTATCGGTTTTTGTATATGGTTTTTTAGGCTGGCGGATGAACTCCAGACTGATATGGCTATTCGCTTTAATCTCACTAGGCAGCTGGTTCGGTACAGAAACCGGTTTCCAAACACACTGGACGGATTATTTTTTGGGAATGAATTACCCGTTGCGTTTTGTGCTGTTCGGCTTGGTGTTGGTTAGTGCCTGCGCGGTGTTGCGTAACCGTAAATGGTTCGCTTATTTTTGGGAGCATACTTATGTGGTGGGTTTGTTGTACCTGTTTATGTCGTTATGGTTGTTAAGTATATTTGGCAATTATGGTAATTTAGATAAGTGGTATCAAATTAAACAGATTAGCCTATATTATTGGGGGATAATATCCATGTTCGTAGCCGGCGCTTTCCTATTGTTCGGATTAAAAAATAAGGACGATATATCGCGGGAGTTTGGCATAACTTTTTTGATCATTTTTATCTACACCAAATACTTCGAGTACTTTTGGGACAATACTAACAAAACGGTTTTCTTCGCCATACTTGCCGCATCGTTTTGGCTGATAGGGCGTAAGGCCGAGAGGATATGGAATTTGAAGAGTAGGAGTTCGAAGGTTTAATTACTCCTGGTGTCCTCTATTTTTTTGTGCTTCGGTACTACCGCCAAATAAATCCGTTTCACCAAATGGTATCCGGCTAAGCTGAAAAATAAGATACCAATTGCTGTATTAATGATCCGGGTGCTTAATGCGAATTTGCTTTGTATATACTGCGCAAACCTGGCATATAAAAACAAGCATAAAAACGCCCCGCCTGCCGAGCCAATACTAAATATCACCAGCGCGAAATTTCCATCCAATATCCACTCGTGTGTTATTAAATAAGTTCCGCAGATCATCCAAAAGGGTACTTGCATAGGGTTTGCAAAACCTAATATGATACCGTATTTAATACTGGCATGTTCGCTGTATTTGGTTTCGGGTGGCTTTTTGCGATTAAGCCAGCTAATGGTACCCAGCACCAAAAACAACGCAAACATTACCCAGTCTATAACTACATCCAAATGCACCTGTTCTGACAGCCACTTAGCCGCGTGCATAATGATGAAGGTAAAGACGAACTCTGCACAGCTAAACGCGATGATAAACTGCATGGCCTGTTTAAAACCACGGTTTATGGTAATGCGTACTAAAGAGAGGTTGATATTTCCGGGTGGTATGTAGCCTATAAAATTGGCTATAAGGCCCAGGAAGAATGTTAGAAAAATCATTGCGGCAAAGATAAATTATAAATTATGTCATTTCGAACGAAGAGAGAAAACTATACATAGAAAGGTTGCAGCTTATTTGTATAGATTTCTCTCTTCGTTCCTCATCGAAATGACATAATTATATTTGTAATTATCTGCACCTTTGCACCATCAATGGAACTATCAGAAGAATTACAAGAGCGCGTTGATATCATCCGCCATAAATTAAAATTTATTGAGCAAAAGCCAACTGTTGTCTGCGTTAAACAGTTGGACCCACTAACACTTTGGGGCGACCAAATGCCGGAACTGGTTAGCATTGGCGGCGGTGCTTCAATACTTGCAGGGAATATACAATGGGAAGAACTGGTACAGCAAAATCCTGATATTTTTATTGTGATGCTAGCAGGGTTGACTGTTGAACAATCCATGAAAGAGATTAATCAGCTATTGCAATTGCCGGGTTTTACAGAATTAAAAGCAGTTAAAAACAATCGTTTTTATATAGCTGATGGTAGTCGGTATTTTGATAACTCTGATATCAGTCTTGTTGATTACATAGAATTATTAGCCGAGATCATCAACCCAAAACAATTTGTTTTTGGGTATGAAGGTGAGGGGTGGATCAAGTTTACAATCTAAATATACCGGGAGTCAGGGTGGCACTCCGATTTGATTAAATATTTATTTTTAACAGCCCACAATAAGCCCTCAATCCTTACGTTAATCATCCAGTAATATCACCTCAGCAATAAGAGCGTTCTGATTTAAAAAGAGCGCTCTTATTGCTATCCCACTAAAACCTTACGTTAAAGCCCGCATAATAATTACGTAGCGCCGATGGGTTGTAAAAACGATTCCCAACAGCATCCAGGTCATCACCCAAACTATATTTTTCATTTAACAGGTTATCAACTCCGGCATAAATGTCAAGCTTGGCTTTGTTACTTAGCGTATGTTGCCAGCCTATTTTAGCCTGCACCAAATTATAATGCGGTGCAAAAAAAGTATTAGCCTCGTTAAGCGGAATTTGCGCGGTATAATTATGCTGAACAAATAAGTATAACGCCTGCGGAAACTTTACCTGCATGCTGGTAACTTCAACATCGCGTGGTACGCCGGTTAGCTCTTTGCCCTGGTAACTGGTGGTAGCATCATGGTAATCGCCAAAAGTAAATTTGCTTATGGTGTACGATTCGTTAAGCTGTAGCCCTCGTATAAAGCCATGGTCAGTTTGTTTGATGAGCCAGTAGGTAAGATAAATCTCTATGCCCGGCTGTTTAATATCACCCGAGTTGGTATAATATTCGGTTGATGCAGGGGTTAGCCTGCGCACTATCGCGTTGTTTAAATGATAGTAAAAGGCAGATGCATCCAACAACAAACTCTCGTCATTACTGCGCAGGCGGAAACCAGTTTCGTAGTTCCAGCCATATTGTGCGCCCAAAGAGGTATTGATAATGTTATTTGATGGCCGTATCTCCGCAGATGTCGGCGTGGAGTATCCGCGACTTGCAGACGCGCGCCAAACAAAATTATTAGTTACCTGGTATGACAGCGCCAAACGCGGCATAATTTGTGGCGTAAATATTTGCGTGGTAAATGACGTTTGCGCACGCGGATAAACATTTTTAAAATCATACCCATAAAAATTTAAACTAGCTGCAGCTTCTACATGCAGGCGGTTAGCAATGGTTTCTTCGTAGCGGGCAAATATAAAATGCTGGCTGGTGTTAACCTTGTCTAAACTTTGAGCTGTATCACGCACACCGGCGCGGTTGCCATAGTCGTTGTTGTCGGCATTGGTTTTTTCCCATTCCATGCCCACATTGGCTTTCCATTTAAAGTTATTTTTTGGTGTGCCGGTAAATTCAAAATAGGTGCGCATACCGTAAGTACGCTCGTAACGCTGCTCGTAATTAGTAATAAACGGATTAGTAAAATTTACATAAGCGCCATACACTGCAAATATGTTGCGGATATGGTCTGTTATATGCCACTCGTTTACCGCGCCACCATAGGTCATTTTGTTGGTGATGCTGGCGTGTTGCACAATAGATCCCGGTACAAAAGAAGTAGACGGCCTTGCTGCAGTTGGATCAGCATCCGCTTGAGCCTGTGTTAAACCGCCGGGCGTTTCATAGTTTAGATCCGAGTAAAAACCTAATATTTTTACTGAATTGTTGCCGCCGTAAGTTATCTTATCACTGGCCTGGAAATAATTGCGATACATATCGCTATGCACCCGGTAACCATGATAGGTTTGATATGATTGATTAAAATTGAATTGATTGTTTTTGCTGACATTTTGCAGCCCCACGTTTTCATGTACCATACCATAAGATCCGCCTGATAAACCAGCGGTTACAAAATTGGTGTTATCGTACCTATTAACAGGGCTAATCAAAACTACCCCGCCCGAGTTTGCACCGAATAAGCTACCATCAGGACCTTTTAACACTTCAATGCCTTGTACACTGTTAAAGTCGATAACATTTAAATAGGTATTGCCGCCTGCATCAGTAAGGGGCAGCTCATCATAATAAATTTTAACATCGCGTATACCAAATGGCGACCGCAATAAACTCCCCCTGACAGATAAACGGTAACTGCCCGGCGAGCGTTCTTCCATGCGTATGCCCGGTATCGTATTCATGGTAGAGACTAACGAATTACCAGGTTGTAATTTTAATTGTGCCGGTGTTATTACACTTACCGAAGCCGGCACACTTAACAGAGGTTGATCTGATAAGTAGCCTCTGACGGTTACTGTATTTAATTTTTTTGCGGTATCGGCTTTTTTTGATTGAGCGCTGGCAACTATGCCCGCTGCAAAAATCAGGACAAGAGTAAAGTAAATTTTGAACACTGTATTTGAGTTAGGTACGAAACAAAAATAGCCCTTTAGTTAATAAAAGGGCTATTTTATATTGTAAGATATTAGATACTTAACGAGTCTCTATTCAGACCAATAATAAATTGTACTTTTTGTGTTGATTATAGGTTTAATGCACTTACATTTAATCATGCATCACGACGAACACCACCTAAAAAGCTCTGACACCATCCGCGATATTGTTATTGGCATGTCCGATGGATTAACGGTACCGTTTGCATTAGCGGCCGGATTAAGCGGCGCAGTCAATTCATCAGGTATAGTAATTACAGCTGGCATTGCCGAAATTGTTGCCGGATCAATAGCTATGGGGCTGGGCGGGTTCCTGGCGGGCAAAACAGAAGCAGACCATTATTCCGCCGAACTACAACGCGAATATGATGAGGTAGAACGTGTACCCGAAGAAGAAAAAGCCGAAGTAAAAGAAGTATTTGCCAATTTTGGTTTATCAGATGCGCTGCAAACCCAGGTGGCCGATGAAATGGCCAAGGATAAAGATAAATGGGTTGATTTTATGATGCGCTATGAGCTTGGACTGGAGAAACCCTTGGCTAACCGCGCATCGCGAAGTGCTATAACAATCGGTCTGTCTTATATAGTTGGCGGGATCATTCCTCTGACACCCTATTTTTTCGAGTCCAATTCGCAAATAGCTTTGGCGTATTCGTGCGTAATAACTATGATATGCCTGTTTGTTTTCGGTTATTTTAAAAGCAAGGTAACGGGTCAGCCACCAATATCGGGTGCGTTTAAAGTATTAATTATCGGTGCTTTGGCCGCCGCCGCCGCATTTGGAATGGCGAAACTGATTACTGGAAAGTAGTTTTGAGTAATCAGTTTTGAGTTTACATTTTACTTAAAACTCATCACTCAAAACTTAATAAATTTATCTATCTGCTCATTAGTAAACTTTATAGTATCCTCTTTAAACAGATCACTGTATTCATTAAACTCTGTTTTAATATTGGCTATATGCAGCTTTAGTGACATTACATTTAGATGGATATAATGGCATACTCCGGTAAAATGGTCTATGCCCCTTATGTTACCATACTTGCCTGATGATACACCCACCAACGCAGCCTTTTTTTCATAAAAACTATCCGGAAAAGTACAGGCATCAATAAATACTTTTAACACACCGGGGAAACTGCCATTATACTCGGGGATGATGAATATAAATTTATCGGTAGCGGTAACAATATCTTGTATTTGCTGAAATTCGGCACTACGCTTACCAAACAGATCGGTTTCGATTATATTAGATGGCAATTGCACCATTGATAATATTCCTGATTCTAAACCCTTTTCAAGCAGCTTTTTTTGATAATAGCGTGCTACTTTAAGTGTTGAGCTTCCGGGTCGGTTGGTTGCAGATATAATTGTTATCATTCTTAATTAATGAGTGAATTAGTGAATGTGTGATTGAGTGAATGTTAAATAGATATGCAATTAGTGAAATTGAACACAAATTATTCATTCACTCATTCACTCATTTCATCAATCACTCATTCTGCACAAATTGTTTGTAAATTGGTTAAAACTGTGGATTTCTCCGTTATTTAAATATATATCTTAGCGCTTGGTAAAAAGTTTCCCGAAGGTAGAAATTAATATTTCTATTTTTAGTTGTTATAAACACTGTTATAAATTTTTGGAGATACAGAATGAGTAAAATTATTGCTTTAGCCAATCAAAAAGGCGGTGTGGGCAAAACCACATCATCCATTAACCTGGCCGCGAGTTTAGCCGTATTAGAGTATAAAACCTTATTAGTTGATGCCGATCCGCAGGCCAACGCCACATCTGGCATTGGTTTTGATCCACGCAACATAAAAAATAGTATTTATGAGTGTATCATCAATGAGGTTGATCCACACGATGCTATTATAAAAACCGACACCCCGAACCTTGATCTGTTGCCGGCACACATCGACTTAGTTGGTGCCGAAATTGAGATGATAAACCTGGAGAGCCGCGAGTATAAAATGCAGGAGGTTTTTAACAAGATACGAGATGAGTATGATTTTATAATTATTGACTGCTCACCATCATTAGGCTTAATTACTATTAATGCTTTAACCGCTGCAGACTCGGTAATCATCCCTGTACAATGTGAGTATTTTGCGTTAGAAGGTCTGGGCAAATTATTAAACACCGTTAAAATTGTACAAAACCGTTTAAACCCGCAGTTAGAGATAGAAGGTATATTATTAACTATGTACGATGTAAGGCTGCGCCTTTCAAACCAGGTGGTTGAAGAAGTTAGGACCCATTTTGAAGACATGGTATTTGATACCATTATACAACGTAACACCCGTTTAAGTGAGGCACCAAGCTTTGGCATATCTGTAATTATGCATGATGCCACTTGTAAAGGCGCTATTAATTATCTAAACCTGGCCCGCGAAATTATACGTAAAAATGGTTTAGTTAAAGACGAGTTAAAAGCTACAACAGAAACGGTTTAACATGAGTGCAGAAAAAAGAAATGCTTTAGGCAAAGGATTAAGCGCGCTGTTAAACGACTCTAATGATGTACTTCCGTATAAAAAATCCAATAGTAACAATAATAACGTCGGCTCAAACGCCGAGGTTAATAGCCTGGGCTCTGTAAATGATATTAAGTTATCAGAGATAGAGGTAAACCCGTTTCAGCCCCGTACAGATTTTGATGAGCAGGCATTAGCCGATCTGGCAGCGTCCATAAAACTGCAAGGGCTTATACAACCTATTACGGTGCGCCGTGTTAACGCGCACCAGTTTCAGTTAATATCTGGCGAGCGCCGTTTACGCGCATCAAAAATCGCGGGACTAACACATATCCCGGCTTACGTACGTACCGCTAATGACCAGCAAATGCTGGAGATGGCGTTGATTGAAAATATACAGCGCGAAAACCTTAATGCTATTGAAGTCGCCCTAAGCTTTCAGCGTATGCTGGAAGAGGTAGGCCTGAAACAAGAGGAGCTGGGCGAACGTGTAAGCAAAAACAGATCAACCGTTACTAACTATTTAAGGTTATTAAAATTGCCGCCAACCATACAAGCGTCTATCCGTGATGGCG
The DNA here is from genome assembly GCF_028288185.1 of Mucilaginibacter sp. Lineage (GTDB taxonomy): Bacteria > Bacteroidota > Bacteroidia > Sphingobacteriales > Sphingobacteriaceae > Mucilaginibacter. The sequence continues at coordinate 46,332 of NZ_JAQBOF010000030.1, read as the reverse complement.
ACATTACTATGGGCCACGCAAAGGCTTTAATAACGGTTGAGGACCCTACGCAACAATTATATATACATCAACATATCATTCAGCAAGGTTTATCCGTTCGTAAGGTGGAGAAGATGGTACGCGACATTCAAAAATCGCGTACAAAAAAGGAAGGTAAACAGCCCGAGCCGGTATCATTTCAAATACAAAAGATACAGGACGACCTGGCATCAAAGTTTAGCACACAGGTTAAACTTAAACTGGGGAGCCGCGGTAATGGAACTATTGAAATTCCTTTTTTATCAGAAGATGATCTTGGCCGCATCCTTGAAATGTTGGATTGGTAAAAAAATGCAGAGATACTTATTAATTATTGGTTTATTAACCGGGTTAGCTTTTTCGGCAATGGCGCAAACGCCTGCAATGCCTGTAAAAAAGACTAAGGCTGATAGTGTGCAGGGTAAGCGCGATTCGCTTAAATCAAAACCCTTTGTGCCCAAAACAAGTACCATTGAAATTTATCATCCCGATAGCACCCATAGCCCTTCAAAGGCCTGGCACCGTTCGGTATTTATACCCGGTTTAGGGCAGGTATATAATCGCCAGTATTGGAAAGTGCCGATTATTTATACCGGTTTAACTTTGCTGGTGGTAATGTATAAATTTAATGAAAAATATTATACGCAAGATCTGGCAATTGCCAAGTATCGTGCAAAGGGAATAAAGCCCGGTATAAATGACCCATATTATGCAGAATACACATTGTATACACGTTTATCAGATGCAGCTATTACTGATGCTGTTAGAGGTTACAACCGTTACCGCGACCTTAGTGTATTGCTTTTTGTAGCAGCATGGGGCATACAAACTATTGATGCTTATGTTGATGCCAAGTTTATGCACTCATACTCTATGGATGATAATTTTAGCGCAAAAATTGGCCCTACCTTGCTTAACCCTATGGGTAATTACCAGAGTTTTAACAGCGCATTTATTCCGGGTATAAAAATTACCTTTGCACTTAGGTAAAGAGGATTATATTTAAACCCGCAACAAAAATTTAAAAATGAAGATCGCATTATTAGGTTACGGTAAAATGGGTAAGATCATTGAAAAGATCGCGCTTGACCGTAAGCATGAAATTGTATTAAAGATTGATTACGATAACCAGCACGAACTTACTACAGAAAATCTGCAAAAAGCTGATGTAGCCATCGAGTTTAGTACTCCCGCAACTGTATTGAGTAATATTGACCATTGCTTTAAAGCAGGCGTACCTATTATAGTGGGCACAACCGGCTGGTATGAGCAGCTAACCGAAATAAAGCAACGTTACGAAGCAAGTGATAATGCTTTTATTTACGCTACCAACTTTAGTGTGGGCGTAAATATATTTTTTCATCTAAATAAGGTATTGGCTAAGCTGATGAACAAGCACCCGTATTACGAGGTGCAGGTTGAAGAAATACATCATACCCAAAAATTAGATTCGCCCAGCGGTACGGCTATTACTATCGCCGAAGGCATAATTGAAAACCTGGATGCTAAAAGACAATGGGTAAATATTTTAACAGATATTAATAACCCGGCTGATGATAACGCTAAGGTTGAAGATGTACTGATAGAATCGTATCGTATTGATAGCGTGCCGGGTACACATACCGTTATTTACGACTCAGAAGTTGATACCATCGAAATTAAACACACCGCGCATAACCGCAACGGATTTGCCCTGGGCGCTGTATTAGCGGCTGAATGGTTACCCGGTAAAAAGGGATTCTTTTCGGTAGCGGATATGTTTGATCTATCCTAAATAATAAACTACTTTAACACAATATTTTTAAAGATGAACTGGAAATTCTGGAACAAAAACAAAACAAATACAAAAGCAAAAAAGAAATCAAAATCGCGCGAGTGGGTTGATGCCATTGTATTTGCAGTAATTGCCGCTACGCTGATACGTACTTTCTTTATTGAAGCATACACCATACCCACGCCATCAATGGAAAGATCATTATTGGTAGGCGATTTTTTATTTGTGAGTAAATTAAACTACGGCCCACGTACACCTATGACGCCTATCGCGTTCCCGTTTGCACACCATACTATGCCGCTTATAAATACCAAGGCTTATTGGGATGGATGGGAGCTAGGCTATCACCGCTTACCCGGATTTAGCGAAGTTAAAAAAGGAGATGTAGTGGTATTTAATTACCCTATGGATGCCGATACCCCCTTGTTTAGGCCCGTTGATAAACGCGAGAACTATATTAAACGCTGCCAAGGTACCCCCGGCGATACGTTAAGTGTTGTTAACGCGCAGGTTTTTATTAACGGCAAAGCTGCTCCAAACCCACCCGAGGGCCAGATCGACTACACAGTTACTACAAATGGTACAGACCTAAACCCACAGGTGTTGCAGGATTTGCATGTGTCTATGTATGAACAAGCCACGTATCCTACAATGACTGTTAATGCTTATAATACCTTAAAAAGCTATTCAAATGTTAAATCTATTACGCCAAACATAAGAAAACCCGGAGAGCCAGATCAGGTTTATCCTACAAACTATAATCACCCTGTTGGTCCGCCTAATTTAATGTTACCAGGTAAGCCGCATGATTTTAAATGGAACGTAGATAATTATGGCCCTATCATTATCCCTAAAAAAGGATGGACCGTAAAACTGGACAGCGTAACCTATCCAATATATATGCGTTGTATAGGTGTGTATGAGAACAATAAAATACAGATTATCGGAAATGATATTTTAATAAACGGTAAAAAAGCAGATAGCTATACCTTTAAAATGAACTATTACTGGATGATGGGCGATAACCGCCATGACTCTGACGATTCGCGTTTTTGGGGCTTCGTTCCCGAAGACCACATTGTGGGTAAGGCCCTGTTTATATGGTTAAGTATGGATGACGATGCCTCTTTCTTTAGCAAAATTAGATGGAGCAGGTTGTTTAGGGTTATTCATTAACCCCTCCGCCCCCTAAAAGGGGTGCTTTTTGAAACGTTAGTCTTATTATACAAAGAGCGCCCTAAATTTTAGGGCGCTCTTTGTATAAGCATACGTCTCGTGACATATAGTTTTATTGACTTTACCCTTCAAAAGTTCCCCTTCAGGGGGCGGAGGGGGTTAGCGGAGCGACTTTCAACTTAACGGCCAACTCATTTAAATCCTTAACCACGGCGTCAACTAGAGGGATGCCATTAACTCGGCGATCTAGTTCTGCTTCGTACTCAGGTTCGCCGGGGATGATTACTTTTTGATCCGGATCAATAACCGATGCTGATTTAAAGCGCGATACCCAATTATCCAGATGATCTTTAAACTCATTAACAGGGCGGAAACCATCTACCTGCATAGCACCTAAAAAATGACCTATACCCGAACCAACCGGATCAGAAGGAGGCTCCAAAAAAGATACAAATGGCGGTACCCATGGCCCGTAATTAGCGCCCGATAATACGGCTGATAAAATATCAACAGTAGCACTTAGGCCAAAACCTTTATGGCTGCCATGCTCACGGTCGCTGCCTAATGGTAATAGTGAACCGCCACTTTTTAAAGCATGTGGGTCGGTAGTATAATTTCCTGCAGCATCCTGTATCCAGCCTTCCGGAACTTGGTTGCCTGCGCGTTGTGCGATCTCCAGTTTGCCATTTGCTGCCGCGGATGTAGCCATATCAACCACAACCGGCGGGTATTTACCTGCCGGGAAAGCATAGCACATCGGATTAGTACCCAGCATCCGCTCGTTAGAAAAGGTTGGTGCAACCAGCGGGCTGGCATTGGTCATGGCAAAACCTATCATATCTTTCTGTACCGCCATCAAGGCATGATAACCGGCAATACCAAAATGATTAGAATTGCGTATAGCTACCCATCCGGAACCATATAGTTCCGCCTTTTTAATAGCAACCTGCATAGCAAAAGGCGCAACTACCAAACCCAGACCTGCATCGCCATCAATTGTGGCGGTGGTAGGGGTTTCATGTACTATTTGGATATTGGGAGTTGGGTTAATGCGTTGTTTCTCCCACAAACGTATATAGCCCGTTAAGCGGGCAACGCCATGTGAATCTATCCCGCGCAGATCAGACAGCAACAGAACATCAGCCGCCAACGCGGCGTGTTCTGCACTGCAACCCATCGCCAAGAAAATATTTTGAGTAAAAGTTCTTAAAGCCGATTCGGTAACGATCATTTGCAAATATATTAAAATAACAGCCTTGCGCTTTTAGTGGCGTAAGACCGTTTTATAAACCGAATATAGACTTATTGAAATACTATTTTACGAATGGCATTGTTAGATGTATCGGCCACATAAATATTGCCGGCAGCATCAACAGCTACACCTTGAGGGAAGTTAAATGCCGCGATAGCGCCTTGTCCTTCAACATAGGTTGCAGTACCATTACCTGCTATGGTAGTAACCACACCTGCCGCGGTTACTTTCCGTATCTGGTTATTATCCGCATCTGCTACAAATATGTTTCCCGAAGCATCAATAGCTATACCGGCTGGGTCATTAAAAGATGCGGCCGCGCCTGTACCGTTTGCAGCTCCCCCAACATTACTTCCTGCAAGTGTACTAACCGTAGTGCCAGATATTTTGCGGATCATATAAGCAAAGGTATCAGATACGTATATATTGCCCGTAGCATCAACCGCTATACCTAATGGATAAGTAAAAGTTGCTACGGACGTTGAGCCGTTAAGCGGTGCATTAGGTAGATTTACCTGCCCCGCTCCTGCAATTGTAGTTACAACTCCCGCCGGTGTTATTTTGCGTATTTTATAATTTTCTGTATCGGCCACATATAAATTTCCTGCTGCATCTATCGCTATGCCCTGCGGGCCAAAAAAGCTTGCCGCAGTACCTGTTCCATCTGCCGAGCCGAGCGTGCCGCTGCCTGCAAAGATACTTACCGTACCTGTAGCAGTAATTTTATAAATAACGTGTGTTGATAGTTCAGTAACATATAAATTTCCTGCCGCGTCAACAACTATACCCGAAGGCGACTTTAAATTAGTGGCTAGTGTAGTTACCACGCCTGCCGGCGTAATTTTTCTAACCGAACCGTTACCATGATCGGCTACATAAATGTTTCCGGTTGCATCTGTAACTAAACCGCGTGGATCATTAAAACCCGCTGCTGACCCGGTGCCGTCAGCCGAGCCCGGTGTTATTCTGCCTGCCAGCGTGCTTACTACACCCGAAACAATATAGGTAAACACAGGCCCATTAACTGCCGCTCCGCCACTAACCGATACGCTTACAGGGCCGGTGCCCGCGGCTGTTGGTACCAATACCAATAGTTGGGTGGTACTTGCAACTGATACAGTAGCTGCTTTGCCGTTAAAGGTTACTTTATCAAGCGTTTTATCATCGCTAAAGCCGGTGCCGGTAATTAATACCTGGGTATTTAGCACACCTTGGCTAACACTAAGCGAAGTAATGGCTAATGCGGTTGCAGATGATGGGTCCGATTTTTTTTTTGAGCAAGAGGTAATTAGTATAGAAACCGCGGCAACTATAGTAATTAATATATGGGGTAAGTTTCTTTTCATCGTTAGGAATAATTGATAAATATAATAATTATTAAAACGATAAATTGTTTGATAACGTATTACTCTGTCAGCACCGCGAACTCAAAGGCAAGCGGCTGGAAGTTTCGGATGAGTTCATCAATAAACCATTGACCCCATTTTACATATAAAAGGCCGAAGTTTTCATTGCGTTCTTGCAAGCTATCTTTCGGAAAAAGCTCTGCTTTAATTTGCTCAATCTGCTCCAGGCGGGTATGGTAATTTTGCTTTTCAGATCTAACTAGTTTTTTTTCCAGGTTATCCAGCGCCTTTTTCAATCGGGCTTGTACAGCTTCTGTTGATGGACCCAGGGTTGGGTCTATTTTAGCTGCGCGATGTTTTAGTTTATCGAAAATACCGGTTAACTCGGCCCACTCGGTTTGTAGTGAAAGGTTATGGTCACTATGTTTTTTTATCCAGTAGTTTTTTAGGATGTCGGTTGGTTTAAACAGATCGGCAGGGGCCAGTTCCATTCGCTTAATTTTTGCTGCGGATTCTTTGCGTACTACTAAACCCGAGTTACGTAGGATGAGGATAGGAAAATCAATTTTATAATGCTCAAAATTCGATTTCAGCTCCAACCAATAAACCACCTCGGCGCCCCCACCAATGTAAGCGATGTTGGGTAAGATACATTCCTGGTATAGCGGGCGCATAACAACATTCGGGCTAAACCGCTCAGGGTTAGATACTATTGCTTGCTTTAGTTTTGCTTCGGTAAAACTGATCTCCGTATTTAAAACTTTATAAACATTGTCCTCAAAAACCAAACGTTCGCGCAAGCTGCCTTTCATATAAAAGAAATTGATCTCGCGTGGGTTTACCTGGATATGTACCCCTAGCTGGTGTAGTTTTTCGTTAGTGGTGGTAATATTTTTAAAGCTGTTTTGCTCAATAATATCCTGCTCAATAATAGGGGCGAATTGTTGTTTTAAACGCTTGTTATCAGCGTCAATTATAACCAGGCCATATCTGCCAAACAAGGCATTTACCATATAACGGGTAGCATCGGCCAGCCTATCAAACCGGGTATAGGCAGTTTCAACAATTGTGGCCAGTTCGGGCGCGTAATGTTCCATGCCCAATACGCCTTTGTATTGGTTTAGGGCTTGCCGCATGGTTTCTGGGTGGATGCGCCCGGTAGCGCCTGTTGCCTCATGCCACCAATGCACTTTTTTACCGCCGATGGTAGTGTAGTTGATCTCGGCAAAGTCATGATCTTCTGATGCCATCCAGTAAACCGGCACAAAATTTTTATCAGGAAACTGCGCCTTCAATTGCTGTGTAAGCTTAATGGCGGTAACTATCTTATAAATGAAGTATAGGGGACCGGCAAATATATTCAACTGGTGCCCGGTAGTGATAGTATAAGTATTAGGCGATCTTAAACTCTGGATATTTTGCTGAACAGGTTGTGGAACAGCAAATCCAGGATCCCAGATACGGGCATATTGTTCAATAAGCTGGTATTGGTCGTCTATGGTGTCAGCCAATAGTTCCCGGTCGGCAACTACTTTTTTGTTCTTTAGGAATTCGGCAAAGCCGTCGAGGGTCGGGCGGTGGCTATAAAATTCTTTTAATTCCGGCTTATCTTCCAGGTAATCAATTACTGTTGGGGAAAAGTATCCCGTTTCTTTATAGCTTATACAGGCAACGTCCATTTTTTGATTTCGAATTTCAGATGTTCAATTTCGGATTTGAAACAAACTAAAATCGAATTTAGACTTTAATATTATAATTTAAACAATCAACCTGTTAAATGGTGCTTATTTTACAATATGTCCATAAAGGTCAAAATCCTCGGCGGTATCAATCTTTACGTTTACAAAGCTGCCAATGGTAGCATAATCAATAGCAGCATCAATTAAAACCTCGTTATCAACCTCGGGCGAATCATATTCTGTACGGCCAACAAAGAAATTGCCGTCTTTTTTATCAATCAATACTTTATAAGTATGGTCTATCTTTTCCTGGTTTTTCTCGAAAGATATTTCCTGCTGAATTTCCATGATGGCATCGGCACGTTGTTGTTTTACCTCTTCGGGCACATCATCAATCAATGAGTGCGCATGCGTTTTTTCTTCGTGTGAGTAGGTGAAGCAACCTAAACGGTCAAACTTGGTATCTTCAACCCAGCGTTGCATTTCTTCAAAGTCGCGCTCGGTTTCGCCGGGGTAACCGGTTATCAGCGTGGTACGCATAGCAATGCCCGGTACTTTATCACGGATCGCGTTAACGATATCAATGGTTTTTTGCTTAGTGATACCACGGCGCATTGACTTTAACATATTATCGCTGATGTGCTGTAATGGCATGTCCATATATTTACAGATATTGTCACGTTCGTTCATTACATCCAAAATCTCCATCGGGAAGCCGGAAGGGTAAGCGTATTGCAACCTGATCCACTCAATACCATTCACATCAGATATGCGGCGAAGCAATTCATCTAAAGTACGTTTGCCGTATAGGTCAAGGCCGTAATAGGTAAGGTCCTGCGCAATAAATATTAATTCTTTAGTTCCGTTTTTGGCTAATTTCTCCGCTGCTTTAACTAAGTCCTCCATTGGCGTACTTAAGTGTTTGCCACGCATTAGCGGGATAGCACAAAAAGAGCAGGGGCGGTTACAGCCTTCGGCAATTTTAAAATATGCGAAGTGTGACGGCGTAGTTAACAAACGTTCGCCAATTAATTCGTGTTTATAATTAGCGCCAATAGAGGTTAATAAGTTTTGCAGATCATTGGTGCCGAAGTATGCATCAACATTAGTGATTTCTGCCTCCAGCTCGGGCTTGTAACGTTCAGACAGGCAACCGGTAACAATAACTTTTCCAACTTTGCCTTGTTCTTTTAACTCGCTGTATTGTAATATGGTATCTATAGATTCCTGCTTGGCATTATCAATAAAGCCGCAGGTGTTTATAACAATAATATCATCCTTACCCACTTTGTCCGACTCGTGCACCACATCAAACATATTGCCTTTAAGCTGACCCATCAATATTTCAGAATCATAGGTGTTTTTTGAACAGCCTAAAGTCACCACATTTACACGTGGTTTCTTGGTTAGTATCGGCTTTGTTATTTCTTTCGTCCTCATTATTTATTCTTATCCCGCCTTAGTCCTTAAAAAGAGAGTCTACGAACGCCTTACGATCAAATAGCTGTAAATGATCCACCCCTTCGCCAACTCCTATATATTTTACCGGTATTTTAAACTGGTCTGATATGCCTATTACAACACCACCTTTTGCCGTACCATCCAGTTTGGTTAAAGCTAATGCATTAACGGCCGTGGCTTCGGTAAATTGCTTGCATTGCTCAATAGCGTTTTGACCGGTTGACGCATCAAGCACCAACAGTATTTCATGCGGCGCACCGGGAACAACCTTTTGCATTACGTTTTTAATTTTGGTTAGCTCGTTCATCAAACCAACCTTGTTATGTAAACGACCTGCTGTATCAATTATGGCCACATCATCGCCGGCAGCAACTGCAGATTTTAACGTATCGAAAGCAACAGATGCAGGGTCTGACCCCATAGCTTGCGCCACAACCTTTACACCTACACGCTCACCCCAAAGTTTTATCTGCTCGACAGCAGCCGCACGAAAAGTATCAGCTGCGCCTAACACTACCTGGTTGCCTGCTTGTTTTAATTTATGGGCCAGCTTGCCAATAGTAGTAGTTTTACCCACGCCATTTACACCAACCACCATAATTACATAGGGCTTATGCGTGCCATATTCAAAGCTTGAAAAATCGTTACTGTTATTTTCGGCAAGTAATTGTTGTATCTCATCGCGAAGCAAACCTTGCAGATCGCCGGTACTTACATATTTATCACGGGCCACGCGGGCCTGGATCCGGTCGATTATTTTAAGGGTGGTTTGTACGCCAACATCTGATGTTACCAGGACTTCCTCCAACTCATCCAACACATCATCATCAACGGTTGATTTGCCGGCTATTACTTTGGTGATCTTTGAAAAAAAGTTATCCTTGGTTTTTTCTAAACCAATATCAAGCGCCTCTTGTTCCTGAGGTGTGCTTTCCTTTTTCTTAAAAAAATCAAATAGTCCCATGTGTGGTTAGCTATGCAGATGTGCAAATATGCGGATGTGCAGATTAATAAACATCAGATTAAAATACTTTTATTCAATTTCATTTGCACATCAACAAAAAAAGCCCTCTCGAATTAACAAGATGGCTTTAATATTATATAAGGTTATTCCTGATTATAATTTTCCGGCAATCGCGTCTTTAACGAACTCGTTAGCTACGTTTTGCTCTTTGAATGAATAAGCACCTGTTTTAGGTGATTTAATCATGGTGATAACTTTTGAATAATCTTTGCCTTTACCGGCAACTTTCAGGGTTGCAACTACTTTCTTTGCCATTTCTTTTAATTATTGAATGAGTGAATTATTGAATGAGTGAGTTTTGGCTCAATCAAACTAATTACTTAATCTCTTTATGAACAGTTACTTTTCTTAAAACCGGGTTAAATTTTTTCATTTCCAGTCTTTCGGTTGTGTTCTTTTTGTTCTTGGTGGTAATGTAACGAGACATACCCGGCATACCGGTTGCCTTGTGCTCTGTGCACTCTAATATTACCTGAACTCTATTACCTTTCTTAGCCATCTTCTTGTTATGTTGTACGTATTACGTTAGACGTTTTACGTTATTTTCAAATGATGTTATCCGCTATTGGCTCTACGTACAACGTAAAACGTCTAACGTACAACTACTATATATAACCTTTTTTTACAAACTTGTTGATACAAGCAGTTATTCCGTTTTTGCTGATAGTTTTAACAGCTGATGTAGATACCTTTAAGGTTATCCATTTATCTTCCTCAGGAATATAAAACTTTTTAAGCTTTAGGTTTGGATGAAACCTGCGTTTGGTTTTACGGTTTGAGTTAGAAACGTTGTTACCAACTATTGACGCCTTTCCTGTTAGATCACAAATTCTTGACATGACAATTGTTTTTTTAATTCACCCTTTTATTAAAGAGTTTGCAAATATCAGGATTTTAAGTGGAATAGGCAATAGTGTATTTAAATATTTTCAAAATCTTTTTTATTGGAATGTTTTATAGGGAAAATTGTAATTTGCGTATCCGCTAAAAACCATCTAATAAGCCAACTTTATACTTAAAAGCAATGAAAATTACCTCATTCGACCATTACAAAGAAGTTTATAAATACAGTATAGATCAACCAGAAGAATTTTGGGCCGGTATAGCCGATAGTTTTTTATGGAAAAAAAAGTGGGACAGGGTTTTAGAATGGAACTTTAAAGAACCAAAAATTAAGTGGTTCCAGGGTGCTACACTAAATATCACCGAAAATTGTTTAGACCGTCACCTGGATACTATTGGCGATAAGCCCGCTATTATTTGGGAGCCTAACGATCCTAAAGAAGATCATCGCATATTAACCTACCGGCAACTACACGACAAGGTTTGCCAGTTTGCCAACGTGCTTAAAAACAACGGTGCAAAAAAGGGCGATCGTATTTGTATATATATGCCCATGGTGCCCGAGCTGGCTATTGCTATTTTAGCTTGTGCTCGTATTGGTGCTATTCACTCGGTTGTTTTTGGAGGATTTTCTGCAAATTCTATAGCAGATCGAATACAGGATGCAACCTGTAATATTGTTATAACATCTGACGGTAGTTTTAGGGGTAATAAAGAAGTGCCGCTAAAATCAATTATTGACGATGCGCTGGTAACTTGCCCAACCGTACAGAAAGTTATTGTGCTCACCCGTACCCGCACACCAGTTGCCATGATAAAAGGCCGTGATGTTTGGTGGGAAGACGAAGTTAAAAAAGTAGAAACACAAGGTAATCTAAATTGCTCTGCCGAAGAAATGGATGCGGAGGATATGTTGTTTATCTTATATACATCAGGCTCGACAGGTAAACCAAAAGGTGTGGTGCATACTTGCGGCGGTTATATGGTTTATACTGGTTTTACTTTTGATACTACGTTTCAATATCAGCCTAACGAAATTTATTTCTGCACCGCAGACATTGGCTGGATAACCGGTCACTCTTATATTGTATACGGGCCGCTATCGCAGGGAGCAACCTCACTAATGTTCGAGGGGATACCAACTTACCCAAGTCCGGGCCGTTTATGGGAGATAGTAGAAAAATTTAAAGTAAACATATTATATACAGCGCCAACAGCTATACGCTCATTAATGAGTTTTGGAGATGACTTGGTTAAAGGCAAGGATCTGAGCTCGCTTACTAAATTAGGATCAGTAGGGGAGCCTATTAATGAAGAAGCCTGGCACTGGTTTGATGAAAAGATAGGCCACGGCAACTGTCCTATCGTTGATACCTGGTGGCAAACCGAAAACGGTGGGCACATGATAAGCCCGATTGCGGGTATCACCCCCTTAAAACCCGGCTATGCTACCTTGCCGTTACCGGGTGTACAACCGGTATTAATGGATGAATATGGTAAAGTAATTGACGGTAATGGTGTAAACGGTAACTTATGTATCAAGTTCCCATGGCCGGGCATGCTGCGTACTACTTATGGCGACCATGAGCGTTGCCGCACCACTTATTTTGCAACTTACCCGGATATGTACTTTACCGGCGATGGATGCATGCGAGATGAAGATGGTTATTACCGTATAACCGGCCGTGTTGATGATGTGCTTAATGTATCTGGCCACCGCATAGGTACTGCCGAGGTGGAAAATGCTATAAATATGCATAGCAGTGTAGTTGAATCGGCCGTAGTAGGTTATCCGCATGATATTAAAGGACAGGGCGTTTACGCATTTGTAGTATGCCCTAATAAGCATGGCGATGATGAGTTAACCCGCAAGGATATCATGATGACAGTTACCCGTATTATAGGCGCTATTGCCAGGCCCGATAAAATTCAGTTTGTAACCGGTTTGCCTAAAACACGTTCGGGCAAGATCATGCGCCGTATATTAAGAAAGATAGCCGAGGGTGATACTTCGAACTTAGGCGATACTTCTACGCTACTTGACCCGGGTGTAGTTGAGGAGATAAAGGCGGGAGCGTTGTAGGTTTAGATTATGATGAAATTTTGTTTGATGCTTTTAACTTTAATTGTACTACAGGTTAATAGCAAGTGGATTAATTCTCAATGGAATCGTAAAATCGCAAAAGGATGCGTAAATACTTTGAAATTAAAGGAAAACGGTAAAGCATTTTCATATGATTGTGAACTCAATTACACATTAAATTGTACTTATAAAATAATAAAAGACACCTTATTTATAACTGAGAAAGATGATTCTCATTCCGAAGACGGTGGAAAGGCATACTACTTTAGGCAGCAATATATCATCAAAGAAAAAGGATTGTATTGTATTAGTTCGGGTGAATTAGTTAAAGGTAAATGGCAAGATAAAAAAGTAAAGCTTGACAAAAAAGTTGATTGGACAAGGGTAAAATGAAATGTATTTTCGATAATGGAAAACAAAGATGTACACTGGAAAAAACAATTTCAAAGTTTTGAAAAAGCTTTTTTGTTTTTTACGGCTGCGGTAGAAATACAAACTTACACCTTACTTGAAGCTAGTGGCTTAGTAAGATCGTTAGAATCTACCTTTCTACTGGCTTTAAAAACAATTAAAGACTTACTCCAAGAACAAGGACTGACTATTATTTATCCCAAAGAAATAATAAAAGAAGCTTTTCAAAATCAAATTATTGATAATGATATCATATGGATTCATATGCTTGAAAAACGGGGTGAAATAGCTTATACTTATGACGAGGCTATAGCCCAAAAAGCCGTAGAAATTATTAATTCTAGATATTACAAGGCAATTGAACAGGTTTATAAGAAATTAAAGCATCTGTCTTAATTCTTATCGAAATATATAAACAGTAATTTCGCCCTAATGAAACCCAACATACTAGTAGTAAACGATGACGGCATAACCGCGCCTGGTATAAAAGTGCTAATGCACGCCATGAAAGATATAGGCCGCGTGGTTGTTGTAGCGCCCGATAGCCCGCAATCTGGCATGGGCCACGCTATAACTATAGGTAAACCACTGCGGTTAGACAAAGTTGACATTTACGAGGGCATTGAAATGTACAGTTGCTCGGGAACCCCAGTTGATTGTGTGAAGTTGGCCGTCACTAAAATATTTAAAGGTAAAAAACCTGACCTTTGTGTATCGGGTATCAACCACGGGTTAAATAATGGTATCAATGTGCTGTACTCGGGTACTATGTCGGCGGCGGTTGAGGGGGCTATTGAGAGTATCCCGTCCATTGGTTTTTCTTTAGATGATTATACATTGGGTGCTGATTTTAGTCACTGTATAAGATATGTTAAAGAAATTGCTCTGCAGGTTCTACAAAACGGATTGCCTACTGCAACTTTATTAAATGTAAACTTTCCTGCAGGGGCACATATAAAAGGTATAAAAATTTGCCGCCAGGCAAACGCGAAATGGGCCGAGGAGTTTGACGAAAGAATTGATCCATACAAACGCCCTTATTATTGGCTAAGCGGAGTTTTTCAACTTAATGATCGGGGTGAGGATACGGACTCATGGGCTTTAGACAATAATTATGTATCGGTAGTGCCTATCCAGTTTGATATGACAGCGCATCATGCCATCCCCGTATTAAATAGCTGGAAGTTTAACGCTTAACTGTATCAAAACCATGAATGAAGCTGTCATGAAAATTCTTTTACAAATAAGTGAATCGAAATCACTCATTCACTCATTCACTCATTCACTTATTATTTTCAAATGAAATATTACCTGGTAGCCGGCGAGGCTTCGGGCGATCTGCACGGGGCTAGTTTAATGAAAGAGCTAAAAAAGGTAGACCCCGAAGCTGAATTTCGCTTTTTTGGCGGCGACCTGATGAAAGCCGAAGGCGGTACCTTAGTAAAACATTTTGCTGACATGGCCTTTATGGGCTTTTTTGAGGTAGCCGCAAACCTGCGCACCATATTAAAGAACCTTGCCTTTTGCAAGCTTGATATTGCTAGCTATCATCCCGATGTTTTAATACTGATAGATTTCCCGGGCTTTAATTTAAAGATCGCGGCCTTCGCTAAAGAAAACAACCTGCCGGTTAATTATTATATCTCCCCAAAAGTTTGGGCCTGGAACCAAAAACGGGTGCTGAAAATCAAGAAGATTGTTGATCATTTATTCTGCATCCTACCGTTCGAGGTTGATTTTTATAAAGACTGGGGTATGAAGGTTGATTATGTTGGCAACCCGTTATTAGATGCTGTAGCGGCTTTTAAACCTGATGCTGATTTCCTGCAAAAAAACAATCTCACCGGTAAAAAGATAATCGCTCTGTTACCCGGTAGCCGCAAGCAGGAAATTAATTATTTACTGCCGGATATGATTGCCGTTGCTAATCAATATCCCGATTATCAATTTGTAATAGCAGGCGCGCCATCATTTAATACTGATTATTATAGCCAGTATTTAAACGGCAGGCCGATTCCCGTTTTGTTTAACAGTACTTATGATATTTTGAGCAACGCCCATGCTGCTGTAGTCGCGTCAGGCACTGCTACTTTAGAGGCTGCTTTATTTAATGTACCACAAATAGTGGTTTATAAAGGCAATCCTATATCTATAGGTATTGCGCGTATGGTGATTAAAATAAAATTTATATCGTTGGTTAATTTAATAGTTAACCGGGGTATAGTAAACGAATTGATCCAGGGCGATTATACACCGGTTACTATTGGTGCCAAATTAGACTTGATCATTAATAACGAAGAGTATCGCCGAGCTATGCTGGCTAACTATGATGAGCTTGATCAAAAAATGGGCTCGCCCGGAGCATCAGCAAAAACTGCGAAACTGATTGTAAAATATGCTACAAAAAAATAGAGCCTCGCAAATTGCGGGGCTTTATCGTTTTCATAGGTAAGTAGATTTTTATAGGTAGATGTATATATTGATCAGGCAGCTCGTTGTGCAGCTGGCTGGTTGTTGCTGGTGAACTGACCTCTTTCCTTAAAAGATTTAAGGTCTGCCATTAACATTTTTTTTAACTCATTGTCGTAACGGATAAGTAATTCACTGGTTGCCGGTTTTTGTTGTAAAGTTTTCATAGGTAGATGTCTTTTAAAGTGAATGTTTTAATTAGTTAGGCAACAGATAATTGCTCGTTTTTAATCGCTTTTAAAAAATTATATTTTGCACCTCTTAGCATTTTCAGATCATTCATTATGATCTCTCTTAATTCGTTATCAAAGCGTACCACTAATTTGCTTACTGCTGGTTTCTGATTGATTGTTTTCATAATGTATGTTTTAATATTTTAATTTTCTTTTTTAGTTTCCTTATCGTCAGTTTCACTTAAATTGTCGTGTCGGCGTTTGGCTTCTTTATACTGACGTAGCATTTGTTCCTTGTCGCGCTCATCAGTAGACTTTGTTGGGTCAGAGGGGTTTTCCCATTCCTTTTCCTTTGGCTCTTCCGATTTTTTATGGTCGATAATCATAATCGATATCCTGATGGTTAATAAATACTATTCCAAACAAATGCCAAGATTTGAAATAGGGCGAAAAAAAGTCATCAATAAGTCTGATTTATTTTGCAATAGCGTATAAAACACTTAAAATAAGCTAATTGAAGTGATGAAAAAAAACATGCTTAACTTAAAAAAGTGTATAGAAAAACAGAACACTAATTTTTAACGAAGTACTCAGGACTGTACAACTGTAGCTTTATTCTGTATTTTTTTGCGGTTAAACAGGTGTATTCCCATAGCAAGTGTTGATATTGTTATACCCAATATACATACACCGTTCCATTGATAGCCATACCAAAGCTGGGTAGCTATTAAAGTTCCCAATGCACCGCCAATAAAATAAGTAACCATATAGATAGTATTAATGCGGTTTCGTGCGCCCGGATTAATAGCGAATATGATAGCTTGATTTGATATGTGCGTTGCCTGCACACCCATATCCATTAATATCACGCCTATTATCAGGCCCGCCATACTATGGCCCGAAAAAGCGAACACAATAAATGATATAATTACCAACGCCAAAGTAAAGGTTGATAAATGATAAGGATCCATTTTATCACTCAATCGGCCCATTGCGCTAGCAGACAAAGCGCCAAAAGCGCCGACAAGCCCAAATAGACCGGCAACATCACTGCCCAGATTGAAATTTTGTTTTAGTAAGAAAGTAAGTGTGCTCCAAAACGCGCTGAAACAGGCAAAGCATAAAGCCCCACGCAGCGTGGCTAAGCGCAACTTCGGCTCATCGCGTATTAAATGGACCATGGATAGCATTAGGTTTTTATAGCTTCCTTTATAATCAGGTTCAACTTCGGGTAATAAAAGATATACCAATGCCCACATTATTACCATTAAGCCTGCCGCGATATAAAACATACTACGCCAGCCGAAATGCGCGGCAACAATACCACTAAATGTCCGGGACAGTAATATGCCAATAAGTAAACCACTCATTACAAAGCCTATTTTCTTTCCGCGCTCGCTTGGGTTAGCTAAGTGCGCAGTCATAGGTATCAATAATTGCGGTATCATGGATGAAGCGCCTATAAGGAAGCTTGCTACTAATAATATATTAATACTGGGTGCCATGCCGGCCAATATTAATGACAACACCACAAAAGCAAAATTAATCAGCATTAATTTTTTGCGTTTAAACATATCAGCCAGCGGAATGAAAAAGAACATACCCAAGGCATAACCAACTTGTGTAAGTACCGATACCTGGCCCGCCTTTGCACTGGTTACATTAAAAGTGCGGCTAATTTCGACCAATAAAGGTTGGTTGTAATATAAATTGGCAACAACCAACCCGGTAGTAATAGTCATTACCCATAATGTTGTTGTACTTAAATGTGGAGTTGCTTTTTTTGTATTAGCTGCGGGCATATATGTTATAAATGATTACAAAAATGTAAAAGCATTTTAACATACATGTTTAATAAAGGTAATATTTTCGCACACTGTTATTTTACAAGCAACTAGCAAAATGAATTATTAATATTATAATATGTGTCAAAAAAATGTTACAAAATATTTTTGAGAGATATTTTTAATTTTTTCAGTAAAACCATTTCAAAAAGCTACTGGAAATAGATGATTTTTATTAAATTATGATATTTTTTGATATATTTTTCAAAAAACACTTAAAATTCAACTTCAAATTGCTTAAAAAAAATATTTTAATAAGAAAACACCTAATAGTTAAAGTAAAATTAGTTTATTTGTATAATATTAGTATAATGATAACGTTTCATTCAATAAATTGCTAATTTAATAGGCGCCTGTGTCATTTTTACAAAAAAATTACAAAAATATATTTGCATAATTAAAATGTTAGTGTTACCTTTACACCATGCAAACGAGATAACAACTCTACGCATGTTAAAATAGTCTTCTCATAATTTAGGTTTATAATTGGTTTAGTAAAGGCCCCTGCCCATCAGGGGCCTTACTTGTTTTTATATTTTTCCTAAATGACAATGTTTTATGAGATCAGGGATCAGTCCGAAAATTGGGAGGGGCGAAGCTTCTAAGCATGGATTTTAGCTAAACGGAATAAAAAGAAAGTAGTATCGGATCAAGCAGATTTTTTGTGGGGAAAGCTAAATATCCTCGCGGGTTAAAGGTTGATTATCTGCTAAGAACATCGATCACTGTTATTAGTCTAGTTATAACAATAATAAGAAAAACATGACTAGTGGTAATTTTGCTGTAATTTTAGGCGAACCGATGCGCACTTATAGCTGTACAATAGTTTTTCATCACTTAAATTTTCAACTTGCCATCTTTTTGTTAGATTTGCCGTCCCAAGTTAGTCGGCAGTTATCAGTCTATAGTTGGCAGTGATATTCATAGATAAGTACTGCAAACGGCTAACCCACTACAAACTCAAAAAGGGGGATTAGCTCAGCTGGCTAGAGCGCTTGCATGGCATGCAAGAGGTCATCGGTTCGACTCCGATATTCTCCACCTGATAATCAGGCATTTACGATCTTCGTAGATGCCTTTTTTCTTTCTGATAAAACCGTGATAAAACATAAAGCGGTTCAGCTGATAGCTTTGCTTCCTAATCAGGCCTGTAACAGCCCGGCTGCCGCGGCAGCCACAAATAATAAGTTTATTTTTTCATAATGTATAGATTGATAAGTAACAATTAAAAAATAATTTTGGTTTAAAAATTCATTGCGCCAGCTGCATCATAAGTTCCGCATTTGGTATGGCCGCTACCGCCGCATCATTATTAAAGTAAAACCAGGCTTGCTCCAGGCCGTTCTGCTCCCGTATCTTGTCCACGACCCGCTGCAGTTCCTCCCGGCTATAGGAGGAGCGGTACAGATCGGGTACACCATGAAAACGATAGTAAACAACCGGCGAATTAACAATGACGTTATCCGGCAGTTCCGGGTGGCTCATGCCGCAAAAACTGATCCGCCTGGCTGCTAATTGTGCATACACAGCGGGCTGCCACCAGCTGGGGTGGCGAAACTCCAGCACGTTATCGAATGTCGGATCAAGTTGATCCAATATGCGTTGCAGGCGTTCGGCTTCATAACGCAAACGTGGCGGCAGTTGGAACAATACCGGCCCCAGTTTTTGTTCCAGGCCTGTGCGTATCGTGCCGTAAAAATCACCTATCATGTCTACCGTATGGTGAAATTGTTTAAAATGGGTGATCGCTTTTGGCGCTTTGACCGAAAACCGGAAACTGTCCGGCGCCTGGTCATACCAGTTCCGCAGCACCGGCAGCCGCGGGAAACGATAAAAGGTGACATTAAGCTCCAGCGTATTAAAGTGCTGCGCATAAAAACTAAACCACTTTTTCTGCGACAGGCCATCCGGATAGAACGTTCCTTTCCAGTGCTTATAATGAAATCCGGAACATCCGATATGCCATTCCATTGCCTGATGTTTACTGTTTAATCTGCTGTTTCGGTACTGGCCTCATAATTCACGTGGTTCTCCGCGATCCGGGTCAATAAGGCATCAGCGGTTTTTTCTTCATCGATGGTTAACACCAGGGGCTCGGCGATCTCGTAATAGCCAAGTGTTTTGGCCAGGCTGATCATCCCGCCATACGAGGCGATCTCGTAATGCTCGGCTTTTTGACCGGCGAAGATGAGACCATAATGGTCAGCTGCCCGCTCATCCTCTTGCCCAGCCAGCGCAGGATATACAGCAGGAAAACATAAACCGATCAGCGTCCGGATAAAAACTTCCAGTAAAAATACCGGCGGCGCTTCGCCAAACAGGATACACGTTATGTCGCCTAAATGGATATCCTCTTTTTTCATACAGCCGCCAGCAGGTCGATTAATTTTGACAGATCGGGTTCGTTCTCCAAATTCCTCACTACGGCGATCAATTGCTCTTGGCTTTCCGCGGAAATTACGCCCGAACCTAAGCGGCTAAATTTCTCAATGACGTCCTTCCAGCTAAACGGCCGGGTAAAAAAGCCATGATAGTCATTCTGTTCGCGGGTCAGCGTTTCCCCGTTTTTCAGTTCGATCCTGACTTTGGTTTTCATTTTATCGGGATACGCCAGGGTATAAGGGTCGAGTATGCCCGCGACCACCAGTGGCTCATGGAGTGGGAAGCCCGTACTGACTTTGACTTTATGCAGCAAATCCTGCACATCGCGGCTGGTGATCCGTTCCGGCTCGTATTGCGCCGGGTAGATCTCGCCGTCCAGTAACAAAACGGCAGCGGCATAAAAGAGACTATGATCCGCCTGTTCCTTGGTTTCTACGATCTGCCGGTCGCCGTAAGCGCCCGAGCCGATAATATGGTAAGCGGTTAGGAAAGTCGTGAGGTCTATGCTTTCAATATCTTCTGCTTGGATGTCATTCACTTTCTTCAATTCATCGATCGCTTCCAGCGTGGCCTGGGCATGCACTTCCACATTAAACTTTTTGAGTACGCATTTCGCGATGAGTTCAAATGTTTCGTTATCCCAGTCATAATCCAGCTTCATACCGAAGACCTCGTCAAAGCCTTTCGGCCCTTCAAAAATGGCTATCGGGCCTGTCATGCCTTCGCGCGCCAGGAAGGCGATGTTCATACAATCCAGTGCGTCCATCGAAGAGGCAAAGCCTTTCCATTCGTAGGTATAAGCTGCCCGGCTGGTCACCATCGGGCTGATCGAAGAACCGGTGACGCCTAACGCATGCGCGGTTTGTTCCTCGTTCAATCCGAGTAATCGTGCGATGCCCGCTGTCATGGAGTAGCCGAGCAATAAGGTATGGTCAATGCCTTCCTTCATCACGGGAATTTCCAATACCAGCCGGCACTCGATCTGGTACGCTACCGCCATCGCCGTCAGGAAATCCCTGCCGGAAGTCGGCCGGAACTGTGATGCTGCCAATAGCGGCCCTATATTATCGCTGGGGTGACAGGTCGCTTCCTTGCCCATAAAATTATCCATGAAATCCGGGTAACGGATCAGGGCCGTGTAAAGCTGTGCCGCACGGTCGTAAGGTAAACTTTCGATCTTCGGCACTTTACATTTACCGCCTTCGCCCATAACCTGTAATTGCCGCACCATTTTTTGAATGGCTGGTTTGGTGCCGGCGTGGATCATCGAGCCGATCGCGTCCAGTAAATGGCGTTTTAACTGGTCGATATTGGCAGCGCCGACGTCTTCGTAGGTCGCTTTCAGCGCAAAACGCGCCAGCTTAAAATTTTCGAGTTCTTTTTCCATGAGGTTAAGGTATAGGGGGCTGATCCTGTGCCGCTTCTTTTAAGCGCTGTAACTGGTCGTCATTCCGCGCACCTTCCACGATCTTGTCACCGCTTTGAATGGTTTCCTGAAGTCCGGGTTGTGTTTCCGGTGGTGCCGAGCTTGGCCCCGCCTGGTTTCTTGATGGTTGTTTATTTTCTTCTTGCATAGCTGATATCATTTGTGATGAATACTTAAACTGCCGGCATACCGCCGGTGACCAGGGCACGACGGCCGCTCAATTTACCATTGCCTCGATAACTTTCTTCGCCATGGTCAGGCCTTGGCTGCATGGTTTGAAAACTTGCAGGCGTTTCCTGCTGTTGCCGCGGGTAAGGCGGCTGCGGATATTTTGTACGCGGGTCTTGTAGGGTCATAAGCTAATTGATCAGGAGTTGAGTTCGGCCGGATTGGTGGGTTCATCCGGCTGATCACCTTCCTGCTCATCCGGCTGGTAGTCTTCGGTGTCCGGTTCATCCAGATCGTCTGATGCCCGGATCTCGTTCAGGCCGTCCTGATCGTTCAGGCCGTCCGGATTGTCATCCGTTGGACTGGCGATGCCGTCCTCTTCCTTCAACTGTTCCAGCGATAGGTTCGTAGTTCCGCCCAGTTGATCTTCTGGGTCATTCGCACTGCCTTGCGTGCTCAATGGTTGTTGATTTTCGTTGTTCATCAGCCGTTAGATTAATACCTGTTTAACAAACGAAAAAATGACCTGTTTTAATTAAAACGAAATTTATTAAATCCGGCTGACCGGCAGTGAAAGTAAAATACGGAGCCTTTCCTGCTTCGCTCTTTAACCAGATCTTGCCCCCATGCTGGGTGATGATCGCTTTGGAAACGTGTAAGCCCAGCCCGATACCCGCAATATTCCGCGACTTTGCCGAGCTGGCCCGCCAGAACCGTTTAAACAATTTTGCTGTTCGCTTTTGGGTATGCCAATGCCTTCATCCCCGCACACTCACCGTTAGCTGTTCACCCTTCGGTTGGATGTCAGATTGATGGTTACCGGCTTGTCCGGCGGCGAGTACTTACAGGCATTGTTCAGTAACGAGTAGGCAATATGCACCCGCGCATCATAAAAATTGTTCAAACTAAACGCGGAGGAGTTTATTATGTTAGCAACAGTTTGATCGGAAATTATAAGTGTCTAATCAGCTAATTATTTGGACATTCTCAATTAAGCTCGCTATAGAGTACCTCAAACCTTAGGTATAAAATTTTATTAGTACTTTTTACAGTACACTCACTTCTTTATTTAACACATTATTGACTCGCTTTTCTTGTGAACTCGGTTGTCAAGCTTAGTCAAGCCCTACGCTGTATTAGATTTTTCCTAAAAAGCAAAGTTTCTTTTTGCTTGGTATAAATATTGTTTGGATTAAAAATATTGGTAAAAATTAATTTTATGAAAAATATTATACTATTTACGATAATTGTATTTCTTGGGTCATGTAGGTTAGATGGTACTGCGCTGCCAGGTATGTCAACTATTACGGGGAAGTGGTACAAAGTAAGTTCCATCCTTACCAATTCAACTACAGAAAAAAATTCTAACACAAGCACAACTTCAACAAATGCTGTAACAACCTATTTTAATCATACAGATTATATTGTATTTAATAATGATGGTACTGGCGAACAATTGAAGGGAGGAAGTAGGTCGACTTTCAATTATACTAAAAACGGAAATGTGTTAACGCTTACCTATCCGGCAAATAACGAACAATCTGCATCGGTCTCTGTAGCTGCTATTAAGTACCTCTCTGAAAATTCGTTCCAATTCGCAATTAACTATACAACAACAAATTCCGATGGCGTAACAACTTACAACACTTATGATATAAGCTATGTAAGGTAATTCGGCCATTTGTCATTAATCACCAAAGTCATGAAGACTGTTTTTTTTAATTCCATAGGTCGTAAATTTATCGAGACAATGGTTTTACTATTTCTCCCTTTTTACACCATTTGCCAGGTGATACAACCTGGTACAATAGAATATTTAAAATATAGTAATGGAGTTAACGGAATTAGACTTGGGGCAGATTTAGGATCAATTAATAGCAAAGAGATCGCTTTTTTGGACGGGAACAGTAATCTGGATGTAGATAGTTGTTTGAATTTTGAATGTAGAGATACAAGCATGTTAAAAATATCCAATGATATTTCTCTTGATCTAATAGGTATAAGGACTTATAAAAACAAAATAATTAATATATACTTATTTTTTCCGCGGGTCAGTTCCTACAAAATTTTATATGACTTTTTGGTTTCATACGGAAATTTCACTTACCGCCCGTCCTCTTATAACGATATCTATTATTGGGATTCCAGCGCTGTTAGTCTATCGCTGTTGTATGAAGCCAAAGTCGACATGGGCGTTGCAATTTTTACTTGTAATCAGTTAAACAAAGCGATGTTGGCTGACAAATTAAAAAATGCCAATAAAGCTTTGGCTAACAATGATTTAAATTATTCGCAAGTAGACAATATATCAGTACCAGGCAAAGTTAGTAATTGAGAGATCTACTATAACCTCTGTCTAAAAATAATGTAGTAAATCGAATACATTATTTAAATTGAAGCCTCAGATATATACTTTTAGAATGCTAATTTTATTTTAAATTATTAATAAATACTTTATTTAAAATAAATTATTAAAAAAGATAATAAATTATTCATTGGTTAATAAAATGATAATAAGTTGGCATAAGGTTTGAATTAATAATAGTAATATGATTAATACTTACTATATGCAAACTCGTTATCTTTACTTGTTTCGTTTTATACTTGCACTAAGCGACTTATTTCTTTTTAACATATGTTTAGCTGGTGCTTTTTTTTTAACGCATAAACATTCTTTCATAGATACATATTTACAACGTCAGTATACACTTACCGCGAACTTGATTTGGTTTTTAACTACCAGTATATTTAGACTCTATACCGAAGAAGTTGTGTGTAAGCTGGTGGCTATTTATAGAGCTACTTATAAAGGTTTACTACTGCATGCGTTTCTTTTCTTATTATATATATCGTTTACTAATCAGGTTGAGTTTCCACGCTATTTTATAACCGCTTTTTATAGTTTAACCATTTTTGGCTTTTTAATGAGTCGGTTTATTGGTACGGGCTTCGAAGATATATTAAGACGAAATTTTAATATCCGAAGATCTGTAGCTGTTTTGGGCATGAACACCGGTGGTATTAAATTAGCGGCTTATTTGCAAAAACAAAAAAGTTTTAATTTTCAGGGTTTTTTGGGCGATGAAAGCTCATATGTTGACGAGCGGGGCAATTTGATACAAACTGCATCCCTCCAATTACAAACTGCTGCAAACTCAGGCATAAAAGATGTTTTTGTCTCCTTAACTCCAGACAGGATGGGCGATGTACAATATTTACTAAACGAGGCCGACAAATACTGTGTGCGTTTAAAGTTTGTTCCAGATTTTAGTCTATCCCCAGCTCCGTTTGATATAGAGCACATGGATCAATTTTCGGTAATAAGCTTACGTAAAGAACCTTTAAAAGATATTAGCAATCGGTTTAAAAAACGCCTTTTTGATATTGTTTTTAGTTCGTTCGTAATTGTTTTTATATTAAGCTGGCTATACCCAATCCTGGCTATGATAATAAAAATGCAATCTCCGGGCCCGGTGCTGTTTAAGCAATTAAGAAGTGGACGCGATAATGAACCGTTTTGGTGCTTCAAGTTTAGAAGTATGCAGGCAAATAATCCCGATGAAAAAAAACAAGCCAGTCGCGGCGATAGCAGGATTACCAAGATCGGTGCTTTTATGCGCAGAACCAGTCTTGACGAACTACCACAATTTTTTAACGTGTTAATGGGTAATATGAGTGTGATGGGGCCACGCCCGCACATGCTAAGCCATACCGAACAATATCGCGCTATTGTAGATAAATACATGGTGAGGCAATTTTTAAAACCAGGTATTACAGGCTGGGCGCAAGTGAACGGATTTAGAGGTGAAACTAAAGAAACTTATCAAATGGAAAAAAGAGTGGAACATGACATTTGGTATATGGAAAACTGGTCCATCGCTCTAGACATTAAGATTTTGTTTATGACCGTTATAAATGTGATTAAAGGAGAAAAGAATGCATACTAGGTTATAGATTAACGATGGCAAGTCGGTTAGATATTTATCTTACCGGTTTGTTTTTTTGTTGCCATGTTGATCCACATCTCCTAACTGGCCTCCAAAT
The DNA here is from genome assembly GCF_028288185.1 of Mucilaginibacter sp. Lineage (GTDB taxonomy): Bacteria > Bacteroidota > Bacteroidia > Sphingobacteriales > Sphingobacteriaceae > Mucilaginibacter. The sequence goes on along the minus strand of NZ_JAQBOF010000030.1, from coordinate 20,759 downwards.
TCTTTAACAACATCGTTAATGATATTTACCCCGGTGTTGTCATATATTTTAGGCGCAGGTGATCCATCATTTTTGCTTTGTATTGCTATGGCATAATTAATCCCTTGCTTGCCAATAGGATTAGTGTCTATTATAGTATTGTTTGACAATATTAAACCTGGGCTGTTACCGTTTATTACAATTCCAGCAACTTTTTTTAATGGGCTACCAACGTTTTTTATTAAATTGTACCTGAAGTCCCCAGTTGCGAAATATATATTTATACCATCTAACAGTGTGCCGTTGATGAGGTTGCCCGTTGCGGAAATATTCGAATAATTATAAAAAAGAATTCCGTTACCCTTCATTCTAGATTTGATAACATTATTGCTGACGATAACGGTTTTTAAACCAATTGTTGCTGCCGGATCCGACACATTTATTGCGCTGGGGGTTAACCAATTTACCCCGTCAATATTTTCATAAGTATTTTCGAAGGTATTGTTATTGATGGTGATGTTTGTGTGGCCCCAACAATCTATCTGTCCCTGAAAAATTTTGTTATTATAGATATGATGGCCACCAGACCGACCATCAGCAATTTTGTTTTTATAGCCTTTATAAAAGAAGCCCATTGTTATGGCTCTGCGATACTTAACTATTGGCCCTCCGCGCTCTGCTGGGCCAAATCCATCGCTAAAATCAAATGTATTGCCATATACAGACACATTTAATACGGTTTCGTTTACACTGTGTCTTTCAATATCAACGCCGCCTACGAAAAAACCATTGCCATGCAGGTAATTATTATAAAATGCGGCCTGATTTACGCAGCAAAACATAGCACCTTCGCGGTAGATATCATAAAATATGTTGTCGTGCACTTTAACGTTTTTCACTAATCTCAAATCAGGGGTTGGCAGAAACGTGTCGCCAAATAACACACCGTCGCCTCTAAACGATTGAAATTTGCAATTCTTAATTTCGATATTTTCTCCGTTGTTAATGCTCAGCGCATGGCAATATTGATACAAGGGATCAAACTGTTGCTTGCTTTGATTACCGTCAAAATCAATCCCCTGTATAACTATATTGCTTACTATTGGTTCATCCCACCAAGCCTGATAGAAGATTGAACTAGGATTGTAACGATTGCCGGATAGCTTGATATGGCATTTCTTCGCGCCGGCTCCGCGCAAACTAACTCCATTTAACAGGGGGATTACACCGGCTTTTATCCCTTGCTGTTTGATAGCATAAATACCGGCTGGCAAATAAACCGTACTTATACCATTTGCCTTTGCAAATTTTATTGAATTTATAATAGCCTGTGTATCATCATGTACATAGTCGCCTTTTGCACCATGGTCTTTTACATTTACTATAACTGTGGTAAAAAAAATAGAGGGAAGCTCAGTTTTTGGGGACGTTAGCTGGAAAATATAAACCAAAATAGATACGACCATTTTTTTGTTTTAATTGTTAAAAACATTTTTGGCGTTAAGAAGTTTCGTTTAAGGCAAATAAAATAATCGCACTGATAGAAAGTTTTTAGCAAATAGCATGACATTCCAATAATTATATGATCCAAAAAGCTTTAATTTTTATAGTACTATTTCTTGTATATTTTGTATGGTATCTATTTGAAAAAAGAGATGGTAAATATTTATTATTGAGTTTTGTTGTTACATGTATCCCTTTCCAAATGGCCATACCGTTGTATATACCAATGTATATACGGCATGATGGCACCGGTTCCTTTACAACCAAAATATTTTTAACCATTCCGCTAATTGTGTCCATATTTTTATTGATTAAGAATAGGAATAAAGGTGTGTTCCAGTTTTACAAAAACGAAAGATGGATATATTGGGTGCTGTTATTAGTGCTTATTTCTATATGTAACCCCTTTAATTACGCGATTTTGGCCACGTTTGCTTTTGTACTTGTTTTTTTATCATACATTCTTTTTTTTAAACTGATATACAAATACCTTGAGCCTGCCCAGGTAGTAAAAGGGGTGTTTGCCAGCTTCATTTTTGTGTGCGGATTGCAATGTATATTGGCAATAATGTATCCATTGCTAAACATATCGTTTGTAACCACAGTCTTCCAGGCCGAGGGCGTGCAATGGGCAACAAGAACAGGGACGCGCGCAGGTGCGATAGGCGTATTTGTTACTCCGGCTAACCTGGGGTTGTTTACCACTATCGCCTCGGGGTTTTTCTTTGCATGTTATTTGGGCAACTATAAAAAAAGGCTAAGTCTCGTTTTTTTAGGTGTTAATGTAATAACCATTATATTAACATACTCCAGAACATCTTATATAACGTTAGTGTTTGTTTTGTTTTTGATGTTATTTATTTTCAAGAACTCTAAAAAACCATTATTCTCCATCCGCAGTGTGTTATTTGGCATTTTGCCAGCGTTGCTAGTTGTGTATTGGATCGTTTTTTTATCTCCGCTCAGTTCAATATTCTTAAAAACCGATGCCGACCAGATGTATGAAGCAAGGCTTGATCACTGGGTAATGGGGATGGAAATATTTAAGCTGTCGCCGATAATTGGTGTTGGTATAAACACGCATGTCGAGTTTGTAAATCACATCATTCATTTATATAAGGTGGTTCATAATCAGTTTTTAACCACCAATCCAATACACAACACTCATATGATTATTCTAACCGAAACCGGGGTGATTGGTTTTATTTTATGGTTAGTATTTCTGGGTAGTTCTGTAACCCAGGCCAAACAAAATATTGCGGTAAACAACAATGTTATTTTTTCACTTACCCAAATTGGGTTAATTATCACCTTGGTTATTTATGGTTTTACGGATTGGGCGCCGCTTTCACATTCTATTTTCCCCATCTTCTTATTGTTTACATTTTTCAGTAAAAAATATAGTTTAACCTTTAATTCTAAAACCATTGTTCACAGGCATGTTTTTTGAAATGTTGTTTTGAAGAGCAATAAAACAAGGGCGATTTATTCCATCATTATTTGATATGATATCTATTATATGGTACTAATTATACATTTACAAACGACTATTAAAGCATGAAAAAGTTAATCTTTTTAACAGGAGAAGATATGCTTGATGTTGATCTGCCCATTGTTAAAGAAATAAATGCAACTAATAACAAAGACTTCCATCTCATTTGGGTAGTGGTACTTAGAGGGTACGGTTGGTTTAAAAAGGACGAGATGCAGGCATTTTGCCAGCAAAATAACATTCAATGCGTGATATTGGAACAAATTGGAAAGCTCAAAAATCCAAAAACTATCCTGTTTACATTTAAACTTTTAAAAATCCTTAAAAAGCTAAATGCAGATATTATTTATGATAGTTATCTGGGCGTGCCCTATATGCATTTTTTAAGGCCATTGTATTTAAAAAAAGAATTGTTTGTTGTTGCCATACATGATGTGGTGCAACATCATAAAATGAAAGATAAAATGGTACGTACATTTTATTATACATTTTTGATGAAAACGTATTTAAACTTCCACATATTTTCTGAAAATCAGTTGCGTATTTTTAAAGGAAAATTTAAAGGGAAAAGGTCTTTTTGTACGCCACTTTATCTCAAAAATTTCGGCGCTGTTGTCCAGTCTAAACTTCCGAAAAATAAAGACACTACTGTTTTTTTGTTTTTTGGAATTATACGAGCCAACAAAGGTTTGGATATTTTAATAGAGGCTGCGAACTCGCTGGGCGAAGAGCATAAAAACTTCCATGTTGTTATAGCCGGCAAGAGCGACAACTGGGATGAATATGATGGCATGATACGTTACCCGGAACAATTTACGCTACACATAGGCAATGTTGAAAAAGAAAAAGTGCCTGAGTTATTTGCGAATGCCCATTTTTTAGTACTTCCTTATCGGGATGTAACTCAAAGTGGTGTATTGTTAACTGCTTATAACTATAATGTGCCTGTTATTGCAACTAAGCTGGAATGGTTTGAGGAATATGTTGAGGACACTGTAAATGGATATTTATTCGAAAATGATAATGTCAAAGACCTCGCCTTAAAGATGGCTGCAGCAATTGAGCTAAATCAATCCAACTATAATCAGATGGTTGGCAGCTTAAAAAGCTTTATAGCCCAAAAAATCAATATAAAGGACATTGCAGAGGAATATGTTAAATTCTTTAAATCTATAAATAACCATGAATAGTTTTAAGAATTTATTTATAGGATTGAAAAATGACTATAACGGTTATGCCCGCGTAGCTGGTAGTAAAATTAAACCGATTCTTAAAATTCACTATTACTGTAACGTTATTTTCAGGATCAGCCATTTTTTTTTCGAAATCAAACTATTACCTATTGCAAAAATATTTTGGGGCATTAACAGGTTTGTTTATGCTATTGATATAGACCCAGGCGCACAATTAAATGGTGGTTTTGTAATTATCCACGGAATTGGAATAGTAATTGGTAGGTACGTAAAATCCGAGGGCTTGTTTAAAATTTATCAAGGAGCAACTTTGGGTGGCAATAACGACAAAGAGAGTATTTATGAAGGCATTTTATTAAAACAACCCTTTGTAAAAGACAATGTAATCATTGGTATAAACTCGGCAGTATTAGGCCCCATCGTAATTGAGGAAGGCGTTGTTATAGGTGCAAATGCGGTAGTTACAAAAAACGTAGCGGCAGGTAGTGTAATTGTTGGTAATAATAAAGTTTTAAGATCATAAAATGGCGGTAGAAATACTTTCGACAGCTAAGGATTTGCATTTGTATGGCGGTCAGGAAAAAGTACTAGTGGATGTGCATGAAGGTATAAAAGCTAATTACAATGCCAAAGTGCTTGGTTTTGTTCGTTATGAAAAAATTCACCCGAAATATAAAATTTCAAAGTCAGAGTATGTGCGTTTAAAGAATCCATGGGATTTGAATAATAAAATAGTAATTGTACATGGTAGAAATGTGATGACCATTTTAATGGTATTGAAAAGAATTTTCTTTTTGAATACAAAATTCATTTATGTGCACCATAATGTATACAATAATTTAAAGGCTTTTTCTTTTTTCCCAAAAGATGTTGTATCTATCTCCGGAAAAGTAACCGAAAATTTGACTGATTATTTTGGCGTAAAGGAGAAAAATATACAATTGATATATAATGGTATAAAACCCACGCCTGCTAATAAACTGGCTAAATCAAATAATAAAAAAGATAGTATAATAATATTGTACGCTGCAAGAGTAAATGGTGTAAAAAGGCAATTGGAAATTGTTGGACAATTAAGCGGTAAACTCAATCCTAAAATTGAGATACATTTTGCAGGTATGGGCCCCGATCTTGAAAAGCTAAAGGAAAGATGTCAAAAGACTAAAAATTTCAAAGCTCTGGGCTTTGTAGATGACACAAATGAGGCTATTGCTCAAGCAGATTACTTAATGCTTTATTCAAAGCAAGAAGGATTACCTATAACACTTATTGAAGGCGCGCTCCATGGCAAACCGCTGTTGGTAAACGATGTAGGCGGTAATGCTGAAATTGGAATACCAGGGGTGAATGGAATTTTATTAAACGAGGACTGGGCGAGTCTGGCAAATACGTTAAACGGTTTATGTGATATTCCGGAAGAAGAATACTTGCGTATGGCTAACAACAGCAGGGGACGATATGAAGAAATGTTTACCTATGATAAAATGATTAACAGCTACAAAAATAAAATAGAACAAATCTCTGCAAATTAACTGGTAATGTGAATTGCCGTGACTGAGCAGCAGGATAAAACTTTACATATTCAATGAAAATCTACCATTTAAGCATAAATTACATTTCTAATTTATTTAAAAACTCTTTATTTAAAAACAGTAGTTGGGGTGTGCTATCGCAATTTTCCCAAACTCTTTTTTTAAGCTTGTTTTTTGTAATTCTGGCCAGAAAATACCCTACCGACATTTTTGCGAAGTATATAATAGCTTGGGCGTTATACCAGTTGGTAACAGCGGTTTCAACAATGGGTTTGAGTCAATGGTTTATCCGTGAGTTTATTGGTGCGGAAAACAAGGACGAGTTAACCAGTAAGTTTTTAAAAATGCAAGCCTATTTTGGCATTGCCTTTTATGTGGTTAATATCTTGCTTGCGTTCTTGATTTACGATGATCATGTAACTCGAATGCTAATAATAGTACTAGGCTCAAACGTTGTATTTGATAACTTGATCAATGCTATCAAAAGCTTGAATATTGCTATGCTTGAACAAAAGAAAATTTTTATTATCCTTACTATTGAAACAGTGTTAAAGTTTGCCACAGCATGCGTTTTATTTATATATCCTTTTAGTATTATTACTTTATCACTGCTAATATTAGCAATACGTTTTCTAACACTTAACCTTTTCTTAACCTTAGGAACTCCCGGCACCTTAAATATCAGATCGTTAATTAAATTTAAGGTTTATTATGCCGATATTAAAAAGTTAGTTATTTTAAATTGGGCGTTTATAATTATCGGCGGTGTGTCAATAATAAATTGGCGGTTGGCAAATATTATCATCTCTAAAATGTTAACATCCTTTGATGTTGCCAATTATGAAATATCATTTAAAGTGTTTTCAATAGCTCAAACACTTCCGGTGGTTATTTCTACATCAGTGTTTCCATTATTAGTGAAATTATATGGCAAGGACGATAAGACTGAGTTCCTTACATTCTACAAAAAGGTACATGTTTATTACCTTTTGTTTGGTCTTGCAGCCTACACCTTTATTTACTCTTTTTCGGGGCGGCTTATACCACTTGTATTCGGTGCCAAATACCTAAGTAACGCTGTTTACACCCAACAGATGTTTTTAACAATTTTGGTTTTCCCTACGGCTTTGTTACAGGCTAATATGTTAATTACAATAAATCTAGAGAAACTGGACATGGTTTTTAATACTGTGGCTTTGATAGTAAATTTTGCTATTTGCATTATTGGTTTAAACTTTATCAAATCACTAAGCGTTGTAAATTACTCCATCTTCACTTCATTTGTCGTTTTTCATATCGCTCAAGACATCGTACTTATAAACAAGGGCATTACTACATTTAAATCGGCGGTTACCTTTTATTTAACTACCATAATTTTTGTTGTGTCGTATATCACTTTAAGTAAAATCGCAAACGCATATGCGTTGTTTTTATTAACATGGATAGGCGTGCTTTTTTTTGTTTTTTTCAACCCTCAAAAAACTATTTATCAAAGATATAAGCTAAAAAAAAGTTTCACTGACTAACAGCTGATTAAGCTTTATTTCTTATAGCAAGAAATAATTTCATTTCAATAAAACAAAAAGCAAGCTTATTAATTTATTAACTGTTTATGATTTAGTTATTATATGTTTTAATAAACTATGTGATTTTTTCAATTTTTTGTACTGTATAATTTAATTTACCAATGCGTCATTCAATGAATATCCCCCAAGCCGCTATTTTAAATATCTCACTTTTAGTTGTTCTATTATTTGGTTCATGTACGCCCTATAAGAAAATTCCTTATTTTCAAGATATTCAAGGCACACAAACGTTATCTGAAAAAATTAATAACAGTACACAATTAATTGTACAACCAGCTGATGTATTAGGCATTAACGTTGGTAGCAGAAATCCTGAATCATCTGCGGTATTTAACTATAATTTAAGTAGAGTAAGTGGTAATAATTATAACACATCGCCCGATAATCCTGTTATAGGTTATCTCGTAGACGAAAAGGGATTAATACATTTACCTTTAATTGGCGATTTAAAGGCGGCTGGTTTAACAACATCGCAAATACGGGATAAGATTAGCCTTGACTTGCAGGCGTTTTATAAGGACCCGGTTGTTAACATCAGGATACTAAACTTCAAAGTGTCTATATATGGCGATGTTGCGCGGCCCAATGTTTATACTTTACAAAACGAGCAAACTTCCATAATAGAGGCGTTAACATTAGCTGGCGACTTAAATATAACAGCTATACGTAATAACATATTATTGGTACGATATGAAAATGGTGAGCGTAAATATATTCATCTGGATATTACTTCAAAAAAGCTAATGGAATCGCCGTACTTCTATCTTAAAAACAACGACCAAATTTATGTGCAGCCCGGTAAATCAAAATTTGCATCTGTTAATGATGCTGGTTTTAGGGCCGCAACCTTAATTCTATCAGGCCTTTCAATTATCGCCATCATGGTTTCTCGTACATATTAAATATTTTATCGATGGATACCTCAACACAGCTAACAACTTTTGCAATAGAGAAAGAAAAAAATCATTCAATAAATATTAAGAGTGTTATTAATAATTACAAGCACCATTGGTATGTTTTCTTGATATCAATAGCAATAGCTTTAATAATCGCATTTATATACTTGCTGGTTGCAAACCCGGTTTATGAAATAAAAGCCTCGTTGTTAATTAATCAAGACAACAATCAAAACACGCAGCAACAACAATCAGTATTGGATAAAATTGATTTGCCTAGCACTTCAGAAATTACTGAAAATGAAATTGCCAAGCTTAAATCAACAAACCTAATTCAACAGGTAGTAACAGACCTAAATTTGGCAACTGTTTATAAAATAAAAAAAGGACCAGGTTACAAAGACATATATAACTCAGTTCCGTTCAGGTTTTTGATGATCAAACCAAATCCGAATTTTGTTGACGAAAAAAGAGATCTTAACATCACATTAAAAGACACCAGCTCGTTTTTTTACGATGACCAAAATGGTAAGCAAGTCCAAGCCCGGTTTAATACCTACATTACATCTCCTATCGGTATTTGGAAACTGCAACCAACAAGTGATATTGGCTTTTTTAAAAACGCCACTATAAAAGTGTCGTTGCTTGATCCGGAAAAAGTTACACAAAACTATCAAAAAGCAATTGATGCAAGTTTACAAGACAAGCTGGCATCTGCAGTTGATTTGACAATAAGCGACAATAATATACAAAGGGGGAAAGACATTTTAAACCATTTAATATTTGTTTATGACAATGCCGAAGTTCAGCAAAAAACTAAGGAGACCCAAAGCACAATAAAATTCATTGATCAACGATTGGCGTCTTTGACAGGCGAACTGACAAACTCGGAAAAAAATATAGCTAGCTTTAAAAGTTCAAACCAATTAACTGATATAGAGTCAGCCTCTAAATATAACCTCGATAATTTGCAGACAAATGATGCAAAATTAAATGAGCTTAATGTGCAGTTAAGTATTGTTAATGAAATTGAGAAATACATTAACAATCCTGATAACAAAGGCAGGGCACCGGCCGCCATAGGTATTGCCGATCCTACGTTGGTTAGCTTGATTGAAAAATTATCTGTCTTGGAATTGAAAAGACAGGAGATGCTAGCCACCATGCCAGAGACAAACCCGGATTTTGAGCAGGTTAACCGCCAGATTCAAACAACCAGAACATCAATAAAAGAAACAGTTCACAACATCAAATCCTCTTTATTGAGTGCGCAAAATAAGGTGCAGGCGGTAAATACTCATGTCGAGTCGTCGATAACAAGTATCCCGGGGCAGGAGAGAGAATACCTGAGTATTAAAAGACAGCAATCAATCAAAGAAAATCTATATATATACTTGTTGCAAAAACGTGAAGAGGTGTCTTTAAATTACGCTAAAACGGTTAAAAACTACAGAGTTTTGGATAATGCCTATAACGGCCCATTAAAATGGCCTAAAAAAAACCTGGTTTATGCCGCTGCTCTTGTGTTGGGTTTGATTTTAGCAATAGTTTTTATTTTCTTTAAAGATAGGCTACATAACGTTATTATAAACCCAGATGATATTGAAGAAGAAACAGGCGTGCCAGTTATAAATGAAATTAATATTAATGACAGCGGTAAGCCAATAGTTATTAGTGAGAAAAATAACAGTTTGATTAGTGAACAATTTCGAACATTAAGATCAAAGCTGCACTATCTTACCAACTTTGAAGAAAAGTCGAGAGTGATTCTACTCACCTCAAGTATATCTGAAGAAGGTAAAACCTTTATTAGTAGCAACTTGGGTGTAGTGCTGGCTTCTGCAGGTAAAAAAGTAGTTATTCTGGAATTGGATTTGCGACGGGCAAAGCTCTCTGGAACTTTTGGCTTGTCAAAAACACATCCGGGTATAACGGATTATATATTGAACAAAGCCACTATTAACGACATAATAAGACCATCAAGTGTTATACCGTCATTGGATATTGTAAGTGCCGGATCCAGTACTGATAATCCTTCTGAATTATTGGAGGATGATCGTTTAACAAACTTGATAACTGAATTACGAAAAACCTATCACACTATTTTGATTGACAGCCCACCTGTACATTTGGTTACTGATGCAATGATTTTGTCACGCCTGGCGCAGCTTACTTTGTATGTGATTAGGCAAGGCGTTACAAAAAAAACCGAATTAAAGTTTATAAAGGAATTAAACCAGGAAGGTGGAGTTCCCAATATGCATATTGTTTTTAATGGTGTTAATAATGAAAGATACGGTTATGGTTATGGATATGATAATTCATATTACACCATTAAAACAGCCTGATCATAAAAATTAGCTTCAAACGAATATATTTATTCATTTGTAAAATAATTGGTTCTAAATTACTGATAATTTAAATTAATAGTTTATTTTTGATATGCTTTTATAAAAATTGAAACAACGAACTATAAGCCCACTAAATTTTTTTACTCAACGAAGTATGAAAAAGAATCCATCGTTTATTATGAGCGATAATTTTGAGCAGAACCCTGCGCCGAAAAAGGAAATTTCGGTAGCGGTTGTGGTTATCAGTGTGGTTATAGCTAATTTAATTATTGCCTCGATAATTTATTTGATTTGTATAGTTTTTTAAGGAGCGATTTAATATACCTGAACCTATATTTTACATAAAATTTATCGCTAAGCCTGTCCTAAAATCTTCATAATTTTTCTCAATCGTATAATTTTTTATACAGCTGTTTTTTTCATTACGATAATATCTTTCAGATAACTGATGGTTGTATGTAATATAACGACATTTTTTATCAATTACATCAATATTTGTTTAAATAATCGACTATTTGTTAATTTTTGATTAAATATGAGTTTCTGTTGGCATTGATTTTGAATGCAGGTCATAGTTAATTAAATGAATGCAAAATGCTTACAACTAAACAAACTCTTGCCCGCCTCGTTCTTGCCCTTAGTGATTTTTTACTATTAAATGTATGCTTATACGCAAGCTATCACTTCGCCACTAAATATGGTTTCAATTTTACTAGTCACAGCATATATCAAGCCATATTGTTTACATGGTCAAGCTGGCTTTTAAGTACATATATTTTTAGATTGTATAGTGGCTACACAATTTACAAAGTAAAGGATATTTACAGAGCTACCTGGCGTGCCATAACATTTCACCTTTTGGCCGTATATTTTCTGATTGGTGCAAACCACGCATTCCCTGCAAATTTTGCTTTGACTTATGGTGTTGTTACGGGCCTGGGATTCGTGCTTAGCCGGATAATGTGTATCGCCATAATGCCTTTGGTGAAATTTAATTTCGAAAAACGCGAGGCTAATATAATGGCCATAGCATCGGTGGGTGGTCATTGGATTGAACTTCTAAGAATAATGCCCTTGTTTAAGGGTAAAAATGTAACGTTCGTATCAAACAAAGCCAGCCTGGCTAACACCGTAAGCGATTATAAATTTCATACAGTACCTGATGCAAGCCGTAGCAGCGTTTATAAATTAGTAAAATGCATTGTTAGTGTATTAGGACTTATCCTCTTTTTAAGACCACAAGTAATCATAACCACGGGTGCCGCACCTGGCCTCTTAGGCATATTCATCGGGAAGATATTAGGTATAAAAACTATTTGGATTGATAGTATCGCAAACGTTGATAAACTGTCTTTGAGTGGATTAATAGCTCTTTGGACGGCGGATAAGGTTTATACGCAATGGGAGCATTTGGCCAGTCCGAAGGTTACATATAGTGGAAATATATTATAAATCAGTTAACAAATAAAATACTACACAAAATGATATTTGTAACGGCCGGTACTCAACTTCCATTTGATAGGTTAATTAAAACTATCGATGATATTGCTGCGGAGTTTCCCAACACCAATTTCGTTGTTCAGGCACTGTATTCAAATTATAAAGCCAAAAACATTGATGTTTTAGACTTTATCTCTCCGGCAGATTTTACCAAATATATTGATGATTGTGATTTGATTATTAGTCATGCTGGAATGGGCACCATTATATCAGCATTGGTTAAAAAAAAACCAATAATAGTAATGCCCAGACTGGCAAAATATAAAGAACACAGAAACGAACACCAACTGGGTACTGCCAAACAAATGGACTTGCTTGGTTACGTTGATGTAGCTTATGACGAATATGAATTGGTATACAAATTTAGACAAATGTGGCCTAACCAAGTGGTGCCTCGAAATAGCATTGGCTATGTAGCATCAGAAAAAATTATAACATCGCTTAATGATTTTATTAAATATTAGTTTTCAAACTCTTTACAGTACAGAATAATCATTTTAAAAAAGCATCTAACTCAACCCTATATATTATATATCATTTAACACTACTAACTATGAAAAAGATTTTTATTTCTTCGACGCTGGCCTTAGCCATTTTTGCTTTTGGATGCAAAAAATCGTCAATCTCAACCCCTGTTACTGCCGACTCTGAATTAACGCCGGCAAATTACGATCTTAAAAAGAGCATATTTCGCGTAATAGTTACTGACCAAAATTCGTCTTTTAATGTCAGTGTAACTACAACCAATGCCGCACATCCTTCCCATAATTCCATTCAACAGGGTAATCAAGGCGCGGGGACTACGTTCGAATATCCATTTACCCCTATGATTGGGGATTCTATAAAGGTTGTAGCAAAAGGAGCATCGGGACCAATTAACCTTTATCCATCATATAAATCGACACAAGTTGGTCCAGTGACAACGTTGGTAAATGCAGCAGGCACTACAGTAACATTCAATTACCTGGTAAAAGATTAATTAGAAGTCTAGCGCTTATATTCTGATCTTTTATATTGTAAAATAAACTACTACTAATAACATGCTTAATATTTCTATAAATGACGATTTAACAAATGAAATTAAATTTTTCTGCAAAAGAGAGGATTGTACAGTTGCCGACTTCTTTATTGCAGCATTTAATGTTCTTCTGCAAAGATATACTGGCCAGGAAAGTGTTTTTTTTGATCATATATTAATGCATGATGACGATAGTAAGCATGATAGCAGTGACAACATTACTATAAAAGATTTTAATGTTCAACTGACAAGTAATAGTGTTTTTTTAGATTTTTTGAAAGTTCAACAACACACGCTGTCAGAGGCTACAGTCTCTGACAGTTTAAAGCAAGCCGCCCCCTCGGACGGAATATTTTCAGGAGATAAAGTTAATATCGATTATTTAAAATCGATATTTGTAGTACAATCCTTAGAAAACTCTCCCGAAATAAATAGTATCATAAACAGACTTTCGAGCCAGCCTAATTTATTTCATATCGGGTTAATTTTAAAACAAACCGATTCATTTGTTGAAGCGGCCATATTATATAATCCTGTTGTAGCAGATGATAAATACTTGACAGCATTTAAACATCATTTTGTTATTTTATTGCAATCGATAATAGCAAATCCTATTGCCCATGTTGGATCTTATAATATTCTAACATCAACGGAATTTAATTCTATTATTCATGATTTTAATAACACTATTACTGCTTATCCGAAAGACAAAACGTTACATAGTTTGTTTGAGGAACAGGTGGAACGTAATCCCCAGGCAATTGCACTTTTAAAAGGAATAAACTATGTAACCTATGACGATTTAAATAAAAAAGCAAACAAGTTAGCACGATATCTAATCAAAATTGGAGTGCAGCCTCAGGATAATGTTGGCTTATTGGTAACCCGTAACTTTGATATGATTGTTGGCATGCTTGGGATTTTAAAAGCCGGTGGTGCTTATGTACCAATTGACCATGATTATCCTGTTGATAGGCAACAATATATTTATAGCCATTCCTCAGCAAAAATTATTGTTGCCGATGCTGATTATCCGGTGAAAGATATGATTGATCCGAACAGTTATGTTCGGATAGACTTGACGATAAACAGTGACTTGGACGAGTCAAACCCATTGGTAAGTATCAGCAGCAAACAACTGGCCTATATAATTTATACATCTGGCTCCACCGGTCAGCCTAAAGGGGTTATGATTGAACATCACTCCGCAGTTAATTTAGTTTTGTGGGTTAATAAAACATTTGATGTAAATCATGATGATAAATTATTGTTTGTTACTTCAATGTGTTTTGACCTTTCTGTATATGATATTTTTGGGATGTTAGCTGCGGGTGGTACGCTTGTAATAGCCGATAAGCGAGAAATTAAAAATGTTAAGACACTGCAAGATATGTTGTGCTTACATCAGATAACTTTTTGGGACTCGGTACCTACTACCATGGATTACTTAGTTAAAAATCTTGAAAAAGAACGAATAGACTATAGTTGTACCAGTCTTAAAACAGTGTTTTTAAGCGGAGATTGGATCCCGGTTGATTTACCGGCTGGAATTAAAAAATTTTTCCCTGAAACCAAAGTTGTCAGCTTGGGTGGAGCAACGGAAGGAACCGTATGGTCAAATTATTATGTTGTTGATGAAAATTCAAAAATAGGCACTAGTATCCCTTATGGAAAGCCAATTGATAATAATTTCTTTTATATCCTTAATGAATACTTGCAGCCTATGCCGCTTAACGTTGCCGGCAACCTTTACATCGGGGGTGTAGGCGTTGCACGTGGCTATGCTAATGACATTCAAAAAACCAATGCTTCATTTATACCTGATCCTTTTAATAAAAAAGCTGGCGGTATAATGTACAAAACAGGTGATCTGGGCCGCATGATGCCGGATTATAATATGGAGTTTATTGGGCGCAAGGATAACCAGGTGAAAATTAATGGATTTAGGATAGAACTTGGTGAGATTGAAAATGCGCTAAAAAGTAATCCTCAAATTGCCAATGCCGTCGTATTGGCAAAAAATGACCAGTACGGCAACAAGCGCCTGGTATGTTACCTGGTATCAAAAGGAAATGTATTTGAGCATGACAAAATTATCTCATTTTTAAAAAAATCATTGCCAGATTATATGATCCCTGCTATATGGATAGATTTAAAAGAATTGCCGTTAACTTCAAATGGTAAAATTGACAGAAATTCTTTATCAAGCTTGGATGACGCATTATTAGCAAAACAGAAGTCTCTTGAACAACCAGGTACAATAACAGAACAAATTTTATACAATATCTGGAGCGACTATCTTAATTTAAAAGTCTCAGGTATAAATGACAGTTTTTTTGAACTAGGTGGGCATTCGCTAATGGCAGTTCAAATGTTATCGCAATACAAAAAAATAACCGGTAAAACTTTTCCACTGGATGTCTTATACCAATATTCAGACATAAAGGCTTTGGCTAAATATGTGGATAATGATTCAAATAAATACAACTACAGATACCTTGTTCCAATTAAAGCTAAAGGAAACAATGACCCTTTATATATTATACAAGGAGATAGTGGAAATGTCCTTAATTTTAGCAACCTGATCAAATATATTGATAAAGAACAACCCTTATATGGATTAAAGGCCATTGGTCTGGACGGCATTAACGCCCCGTTTGAAAATTTAACGGACATCGCTAATCACTATATTGAAGAAATTGTTCAACACAATCCTGTTGGGCCATACCTTTTGGCGGGATATTCATCAGGCGCTTATGTGGCGGTAGAAATGCGCAAACAAATGTCTGCGGTAGGTAAACAAGTAAAACTGTTAATAATTGATGCCGATGCAGGCATGACAGAGTATAAACAAAAATATAAACTTATACCCAAAAAAATAAAAAGACACTACCCCGAGATATTGACATTTCTTAAATCATCATTCTTGCAGCCATCAAATACAATCAAAAATAACTTTTCAAATATATCTTCCTATTTTTCTAACAATGTTGTAGATAAGCAATCTTTAATTGAAGAGGTGTCATATGCCGAAAAAGCAATAAAAAATAAACGAATTCAGGCATTTAAGAACTATAAAATCGAACCCTTTGACGATAAGGTTTACCTGCTTAAAGCTAAAATAAGTGTCCACTATATAGACTACGGCAAATTTCTAGGGTGGGAGCAGTATGCCAAGCAAGGTGTTAATTTGGTTGAAGTTCCTGGTGATCATTTTTCCATGCTTTTGCCACCATATGTTGAGGAATTTACTTCTGTTTTACAGAGAAACATTAATGATACAAAGGATCTTTTATTGAGGACAGCTTAATAATACAAAACAAAAAAGACAGATTATAATCTGCCTTTTTTGTTTTGTAACCCAACCGAAGCATTACGTCCATATTAATGCACGTAATGCAATTATCTCTTATTGATTAATAAAAAAGTCTACTGAAGAAATTTGACCTTTAAAAAAGGACATTCTACCATTAAACCTTTTTATATTATCGAAATCGAAAGAATTATTAATAAATAATTAATAAATATTTCTCTCAATGTAACATTTTTATAAAAATTACGTATTATTGGTATAATTTAATCCATTAACTAACTAAACAAGCATTGAAATTAACTTCAAGATAATTAATTATGCTTAATTATTAGTAGTTGATATTTAAACTTTTATATAGGAGGTTTATAACTATACAAACGTATTCTTTATAGCGCACAGCTATGCTGATGAAATTGGTATGGTTTTTTATAGCGGTTTTTGTTTATGCTGATCATAAATATAATAAGCACTAAAAAATCCAGCACGCAATTAAATATAGTTAAATTGAATAAAATTAAAATTTAATTAAAAATATTTCGTTCAACAATAAATTAAAAAATATACTGTTTAATTTTCAATACAAAGTTCATTTTAATATACACTGTACTGATCTCTATATAATACAAATTTTTTATTGCACCCTTTTTTATTAACACTTTTTGATTACCCTTTACAACAAATTTATGAAGCAACTACTGTCTGTTCTCATTATTGCTATGTTATTCATGCTTTCCTGCAAGAAAGCTGATCAAGTAACTCCAGTAACTAGTAACAATAACCTTGCCACTAGCGCAGCAACAACACAAATCGCAACTGCACAAATTGCTAAGACAAATTTAAGTATAACATTTAACGCGGCAAGCATGGTAAACGTTAAAGATTATGGCGCAAAAGGCGATAATTATACTGACGACACTAAGGCAATAAGGAGTGCGCTTGCTTACGCCAAAGCAAATGGCAAGACAGCAGTTTACTTCCCAGATGGCAGTTATATTGTTGCAGACGCCGGTAATACATCCGGTGTTATTGAATTAAAAAATGGCGTTGGTTTGTTAGGTAGCAGCCCCGCTACATGTCATATAAAACTATCGCAGGGCAGGTACAATCCACCTTCAATTTTTTACCAGGCCTGGTGGAATGAACCTACTGTAAGCAACTTAGTTATTCAAGGAATTGATTTTGATGGAACCAGCTTTGGGCAAACTTTTAGTGCTGATTATCAATACTGTCATGCGTTAAGTATTAATAATGGACAAAACATTGAGGTTAGCAATTGTAAGTTTGAAAGCTTTAGAGGAGATGGGTTACTATTTGGCGATACATTTTTATCGTCAGTAAACTTAAGAATGACATCAAATGTAAGCGTTCACGATAGCGAATTTTTAAATATCTATCGAGAAGGAACTATGTTTTGCTGTACCGATAATGGCTCTTTTTACAATAATAACGTACACGGAACCGGTTATTTGGTTGGCGGCGTTGATATAGAAAGACATAGCGTTAACGAGACTGTCACTAATATTTCTGTGTACAATAATATATTTAATTTCTCAGATGGTTATGGACCTGTTGAGCGTGGAGGCCCTATCGTAAAATATCGAAGAGCAGTAACAATGGGCTTTTTCTATAATGGGCATACCGGTGGTACAGCAGATAGCCGTAGCGGGGGGCATAAAATATATAATAATACAGTTTATCAAGGACAAATTGATTGTTGGGGACATACTAACGTTAGTATTACCGGTAACACATTCACCAATAGTTATGAAAATATTGCTGGTGTTAATATGGTAAGTGCACCTGCCATAAACGTTGCAGATCCGGCTAACACATCAGGATTAGTTAACATAGTAGTTAGCAATAATACTATCAATTCTGCAATGGGCAATGGTATTGCTTTTAATCATTATCAAAATATTACCGCAAACTCAAATATTATTAACGGAAGCCCTTTGGATGGTATATCAATTTATAACAGTACCGGCCTTTTTGATTCAAATAATATTCAAAATGCGGGGCTGTCAACACAAAAAGCTTCAGGTATAGTAATTAATGGCAATACCAACGGCACCTTAGTTGTATCGCATAACACCGTTACAGATACAAGGTCTGGCAGCAATCGTACCGTTAATTTTGGCGTAGCAATTCAAAGTCAAAATAACGGTAGTGTGGCGCCAAGGATTGAATACAATAATAGTAAGAACCTTGTTGGAGGAGTAGTTTCGCTATATTACTATCAACAGGCGTTTGCTTCTTTGTTGGCTAATACAGGCTCCTAATTAATTGTATAACGAGAAAAGCCACCTTTATTTATTTATAGGTGGTTTTTTTATGTTTTTTAAGCGGGGTTAACTAACATCGCTGTTTCTGGCGGAGTCTCGGCTTTTTTCTGCTTTGGCTTTTTATAGGTAAAAAACCACCATAAATTATGCCGAAGACAAAAATTATAGAATACTATAGGGATAAAAATTCCCCCTGTCCATATAACCAAAATTAGTACCGGCACATAGGTTATTTTTAAAACATTAACTAAAATTACACGTGCTATGGTCATAACTATTATTTGCATACAATAAATATACAATGAGTGGAATCCTATCACTCTTAAAAAATTTAGAGCATTATATTTTTGTAGCAAGAAGGAAAAATTAATGGAAATAGTGCAGCCAACCAAAGCCTCAAGCAAAAAAAACGCCGGCATTTTATGTTCAACAAATAAAATACCTTCACTGCCTCCATGCAAATTATATTGAGCAAAGCGATATTGTAAAAATAAAAATACAGCAAGTAGCGGAAAGAATAGTTTAAATGATGAAAAACGAGCTACGTTTTTCTCATCTAATGCTGTGTTTGAAATTAGATCTCCTATTGAAAAAAAGATATAATATTCGCAAATATCAGTCAACGAGCCTGCCCATAAATCGTTTAAATGAATGTAGGCCGAAACTATATACAGCAAAATACCTAAAAGTAAATGTTGTAATGGCTTAACTTTAAGTTTAGCTTTAAAAAAAGCGTAAATTACCCCAATATAAAACAGCGTATTAAGGTACCAGAAGTGCCCCGTTTTTCTTGCATCGAAAAAGAGGTTAAGATAGTTCATGGCAGTGATGCCATTATGAGTGAATCTGTTAGTTAATAGTTGAAAAGAAATCTCGATAAAGCCCCAAACGAACAATGGGTACAATATCGTATCGCTGCGATAGGAAACATAACCATCTAACCCTTTTCTTTTTAAACTTGATGAAATAAAAATTCCGGATATTATAAAAAAAAGGGGCATCCTGAAACCATATAAAAAAACACTTATATAGTTTATTATTGGATAATTATCTAATGGCAACCCGTGGTTTTGCAGTACATTTAAACAGTGGCCAAAGCCTACCAAAAGTATACTAATTCCTTTATCAGTATCAATCCAAACCCACCGTTTCTGTTTTAAAATGGATTGAGTATTAAATGTATTCATGTTTTTCAAAATTTAGAATTTAACGCCCGATAGTGTTAAATTCTTTATAGAAAAACTACAAATTAAAATATCAATTGTTTGATGAAAGTTTATTACCTCAAGAATAATTACTAACAAGTAGATGATAGTTACCGATGTGGTTTAAATACTTCATTATGAAACGTTTTTGAATAATAATATAAAGGGTTGCGCATGTAAAAAATCATGGTTTTCATAAAAACTCATGGCGGGCATAAATTTATGGGTCATTAAGACTAGTGTTTGTAAATTATTGTCAAGCGCATACTGCTCAGCATGGTAAATAAGTTGTTTCCCAAATCCTTTTTTTTGCATCTCAGGCGCAATAAAAAGTTCATCAATATATAGCTGATCATTTGTCCACCAAGTTTTTGTATGGGCTAAAATAGCCCCAGCAATTTCATTTTCATGGTATACGGCAAACCCTACAAATTTTGCAGCTGATATATACTCTCCCAGGTATTTAATAGCAGCTTCTAAATTCCATTGATAACTCCAGGGAGCTTGGTTATACGTATTAATAAATATTTTGGCACAAGCGTCAATATGTGCTTCTGTTATTGGTATAATATTCATCCAAATTGGTTTATGTTTTCAAATAAGTTAAAAGTAGTGAATACACAAAATTAAATAGACTTACTTTGCTTTTTCCAGGGCGACCTCCATTGATAACAGGTTATTTTCGTTATCGTCCACCAACAATATTTTTACAGGCATGAGCTACAGTGTTTTATTTGATCAGCCATACCCGCATCAGGGATAAAAGCTGATCGGTTTTAACTGGTTTGGTAATATAATCGGAGGCACCTGATGCGATACATTTTTGCCGGTCGCCGATCATGGCTTTGGCCGTTACGGCGATGATCGGCAGGTTTTTATTTTTCGGTTCCTTCCGGATCATCTGTATGG
>NZ_JAQBOF010000024.1 GCF_028288185.1 Mucilaginibacter sp. | reverse complement strand
ACAGAAAATAAGCCGGGATACTTTTAATGCCCCACGTCGCGCCGTTTGGCGAATCGTCACCTTTAAGATCTGAGATCTGGGTCCAGTCTGTTTTATCCATGTTAATTGCTGCCTGCCATCTCTCTTTATCAGTATCAAAAGAAACGCTCACCACGTCAAACCCTTTAGTTCTTAATTGCAGCAGCTGCGTTTTTATTTGCTGATGGTTATCACGGCTTGATCCATTGCTTGAGCGCCAAAAATCAAGCAGAATCAGCTTTTTCTTTAACGCCTTAATATCAAGTTCTTTACCATCGGGAGTGGTGCCGGCTATCTCGGGCGCCGGGCTGCCGGGCGCCAGTTTGCTTAAGTCTTTTAATTTAGCTTCCAGCTCTTTACCGTCAGCGCTGTTTTGGGCGGCCGGGCTAAATTTTTGGAACAATTTATAATAACCCACCGGGTCATTTTGATAATCAAGCGCTTTAAGCAGGTGGGCGGCTATTTCATTATCAGGATATTTAGCCATAAACGCGTTAAAAACATTCATCTCATCAACCTGGTTGGCTTTCAGCTCCTCTGTTTGCAGTTTACTAATGGTATCTATGTCGGTACTTGACCTTATGTTGGTGTCGTCTTTATTTACACCCTGCATTTTATTGTTTATGGTGATTGCTTTTTGGCGGGCTTCGTGCCTTAATGAATCCCTAACGGCGTTATAGGCAGATAGCTGTGTCTGTATTTCTGAGGATGAAGTAATGGCCGGGTAATCATTTATTTTATCCTGATCGATATTTATTTTGTATGTGCCGGCCTCCAGATAAACCTCGATCTCGCGCGAGCCGCTTTTGGTCGCTTTTGATGAATAAAGCATTTTGTAATATCCCGGATCCTGCAAATAGTACTTGATGGCAAACTTCCCGTTTTCTACATCGGTTTTTAACAGGGTGGCCTTTGCTTGGTCCCTGATAATAATGTTACCGTATGTTACGCCGGGTGCTGTGCCCGTAATGTCTATATCGCCCTGCGTGCGTTTACAAGAGGCAAACAAAAATAACAATAGGATAAAGCTGATATACTTCATAGCGAAATTAGTATTAGGATGCCCCTAAAGTACAATTATTTAAATTTAGCCGCAAAAGCAGGTTGAATATTAACAGAAAAAATACACTTCTTTTAGATTGTTTCTAAATAGTCAATTGCCTTATAATTAATAGAAACCATTTATATCTTTTGGCTTTTAATAAATACTTTTGCCTAAATATTCATTTACAATAAACTAATGAGCGAAATTAAACAAACCTTTAACTCATCGCTGGGCAAAAAGCTTATTATGGCTTTAACAGGCTTGTTTTTATGCACCTTTATTATAGTGCATTTGGGCGGTAACCTGTTTTTATTTAAAGATGATCAGGGGTACGGGTTTAACGTATATGCCAACTTCCTTACACATTTCCCGCCGATAGAAGTTGTAGCCTATTTGCTGTACGCATCTATATTGGTACACGCGCTTTACGGATTGGTACTAACGCTAAAAAATCGTAAGGCTCGCCCGGTGGCTTACGCAGTACAAACCAAATCGCCGGCATCATGGTCGTCAAAAAACATGGGGTTATTGGGTGCTATCCTGTTTTTTTTCATCGTGGTACACATGGGCGATTTTTGGTACAAATACAAATTTACCCATAGTGTTGGCTACAAAGAATATCGCACAAACGTGCTAACCAACCAAACCACCGTTACCGATTTCGTCCCTGCCGACCCAACATTCGAACACTCATCAACTACGGTTAATGATGTAGAGATAGTACGTGTTAAGGACATACACACTTTGGTATCAACCAGCTTTCATAACATCTGGTACCTGATACTATATGTTATTGCAATGGGTACGTTGGCGTTTCACTTGCTGCATGGTTTTCAGAGCGCGTTCCAAACGCTGGGGTGGACGCATCGAAAGTATACCCCCGTGGTCAGGTTTATTGGTACCTGGTTCTTCGCGATAATTATACCTGCCGGATTTGCATTGATGCCGATAGTATATTATTTTTTTAAATAATTAGATAGGATCAGGATACAAGAGTCAAGAACCAAGACGCACGGTATTTAGATTTGAAAGAATTAAAAGTTAAACAAACGCAAAAAGGAAAGACGAAAAGAACATCATCAAAACATCTTGATTCTTGTCTCTTGATTCTTGCCTCTAAATAACAAAACATGAGTTTAGATGCTAAAATTCCGCAGGGCCCATTAGCCGAAAAATGGAGCAAGCATAAATTTAACTTAAAGCTGGTTAATCCTGCCAACAAGCGTAAATACGACGTAATAGTTGTAGGTACCGGTTTAGCGGGTGCGTCAGCAGCAGCATCGCTGGCCGAGTTGGGTTATAATGTAAAAGCATTTTGTTTCCAGGATAGCCCGCGCCGTGCGCACTCTATTGCTGCACAAGGTGGTATAAACGCTGCCAAAAATTATCAGAACGATGGCGACAGCGTTTACCGCTTGTTTTACGATACCATTAAGGGCGGCGATTACCGGGCCCGCGAAGGCAACGTTTATCGTTTAGCCGAAGTATCGGTAAACATCATAGATCAGTGTGTTGCACAAGGCGTACCATTTGCCCGCGAGTACGGGGGCTTGCTGGATAACCGTTCGTTTGGTGGTTCGCAGGTATCGCGTACGTTTTACGCGAGAGGCCAAACAGGGCAACAATTATTATTAGGGGCTTACTCGGCTTTAAACCGCCAGATCCATAAAGGTAAAGTTAAAATGTACACGCGCAGCGAAATGCTGGATGTGGTTACTGTTGATGGCCAGGCCAAAGGTATTATTACCCGCAATTTAGTTACAGGTGAGATAGACACCCACACCGGCCACGCAGTGCTATTATGTACCGGCGGTTATGGTAACGTGTTCTACTTGTCGACTAACGCTATCGGGTCAAACGTTACGGCGGCGTGGCGCGCGCATAAACGCGGCGCGTTTTTTGCCAATCCTTGCTATACACAAATACACCCAACTTGTATCCCCGTTACCGGCGATCATCAGAGTAAGCTAACGTTGATGTCGGAGTCGTTACGTAATGATGGACGTGTTTGGGCGCCAAAAACAGTTGAGACTGCTGAGAAACTTCGCAAAAAAGAAATCACTGCGGCACAAGTAGCCGAAGAAGACCGCGATTATTTCCTGGAACGTAAATACCCCTCATTCGGTAACCTCGTTCCGCGCGATGTGGCCTCACGTAACGCCAAAGAAATGGTTGACGATGGCCGTGGTGTAGGCGGTTCGGGCTTTGCGGTTTTCCTTGATTTTGCCGATGCGATTAATCGGTTAGGCCAGGAAGCTGTTGCTGCCAAATACGGCAACCTGTTTGATATGTACTATCAAATTACTGATGAAGACCCTTACAAACAACCTATGCGTATTTACCCTGCCGTGCATTACACCATGGGCGGCCTTTGGGTTGATTATAATTTAAGCACTAACGTACCGGGCCTATATGCCCTTGGCGAGTGTAACTTTAGCGATCACGGTGCAAACCGTTTAGGTGCCTCGGCATTAATGCAGGGATTGGCCGATGGTTATTTTGTTATTCCGTATACTTTAGGCGATTACCTGGCTTCTATCGGCCCAAAACCGGTTGATGCCAGCCACCCTGCTTTCGCAAAAACCAAACAGGATGTTGTCGATCGTATAAACACTTTATTAGCCCTAAAAGGCACCAAAACGGTAAACGAATATCACCGCGACCTGGGCCATATTATGTGGGAATACTGCGGCATGGCCCGTACCGAAGAGGGACTAACCAAAGCCAAAGGATTGATACAGGCCCTACGTGCCGATTTCTGGAAAAACGCGCTGATTGTTGGCGCAGGTGATGAAGTAAACGCCTCGCTTGAAAGAGCAGGTCGTGTAGCCGATTTCCTGGAACTTGGCGAGCTAATGGTTGATGATGCCCTGATGCGTAAAGAATCATGCGGCGGCCACTTCCGTTTAGAATCACAAACCGAAGAAGGTGAAGCTTTACGAAATGACGATGTGTTTGCATTCGTAGGTGCATGGCAGTACAAAGGCGATAACCAGCCGGAAGAATTACATAAAGAAACATTAGATTTTGAATTTGTTCACCTAACACAAAGGAGCTACAAATAATGAGCGGAGCGATGAACTTGACACTAAAGGTGTGGAGACAAAAAGATGCCAATTCAACCGGCAAAATGGTGACTTACAAGGCCGAGAATATCTCGCCGGATATGTCATTTTTAGAGATGCTGGATGTGGTGAATGAGAGCCTTACCCTTAAAGGGGATGAGCCTATATATTTCGATCACGATTGCCGCGAGGGTATTTGCGGTATGTGTTCGTTATATATTAATGGCCGTCCGCATGGGCCAAAACGTGCCATTACCACCTGCCAGCTGCACATGCGTAGCTTCCATGATGGCGAAACTATTACCATAGAGCCATGGCGCGCGGCATCTTTCCCTGTTATAAAAGATCTGACTGTCGACCGCTCGGCGTTCGACAGGATCCAGCAGGCCGGTGGTTACGTATCGGTAAATACCGGTGGCGTGCCCGATGCTAATATTATCCCTATCCCTAAAGTAATTGCTGACGAGGCTTTCAACTCGGCCACCTGTATAGGTTGCGGGGCTTGCGTGGCAGCATGTAAAAATGCTTCAGCTATGCTGTTTGTATCGGCTAAGGTATCGCAGTTGGGTATGTTGCCGCAGGGCCAGCCCGAGCGTTGGAGCCGTGTGCAAAGCATGGTTGCCCAAATGGATGAAGAAGGCTTTGGTAGCTGTACCAATACTGGCGCCTGCGAAGCAGAATGCCCCAAAGAAATTACGCTGACCAATATATCACGCATGAATAACGATTTCTTCAGCGCCAAACTTTTCCGCGAAGAAAAAGTGCATGACCATAGTGGCGGCGGCGAATAACGAGATTTTAAACTTACAACAATTGAAAAGGCCTGGGATATTTCCCGGGCCTTTTTTGTGTTTGGCGATGGCAATTAATTTAACACGGGTATAAAGCTAATTGCCGGTAGTAAAAAACACCATTTTTCGGGTATCAACCCTTTTGCCGGTAGTAAAAAAAGCCTCTTTTCGGGTATCAGACGTTATGCCGGTAGTAAAAAGTGGCATTTATCGGGTATATGGCGCTATACTGGTAGTAGTATTTTAATCTATATAATTGATAATCAATATTATAAATAAAAGCCTTCAAAGAACTAAGCAAAAAATGTATTTGAAATATTTGTGCTGATTTACGGGTAAACAGCAAGCGGCGGGTTTACTCAAAGATACGAAAATTTGGGGAAAGGGGCAAGGGATGGATTTAGTTGCAAACTTCGGACGGAGTGGAATAATATTAAAACTTACAACAATTGAAAAGGCCCAGGAGTTCTTTCGGTCCTTTTTGGTTGCATGATGTTCTTTATTTAGTATCAACAAAAGTTCCTGATCATATTAACTTCTGCTTCAACCGCTCGTATTCCTCATTGCTGATGGCATTACTGGCACGCAAAGAAGCCAACTTCTGTAATTCATCAGCAGTAGAAGTATTGATCTGAGTTGAAGGTGTTGGCTTTTGAGACATTGCCCGTAACATAGCCATATCTCGTTTTTCATCATCAAGGCTTTTGGAACATAATACAATGACGAGGCCTATTACAGATAGAAATAAGCCTAAGAAAAACCCGGCAACACCCCCTATTTTACGATTAGATCCTATAACAGCGCATATTATCGCCATAAATAGCCAAATGAATGCAATTCCCATTTTTTTGATAAAGTTTAATTATTAAATCTATCTACTTAATTTGACAATAGCAAATAGCTTATTGAAAATCAGAAATTTACTCGCTATCCGAAGCTTGTAACTACGTGTGGCGGTGATATATTTGCTTTGTAAATAGCGAGGAGTTATTTAGCCCCTATTATCAATATTTAATTTGCATCCCATGAAAAAACACCTATTCCTCATCACCCTGTTAGCTATTCACTATTTAGCCTTAGCCCAAAAAGTAACCGAACCTTCTACAACCGCACGCCCTGAATGGTCCAAACCTTACCCGCCTTTTCAAATTGCAGGCAACCTTTATTATGTGGGGACTTATGATCTCGCTTGTTACCTGATCGTGACCCCGAAAGGTAATATATTGATCAATACCGGGCTGGCGTCATCGGCACCTATTATCAAAGCAAGTATTGAAACATTGGGGTTTAAATTTACCGATACCAAAATTCTTTTAACTACACAGGCACATTACGACCATATGGGTGCAATGGCGGCCATAAAGAAAATTACCGGTGCCAAACTGATGGTGGACGAAGGCGATGCCGCTGTAGTTGCCGATGGCGGCCGCTCTGATTATGCTTTAGACGGCAATGTAAGCCCTTATGCACCTGTAAAGGCGGACCAGCTATTACATAATGGCGATACTGTAAAACTAGGCGGCATGGCGTTAGTTATGCTTCATCATCCGGGGCATACCAAGGGCTCATGCAGTTATTTGTTTGATGTGAAAGATAAAAAACGAAAATACAGGGTGTTAATAGCAAACCTGCCTACTATAATTACCGACAAGAAATTCTCGGAGATCCCTGCCTATCCTAATATTGCCAGGGACTATGCCTATACTTTGGCAACAATGAAAAAATTGACATTCGATATTTGGTTGGCATCACATGCCAGCCAGTTTGGGCTTTATGGTAAGCACAAGCCTGGCGCTGCATATAATCCGGCAGCTTTTATAGATAGGAACGGGTATGATACGCAACTAAAAGACTTGCAGGATCAGTTTACTAAAAAAATAAACGGCAAATAAAGCCAGCGGGGATAATAGTCCGAATTGCAAACTTCGGACAGCGATGAGGTTAGGCATATATTCGAGAGTCTCATTTGTTTATTGATATTATGGATAATAACATGCAAGATGTAAAAGCTGCCGTTGATTACGTCAATCAGATAGCCGCTAAATAAAGCTGTTGTCTCCTAATTATCATTTATTCTTTAACCAATCGCATAACCTGCCCGCCGCCGGCAGCTATTGATACATCTATTACAGCCTTATTATTAATGCTTTGGGTTGTTTTTGTTAAATGGTCGGGGGTTTTGGCAACATCGGGCGCATCCCGGTATAGTTCGACTTTGTAGGTTCCGGCAGGCAAAAAGTCTAGGTTAATTTTTAACGTGCGTGCCTGGCTGTTGTTAATAGTGCCAACGTACCAATCATCCCCATGACGGCGGACGATGGTTAAAAACTCGCCGGGTTCGCCGTTTAACACTTTGGTTTCATCCCAAACGGTAGGTACGTTTCTTACAAAATCAAACCCCGGCTGTCCCTCATAAGCTTGCGGATAATCGGCAACCATGTGCAAGTAGCTTTCCATTACCACATACATGCCCAGCATGTGGCAGCGGGTACCTATCATCAGGGGTTTTATAAATTGTGTTTTAAATTCTGATGACGGAACGGCCCTAAATCCGCCCAGGTGGTAGTCGGTTGGCCCGGCCAGCAGGCGGGTATAGGCAATGTCCAGATCATGCTCCGGCGTTAAGCCCGCTTTTAGCCATTTGTTGTTTTCGTAATTATAGCTGCCCTCGCGGGTAAATTCATTAGGGTAAGTGCGGCTTAGCCCCGTTGGCTTATAAGCCCCGTGAAATTGTATAAACAAATGGTGTTGTGCGGCTTTCTGTAATATCTCTTCCTGTATTTTCACCATCAGCTGGTCATCACGATCCAAAAAATCAACCATCATGCCTTTTATGCCCCATTTTTCAAATTGGGTAAAGGCATCCTCCAGTTGCGGGTATAGCGCGTGCCAGTTTACCCACACGTGTATGCCTACTCCTTTTTGTTTAGCGTAATCGCAGATCTTTTGCATGTCTAACGAAGCAATGGGTTTGGTAACGTCCGAGTAGGTGCCCGGCTGCCCATATCCCGGCCAGTTGTTGCTGTACCAGGCAAATCCCCCATAGCCAATTACCGAGTGATATTCGATATGGTTACGGGCGCAAAAATCAATGTAATATTTATTAAACTCAAAATTTGCGCCGGGCATTATCGATGTGTCGGGCATTACATCACCGTTCCACCAATGGAAGGACGTTTTACCTGGCTTTATCCACGATACATCTTTTATTGTTGATGGCTCGTTCAGGTTGGTCAGGATGTTGGATTCGATCAAAGCCCCTGCCCGGTCACTGATCATCATCACCCGCCATGGGGTATGGTGCGGGATAATGGCTTTAACCTTAATTGCCTGTTGACCTGGCAATGGTGATAATTTGCTAATCAACCCGCCGTTATGTTTGCCCAGATACATGCCTGCATAATCGCGCAGGTTAGCCTCGGTAATGGCCATATAGATCTTACCGGGGAACTCAAACAATGCCGGCATATCCACCAGCGAAGTTTCTTTTAACTCGCTTAATGGCATTTTTTGATACAAGCCCTCGTGGCTGCTGGTATAGTTATTAAACAGCAAAACCCGCAACTTGGGGTCGCCGACTATATTAAATTCACTGTTCTCATCCGTCAGTGTATAAGCGGCCCAGTTTTTTTGTTCGGGAAATTCATATCTAAAAGCAACGCCATCGTTAAACACTCTGACCACTATATTAATGGTTCTTTTAGCCTCCGCGTTTTCTACAAACGGGATAATCGCCTGCTGATAATTGCTCACTACATGCTTGGTTTTACCCACCACCAGGTCGTATTGCTCGATTGCTGTTTTGTAGGTGGGCTTCTGCATTTTAAAGTTGGCAGAGAAATCGCCGCTGTCTTTAAAGGCCAACCCGAGACCCGAGTTTTGTATCAATAGTTTGTTTTTGTAGATAACCTGGTACACGGGCTTGCCCTTTACTTGCATTAACGAGACCCTGATATTGCCATCCGGCGATTTTAACGCTACGTTTTTCTGCGCAAAAAGAGGTTGCGCAACAAAGATCAAAACAAGCCAAAGCGGGTTCTTAAATAGTTTCATCGGGATGGAATAATTGGGTGGTTGTGCTAATGTATAAAATAGTTAAGTCCCCGCCAATAAAAACGCCTCAAAGTGCTATATTTCCCGCTACTGCATAAAAACATCATAACTATTCATAAATCAAGTAAAAAGCATTAATATTGAACAATAAACCCCAATAATACTCTGTTTAATTATTTCCTGTTTCTATTTACATGTCATGCATAAACGTTCTCTTTTATCAGGCTTACTAATAGCCTCCCTGTTTTTTAACGCCTCGGCACAAACGGCAGTTAAGCCTGATGATAGCCGCTTTACCAAAGTAGTATTGGCGCAGCGCATTGAAGAGCCTATGCAATTCCAGATATTAAAAGACGGAAAGGTGCTTTACGCCGAGCGTAAAGGAAAGCTAAAGCTATACAATCCTGTAACCAACAAGGTAAGCGTTATACATGAGTTTGCGGTAAGCACTAAATACGTAAGTAAAACCGGCGAGGTAAGCGAGGCCGAAGATGGTTTGCAGGGCGCAATACTCGACCCTGATTTTTACAAGAACCATTGGATATATGTTTATTATGCACCAGCCGGCAATGACCCCAAAAACACATTAGAGCGCTATACATGGGACGGTAATGGGCCGATAAATGCGGCATCGCGCAAGCACATAATGGATGTAGTGGTACAACGCTTTGAGTGCTGCCACGTTGGCGGGGGTATGGTGTTTGATAAAAACAAGAATCTTTATTTAAGTACCGGCGATAATACCTTCTCCCGCGCGTCTGACGGTTTTTCGCCATTGGATGAACGCCCTGGCATGTCTCCCGAAGATTCGCAAAAAGGCTCGTCAAACACCAATGACCTGCGCGGAAAAATATTACGCATACACCCCGAGGCTGATGGCACTTATACCATACCGAAAGGAAATTTATTTAAACCGGGCACACCTAAAACACGCCCCGAAATTTATACCATGGGCAACCGTAACCCATGGCGCTTAACTATCGACAGCAAAACAGGCTGGTTATATTGGGGCGAAGTTGGCCCGGATGGCAGTACGGACGATTTTGAGCATCGAGGCCCGCAATCATACGATGAGTTTAACCAGGCTAAAAAAGCGGGTAATTACGGTTGGCCATATTTTGTGGCCGATAACCTGGCTTATCATCATTATAACTTTGCAACTAAAGAGTCGGGGCCTGTTTTTGATGCAGCGCACCCGGTTAATACATCGCCAAACAATACCGGCATGACAGATCTTCCACCGGCAACACCGGCATTTATCTATTATTCAAAACAACCAAGTGCCAAGTTCCCATTAGTTGAGAGCGGGGGCGACAGCGCGGTTGGCGGCCCGATTTTCCACGCGTCTGATTTTACAGGTGCTGCTCGTCTTTTCCCGAGCTATTATGAGGGTAAATGGTTTATTACCGATTGGGTACGCGGCTGGATAAACGTAGTGAGTATTGACGATCAGGGCAACTACGCGGGTATGGAGCGTTTCCTGCCCAACCAGAAGTTGCATGGCCCTATTGATATGAAGTTTGGCCCAAGTGGTGACCTGTATGTATTAGAATATGGCAACGGCTATTTTAAAGATAACCCCGAGGCGGAGCTGATCCGCATTGAATATAATGGCGGTAACCGCAAACCGCAGGTACAGGCTTCTGTAGATAAAACTGCCGGTGCAGTACCATTAAAAGTTAACCTTTCATCAGCAGGAACAAAAGATGCAGATGAGGGCGACAAATTAAGCTATTCGTGGAAAATAACCCGCAATGGCGCGCCGTTTAAAATCATCGCGCAAGCAGACCCATCGGTAACATTTACCGCACCGGGCGTATACAAAGCATTGCTTACTGTTACTGATCTGAAAGGCGCTAAAAACAGTAAATCTGTCGTGGTTAATGTGGGTAATGAACCCCCTATTGTCAATTTTAACATTACATCCGGCAATTCAAGTTTTTTCTATCCCGGCAAAACCATTACGTATAACGTTAGCGTGGTTGATAAAGAAGATGGCAGTTTGTCAAACAAACGTATTTTACCTTCCAGGGTATCGATAAGCGCTAATTATCTTTCAGAGGGATATAACATGACGGCTATTGCCTCCAAACAAGGCAGTGTTGATGCGGGTGCGCAATACGCCGGCGCTGTTGCGCTTATCGCCAAAAACGATTGCAAATCATGCCATTCTGTTACCGAGAAAGTTTTAGGCCCGGCATTTACCCAGGTTGCCATTAAATACAAAGGTGACCCTGGGGCGCCCGACCGTTTGGCTAAAAAGATCATATCCGGCGGGTCTGGTAATTGGGGCGATGCCATGATGCCTGCGCACCCAACCCTTGCCGATGGTGACGCTAAAGCGATTGTGACTTATATATTAAGTTTGGCTTATCCGCATACAGCGAAATCATTGCCGGTTACGGGTACTTATACTACAATTGTCCCCCAGGGCTCAAACCCTAACGGCAGCTTTATTTTAAGGGCGGCCTATACAGACCGGGGTAACAAAACTATCGGCGCGCAAACGGGTGAGCAAACACTTGTTCTACACACGCCCACTTTACCGGTAAAACTGTCCAGCGAGGCAAGAGATGTAACATTTAGCGGCGATAGCACAATCGCTATTGTAAAAGCAGATGGTGCCTGGTTAAAATTTAATAAGATAGACCTTAGCGGCATTAAAGAACTGGAGTTTATAGGCCCAGGTAGGAATAATGCCACGAATGGCACCATTGAGGTGCATCAAGGTTCGCCAAAGGGTAACATCTTAGGTACATTCAGCGGAAATTTCGCATCAAAAAATATTAAAGTTGTATTGTCGGGAACATTTGGTATAAATGACCTATATGTTGTTTTTAACGGAACCCCGTTACGTCTGAACGCAATTAAGTTTAGTGGTGGCGAATAATTATAAATTTGATCATTAAACCGCTTGAATTTTTAGGTTTTGGCAGGAATAATGCCCAAGTGTCGCCATTTTGATACATAAATGGGCGTGTTAAGGTAACATCTTAGGTACATTTAGCGGAATTTTCTTGTTGGGAAATTATTAAGGTTATATTGTGGGAACATTAGGAATAAGCGACCTATATGTTGTTTTTAACGAACCCCATTACGCCCAAACGCAAATTAAACTTAGCTATGGGCGAGTAACTTTTAACATTACACGCATGAAAAACCGCAGAGACTTTTTGAAAAACATGGGCGCATTAACCGTTGGATCGGTATTGTTGTCGTCCTATAAGTATGCCCCTAAAAGGGTTAAAGACGCAGGTATACAGTTATATACTTTCCGCCAGGAAATGCTGGCAGACCCTAAAGGCACCTTAAAAATAATTGCCGACCTGGGTATTAAACAAGTAGAATCGGCGGCAAGCGCTAAAGGTTTGTTTTATGGTTTAACACCAACCGAAATGAAACAAACCTGTAGAGACCTTGGCCTTACCTTGCGCAGCGCCCATTGTGGTATTGATGCCAACTGGCAAAAAACTATTGATCAGGCCGCAGAATCAGGACAGGAGTATTTAGTTTGTTCTACCATTCCTTATGCAGGCGCTACACAATCTAACTATCAACGTATAGCAGATCGCTTTAACACAGCCGGAGAAGAATGCAGAAAAGCAGGTATAAAATTTGGCTACCACAACCACGATTACGAATTTAAAGAAGATGGTGGTTTAGTATTATATGATGTATTATTGGTAAACACTGATCCCGAATTGGTATACATGGAAATGGATTTGGGTTGGGTGGTTGCTGCCGGCAAGGATCCGTTAAAATATTTTAAAGATTATGAGGGCCGTTTCCCGCTATGGCACTTAAAAGACATGAAAGGTAAAAATAGTGTAGAGTTTGGTAAAGGCACCCTTGATATTACCGGCCTGCTTAAACAGAGTAAAGAAGCTGGTATGAAATATTTCTTTATCGAGCAAGAGGAGTATCCTGCAGGATCGCCTTTGGCCAGTATGAAGATAAACATGGAATATCTTAATAAGCTAGACGTTTAGTTTTACATAGCCACACTATGCCCGGGGCGTGGGTCCTCGGGCAATATTTCCATCTCGGGGAATTCAATATACTCTGCATACCATTGTATGGCACCTACCACATCCAGGGCATCCTCGGCAGAGATGTCAATAGTTTCAAAAGCATATAGTTTATTATTGGCGTAACCAAACAGCTGTATTTCGTTTGCGTTAGGCTCAAACCTATCCTCATTAAGACAATACACCCTTATTTTCAAGCCGGTATCTCTTGAATGAATGATGTCTCTGCATGGGTCATTTGGATCGGTTGCTAATAGATATACATTGTACTCCATGTTTTTTAAACAACACTTATCGTGTATAGTTTCAGGTTTTTATTTATTGGGTGATAATTTTATGTTGTTTGTAAACACGTTAAATAAAGATCTGCCATTACTTATAAAAACAACATCAATGGGACAATTTGTGCAAAACATGCCCTGATTGGGGGAATTATTTCTTTATCAGCGATTCCCCAATTCTATTAAAACACTGCTTTTTAGCCGTGTGTAACCCCCGTATTACAGTTGGCATTTCTTTTGTCTATATGGTGATAACCCTCCCAAAAGGGTTGTTTTTCATAGGTAGATGTAGGGTCGAAGTACTGCGAGAGTTTTTCGGCCCTTTTTAAACCCTCCGGGAATCGTGATAAACTAAATTTGCCCCTTTTTAAATACTATATAATGAAGCAGGCCGCCCATAAAAAGGCGGTCTGTTTGTTTATACCTAAGTTTTTTATTGTGATCCTTATCTCTTGTACCATGCCCTTCCACCGGTTAAACCGCTGCAACAACCACCGGCTCAACCATTTGCTTCTTACGCAACGCCTTTAGTTTTTCGCGGCGCAGGTAACGCCAGTGCAGCAGGCCTATCAATAATGCGGCGATGCCCTCGCCCATTAGCGTGTCTGTTGTGCCAACCCATTTAGATATGGCACCAACCAGCAAACCACCCAATGGCTGCATCCCGAAGAACGCCATAGCATAAAAACTAATTACCCGGCCGCGCATGTTTTGGGCAACGGTAGTTTGTATCAAAGTGTTGCTTACCGTGATCTGCGACATCATACCGAAACCGGCTATAGTAACAAACAATAGCGCCAATGGGTAGCTTTGCTGGTGCGAGAACAATACCAACCCCGCGCCAAACACAAGGGTGCTGATGAATAAGATCTTCTTTAAATTGGCCCCCGGTTTTTGCGATGCCAGGAATATAGCGCCGGAAAATGCACCCAGGCCAATAAAACTATCTATAATGCCAAAGGTGGTAGCAGTGCCTTTAAAAACATCGCGGGCATAATAGGGTATTAAGGTACTAAACGGCAGTACCAAAAGGCTAATCAACGCCAGCATAACCAATACAAATAAGATAGATGGTGTCCGTTTAATGTAGGATAACCCTTCGCGCAATTCGCCAAATACATTTTTGGGATGAGGCTTATTTATATATTTCGGCAAACGCATCATTAACAACGACCCTATAACAGCTATAAAACTTATGGTGTTGCCAACAAAACAGGCACCATCGCCCCAGGCTTCTAATATCAACCCCGCTATTGCCGGACCAATCAGTCGGGACAAATTAACCATTGACGAATTTAACGCCAGCGCGTTTGGCAAATCGTTTTTATCTTCGATCATTTCATAAACCAACGATTGCCTTGCCGGGACATCAAATGCGTTAATAATACCCAGCATTACGCTTAACGACAATATCTCCCAAACTTCATACTGTTTTAATAATATTAAAATCGCCAGCA
Organism: Mucilaginibacter sp.; assembly: GCF_028288185.1. Classification (GTDB taxonomy): domain Bacteria; phylum Bacteroidota; class Bacteroidia; order Sphingobacteriales; family Sphingobacteriaceae; genus Mucilaginibacter. Next base: position 87,646 of record NZ_JAQBOF010000024.1, on the reverse strand, counting down.
ACCCCGCTTGTAGCATGGAGGCTACTTGCGTAGTCAGCAATACACGGTAACGGTTATACCGATCAGACACTACGCCGCCTATCAGCGAAAATAAAAATGATGGGAACTGGCTGGCGAATAATGTTACCCCCAACATAAATGTAGAGTGTGTAAGCGTATAAATAACCCAGCTTACCGCAGTTTTTTGCATCCACGTACCGATTAACGATACGGATTGCCCTATAAAGTATAGCCGGTAGTTACGGCTTTTAAATGCTCTGAAAGTATTGATGTTCATTAATGTCTCCTCTTGTCCCTCTCCCTAAAAAGGCGTTACTCAAAATCAACAATTTTGGTTAACGGTATTAATACTTGTTTTAATAACTCCTGCTCGTGCTCGCTGCAGGTTTGAGTTATGGCTTTGGACAGCCATTGGTCGCGCTCATTACGCATTTGCAATAGTAGGCGTTCGCCCTCGACAGTCAGGCTAATGTTTACTTTGCGCTTATCTGTTTTGGATGCCGTTCGGGTAATACAACCCAATTGGAGCAGGTGATTCAAGATGGTAGACATGGATTGATTGGTGATCTTTTCCATTGCCGCCAGTTTGCTGGGTAACATTGCTTTGTGTTGATAAAGCAAAGAAAGTGTAGAGCGTTCAGTCAGTGACAGTTGCTGTCCGGTTACCGATTCTTTGCGTAATTTTTTGATCAACCGGCCAACAACGGTGCGTAGGTCTGATACAAATTCAAGGTTCTTATCCATTATAGTAAGTAAAACTAATAAGTTTGTCTTACAAAGATAGGGTAGAATTGAAAATGCTTTATCATGTGGAAGTAAATAGATTTGACAACTTTTAAAAAGTTGTCAAATCTTAGGGTTCTTCTTCGCAACAACCATCCCCGGCCTTTTCTTAACAGGCGAAATAGATTTGGTAACCGTTGTGCCCTTTGGTGCCTTGTCTATATCCTTTGCCTTGTCTAAAACATAAGCGTGGGCATTAGCCATCAATAGTTTAATATAGTCTTGCGGCAGGTCCGACTTTTCTTTAATCTTGATGTAGCGGTACTGGCTGCCATTGCCCAATAATATTTTCTGTGGATCATCAATTTTTGCGCCCCAGTAAAATCCAAAATGTGCCGACTCATCGCCATAAACCGCGACAGAGCAAAAGGTATCACCCAGTTTATGAGATAACGACCAGCCAAATGCCAGCGCGTTATAATTGTCATAGATCAGCTCATTACAATCCGGGTACTGATCCCAGATAAAGTCGCGCAGCCATAGGGCCAGGTCCTGCATTTGGGGAGAGAAAGGGCGCAGGAATAGTAAGAGTTCGGTATTATCTGCTTTTGCCATAATAACTAAATGTAACAGTTTAAGAGCCATCGGCTCGACAAATATTTAATTCACCGGGTTAAAACCCGGTGAATTAAATAGATCTTTTGATTAAGTGCCATAGGCACGATTCATATAATATGCACCGTGCCTACGGCACTCCGTTTTGTTTTCTGTAAATGTTCAACGGGTTAAAACCCGTTGCTATAATATTGGCCGAGGCTACGCCTCTTTAAACTTACTCATTATCCAAATAATTCAGCCGCCACTGGTCACTAAAAAACCCCGCGTTCTCAATCTTCCCCGGGTGTACAAAATCCGGTGGGGTTTTCAAATCAACCACGGCCCAATCCGGCAGCATGGGTATTTGTTTGGAATTGTTCTGGTACGCATCCTCCCTAAAAGTAAACCCGCTGTTTAATACGATGTAATGTTTTTGGTTTAGTGGATTAGGGTAGATCATGATTAGTGCGTGATCTTTAGCTGGATAAGCTACGTTTCTAACGCTAATATTATCTGCCGACCATTTTATGGGTAATTTATCTTTTATTTTAGCTATCAGCTTATTGCTTTGAGCATCGCCAAAGGCTATTAAGTTTGCCGACATATCAGCATCTGTAATTTCATTATCCAATTTAACAACCGGGTCGCCGCGAAACTGCATGCGCCATTGTTCTATAAAGCGGTTCATTTCGGCTTTGCTCCATTGATCAAACATAGTATTTTTACTAACGCCGGATGGCTTTACTACGATAAAAGCCGAAGTAAATGCATCATCAATTGGACCCTGTAAGTTGTGCTTTTTATTAACCCAAAAGGGCTTTTCAGGCCCTTCCGCCCACGACCCTTTTCCATTTTTGAGTTCACTTGTATAGGCTAAATGAAAGCGCAAAGTATCATTCAATGAATGTATTTTGGCTTGGTGTACCTCCTTATTAATAGAGATATTTAAATTATCTCCTGCTTTAAATTTTTCCGGCAATTGATTTAACCTTATGCTAAATGATATAACGTTATGCGCTTCCAGCACCAGAGTGTTTTCAAAAATTTTTCCTTTTAAGCTTGTTTTTTCCCATTGCTTGTATAACCCGTCAACCTGCAACCAATACATGCTGTTATATTTCAAAGTATAGGTGGTAAAATTAATTTCAGCCGGCGGTGGGTTTTTACCTTTTGCCTGGTCAATCGCCAACAAGCTATCAACCGTTTTAGCAGCCTGCTTGGTATATCCGTGGCCCATGTTAAGCCCCCAAATTCGGTTCAGTTTTAAACCTCGTTCCTCATGGCTACTTCCATTACATCGGCAGCTTGTTGTTGTGGATCTTTGTCGCCGTTATAGGCGTGTAGCGGTAGGTTAGCTAGGTTGCTGGCGTAGTCGGTACAATCATATAAATGCCAAAGCTTTTGCTCGTACCAGGTAGGGTGCAATTTTTCGTGACCAAATTTGTCCATAAAATCAACCGTTTCAGAGAAACCGGCACCGGGGTTTGCCGCCAGCCACATATCCGGGTAATGTACCGCGAAATGCCAGGCCGCCGCGCCGCCCATAGAGAAACCGCGATCAAACAACCCGTTATCATTTATCTTATATTTCTTTTTTACATCGGCCATAGCCTCCAGCACATCAACCTCGCCAGCCATTTTAAAAGCGTTGCAATATCGGCCATAGGGATAAAGCATGATGGTATTTTTCATGGCAGGCATTGATCCTGTAAAACCTTTGCCCCCGGCAATAAAGCTTACTTCGCCCAATGTTTCACCACGTCCATGAAACCACAATGATAGATCAAACGCCGGTCCGCTTGCCGAATAATTATCAGGCACCATAACCCCATAAGGTTGTACAGATCCATCTATTTTAGAGATGTAGCCACGCACAACTTCGCCTTTCTGGGTCGTCCAGGGTGCTTTTTTGTCGCTCAGCTCCTTTGCCCTTGCTAAGCCTTCCTGTAATAATTTTTTGCCGGATACTATATCTCGTGCTGAGAAAAACTCATTGTATTTTAAGGCATAATCTACCGCTTTATAATAGATCATTACATCGGGCAGCAATGCGGTTATAGATGGGTCCTTCTTTTGTTTTAGTGTTTCTATATTTTTACCTAGTTCGCGCAAGTAGGTGCCTAACTCCTCGCGGTCATTGTCGCCTAGTTCAACACCATCGGGTGGTATCCTTTTTACTTTAGTTAGAGCTAATTGTTGTGAAAATGCTGAAGTACAGCATACTATAAAAGCAAACAAATAGGTAAGGAAGCGGTTCATGGTAATTGGTTATACAATAAATGTAAACATCTTACCCTAATTTGCTATTTATTAGCTCTTTATTTTTACTTATCTTAGTTTCCCGGTTTAAATTTTAATAATATATAATTTACTGTGCTTTTTGCAGTTTAAAGATTTAATACCAGTATTTTAGTAACGAAATATGCATTCGACTGAAAACTACGACATACTGATTACCAAGATCAATACTTTTATTAAAAAGTATTACCTGAACAACCTGCTGCGCGGGCTGATATTTTTGGGCGCGGGTTTGTTTTCGGCGTATGTAGTTATTACGCTGAGCGAGTATTTCGGCAATTTTAATTCGCTTTTTCGGGGCGTACTTTTTTATGGGTTCATCCTGCTTAACGTGGGATTGATAGGCTGGCTGGTTATCCCATCACTAATGGCTTATCTTAAATTAGGGCATACCATAACCCACGATGAAGCTGCCGAAATTATAGGCAAACACTTTAGTGATGTTAATGATAAATTGCTTAACACCCTTCAGCTTAAAAAACTGGCCGGCGAGGATGTGCGCCACCGGGCTTTAATTGAAGCCAGCATCGATCAAAAAATTGAAAATTTAAAGCCGGTTCGTTTTCCATCAGCAGTAAACATAAAAGATAATACCCGGTACTTGAAATGGATATTAACGCCCGTGGCGATTATAATAATTATTGGTTTAGCGGCACCATCTATTTTAACCGAAAGCACTAAAAAGATAATACGCCATAACGAGTACTTTGCGCCTGTAGCACCGTTTCAATTTGTGGTCCTAAATGAAAATTTAAACGCCGTGCAGGGCGAGGATCTAAAACTCGACCTAAAACTGCAGGGCAACCAACTCCCTGCCGATGTTTATGTGGAAACCGCCAGCAATACCTTTAAGCTGGATAAAGAAAATATAAGCAAATTTCACTATCTGTTTACAAACCTGCAGCAAAACACCACATTCAGGTTGGTGGGTAATGGCTTTACGTCTAAGCCCTATGAAATAAAGGTTAACCTGCGCCCGTCCTTATTACATTTTGATGTCGAGTTGCAATATCCAGCTTATTTGCATAAAAAAAATGAGAGCCTGGCCAATGCCGGCGATTTGACCATACCTGCCGGCACAACGGTTAAATGGCTGTTCCATACCCAAAATACTACGGCGCTTTCGTTCGAAATGAATGAGCAATTGCATGGATTAAGCCCGGTTAGTGCCGATCTGTTTGAGCATACCGAGCGGGTTAACAAACCATCCATCTATAAATTAAACCCGCAGAACGCTTTTGTAAAGCAAAGTGATTCGGCATCGTACCGCATCAATACCATTGCTGATGAACCGCCATCTATTAACGTAGATGAAAAGCCGGATTCTGTTAGTCGCCAGGCATTTTATTTTAATGGTAAGATCCAGGACGATCATGGCTTTTCGTCATTAACGTTCCATTATAAAACAGGTGCTCCGGGCGATAAGGGTAACGATATTATTAAATCGGTTAAAGCCGATCTGAACCAATCATTGGCTGATTTCTTTTATTTCTGGAACCTGAAAGAGCTGGGCATAAAGCCCGGCGACCAGGTAACGTACTTTTTCGAGGTGGCTGATAATGATAATGTTAACGGCCCTAAGAAAGCACGGAGTACCGAGCGCACCCTGCACATGTCCGATGAAAATCAGCTTCGTGATGAATTAAACGCAGGCACGACAGGTGTAAAGCAAAAAATGCAATCGGCTATTAAGCTGGCCGACCAGATAGAGCGTGACTCGAAAAAACTGGATCAGCTTTTATTGAATAAAAACACACTATCGTTCGATGAAAAGAAACAGGTAGAGGATCTGTTGCAAAAAAGGAAAGAGCTGGACGACCTGGTAAAACAAATACAGGACGAAAACAAAAAGAACTTATATAACCGCCGCGAAAACGATCAGCAAAGCAAAGATCTATTGGAAGAGCAAAAGCAAATTGAGAATCTGCTTAATAATGTGCTCGACCCAAAAACAAAAGAATTGTTGCAACGTTTACAACAATTAATGCAGCAAGAGCAAAAGGATGGTACGCGTAATGAATTGTCTAAAATGCAGATGGACAATAAATCATTAAAGAAAGAGCTCGACCGTATGCTGGCGCTGTATAAAAAACTGGAGTTTGATCAAAAGCTAAATCAAAATATTAACCAGTTAAAAAAACTGGCCGACAAACAGCAGAAACTAGCCGAGGAAACCAAGCAGGCCGATAATCAGCAAAAACCAGGCGCTAATAACAAGCAAGCCAACGATCAGCAAAAACAGGCTGACGATAAACAACAGAAAGCCGGTGACGATAAAAAAGCTGATGACAAACAACAAAAAGCCGGCGATGATAACAAAACCGATAAAGACCAAGCTGACCGGCTGCAACAACAACAGCAAAATTTAAACAAGGAGTTTGAGGATATTAAAAAATCTTTAAAAGAGTTGGACAATGCTGAAAACAAACAGGATTTTAAAAATCCGCAGAAAGAAGAAAACAGCATTCAGAATAAAATGCAGGAAAGCTCTGACCATTTAGCGAAGAACAACAAGCAAAAAGCATCGCAATCTCAACAGGAGTCGGCACAACAAATGCAGCAAATGGCTCAACAAATGGAGCAGGACCAGCAAGAAGAAGAAGCCAAACAAATTGAGGTGGATGCAAGACAATTGCGCGAGTTATTGAAAAGTTTGGTTAATAGCTCATTTAGCCAGGAAAAGGTGATGGAATCGTTAAGAAGCATAAGCCCGTCCGATCCAAATTATGTTACTTTAGCACAATCGCAAAAAAACATAAAGGATAATTTAAAAACTGCCGAGGATAGTTTATTTTCGCTGAGTAAACGCATCCCGCAGATACAATCAACCGTAAACCGAGAAATAAGCACTATTAATACACAGATAGATAATTCGTTAGAAAGCCTGGGCGAACGCAGAACCGCCGAAGCAAATCGCAGCCAGCAATATGCCATGACATCAATGAACAACCTGGCTTTGATGCTGGCCGATGCGTTGTCGCAATTGCAAAATAAAATGAGCTCTAAAAGCGGCAAGGGTAAAGGTAAGCAGATGTCGGTGTCGCAATTGAGGCAGATGGAGGAGAAGCTAAGCCAAAACATGCAAAAAATGCGCGACCAAATGCAAAAAGAAGGCAACAAGCCCCAACCGGGTCAGCAGGGACAACAAGGGCAAGGTAAGGGCCAAAACGGACAAGGAAATGATCAGCGCGGGCAGATGAGCGAGCAGTTAGCTAAAATGGCACGCGAGCAGCAAATGATAAGACAGGCTTTACAGGACTTAAACAACGAGCAAAGTAAAGATGGTGGCGCGGGTGTTAAGGATGCTGATAAAATATCCCAACAAATGGAACAAACTGAGAAGGATATCGTAAACAGGAAGATAACAGATGATGCGCTGAAGAGACAGAAGGAAATACACGTACGTTTATTAGAGGCCGAAAAAGCAGAGCAGGAAAGAGAACAAGATAAGCAACGAGAAAGCCATGTGGGAAAAGATGTGCCGCCTGGCTACATTAAAGCACTACAAGACTACCAGCAAATAAAAGAAAAACAAATTGAACAAATTAAAACGGTGCCCCCGGCCCTTAATTTGTATTACAAGCAAAAAATAAAATCGTATTTTGACCAACTTAATGCCAAATAATATGGATCAGGCACCAATTCCAGTTACAGACTTATATACATTACAACTACCATCAAACCTGGAGAGCATAAATTTATTGGAAAATTTAATAGAAGAAATTGCCGATAAATACCGTGTGGCTGATGATATTTTTGCCAATATGATGACTTGCCTTAATGAAGTTGTTACCAACGCTATTGTACATGGCAATAAATTAGACGCTAATAAAATTGTTATTGTAAATGTTGAGGTTGATGCCAAACGCGCTACCTGGACCGTTACCGATGAGGGCGAGGGTTTTGATTATAACCACCTGCCAGATCCAACTGCCGAGGAAAACCTGGAGAGTTTAACCGGTCGTGGCGTTTTTATAATTAAACACCTTGCAGACCAATGCGTATTTAATACCAAAGGCAACGAGGTTGAACTGCTATTTAAATTATAATGCCCGCTATCCATTTTTTTGAAGAAGATATAACCTACAAGCTAAAAAACAAACTAAAAGTACGGCAATGGATAACCGATACTATTATTGCCGAGGGTTTTAAATTACAGGAGCTTACCTATATTTTTTGTTCGGACGCTTATTTGCTACAGATCAATCAGCAATATTTGGATCATGACACCTATACAGATATCATCACTTTTGATAACTCTGAGTATGAGGGCGAAATAACCGGTGACATTTTTATTTCTATCCCCCGTATACAAGAGAATGCGGCCTTGTTTAAAGTATCAGAAACTGATGAGTTGCACCGTGTAATTATACATGGCGCCTTGCACTTATTAGGCTACAAAGACAAAACACCGTTGGATAACAAAAATATGACACAAAAAGAAGATCAGTATTTAGCTAAACGAAGTTTTATTAGCTAATTTTACTTTATTAATATTCAAACACGTAACCAATTTTTAACGACATGAAAATATTAGCAATTTTTTTCGCACTGCTTTTTGTAAGTGCACCAGCTTCGGTTTATGATTTTAAACTGAAAACCATTGAAGGCAAAGATTTTTCTTTAGCCAAGTACAAAGGCAAAAAAATATTAGTGGTTAATACCGCTTCAAAATGCGGCTTTACACCACAGTATAAAGAGTTAGAGCAACTGGCCGAAACCTATAAAGATAAGTTGGTTATCGTTGGCTTCCCCGCAAACAACTTTGGCGGACAAGAGCCCGGTAGCGATGCGGAAATTAAAACTTTTTGCTCAGACCTTTACAAAGTTACTTTCCCGATGAGCACCAAAGTTAGTGTTAAAGGCGATGATATTGCGCCTTTATTTAAATACTTAACCGAAACTGAAAATCCTGATTTTACAGGTGAGATCAAATGGAACTTTGAGAAATTTTTGTTAGACGAAAACGGAAAGTTAATCCACCGCTTCCGTTCTAAGGTAACACCAATGGACCCTGCTATTACAGCTAATCTATAATCGGATTTACCGATAAACAAAAAAGCCACCTAGTTTGGGTGGCTTTTTTGTTTATCATGATTTTTTTACCGACTGGTTGCTCTAGGTTTCTACATGTATTTCATCGTATCCCAAAGCATCTCATATGCCTCATTAATTATCTTCTCTTGCTCTTCCGGTTCAAACTTGGCCGAGGTTAAGTATTGATACAAACCATATACATGGCCATTAAATATGGCTATGATTAATCCAACAGGTTGCTGTTTAAGTAACTTCTTCTTAACCCCTTCTGCAATAAAGCCTGCGTAGCCAATGGTATGCTGCTCTAATGTTTCTGCCGATACCTGGGCCAAATGCGGCGATGAGTTGAATTGTTGTATATAATAAAACTTATCACGATTGTTTAGCGCCCAGTTAACCGAGTGGATAAAGATGTTTTTAAACTTGGTGGTAATAAAATCATCCCGGCTTATGATGGCTTGCAAGTTATCGGCATGCTCATCTTTAATGCGATTATAAAGCGCAACAACCAGATCCTCCTTAGTTTTATAATGATAAAACAAAGTACCGTTTGCTACCCCGGCTTCTGCGGCTATTTTAGCCGTAGGTGTCCCATGAAAACCATCCGCCACAAATAAGCGTAGTGCGGTTGCCTGAATTTGTTCTTGCTTATTCAATTGGTTATAGACTAATTAGTCTATAAATATATATAAAATTAACTTGATGTTTAAAAATTATCAGTAAAATATTTTTTATTGTTTGTCTGCGTTTTTAAGTGCTTTGTCCTGGCCCTTTTTAATCGAATCTTGTTTGGCTTTGGCTGCTTTCTTTTTCTTGTTAAAGAATCCCTTTAGTAAGAAATTGCTTTGCGCGGCTTTTAAATCTTCGTTTAATGTGGTGGTTGTTTTATGGACATTTTGCATAGTGTTTTTTGCCTGGGTTACTGTTTTTTCCATTTCACGAGCCATTTTATCATTATTTAACAAGCGCCCAATACTGCCCTTGCCACTATTTACTTTAGCAACTATTTGCGACAAGCCGTCAATAAGTGTCCCCGCATTATCGGCCATTTTGGTAAACTTGGCAATGATCTTATCCACATCAGCCGGATTAACAGAACCTATTTTGTCGCCATCATTCACCATGTCGGTTGTATTAGCGCCGCCCGGCATCAGTACAACCAGTTTATCGCCCATTAAACCATCACTGCCAATGCTCATTTTCGCATCTTTTTTAACGAATTTTTTTACATCATCATTAATGCTAAGCACCACTTGTACGGATGTATCATTAATAATATTGATATCATCAACAACGCCAACATTAATACCGGCAAAACGCACATTGTTGCCAACCTGCAGGCCGTTTACATTATTAAACCTTCCGCTTAATTTAAAAGTTGCGCTAAACAGGCTTTTTTGATTGCCTATAAAAAATATCGCCGCTATAAGCACCAACAGTCCAATAAAAGTAAAAAGGCCTATTCTTATTTTTTGTGAGGGGGTTGTTTTCATGATATATCTTTAAAAAATGATTGTACAAGTTTGTTTTTTGATTTATGCAGCTCGTCAAATGAGCCTTGGGCTATGTATTCGCCATCGTCCATGATCACAACACGATCTGCGGTTATACGCGCACATTCCATATCATGTGTAATAATGATGGAGGTAGTTTTATATCTTTTTTGCATATCCAGGATAAGCTGGCTTATTTCGCGCGATGTTATGGGGTCAAGGCCGGTAGTAGGCTCATCATAAAGCATGATCTCTGGTTTAATAATCAATGTACGAGCAAGGCCCGCTCTTTTACGCATGCCTCCAGACAGATCAGACGGCATTTTATCAATAGCTTCGGCCAATCCAACAGCCTCTAATACCTCTTCAACACGTTTATCTATTTCGCCCTGATCTTCCAATTTTAGCACTCTGGTAAGTGGAAATTCCATGTTTTCTCTAACGGTCATAGAGTCGTATAAGGCGCCGCTTTGAAACAGGAATCCTATTTTCATGCGCAGTTCTTTTAGCTCCTTATCATTCAAATCGGCAACTTCTTCTCCAAACACTTTTAATGTCCCGCCATCAGGTATCAGCATCCCTACTATACATTGTATGGTAACAGATTTTCCCTGGCCTGATCGGCCCAAAACCACCACGTTTTCGCCGCTATGTACGGTAAGGTTAATGTCTTTTAAAACATCCTTGCTTCCAAATGATTTTTTGAGGTGTATGATCTCAATAACCACTTCATTCTTATCATGGGTTTTCTTTTCTTTGGGTTCGGCTACTGCTTCTTTCTCTTCCATGATCTATTTATAAAATAATAAGCTGGTTATCTGTACAGCAATGGCATCAATAACAAATATCCATAGCGAGGCAGTTACTACGGCTGAATTAGCAGCAAGCCCCACGCTCTCTGTACCCTTGCTTGAATGAAAGCCTTTATAGCACCCTACAAAGCCAATGGCCAGGCCAAAAAATATGGTTTTAATAAAAGCGGGTAAAAAGTCGGTATAATCTAAAGATGCCAGTACCTTGGTGGCATAAAGCGATAGGCTGATATGATCGCGCAGGTTTAAAGCAAGGAAACCACCAAACAAGCCTATTACATCGCCTATTACAGATAAGAAGGGCACCATTATAGTTGTAGCCAATATGCGCGTTACAACAAGGTACTGCAGCGGATTGGCACCCGATACATCCATGGCGTCCAATTGCTCGGTAACTTTCATACTGCCTAACTCGGCACCAATACTTGAGGCAATTTTACCTGCACATATTATGGCAATAATTACAGGGCCAATTTCACGAACGAAGGATACGGAGAGGGTTTTGGGCAACATGCTTGCTGCGCCAAACTCCACAAGGGTGGGCCTTAATTGTAAAATTAAAACCACACCCATTATAAAGGAGGTAATACCAACCAGCATCATTGATCGGTATCCTATTTCATAACATTGGCGCACAAACTCAGACCATTCAAACCCGCCAACAAATATGTTTTTGATGAAACGGATAAAAAATGATACTTGTTCGCCAATGTCTTCCAGCCACTTTTTCCAGCCGGGTATAGTAATTTCTTCTGCCATGGTTATGCTATTAACGTACTAACAACAAAGTTTTGCTTAATTGTTTTTACATTCAATAAACCAGACCCATGGCAGTTGGCTTTTATTGCAGCATCGGCACTTCTATGATGAGTAGTCGGGTAGTTGCCAGGGTATCAATAGTTATCGAACTGATATCAACAACACCCAATGCGTCTTTTTTGTTTAGAACCTGGCCGTTTATTTTTACAGAACCCTCTAAAACAAATATGTACGCGCCATTGCCGGCGTTTTTTATGTCGTAATTGATGGTCTTGTCTGCTTCAAATCCACCCATCGAGAATGTCGCATCCTGGTTTATCCATAGGGCATCAACATTTTTATCGCCAGTTACCAATGTGGTAAATTCGTTTAATTTAAACGCGTCTTTAAAATCACGTTGATCATACCTTGGCTCAATGTTTTTGAACTTAGGAAACAACCAGATCTGCAAAGTATTAGCCGATTCGGTTTTCGAGTGGTTATACTCCGAGTGCTCAACACCTGTTCCGGCAGACATTACCTGTACTTCGCCCGAATGAATTACACCGATATTGCCCATGCTGTCCTTATGTTCCAGCGCGCCATGTAATGGAATAGTAATAATTTCCATATTATCATGCGGGTGGGTACCAAAGCCCATACCTCCGGCTATAATATCATCGTTTAGTACCCGTAAGGCACCAAAATGAACCTTATCCGGGTGATAATAACCCGCAAAACTAAATGAGAAATTGGCTTTTAACCATCCGTGATCGCTTGTTCCCCGCTCATTGGCAGGATAAAATATACTTTTCATATTGCTAATATTTACATGTTTAAACACACAATATTTATTCCAATAATTAATAATGTGTATTTTTGCGCAAATTTTAAGTCGATTAATGACAAAGAAAGCAATAATTGTGGGTGCAAGCGGACTAATTGGCAGTAAATTACTGGATATTTTATTAGCGCAACCAGATTATGCAGAAGTATTAATAATCGGCAGAAAAAAAAATAAAATAAAAAACACCAAAATAACACAGCTAATAGTAGTAGAGTTTGAACATTTAGACCACTATGCACCAAGTATAACAGGCGATGTTATTTTTTGTTGCCTGGGTACAACTAAAAAAGTTACCCCGGATCTGGCCGAGTATAGAAAAATAGACCATGATTACCCATTGCAGCTTGCGGAGATTGCTCTAAAAAAAGGCATAGGCCAGTATCACTTGGTTTCGGCATTGGGAGCCAATTCGAGGTCGTCAAACTTTTATACCAAAATGAAAGGCGATACCGAAGATGATATTAAAAAAGTAGGGTTAAAAAACCTGCATATTTATGAGCCATCCCTATTAATAGGGTATCGTAAAAGGTCAAGGCCCTTTGAGCGTATAGCAATCGTGATAATGAAAATAATAAGCCCGTTATTACAAGGCAGGCTAAAAAAATATAGAGCCATAAAGGCAATAGATGTGGCAAAAGCCATGTATAAACAATCATTAAAACACACATCGGGTGTATTTACTTATACATCTGATATTATAAAACAAAAAGCGTGAGTACTTATATTTCTGTAGAAAATCTTGGCCATCAGTTTCATGACAATTGGCTCTTTAAAAACATTACGCTTGGTATAAACCGGGGGCGCCGTGTTGCGCTTGTTGGTATAAATGGTGCTGGTAAATCAACCCTGTTAAAATTATTGGCCGGTCAGTTTTTACCGACTGAGGGCAAGGTTGTACAAACAAAAGATCTTAGAATGGGCTATCTGGAGCAGGATCCCGGCTTTAAGGATGCTGTTACCATAAGCGACTATATTTTCCATGCCGATAATGTGCAACAGCAAGCCATACGTAAATACGAAGAGCTTTTAGAAAACGACCCCGATAACGCAAAGGCGCTAAACGAGGTGATGGAAGAGTTGAGCGAGGTGGATGCCTGGGAGTATGAATATAAGATCAAAACCATTTTAGGCCGGTTAGATATTCATCATCTAAATCAAAGTATAACTACCCTTTCGGGTGGCCAAAAGAAACGTTTGGCCCTAGCTAAGCTCCTTATTGAGGACCCCGACCTGTATATTTTAGATGAGCCTACCAACCATTTGGATATTGATACCATTGAGTGGCTGGAGAAATTATTGACAGATGGCACAAAAACCATATTAATGGTTACGCATGATAGATATTTCCTGGATAATGTGTGTAATGAGATATTGGAGATTGATCGCGGTAAGATCATACCATACGTAGGTAACTACGGTTATTACTTAGAGCGAAAGGCAGAGCGTGAGGCCTCTGATGAAGCATCATTCCAAAAAAACTCTAATCTTTTACGAAAAGAATTGGAGTGGATGCGCCGACAACCCAAAGCCCGTGGCACCAAATCTAAATCACGCATAGACGCTTTTTATGATCTGGAGGCTAAGACACAAAACGGCGGCCCAAAGCTAACTGTCGAGTTAAGTGTTAAAACCGCACGCCAGGGTAATAAGATCATGGAGATCCATAATATAAGCAAGGCCTTTAACGGCAATACTTATGTAGATCACTTTAATTATGTATTTAAAAAAGGTGATCGTATTGGTTTAGCGGGTAAAAATGGCAGTGGTAAATCAACCCTTCTAAATATGATTACCGGTGGGTTAAAGCCGGATAGCGGCCATATAGAAAAAGGCGAAACAACAGTACTGGGCTATTTTCACCAGTCGGGTATAACGTTTAAGGAAGACGAGCGCGTTATTGACGTTGTAAAAAACGTTGCCGAGTTTATTACGATGGCTGACGGCAAGATGATCTCTGCTTCAGCCCTGCTTACTTTATTCCTGTTCCCCCCTGCTAAACAGTATGGCTTTATAGCTAAGTTGAGCGGTGGCGAGAAAAAAAGGCTGCAATTAATGAGCATCCTCATGAAGAACCCTAACTTCCTGATACTGGATGAGCCTACAAATGATCTGGATATAGATACTTTAAATGTATTAGAAGAGTTCTTAACTAACTATGGTGGTGTGTTAATGATCGTATCGCATGATAGGTACTTGCTAGATAAGTTAACCGAGCAGCTATTTATTGTTGAAGAAATGGGCCATGTACGTATCTATAACGGCAATTATTCGTCATACAGATTAGAACAGGAAGATCAAAAACAACAGGACCGCGCGGATAAGGCATCAGGTAGTACTGCCTCTTCTACATCTTCGACACCTAAAAGCAAACTGAGCTTTAAACAACAAAAGGAGATGGACACGCTGGAGAAAGACATTACAGTGTTAGAGGACCAAATAAAAGAACTGAATAAAAAGCTAAACTCGGGCATTGACAACAGCGCCATTGTAGATACAGCTAAGAAAATAAGCGACCTGACAGCCAGCCTTGATGATAAAAGCCTGCGCTGGCTGGAACTAACCGAACTAAAAGAAGCCTAAATGAAACTATCAGACGTTATAGCATCATTAGGTGTAATTATACTTTTAATAGCCTTTTTATTAAATTTATATAAGAGGACCCCGGCAAACAGCCGACTTTATACAGCCATGAATTTTATAGGCGCGGCTATGTGCGGCATATCGTCGTACATGATAAGCTTCTACCCTTTTGTGGTTTTAGAGGGCATTTGGGCGGGATTTGCATTGGCATCGTTCTTCAATGTTCCACGTGGAACAAGGTAAATTAGGTTTAAAAACCCGTAAAAACCCGCCAATGTTTACACTGAACGGCGTTGTAGCCGTAGTGGGTTGACACCAAACTACAAAAAACCGCAATGTTCCACATAAAACATTGCGTTTTGATGGGGCGTTAACCCCATCAAAACAAAAAGATAAAAACACAACATGTTCCACGTGGAACATGGGCAGAATAAAGAATACATTTAATGTTCCACGTGGAACATGGAGGTTAAGATGTTTAAGAAATACGATGTAATTGTAGTGGGTGCCGGTCATGCCGGATGCGAGGCGGCAGCTGCTGCGGCCAACTTGGGATCGTCTGTGTTATTGGTCACCATGAACATGGGCACCATTGCGCAGATGAGCTGTAACCCCGCCATGGGCGGTGTTGCTAAGGGCCAAATTGTACGGGAGATTGATGCGATGGGCGGCTATTCGGGCATCATAACGGATAAAACATCTATCCAATTCAGGATGCTTAATCTGTCTAAAGGCCCCGCTATGTGGAGCCCACGTGCTCAAAGCGACCGCATGCGCTTCGCAGAAGAATGGCGATTAGCTCTGGAAAGAACCCCAAATGTTGATTTTTGGCAGGATACGGTTAACTCATTATTAGTAACAAACAACACTATTAAGGGCGTACGTACATCCTTAGGAATAGAAATAGAGGCCGATGCTGTGGTGTTAACCAACGGCACCTTTATGAATGGTGTTATACATATAGGCGAAAAGAAATTTGGCGGTGGCCGCGCTGCCGAGAAAGCAACAACTGGTATCACCGAGCAGCTAATTACGCTTGGGTTTGAATCGGGCAGAATGAAGACCGGCACTCCCCCACGCGTTGATGGCCGCAGCCTTAACTATGCTGTTATGGAAGAGCAATGGGGCGATGAAGGAGAAAGGGGCCGCTTCTCTTACACCGATGTTGAGCAGATACAAGAGCAGCGCTGTTGCTGGATAACTTATACCAATACCAAAGTACACGAAACGCTTAAAGAAGGCTTCGAAAGATCACCCATGTTTACCGGGCGTATTAAAGGCTTAGGTCCGCGCTATTGTCCTTCTATCGAAGATAAGATCAACCGCTTTGCAGAGCGCGAACGTCACCAGATATTTGTTGAGCCGGAAGGGTTAAACACGGTCGAGATCTATGTAAATGGTTTCTCTACCTCGTTACCAGAGGATGTACAATATAAAGCATTAACCCAAATACCGGGCTTTGAGAAAGCCAAAATGTTCAGACCAGGTTATGCTATCGAATACGACTACTTCCCGCCTACCCAATTGGGACTAACATTAGAAACTAAGCTGATAAGTAATTTATATTTCGCCGGCCAGATCAACGGAACAACCGGTTATGAAGAGGCCGCATCGCAGGGTTTTATTGCAGGTATAAACGCGCATCAGAAATTAAAAGATAAGCATGAGCTGATCATGAAGCGATCAGAATCATACATTGGTGTATTGATTGACGACCTGGTAACTAAAGGCACTGAAGAGCCTTATCGTATGTTTACCTCACGAGCAGAGCATCGCTTATTATTGCGCCAGGATAATGCTGACATTAGATTAAGTCCTATCGGACATGAGCTGGGATTGATTAGCGATGAGCGTTTAGATAAGGTAAAGGCCAAAGTAAAAAGCTCTGACGATATTGTTGCCTATACCCGTACACGCTCAATAGAGCAGGACAATGTAAATGGTTTGTTGGAAGAGTTGGGCACATCATCGGTATCGCAAACAACTAAACTGTTTAATTTATTAAGTCGTCCGCAGGTTTCTATTAATGATTTAAAAGGAGTTGACTCAACGCTGAAAAATTATTTGTCAGCCTATGATAAAGAAACTATTGAGCAGGCTGAAATAAAAATCAAATATGAGAGTTATTTTGAAAAAGAAATGGATATTGTTGAGCGAATGAAAAAAATGGAGGACAAAGAAATTAATCCCGATTTTAATTATCAGCAAATGCAATCTTTATCAAAAGAGGCGCGCGAAAAATTAATGAAGATAAAACCACGTACTTTAGGCCAGGCATCCAGGATTTCGGGTGTATCGCCGTCTGATATATCGGTTTTGATGGTTCACATATCAAGATAGGGCATAAACAACTGTTAATCAATTAATTACAAATTATTAATTTTAAGCCATTATTTTTAAATCTTAATGATAATCATCGTGAAAAGTAAAAAATGGTTTATTTCGCTTAAAAATGACGTTAAATAAAAAGGGCTGGTTTTTTTATAGAAATTTATGGTTTATGATCATCGCGATGGTGGCTTTAGGCTGCGCGGTGCAGCAAAGACCTCAAGGAGGACCGCGAGACCGCGAGCCGCCAAAACTTTTAAAAGCTACGCCACCCAATTCGACACGCAACTTTGCCGCAAAAGAAATTAAACTGGATTTTGATGAGTATTTCAAATTAAATTCCCAGTTCCAGGAAATTACCGTTTTCCCGGCACCCGACAAAGCACCTGATTTTAAAATCCGTCAAAAGAGTTTGGTCATTACATTAAAAGATACGCTGCAAAAAAACACCACCTACGTTATCAATTTTGGCAAAGCCATTGGCGATGTTAATGAGAACAACATCCTGAAAAATTTTACTTACGTTTTTTCTACAGGTAATCACATCGACTCATTAAGCATGGGCGGAACAGTAATTAATACGCAAACCGGTTTAAAAGAGAAAGACATTACAGTTATGCTCTTCACTTTAAAACAGGATTCATTGCTTTTTGGTAAAAAGAAGCCCAGCATCTATACCACCACAGATTCGTTAGGAAACTTTACTTTAAAGAATTTGAAAGAGGGCGTTTATAAAATCTATGCCCTAAAAGAACAAAGCCCCGACAAGATCTATAACAACGACAACGAGCTGATAGGCTTTTCGACCAGGCTAATTAATTTTACGCACGACACATCAACCATCAATTTAAAACTATTTAAACAGTCTCCTACCAAAATAAGATTTGTAGACCGAAAGTTTACAAACGATGGTGCTATGATGTTTACCTTTAATAAACCGCTTACCAAACCATCCGCGCGTATATTATATCCGCCCGGATTGGATGAACAGAAAATTGTTGATTTTACCCGGACTGGTGATACAGCAATGGTTTATTCGAAAAACATGGATTTTGATTCGGTAAGAGTCGCGTTTTTTGATAATAACAAACCTGTAGATACTACTTCATTACGTAAGGGCCGAAAGGAAGCGTTTCAAAGAAACCTGGCATTTAGGTTTGGCATAAGTTCAACAAACCAACTAAAGCCGGGTAATGACCTGCGCGTTTATTCATCATTGCCGATAGAAACATTTGATCCTGGATTGATCACCTTAAAAGAAGATTCTAACCAGGTAAACTATACCCTTACAAAAGATACCGGCAAAACCGAAAAAACCTTTGTAATGAAGTACCGCTGGCGACAAAAAGTAGGCTATACCCTAACACTTGAACCCGGTGCTTTTACAGATATATATGGCGATAAAAACAAACGGAAAGTTCAAAAATTCACATTAAATCAGCCTGAAAACTTTAGTAATTTAACGCTAAAACTAACCGTGCCCGATACTTCAAAAATGTATGTGGTTGAATTATTAAATGACTTGGGTATCCCTTTAAAAACCGATGTAATCACTAAAAAGACGACATTGATCTATCACAATTATTATGTGGGCAAATTTACGCTACGGGTTATTTATGATGATAATCGTAATGGCAAATGGGACTCGGGCAATATAAAGGATGGCCGCCAACCTGAGAACATTTGGGTATACGATAAGCCATTTACCTTACGCCCAAATTGGGAATCGGAAGAGTCTGTAGATATACCAAAAGAGGTTATTACGCCTTAAACCACCGCACAGGAAATCGCTTTTAAACAGAAGGGCTATTAAGAGGCTCCCCAATGTCATTAAGTTAAGAATGACCCCATCGGGGTCAAAGGTTGGTAGAAACATAAAGAGATTAAAAATACTGTGCCGTAGGTACAGAACTTCGCGAAGTTGCGTATCGATGGCACGCCTTTTATTTTATATTATCTTTTCTACCGACCTTTAGCACCTGACGGCGCTATCACAAAAAGTTATGAGCATTCTCATCTCGAACATAGTGAGAGATCTATACTTTTGTTAAGCAGAGTTTCCAATCTATGTATAGATTTTTCGCTACGCTCTAGGAATCGTTCTCTCTCGTACCTCGTTAGAAATGACAATTTTTATTGATTAATTCCCTCTTTTCCTTGAAACCAACCAGAATACATTACGTAATTATCCGGCAGTTTATTCAGCATGGTACGTTGCTCGTCTGTTAATGGTTTGATCTTTTTGGCGGGTATACCGGCATATAGATAGCCCGATTCGCAAACGGTGTTTTCTAATACCACTGAACCGGCCCCTATTATTACATATTCTTCTACAATGCTATTATCCATTACAATGGCACCCATGCCTACCAGGGTATGATCTTTTAGCGTACACCCATGTACTAAAGCGTTATGCCCTATTGAAACATAATTGCCAATGTTAGTAGCCGCTCCATTATAGGTGCAATGGATAACAGCTCCATCCTGAATGTTGGTATTATTGCCTATCCTGATATAATTAACATCGCCACGTATAACCGCGTTAAACCAAACCGAGCATTTATCGCCCATTATAACATCGCCAACTATGGTAGCGTTTTCGGCGATGAAGCAGTCTTTACCCCAGCTTGGGCTTTTATCTTTTACGGGTAGGATTACGGGCATAGTGTTAATGAGTGATTGAGTGAATTATTGAATGAGTGAATTTAGTAATTACAATTCTTTATATTTGATTAAACCTATTTACCATGAGAAACCTGATCATCATTACATTACTATTTTTTGGTACAAGCATTACTTGTTTGGCACAACAAGGTAAACTTAATAAAGATACATCCGCATTTGCAAAATCGCCTCTTTACATCATAAAATTTAAGAATCAAACTTTCAAACATTTATCCACGCCTATGATGAGTTTATTACCCCAGGCTGATATTCAGGAAATGGAAGTATTATCAGGTAAAAAGGCTGATTCCCTATATCACGGAGAGGGCAAAAATGGTGTGATCATTATTACTGTAAATAAAGAAGTTACTACTTTCACAAAAGATGCGTTATTTAAAAAATATAACATCAAGAAAACATACAAAGATTTGCCTTTGTATATAGATAGCGCCCTTACTTATAAGGCTGATAACAATATGTTTGTTATTGACCATATCAAGACCATAACCGTTGCTAAAGACAATGAAACCGGCAAGAAGTACATCAGCATTATAACAGACGTAGTAAAGTTTAAACCTGACCAAATGTTACCTATATTCGTGGTACAGGTGGTAAAGTAATATAAATAAAGCGGAAATAGCTCAGTTGGTAGAGCATCAGTTTCCCAAACTGAAGGCCGCGGGTTCGAATCCCGTTTTCCGCTCTGTCGCAAAGATTAGACTTACGAAGTTTTAAAAACTTCGTAAGTCTCGCTTCGTGCTTAAAATACCGTATCCTCCAAAACCTCCTGATGTTCAGGATAATCTGTAGTATAATGCAGCCCCCTACTCTCCTTGCGCATCATGGCAGATTTTACAACGATATAAGATACCTGGATTAAATTACGCAATTCGCAAAGTTTTACTGATAGCTTGGTTTGTTTGTAGAATGACTCTGTTTCTTCGTATAATAACCCTAAACGCCGCATGGCCCTTTCCAATCTGAAATCGGACCGGACAATACCTACATAATCATTCATCAGCTTTTGCATTTCGCGTACGTTGTGTGTAACCAATATATCTTCGTTGGATGATTTTACACCTTTCTCGTCCCAGTCGGGTATATTATCCGGGATAGTAATTGCATCAAATTTATCAATGGCATTTTTATAGATCCGGTGAGCAAATACTAATGCCTCTAATAAGGAATTAGACGCTAACCGGTTAGCGCCATGTAACCCTGTCGAAGAACATTCGCCGCAGGCATATAAACGCATAATAGATGATTGCCCATAATGATCGACCATTACACCGCCGCACATATAATGACAAGCCGGCGAAACGGGGATCATGTCCTTAGTCATATCAATACCTATCTCTAAACATTTGGCATATATATTCGGGAAATGCTGCAAAATATCTTTTTTACTACGATGACGGATATCCAGGTAAACATAATCCTCGCCCGATTTTTTTATCTCGGCATCAATGGCTCGTGCAACAATATCACGCGGGGCTAATGATCTGCGTTCGTCATATTCCTGCATAAACTCTTCTCCATTAGTCCGCTTTAATATCCCGCCAAAACCGCGTACTGCTTCTGATATTAGGAATGATGGATAATCGCCCGGATTATATAAAGCTGTCGGATGGAATTGGATAAACTCCATATTTCTAACTTTTCCTTTAGCACGATAAACCATGGCCACACCGTCACCGGTAGCTATAGTAGGATTAGTAGTAACCGAATATATATGCCCGGCACCACCAGATGCCATTACCGTAACTTTAGACAAAAATTTCTCTACCTGGTTAGTAACGGTATTTAAAGCATAAATCCCATAACAGGTAATATCATCAGATGATTTATCTACAAACTCGCCTAAATGATGTTGGGTAATTAAATCAACCGCAAAATAATGGGTCAGTATTTCAATATTAGGGTTTTTATGGATCTGTTCTAATAAGGAACGTTCAATTTCAAAACCGGTAATATCTTTATAATGCAGTACCCTAAATTCAGAGTGTCCACCTTCTTTTGCCAGGTCGTATAAGCCCTCGTTTGTCTTGTCAAAACTGGTTCCGTAATCAATAATTTCATTAATACGATCCGGTCCTTCCTTTACAACAATCTCCACAACTTCTTTATCACATAGTCCATCGCCGGCAATTAAGGTGTCATTAATGTGTTTATCAAACGAATCTTCCTTTTTATCAACAACTACTGCGACACCACCCTGGGCATATTTTGTGTTTGATTCGTCTTCGTTTGATTTTGTAACTATCAGTACCTTACCGTGTTTTGCGGCTTTTAGCGCAAAGCTTAGTCCGGCTATACCAGAACCAACAACCAGAAAATCCACAGATTTGGACATAGAATATGTGTTAGATGTGTAAAATTATAAAGTATGTTAACAACAGGCTTCAAAGATGTTAATTTTGTGTAAGCAAAAACCTAACAAATAATTAATTAGTGGATAACCTTACTTTTTTGTGATAATGGTAACAATTTTTAAGCGACTTTTGCGCTACTTTAACAACGAAACTAACATTATTAAAAGCAATAAAATATTAACAAATAAGTTTTTTAAATAAAAGTTGATTATCACAGTACTTTAATAATCAATACGATAAATAATAAAATTTATTAATTAACTGTTAGTAAATAGTTAAAAACAATATTTTAGTAAAAATGTACCACAACTTTTAAACATAACTAACACACCAATAACAATAGTTTCTTTTTATATAAAAAAATCATTGTTATTAATTGAATTGTTGAAATGGATATCTTCGAAGAAATAAAACTGAAAGGCTATGCCGAGGAATATATAGACCCAACGCTTGACCTTTTTGATGAAATAGAAAAACTTAAAAAACAGAAAAATGCGGTCATATTGGCTCACTACTATCAGGATGGGGATATACAAGATATTGCAGATTATATCGGCGATAGTTTGGGCTTATCGCAACAAGCTGCAAAAACCGATGCCGATATTATTGTTTTTGCCGGTGTACACTTCATGGCCGAAACAGCAAAGATCTTATCACCAACAAAAAAGGTTTTATTACCCGATGCAAAAGCAGGATGCTCATTAGCAGACAGTTGCCCGCCGCATTTGTTTAAAAAGTTTAAGGAGCAATACCCTGATCACCTGGTAATTACGTATGTTAATTGTACAGCCGAGTTAAAAGCTTTAAGCGATATAGTTTGTACATCAAGCAATGCGATACAGATTGTTGAAAGTTTACCAAGGGACCAAAAGATAATATTTGGACCTGATAAAAATTTAGGTGCTTATGTTGCTAAAAAAACAGGAAGAGATTTAGTGTTATGGAATGGTGCCTGTATGGTACATGAGATTTTTTCGAGAGAGAAAATTACCAAACTAAAAGAACGCTATCCTGGCGCTAAATTATTAGCCCATCCGGAATGTGAGGATGTTATATTGGAAATGGCAGATTATATTGGATCTACCACCGGGATATTAAAATATGCTACTAATCATCCGGATAAAGAGTTTATTGTTGCTACCGAGCCGGGTATAATACACCAGATGCAAAAGGATAACCCTGATAAGGTGTTTATACCGGCCCCACCAAACAATAATTGTGCATGTAATGATTGCCCTCACATGAAAAGAAATACGCTGGAGAAGCTTTATTTATGCCTTAAAAATGAACTACCGGAGATTGAAGTTCCGCAGGATATTATTAAAAGAGCGGTAGTACCAATTGAAAGAATGTTGGAGATATCAGCTAAACTTGGTTTATAACCCCGACTCTCTGAAGAGGAGTTGATCAGCATATTTATTGCTACACATAAAAAAGAAATCCCTTAGCTAACAACTAAGGGATTTCTTTTAAATAGTTACTTCAAAAAAGTACCTCCTTTAAGTGGCGGAGGGGTTACTGCCCTGCATCCTTTTTAACCTCAATAGCATCTTGTACAGCCTGTGGTAAATTTGATAATAAATTATAACCCGTAGCGGTTTCTATATCACGTACGGTAACTATATAATTTTTCCAGTCAGTGCCTATGCTGTTAATATTGGGTGTGTTAACGGCAATTACTCTTGTAGATGAAGTTACACGGCTGATATCACCGTTACCTACCGGTAAAATAACGGCTACTTTCCATACATTACTTGGTACGTTTACATGTCCGCTATTAATTGTATTAACAGTAGCACTACTGATTGAGCCAACGCCGCCTGTACCATAACTGCCCATTATAATATATACTTCATAGCCTGATGATACTTGCTGGCGTAAATAGCCTTCCAGGTTGTTCCAGGTTTGCTGATTATTTTGTGGAGCCTGTGGGATCATATTAGTCATAAGAAAAGTCGCAGAGTTTGCATTAACAGAACTGGTACGATCTGCAGACGGACAATTATGTCCTCTGTCAAATCCTGAACCGCTGTAACTATTACTTTGTACCGCATAAAATCCGGTAGCTAAACCACTAAAAGCCGCAAAATTATCTAAACGTGCTGTAGCATTAGTAGTATTACTAACATCTAAATGCCAGCTTACCCAGTTAGGTTCGCCTTTAGTACTATTATAAGATTCTACATAATAGCCCTGGTCAATTAAATAATTAGTGCTGGTAGTTAAAGAAGCCTGTGCGCCTGAAGGATTACCAAACAATAAATTACTATTATCTCCACTTGTTGGCGGAGCATCAGATCCAACAGTAACACCTCTTGGCGTTGTTGCCGATGTAGTTGATGTGGTATCTGACCCCGGGGTATCCGGTATACCTACAGTTATACCTGCATCGCCGCTACCTTTAAATGTAATATCGTCAATATTTATACGGATGGTTGCACTTGTTTTTTTTATCTCGAACCTAACTTTACCGGTAACGCTAACCTTGAATGAGTCGGTTACTAAAGTTGTACTTGTTTCACTAATATCAGTACCTACTTGTGTATAGGTAGCACCACCATCGGTTGACATTAATAATTGCCATGTTGAGTTTGCATCAGCGCCATATTTAGCATGTTTAATGCTTATTTGCTTTAAACCGTTAATATCAAAGTTCATATGTATATCACCGGTTTTTAACCTTACAGATTTTAATCCGTCTTTTACATCTGTGGCTAAATTACCTAGCAAGGCATCATTAAAATTCCATGAGCCAGTGTTAAGTGTTACATTTGCAGCTGCGTAACTACCCTTTGTACCGGCTTCAAAATCTTCAGTAATAGTATAGGGGGTTGCAACAGTTCCTGTGGTACCGGTTGTGCCTATAGTCCCGGGATTATCAACAGACCCTGAATTTTTTTTACAGCCCGCAATTGTTATAACAGATGCTAAGCCTGCATAGAAGAGTAGTTTTCTAAATTTCATAGATAAATGGTTTTTTGTTAAATATCGCAATCAAATGTTAATTGTACATTAACTTTTTAAACTCTGCTTTAATAAAAGCAAATAATGCACAACTTTTTTAACGCACAAAGTACCTAAAAAGTTGTTTCAAGAGTATTTACCTTATTTTGATATAAGCTTTCGTATTTTTGTGCGAAAATGATTTCACAGATTTTAAGAATGATTTCACAGATCAATGTAATAACAACAATCAGTGTAATCCAAAAGCAATAGATGAAATCATAACAATAATAATCAGTGAAACCATAACCATATGTTTGACAATAAAGAGAAAACGAATATAGAAGCTTTAGGCGAGTTCGGCCTTATCAACCACTTAACTAAAAATATTGAGCTGGTACAAAAAAGTACTATTAAAGGCGTAGGTGATGATGCCGCCGTGCTTGATTTTGAAGGAAAGCGAATGTTGGTGTCAACCGATATGCTGTTGGAAGGTATACATTTCGACTTAGCTTATACACCATTAAAGCACCTGGGCTATAAGGCCATACAGGTTAACCTGAGTGATATTTATGCTATGAATGGTACTGCTACCCAAGTAACGGTGTCAATAGGTATGTCAAGCAAATTCCCGATTGAAGCCGTTGAAGAGATATATGAGGGCATTTACGTAGCCTGCGAAAAATATGGTGTTGATTTGGTAGGTGGCGATACTTCATCATCAAAACAAGGTTTAGTATTAAGCGTAACTTCAATAGGTTATGCAAATGCCGAAGATGTGGTTTATAGAAACGGTGCGCAGGAAGGTGATCTGATATGTGTTTCCGGCGATTTAGGCGGCGCTTATGTCGGCTTACAATTATTGGAGCGTGAAAAATTGATCTATTTGGAAAACCCAAACATCCAACCCGATTTGGAAGGAAAAGATTATATAGTAGAGCGCCAACTAAAACCAGAAGCAAGAAGAGATATTATTGACCTGTTAAAAGAAATTAATGTTAAGCCTACAGCGATGATTGATGTATCAGACGGTTTAGCATCAGAGATTATGCACATCTGCAAGCAAAGCGTAAAAGGCTGTAGTATTTACGAAGAAAAAATTCCGCTTGACCCCATGACCTTTGAAACCGCCCGCGAGTTTAACCTGGACCCAACCATCTGCGCCCTGAGCGGCGGCGAAGATTACGAATTACTTTTCACCGTTAAACAAGCCGATTACGAAAAGATAAAGTTTAAAATGGATATCACCATTATTGGCCATATTACCGAGCCTGCCTCGGGTTGTAATTTGATCACTAAATCAGGTAATGTGCATCCATTGAAGGCACAGGGTTGGAATGCTTTCCCGAAGGATGAGAAATAAGAAAACGTATATATTAATAAAATATAACCCGTAAGGTTAACCCCTTTGTATAAAAGAGGTTTGCCCTAACGGGCATTTTGGTTATAAATCATACGTCTGTACACGCGGTAGTTGACTTGGCGGGGGCTGTTTACGTTCTACCCCTTCCCTGCAAAAAAATCTTTAACCGCTTTGCCGCCGCCTGCTATGTTAGGCAATTTCATTTCAGAATATTTGCGGGCGAAGATGATACCCTCGGCTCCGGCTTTTAAAGCTGTCATGGTTGATCGGTAGGCATCTTCGGGCGTGGTTTGTTTATTTTTGGCGGCGTTGGGGATATCGATATCTAATCCGGCATATATTTTACATTTACCTTGCACGCTATCTAACGCGCGTTTGGTTTCTTTGGCAACATAATCCTGCGGCATACCTTCTTTACCCAACGTGGTAAGGTCCATGTCCTGGTAATTCATAAAGCGATTGTTCAGTTTCAGATATTCCTCTTTTGACAAGTCGCCGAAAACGGTTGAGGCGTTGGAGTTGATATAACCCGCGTACCGCGAGCCGCCCACTATATTATAAATAACCGGCTTTATAAAATCAGCATAAGCCAAACGCTCATAAGGCATCTCGGCTTTGGTAAA
Organism: Mucilaginibacter sp.; assembly: GCF_028288185.1. GTDB lineage: Bacteria > Bacteroidota > Bacteroidia > Sphingobacteriales > Sphingobacteriaceae > Mucilaginibacter. The sequence continues at coordinate 60,228 of NZ_JAQBOF010000024.1, read as the reverse complement.
CGGACTTAAACTGTTAGAGTGCCAGATATGAAAACCCGCCTGTATAGAAGGCTTAGCTTCTTTGGCTGATTTGTACACATTGGCGTAAGTAGCGTGGTTGCCATCTGTCCATAATTTCTCGTAAGCCAATATCTCCGGGTAATTGGTCATGACGCGCCAAAACTCGGCGAAGTAACCATCAACCGGGCGCTGGCCCAAGGTTGATTTTTTAGTAAAATCTACCAGTTTAAGATAGCCTTCTAATGCCCGGGCAACATCAATTCCACGAGCTTTGGCAGCCTTGCGGTGATGTTCGCAAAAGCAGGTTATCCTTGCTGATGGCTTTTCGCCTTTAAAGGGGGCAATAGCATTATTAAACGGGCCTTGCCTTTCAGAACTCCACATCAACCCATCAATATCATAGCTTGAGCAAATATCCTTGGTCATGCCGCTTACAAAATTGATGTAGTCGGGGTTCAGGTCGCAGCAACTTTGTACATGCTGGCCGTAAATACCGGTTTCCTGTAGCTTGGCAATATTGGGTACGTCTTTATGCCAGGTAAAGCTATCCTGGTTAAAAACATAGGTTTTCAAGCCACGTTTTTTTGCTTCGGGGATAACTGCCGCCAGCATATCCCAATCGCCATGATCCGGAGCTTTGGTATCTTTTAAAATAGTGTTTTTATAAAATTGGGGATGCGGGGTAGCGTAGTTTCCACCTTTTAGGTCCTGGTATTCCAATTTGCCATGATCCGGGAACGGATAACCCTGGATCTGCCTGCCGGCAATGCCGCTATCATAGGTAAAAGTAGCCAGGAACAAGGTGTTGATCTGCCCGCTTTCCTGTATATTATCCAAAACCTTGTTAACACCTTCGTCTATAAAAGAGATAGCGCCAACTTGTATACCTACCAGCATATCGTTCTTGGGCTTTATGGGAGCGGCAAAAGCGTTTTTTGCCAGCATTGATGGTATCATTGCGCCGGCACCTAATGCCAAACTGCTTTGTACAAATTCCCTGCGGGAAATATCAGCCTTAGTTTCTTTTTCCATTTTATTTATAAGCTAGGGACACAATCTTTTATCTGCCAGATTTTACCATCTGTTTTGGCCCAGATGTAGAAAGCGTTGTTTTCGCCCAAGCCAAAACGCATATCGGCTTTAACATTTTTAACCATTTTAAGGAACGTTGATTGCTCGTTGCCAAACTCTAGATCGAATTCTTTAATAACGGCTTGTTTGCCCAATTTCAAGTCCGCAAGCTCGACATAGAATACCCGTCCTCTTACAATATCGCCAAAAATGTACTTGCCTTTCAGCATGGCGATGTCTCCGGTATAAACAAAACCCCCGGCTATAGAGTTGCCTTCGTCATGGTCATATTCGGTAACCGGATAGGTATACTTTGGATCATCATGCACAGGCAGGTTATAAATTGCGCTCTTCTTACCGTTAAAATTTAATACAAACGTGCCTTCGCGGGCGGGCCAGCCGTAGTTAAGGCCGGGTTTCAAAATATTAATTTCCTCTACCTTGGTATAACCAATATCAGAAACCAGTACTTTGCAATCAGGCGCCCAGGTAATTTTATTAGGGTTACGGAAACCGCGGGCATAAACCTCGCCCAAAATAGTTGGGTCGCCGGTTTTGGCCCAGGGATTACTTGCAGGGATGCCATATTTGCCGTTGCGGCTGTTCCTGCCCATTGGGTCTATACGTAGTACCGAACCCCTCGGCTCTGTCGAGCCATTGCAAAGCCACGGATAGCCCAATTCTCCCGAGCCACCATCACCCAGATCAATATACAGCAAGCCATAGCCTGGCATACCCGGTTTAAGTGTAGGGTCAAATATCATTTGCTGCATACCATGCATAGCCGATGGATTATTCAACCTAAACAGTTCGCGCGGGGTTGCTTCAAAAACAGCGGCTGTGGGGTCCTTAACCTTCCATTCGGTAACTATCCATTGTAAGGCAACGGGTATAGAATCGGCATAAGCAAAATCAGCCGGTGCCGAGTTTTTCTTTTCGGTATGGGTGGTGTACATTAACCCGTTCTTTAAAAAATCGGGATGAAAAGCAAATGTGCCCCAACCAGAACCTAACCCGGGCTCGGGCATCAATTTTGGCTTTTCTTTAGCCATATCCATTACCACGTTAAACTGTTTGTTTTTTATCTCGTATAGCTTACCACGCATATCCAGCATAAATAGGCGGTTGCCCTTATCGGTTTTTAAAACATAGGTTTGGTTAATACGTGTCAGCGGGTTTTTGGTGGATGTTGCTGGGGCGGTCGCCCATTCTTCCAACTTTAAGGTTAAGCCTGCTTTTGCAATTTTGGTTGGCATTGGGTCTTTAACCGGTGTGCCTAAATCGGCAGTGTTTATATAAACTTCGGCCACTTTTTTATGGGTGTTGATAAAAGATAGTAACGCGTTCAGATCAGAAGATGTTAACTGCGGATGCGCGGGCATAGGTACTTTAAAGTCGGCAAACAAAGCAGTAGCCCGTTTATTGCCGCTTTTGATAACGGATTGCGAGTTTGCTATGAACTTACTTAAATAGGCGTAAGATGCATCGGCAGTAACACCGGCCAAATCAGGGCCAATACCACGCTGCCTGAAGTTATGGCATTCGGCGCAGTTTTTTTGAAATAAAGCATCGCCTTTTTCAATAACTAGCTTACTGGCCGAATATGTTTTTACAACTTTCTTTTGTGCATAAGTAAAAGCACTTGTCAGTAAAAGCGCAAGCAAGAAACCGCTCTTTTTTGGGTTCATATAGGGTATTGTTATAGAATTTTTAATTGGTTGGTTATTAGAAAACTAATATATATAACAATGCCTAATTTTTGCACCGCGTATCAAATTAAATACAAAAACTATCATCAGATAGATGAGGAAGGTTATTACCGTCACATTGTACATCTTTGAAATAACCATATTATTGTAAACCAATATAATACGCCAACTTATGAATGCCTTTTGCCGTTACCAGCGTAAAATAGCTGTACCTGCTTTTTTTATCTGTTTGTTTTTTAATGTCGCCCTCATCGCGCAGCAAGTAAAAACCGGCACCATAGATCGTAAGGCTTTAGTTAGCCGCCATGATATATTTATAAAAGGCACAAAAATGTCTGGCCCAACGCAGGTGGGCAACGGCAGCTTCGCCTATAATTTTGATGCTACGGGCATGCAATCATTCACTGATAAATATGCAACGCTATCGCATTGGGGATGGAACAGCATTAAACCACCGGCGGGTTTAACTTTCACATCGTTTAAAAAGACATTATTAGATACGCATGGCCGCATGGTGCCTTATGAAATGGCCGATCCTAACCAGGCTGCTATGGGCGGTTGGCTGTCAAGCAACCCGCACCGTATTAATTTGGGCAGGATAGGTATGCAAATAAAAAAGGCTGATGGCAGTATTGCGCTGGTAAAAGACTTTGAGAACGCCACTCAACACCTAAACCTTTGGACCGGTATTGCCGAAATCAAGTTCACCGTTGAAGGCGAGGACGTAACGGTTATGACCGCTTGCGATGGCAATAAAGATATTGTAGGTTTTAAAATAGAATCGAACCTGGTTAAACAAGGCAGGCTGAGTCTGTTTATTGATTTCCCTTATGGTAACTTAACCATATTTAGCAATGCCTCTGATTATAACAAACCAACAGCCCATCAAACACAATTAATAACCACCGGCAAAAACAGCGTTTTGTTTGACAGAACGTTAGATAGTATAGCTTACCAGGTGGCCTGCCAATGGACGAGCAATACTACTATAGCAAAACAAAAAGAACATCGCTACACTATATCGCCTGATAATTCGAGCTCGACTATAGAATATGTTTTTGATTTTTCGCCAACCAAAATTAATTACCAGATACCATCATTTACGCAAATTGTTACCGGCAGCACCGCGCATTGGTTAACATTCTGGAAAAGCGGCGGCGCTATTGACCTATCGGCAAGTAAAGATGCGCGTTGGTTTGAGTTAGAAAGACGCATCGTGCTATCGCAGTATGATATGGCTATTAACGCGTCTGGTAAATATCCACCACAGGAAACCGGGTTAGTAAGCAATACCTGGTTTGGCCGGGCGCATTACGAAATGTATTGGTGGCACGCTGCCCACTATGCTTTATGGAACCGCTGGCCCGAGTTGAACAACAGTCTGCATGTTTATAATGATAACTTAAAATATGCCATGAAGCGAGCCGCCGGGCAGGGTTACCTGGGTGCACGCTGGCCTAAATGCCCCAACCTATTTAACGGCGAAGAATGGCCCGATGACAAAAACCATGCTTTCCTGGTATGGCAACAACCGCACCCCATATTTTTTGCCGAACTGGATTACAAAGCACACCCTACGCTGGCAACGCTAAAGAAATGGGATAACGTTGTTGAGCAAACCGCGAATTTTTTATCAACCTACGCTTTTTTTGACAAGACTCGTAACCAATATGTACTTGGCCCACCCATACGCGTGGTGTCTGAGAACAATGATATTTTTACGACTGAAAACCCCGCATTTGATCTTTCTTACTGGCGATTTGGTCTGCAAACGGCTCAGCAATGGCGCAAACGCTTAAAATTAAAACCCAATGCAACGTGGGATAAAGTGATGAAAAACTTATCGCCTATACCGATGAAAGATAGTTTGTATGAGCAATGGGAAAACATAGAAAACCCGTGGACCAAGTTTAACTATGAGCATCCGGCCTTGATGGGGATATATGGTGTTTTACCGGGCAATGGTGTCAATCTGGCTATCATGGAAAAAACCTATCAAAAAGTACAGGACGTTTGGATCTGGGATAAATGCTGGGGCTGGGATTTCCCGATGGTGGCCATGAGCGCTGCAAGGTTAGGGCACCCCAAAGACGCCGTGAAAATGCTTTTACACCCATCTCCTAAATTTGGTTTTGATGAGCATGGCTTTGTTGGCGGCGGTAACCCGTATCCTTATTTTCCATCAAACGGCGGCTTGTTATACGCCGTAGCTATGATGACCGCAGGTTGGAACGGCGACAAAAACGCACACCAGCCCGGCTGGCCAAAAGATGGATCATGGGTGGTTAAATGGGAAGGGTTGAGTAAGGCGTTATAGAGCGGCGATAACTCACCCGGTCTTTGCTGCGCTCGACCACCCTCTCTTCGCCTTCGGCGGAAAGAGGGTTATTAAAATTTATTGTTAAATGTTTTGCGTTGCCCTCTTTCCGCGCAACGAAGAGAGGGCCGACCAGCATAGCGTAGTCGGGGTGAGTCAACGGCGCGCGTTCCTACAGTGAATCCCTCAGCGTAACCTTAAACGGTATAGCCACATGTTCTTTGGTGTTATTCAGCGCCATTTCTGCGGCTTTCTCGCCCATCATCTTAAAATCTGTTGATATGGTAGTGATACCGTTCAGGATGATCTTTTTTAGCGGGGTTTCGTTGTAAGATATTACGCCTATATCCTGGCCTACCTTTAATTTACTGCTGATGATCTTTTCTACCAGCTCCACCAGGTCGTCCTCCATTAAATTGATATAGACAGTGCCTGATTGTAAAGTTTCGTTGGCCAGTTCATGGATAGTGGCATACTCAAAAGCATACTGCCTGCAAAAGTTAATAAAGCCTTTTAAAATCTCCTTAGGATAATAACTATGTTCGGGGAATATGATCTTTAAGGTATGGTACTTGCTTAGCTTATCTAAAAGTTGCGTTAACGCGTTATAAATATCCTGCTCAAAGTTTTCATAAACAGCGCCAAAATCGCCGGTGATGTTTTCCAGCCTGTCCATCAATATTAATTTGTCCTTTGGCAATTCATTGATCACCGCGCGGGCACTATCCGTACTCTCAGTAAAATGCGGAACAATGATTAGCTTCGAGTAATGGTCTATATTACCGGTAAGCAATTTTTTAAAGAAGTTAAAATTGCTGTTATAGATATAAAAGTCGATAGCGGCATTACTGCCCAACACCTCGGCAAAAGCATCATAAATAATTTTTTTATGGCTGCTTAGTTTATTAAACAACAGTAAAACTTTTATAGGCTGATTAAACTGTGTGTTGCTTATAAAGTATCCCTTGCCTGCAACCGAGCTGATAACATTGTATTTTCTTAATTCTTTATAGGCCCGCTCTATGGTGTTACGGGCAACTTCCAGCGCGATGCTCAGATCGTTTATAGAAGGTAAAATATCGTCTTTTTCTATCTTCTCCTCCTCAATACCACGCAATATGCTGTTGCAGATCTGCAAGTACTTTGGGGTAATAGAATGCTCATCTATCTGAATAATTTTTAGATAATTTTTCATCTTAAATAATAGGACAGTAGGTGATGGTTAACCAAAATCATTTTTGTTAACTTGCCTTAACCAATTATACATCCTTTTTTAAATAACAATGAGAAAAGTTTTCTTTTTATTTATTGGCATACTTGCCGTGCAAATATCAATGGCGCAAGTCAAGGTTCAACGTTTAATGACAGAGAATCTGCCAAACCCTAATAGTATTGATGCCCCGTCTCCCCGCTTTAGCTGGCAGTTAGATGCCGGTACCGCACGTGACGTAATGCAAACCGCTTACGAGATCAAGGTATTAGAAGCAGGCAAGGGCTCGGTTTGGAATCCCGGCAAAATAGCCGGCGATCAATCTATGTACATTACTTATAAAGGCAGCCCATTACAATCCGGTCAAAAATACACCTGGCAGGTTAGGGTTTGGGATAACAAAGGCAAGGCTTCCGGTTGGAGTACGGCTTCTTTCCAAATGGGCCTATTAACTGAAGCTGATTGGAAAGGGCAATGGATAACACAAAGCGCACCCGAAGAAGCATCGCGGCCAAGTCCTCTTTTTAGAAAAGGATTTACTGTCGCAAAAAAGATCAAATCTGCAACAGCCTATATTACAGCCCATGGTTTATACGAAGCGCATATAAATGGCCAACGTGTTGGTACAGATTATCTTACACCCGGCTATACCAGCTATAATAAACGCCTGCAATACCAGGCTTATGATGTTACTAATCTGTTAAAACCAGGTGCTAACGCTGTAGGCGCAGCATTGGGAAGCGGTTGGTATCGTGGTATTTATGGTATTGGTACCAGGCACGAAATATATGGCAAAGACATTGCGTTGCTATTTCAACTAAACATAACCTTTACCGATGGCACCACGGCAGTTATTGGCTCAGACAATACCTGGAAAACTTCTACCGGCGAAGTGCGTTCGGCAGAAATCTATAATGGTTCTGTTATCGATGCCCGGAAAGAGCAAAAAGGTTGGTCGACAGCTGGATTTGATGATAAAAACTGGGCTGCCGTAGCGGTACAGAGCTATCCTAAAAACATGTTGATAGCTACCGTTAACGAGCCTGTTAAAAAGCATGAAGTGTTTAAGTCAATTAAAATATTCACCACGCCAAAAGGCGAAAAGGTTATTGATTTTGGACAGAACCTGGTTGGCTGGGTGAAATTTAAGGTTAAAGGTAACGCCGGCGATAAAATCGTGATATCGCACGCAGAGGTAATGGACAAAGTGGGCAATTTCTATACGGACAACTTACGTGATGCCAAGTGCCAAAACACCTTTATATTAAAAGGTGGTGCCGAAGAAACTTTCGAGCCTCAGTTTACCTGGCAGGGATTTAGATATATTCGGATAGAAGGATATCCCGGCGAGATTAAACCGGAGGATTTTACGGCTACAGCTGTTTATTCGGACATGCCGGTTACCGGTACATTTAGCTGTTCAAACCCATTGATCAACCAATTACAACATAATATAGAATGGGGCCAACGCGGGAACTTTATTGATATCCCTACCGATTGCCCGCAGCGTGACGAGCGTTTAGGTTGGACAGGCGATGCGCAGGTGTTTTCGCGCACTGCTACTTATAACATGAACGCACATAACTTTTTTGCCAAATGGTTAAAAGATGTTGCTTTAGATCAATTTGCCGATGGCAGCGTGCCACATGTTATTCCGGATGCTTTTGACAACGGCAAACCATCAGGCGGTGGCGGCAGCGCGGGCTGGTCAGACGTGGCAACTATTGTTCCGTGGAATATGTATTTGGCTTATGGCGATAAAGAGATATTGGCCAATCAGTACAGCAGCATGAAAGCATGGGTTGATTGTATGAAAGGCAGAAGTCATAATAATCTTTGGAACACCGGCGGCCACTTTGGCGACTGGTTGTTTTACACCCGTAATGATGATAACGATGGCACCGCGGCCATCACCAGTAAATATTTAATAGCGCAATGCTTTTATGCTTATTCGACCCAATTGCTGATAAATGCCGCTAAGGTTTTAGGTAAAACCGATGATGAGGCGACTTACACCAAACTACTTGCCGATGTTAAAACTGCTTATATTAAAGAGTATGTTACACCAAACGGACTGATATCATCTGATACCCAAACAGCTTACGTTTTGGCGCTGCAGTTTGATATGCTGCCGGAGAACTTAAGGGCGCAAGCGGCGCAAAGATTGGCAGACAACGTTAGGCGTTACGGCAACCACTTAACCACCGGCTTTTTGGGTACGCCATATTTGTGCAGCGCGCTTAGTCGTTTTGGGCATGCCGATGTTGCGTTTACATTGTTACTACAGCCAAACTATCCATCATGGTTATACCCTATTAAAATGGGCGCTACTACCATTTGGGAAAGATGGAATGGCATACATCCAGACGGTACGCTTGAAGTACCTTCCATGAACTCGTACAACCACTATGCCTACGGCGCTATTGGCGACTGGATGTATCGTACGGTTGCGGGCCTTGACACCAAGACCGACCAGGTAGGTTATAAAGGCATCATCATTAAGCCAACCATTGGCGGTAATTTAACAACCGTAGCCGCAGATTATGAAACACCTTACGGCAAAGCAAGGTCACATTGGAAAATTGAAGGCAGTAACTTAACGCTGGATGTAACTATCCCGGCAAATACCACCGCTACTGTTTACGTACCAACAAAAGGCGATAACGCGGTTACCGAAAACGGAAAACCGGTTACAAAAGCAGCCGATCAAATAGCGGGTTATACCGCGGTAAACGTTGGTTCGGGCAATTATCATTTTAGCACATTAATGCAATAATTTAAAAATATGGAAGTAATTTTCGGTGTAATTTTTCACTTTATCGGCGGCTTTGCCTCGGGTAGTTTTTATATCCCTTACAAAAAAGTTAAAGGCTGGGCCTGGGAAAGTTTCTGGATAGTTGGCGGGATCTTCTCGTGGCTGATCGTACCGCCGCTGGCGGCTTATTTAACCGTTCCGCATTTTATGGAGATCATTAAGGCTACCAATGGCGGCATCCTTGGTTTAACTTATTTCTTTGGTTTATTGTGGGGGATAGGCGGCTTAACTTATGGTTTAGGTGTGCGCTACTTAGGTGTATCATTAGGCAGTACCATTATATTGGGTTTATGTTCGGTATTTGGCGCGTTAGTTCCGGCAATTTACTATGAGTTTGCCCCAAAAATGGGTAAGGATAGCATTGGCATGTTGGCTTCAAGTCATTGGGGGCAGATTGTGCTGATAGGTATAGCGGTGTGCGTTCTCGGCATTATTATTTGCGGCCGTGCAGGTACTTTAAAAGAGCGTGACCTGAATAAAAAAGGCGCGGTAGCTAACGAAAATAAAGACTATCGCTTTGGTATGGGTATTTTTGTAGCCATTGTATCGGGTGTATTAAGCGCTTGCTTCGCTTTCGGTATTGATGCCGGGGCAGATATGGCAAACGCAGCTAACGCAGCCTGGAGAGAAGCTAACCATATTACAGACAGCGCCAATTTCTTGTACAAAAACAACGTTACTTATATAGTGATACTTTGGGGAGGTTTAACCACCAACTTTATATGGTGCATGATATTAAATGCCCGCAACAAAACATTTGGTAATTATACTGATAGTAAAACGCCGTTATTGAAAAATTATATCTTCTCGGCTTTAGCCGGAACAACCTGGTTCTTACAATTCTTCTTTTATGGCATGGGCGAAAGTAAATTAGGCAACGGTGCCAGCTCATGGATACTACACATGGCCTTTATTATATTGGTAGCTAACATGTGGGGTATTGTGTTAAAAGAGTGGAAAACCGTAAGCAATAAGGCATTTACAACCCTTATCATCGGTATTGTAACCATTATACTATCGGTTGTTTTGGTAGGCTATGGCAATAATTTAAAGGATAAAGAAGCACCAAAAACAGCAGCAATTAAAGCAATTAAATAATAAACGATCAACACAAAACGAGTAAATAATGTCTATCAAAGAAACAATTTTTAAGCATGTAAGCTATTTATGGGACGATGCGGAAGCTGCAAAGCTTGCCGGTGATGAAGTGGCTTTGCTCATATATCGTTCAAACCTTTTAGGCGCCGATTTGCGGTTAACCAACTACGGCGGCGGTAATACTTCCTGCAAAGCAATGGCGAAAGATCCATTGACCGGAGAGTCGGTAGAGGTAATGTGGATCAAAGGCTCGGGTGGTGACATTGGAACGTTGAAAAAAAGCGGGCTAGCGGCTTTATATGTAGATAAATTACGCAGCCTTAAAAACGTTTACCGAGGGTTGGAGCATGAGGATGAAATGGTAGAGTTGTTTAACCATACCATTTATGACCTGGCTTCGAAAGCGCCATCTATAGATACCCCGCTACATGGATTTTTACCCTTTAAACATATTGACCACCTGCATCCTGATGCGGCAATCGCCATAGCGGCAGCAAAAGATGGCAAGCAAATTACCGCCGATCTTTTTAAAGGAAAAATAGGTTGGGTTGAATGGCAGAAACCGGGCTTTGAACTGGGCCTGCAATTAAAGGCCTGTTTAGATGCTAATCCGGGTATTCGTGGTATCATGTTAGGCTCGCACGGGTTATTTACCTGGGGCGATACCGCTTATGAAAGCTATATCAATACCCTTGAAGTAATAGAACAATGCGCCGAATACCTGGAGCAAAACTATGGCAAAAAAGGACCAGTTTTTGGCGGTGCCAAAATACAAAGCCTGGACGAAGCCGGTCGCAAAAAACAAGCGGTTGCTTTAGCGCCAATATTACGCGGGTTCTGCTCGTCAAAACAAAATATGATCGGTCATTTTACGGATGATGCGCGTGTGTTAGAGTTTATCAACTCAAACGATTTAGACAGATTAGCTCCACTTGGCACCAGCTGCCCGGATCACTTTTTAAGAACTAAGATTAGTCCGTTAGTATTGGAACTTGGAAAAGACGAGGATCTGAGTGATGTAAAAGCGCTTAAAACACGCCTTGCTCCTGCGTTTGATGCTTACCGCGCCATGTACACCGAGTATTATGAAACCTGCAAGCATGCAAACAGCCCTGCTATCCGCGATGCTAACCCGGTTGTTATTTTATATCCGGGCGTGGGTATGTTCACTTTTGCTAAAGACAAACAAACAGCACGAGTTGCTGCCGAGTTTTACACCAACGCCATCAACGTAATGAAGGGCGCGGAGGCTATTTCTGATTATACCTCCTTACCAAGACAAGAGGCATTTAATATAGAATACTGGTTACTAGAAGAGGCCAAGCTGCAACGTATGCCTAAGCCAAAAGCTTTATCGGGCCGCGTGGCCTTGGTTACCGGCAGCGCGGGTGGTATAGGTAAAGCTATCGCCAAAAAATTTGCCGAAGAAGGTGCAGTTGTAGTACTAAATGATATGAATGCCGAACGTTTGGAAGGTGCCGGCGAAGAGTTTAAAAAACTATTTGGCAAAGACGCTTATACTACAGCGATACTTAATGTTACCAAGGCAGACCAAATTGCCGATGCCGTAGCTCAGGCTATATTAGCTTTCGGCGGGATAGACCTGATCGTAAACAACGCCGGCTTATCTATCTCTAAAACCATTGGCGATCATACCGAACAGGACTGGGACCTGATATATGATGTATTAGTGAAAGGACAATTCCTGGTAACACAGGCTGCTACTGCTGTTATGCAGAAACAGGATATTGGCGGCGACATTATTAATATCGTAAGTAAAAATGCTTTAGTAAGTGGGCCAAATAATGCCGGTTATGGCAGCGCCAAAGCGGCTCAATTACACCTAAGCAGGCTAAATGCGGCAGAATTAGGCGGCGATAAGATTAGGGTTAATGTGGTTAATCCTGACGCGGTAATTAGCGACAGTAATATATGGGCCGGTGGTTGGGCCGAAGGCCGCGCCAAGGCTTATGGCATAACCGTTGCTGAATTGCCTGCATACTATGCCAAACGCACCTTATTAAATGAAGTGATTTTACCTGTTGATATTGCCAACGCTTGCTTTGCTTTTGCGGGTGGGCTATTAGGTAAATCAACCGGGAATGTTTTAAATGTTGATGGCGGTGTTGCCGCTGCATTTGTAAGATAATATACTATGGAACAGCAAAAAATTGATGAATTTAATCATCAGCATATAAAAGACCACCAGCGCAAATTTAATTTTGTTGCCGAGGATGTTACTAAACTGGATGAGGTACTGCAAAAACTGCAGGCATTTAACATTGCCATACCAAGCTGGGCTTTAGGTACCGGCGGTACACGATTTGGCCGTTTCTCAGGCGGTGGTGAGCCTCGTAATCTGGAGGAAAAGATAAGTGACGTGGGTATGATCCATGCGCTTAATCGCTCAAGCAATTCTATATCGTTACACATCCCCTGGGATATCCCTGAAAATGCTACGGCTATAAAAGCTCATGCCGCGCAATACGGTTTGCATTTTGACGCGGTAAATTCTAACACTTTCCAGGATCAGAAAGATGCTAAACTGAGCTATAAATTTGGCTCATTACATCATACAGATAAAGCGGTACGCGACCAGGCCATTGCACACAATATCGAAGTAATTAAATACGGTGTAGAGTTGGGCTCAAACGCTTTGTCGGTTTGGTTGTCTGATGGGTCAAACTTTCCGGGGCAACTAAATTTTCGTAAAGCGTTCCAGAATACTTTAGATAGCCTTCAGCAAATTTATGCTGCCCTGCCTGATGATTGGAAAGTATGGATAGAGTATAAACCATTCGAGCCTAACTTCTACTCGACCACTATTGGTGACTGGGGACAATCTCACCTATTAGCCTCAAAACTGGGAAAAAAAGCATTGACGCTGGTCGACCTTGGTCACCACCTGCCCAATACCAATATAGAGCAAATAGTTTCTTTATTGCTGATGGAGCAAAAGCTGGCCGGTTTCCATTTTAATGATTCAAAATATGGCGATGATGACCTTACCGTAGGCAGCATTAATCCATACCAATTGTTCCTGATATTTAATGAACTGGTTGAAGGCATGGATGCTCGTGGATTAAATCATGCTACTGGTATTGGTTGGATGATAGACGCATCACATAACGTAAAAGATCCGATCGAGGATTTGATACAATCTGTAGAAGCCATAAAAATTGCCTACGCGCAAGCATTATTGGTTGATACCAAAGCATTGGTTGACGCACAGCAAAACAATGATGTTGCCAAAGCTCAAGAGATCTTACAGGCTGCTTACCGTACCGATGTACGCTCGTTAATTGCCGAGGCTCGTTTACGTTCTGGCGGCGCTTTAGATCCGATAGGGTTATACCGTAGTGGGGCAGTGCGCGACAGCTTAATTAAACAACGTGGCGCAAAAACCGTAGCAACTGGTTTATAGCATGCAACCTACACCAGTTATAGCGGTTTTTGATGTGGGCAAAACGAATAAAAAGCTCTTTCTTTTTGATGAGAGCTATAACATTGTTTTTGAACGCTCGGCCAGGTTTAATGAGATAGTTGATGAGGACGGCTTTGCCTGCGAAAATCTGGACACGCTTAAAAAATCGGTATTCGATGCATTGAATGAAGTTAGCCGCCTGGAGCAATTTGAAGTAAAGGCGGTTAACTTTTCGGCTTACGGCGCCAGCTTTGTCTATCTGGACAAGGACGGTAACACGGTAGTGCCGCTGTACAATTACCTGAAACCCTACCCGGAGGATATCAAAAAGAAATTTTATGATACCTATGGCGACGAGGCCGATATTGCTTTCAAAACGGCTTCGCCGGCTTTGGAAAGTTTGAATTCGGGCCTGCAATTGTATCGCATCAAATATCAAAAACCTGAGCTGTTTAAGCGCATTGAATATGGTTTGCACTTACCTCAGTATCTGAGCTATTTGCTAACGGGAAAAACTTTCTCTGATATGACCAGTATTGGCTGTCATACCGCGCTGTGGGATTTTGAGAAAAATGATTACCACGATTGGGTAAAGCAAGAAGGTCTTGATAAAATTCTGGCGCCAATTGCCCCGGCTGATGAAAGAATTCCATCGTATTTTAATGGACGTTGGTATCAAGCCGGCATTGGTCTTCATGATAGCTCGGCAGCATTGATCCCGTACCTTGCGAGTTTTCATGAACCTTTTATTTTACTTTCAACCGGTACGTGGTCAATCAGTTTAAATCCTTTTAACCAATCGCCGTTAACACCTGAAGAGTTGGCTAATGATTGTTTAAACTATATTCAATACAAAGGTAAACCCGTAAAAGCATCCCGTCTTTTTAGCGGGCATGAGTATGACCAGGGCATCAAACAAATTGCAGAAGAATTTGGGCATGATGTAATCAAATACCGCAATATACCTTATGATATCAATGTGTCTGAACCGGATGTAGTTGCCTATTATAAGTTAATGCATGACCTGATAGACAAGCAAAAGATATCTACCGGTTATGTATTAAAAGATACGCCCGTAAAACGCATTTTTGTGGACGGCGGGTTTAGCAAAAACTCGGTGTTTATGCATTTACTGGCAGCGGCTTTCCCGCAGTTAGAGGTTTATGCCGCATCAATGGCGCAGGCAACGGCTATGGGTACGGCATTGGCTATACATAATTGCTGGAACACCAAACCCATACCACACGACCTGATCAATCTTAAATATTATTCAGGATCAAACTATGCAGTGTAAGAGGACATTACCTTTACACTGCATAATTTATTAAGCCATCTGCTTAACCGCCGAGTACATTTTCAATAAATCAAAAAATCCTATTTCTTCCAGGTCGGCTTTTAGCTCGTTATATGCGGTATCTGATAAGCCGACTAACGGCAATCTCGGGTTACCCAGATCAATACCTAACATCTTCACAATGGCACGTTGCGCGGCAATTGATGGATGCTTAATAATGGCCCTTATAAAGTCGATCACCTTTGCCTGCAATGCACGTGCCTCTTCGATCTTACAGGCGCGAAATAGTTCAATAATACGCAGGTAAACCGGGGCAGCAAATGTATAGGTACTACCAATAGCACCTTCTGCGCCTACTGCCAAGGCGGGCAACAACATTTCGTCATAGCCCGATAGTACATCAAATTTTCCATTTTTATAACCTAGGCAGGCCTGGTACTCATGCAGGGTTGAAGCGGTATATTTAATACCGGCAAGGTTAGGTATCTTCTCTTCGCCTAATTTTAAAAAGTCAACCATATCCATACCCACACCGGTTAAAGTTGGCATGTGATAATAGTAAAAAGGCAGGTTCGGCGCGCCCGATGCAATCTCGGCCATGCAATCAACCAGGTTTTGTACAGTACTTGGTTTAAAGTAAAACGCCGCTATTGATGATATGGCATCGGCACCTAGTTGTGCGGCATGTGCTGCCAGTTTTTTACTTTCGTGGATAGATGTATGGCCAACATGCACCAATACTAACAGCCGTTTGTTAGCGGCTTTAATATAGGCCTCGGCAACAGTCATGCGTTCTTCAATAGTCAGGTTTGGGCCTTCACCGTTGGTGCCGCAAATGTAAACACCGGTAAGGCCATCGGCTACCAGCTTATCTACTAATGTAGGTATAAGTTCTATATTTAATGAGCCATCCGCCTTATAAGCCGAAAATGTAGCCGCAACTATTCCTTTTATTTTCATGTTTTTTATTTATTAAATGTTGGCTTCAAAAGCCTTTACTTCTTCAAATTTTGTATCGCCACGCACCAATCGCCCTAAACGTGGTTTGCGGTTATTGTAAACTTCAACCGCGTCTGCATCCGCATATCTTAAAAACAGTATACGCCTGTCGCGATCTGTAGAATAATTTCCGTCTGACTTATGCAGCATCCAGCAATTAAATATCAATGCATCACCGGCTTTCATTTCCATCGGTACAGCCAGGTTATCATCAGCCTTCACTACAATTTCCGATTGGCTCTTTTTCTGCATTTCATCCTGTTCAACCCTTATCTGGCCCTCTTTGTGGCTTCCCGGTATCAGCCATAGGCAACCGTTGCCACGGTCCGTATCATCCAACGCGGTTAGGGTTGTTAAGGCGTTATAAGGCTCTAACTCGCCGTAGCCATTATCCTGGTGCCAGCCAAAAGGTTTGGTATTGCCTTTCATTTTAAAAGTCAACTGCGAAGTAGCGCCCTTTATATTCGGGCCGATGATCTGGGTAGCAATATCAACCAGCGGGCCATCAAAATAATAATCCCTAACAGCTGCTGCCTGGTGATGAATGTTTACCAATAACGAATTTTGCAGCCAGCTTTTGTTGGGGTCAAATCCTTCTTTTTCTTTATCCCACGCAGTCATACATTCTTGCCGCATTTGTGCCAGGCCGGCATCTTTTACAATTCCTTTAATAACCAAAAAGCCGCTTTCTTTAAAAGATGCTAATTCCTCATCCGTCAGCTTCCGGTAGTTAAATAACTCCTCTTGTTTCATTGGTATTATATTCTTTACTGTTTGGTAAAATTTGCAAGGTTGATGGTTTTAAAAGCAACCCCTTCATAAGCCTTAGTAGTACCCGCCTCATACAGGCAAGCAATATCCTTGTTATTGTAAACTGCGATATCGCTATACGCAGATGGGCCGGGAAAGATCACCTGACTTTTAGGCCACGTACGTCCATCATCAAAACTAGCCCTAAGCGTTACATTTGCACGCAACAATTTATTAGCCGGATTGATAAACAACAATACTGATTTCTTTTTTGTTAAAGGATAATTTAACAAACTGCCCTGGCATACCGGCTCAATTAATGTAGTATCGGTTTGTACATTACCCCAGTTTTGGCCGCCATCGGTACTAATAGCCGTTAGCCTGGTTTTTAAAGTACGGTCTGCATTACGCATGTTCAGCATTAAATTTCCTTTTGATATTTCGGCTAGTGTTGCTTCGTTAGTTTTATCCTGTGGCGTATTGTTGCCTAATCTCCAGGTTGCGCCGTGGTCGTCCGAATAAATGATATGTACAAAGTTTTTACCGCTGGCAGCTTCAATATGATTTACCGGAACAGCCAAACGGCCCTTATATTTTCCGGTAGATATTTGTACGCCATGGCAAGGCCCGGTTGCATACCAGGTCCAGCCCGGCAGCTTTACATCTTTGGTTATTTCTTTGGCTGTAGACCAGGTTTTGCCTTCATCACCCGATGAAAGCACATAAACACAACGGCTATTTTTACTGGTTGATGCTTTGATGTCTTTTTCATGATCGGCACCTAAATTCCAGGTGCTTAGCAACCAGATCTTTCCTGTACTGGCATCCTGAATGGGCACCGGGTTGCCGCAGGTATTGGTCGAGTCGGTCCAAACTACTTGCACGGCGCTCCATGTTTTACCGCCATCGGCAGATCGTTTTAGTACCAGGTCAATATCACCAGCGTCGCCGCAATCTTTTTTGCGTCCTTCGGCAAATGCCAGCAACATACCGCTTTTTGTAGTAATTATAGCCGGTATGCGGAAACAAGCATAGCCATTATCGCCGGGCTTATAAATATAGTTTAAAGATTCTGTCAATGCAGGCAACACCGGTGCTAAAGCCACCGGAGCAGCAGCAACTTTGGTAGATGCCGTAGCTTCGTCCACGCCATTTAATATCCATGGTAAATTAAACTTGCTAAATACAATAGATCGGTTACTGGTATTGTTGCTTTTTACATCTTCGTTATACTCTATCAACGCCCCCACATGACGGTCGGCCGTTTTGGTTAGGCTTGAATATCCGCCCAATTTACCCGGCTCCGTACCAAAAACAGGTATATCCCGCCCTACCGGATAAGAATTTCCCTCATCGTAGCTTATCCGTATTTTCATGGTAGTGCGTGTTTTTTGGCTGGCCGCGTTTAAAAATAATATCCGGTTAGGTTCCGGGTCATTATATCGCCAAACAGAACCTTCACTTGTCGGGTCGGGCAAACCTAAATGTGATGTCCAGTTATTGAAACCACCCTCTATCGAACCTGTTGACACTTGCCTGAACTTTGGTAAGGTAGTAGTAGGCCTGTCATTACGTATCAAGTCGCCATTTAACTTTTCTATGATCGTGGCTTCTGTTGATTTTTTGGTGCCGGTGGCAATTACAGCGGTTGTCCAGGTAGCGCCATGGTCTGTACTATAAATATTCCTGCCATAGGCCGGGATAATTAAATAGCCTTTATCCGCGCCATGGATCTTCTGTATGCCAACGCCGGGCCCTATCCAATCATTGGCCATACCGGCAGGTTGGGTGGTAGCAGTTACATTTATAGGCTTAGACCAGGTTGCCCCTTCATCCGTGCTTGAAGAATAATAAATTGTCCTGTCGCCCGTAGCAAAAGCAAGCTGCGTATTATCAGAGTTAGTGTAATGAGTAGAATCATTACGCACCATAAATACAAATATTTTGCCGGTGGTTTGGTCTACAACCGTAGTAGGGTTGCCCATGGTATAATTACCCGGATCAGCAATAACTTGTAAAGTATTCCAGGTTGCGCCGTTATCTAATGAGCGTTTACAAACCACGTCTATATTGCCATAATCCTTATTGCTTTCTTTACGACCTTCGCAAATAGCCAGTAAATAACCATGTGCTACCGATTTGACCAATGATGGTATACGGTAAGAATGATAGCCCCCTTCGCCACCGGTAAATATTTTCTGAGCGGCATATTCAGGGGGGGCGAGTGCGGGCTTTGCTTTTTGCGCAATTATTTTTGCGGGGATAGCTAATAATAATGAAACTATCACAAATAGCAGGTTAACAAAACGTATTTTCATTTTAACGGTCTATTTCTACAAGTATAAAAACTTTCTGAAGCCAAATATATCATTATGTTCTACATAATAGCGAATTTATTTTATATTTGGTTTACCAATTAGTCCATATTATGAAAAAAATATTTATTGCCCTGGGGCTGGTTTTGTCGGCCTCTTTATTAAAAGCGCAAACCGTTATCCACCTATATAAAAATGTGCCTAACTCAAAACCGAACGATGTACATGAGTTGAATGACACTACCTCCAAAAGAGGCAAGGTAAGCAAGGTAACAGATCCCACATTAACCGCCTTTTTACCCGAACCATCAAAAGCCACCGGCACCGCTATTATTATTTGCCCCGGCGGCGGTTACTCTTATTTAGTGGTGAACGATGAAGGCGCACACGTAGCCCGCGATTTTGCGGCTCATGGTATCGCGGCTTTTGTTTTAAAATACAGGTTGCCAAGCGATATCATAATGGTAAACCGTGAGATTGGCCCGCTACAGGATGCACAACGCGCTATACAATTGGTGCGTGAGCATGCTATAGAGTGGCATATTGATGTCGCCAAAGTTGGTATTATGGGGTTTTCTGCAGGTGGGCATGTGGCATCAACACTATCTACTCATTACCAAAAAACGGTTATTGACAATCCAAAGAATATCAGCCTTAGACCCGATTTTTCATTGCTGATATACCCGGTAATTACTTTCCAGGATAGTATTTTGCATAAGGGATCTAAGAAAGCGTTGATTGGTGAAAATGCGACTTCTGAAAAAATAAGAGAATATTCTAACGAACTACAAGTAACTACTGATACCCCACCCGCATTTTTGGTACAGGCAGGTAATGATAAAGTAGTGCCGGTAGCTAACAGCATTAATTATTTTACCGCGCTGCAAAAGCACGGTGTAAAGGCCGAGATACATATTTACCAGGAAGGCGGCCATGGCTTCGGCATGAACAACGCTACCACACAAGATAAATGGATGGACCGTTGCTATAACTGGTTATTGCAAAACCACTTTTATCAATAAGCTATTAGCTTTTACTGCTGATCTTTATTCTTAACAATGACCATGCGGCTATCACCATAAATACGGCTGATACTTCATAAATAATGGCCAAGCTGATATGCGCATCCATCATCATGCCGCCTATGTACACCATTATGCCGCCAATTATAGTACTTAAAAAGTTGAGGAAACCGTAGCCGGTGGCGATGTATTTTCCATCTATCACCTGGCAGAGTATAGGCATCAAGTTACTATCATTAATACCGCGCGCCAATCCGTAAATGATCATGGCAACAACAGCAATGGTAAATACATGGGTCGATGCCATTAAAAACAGGAACGGCCCACCCAATGTAAAGCCGATAACAATCATATACAACCTACTCCGTTTGTTGGTACGGAACCATCTATCGGCCACAATACCGCCCAGCAATACCCCCATAAATGAGCCTATTTGTACGTATCCCGTTGCCGATAGGCCGGCTTTGCCCAAGCCCAAAGTAAAATGTTCTTTTAAAAACGTAGGCAGCCAACCGTATATCATCCAGTTAACAATGCCCAGCATGCAGAAATAAAACAGCAGCACCAGGAATGATTTTTCGGACACCAGCATTTTTATAGTTTGGAAAAGGCCTAGTCGTTCTTCGGCTACTATTTCCGGGTTGGTTGATACCGTTTCATCGCCACGCTTATTTTTATTATCGTGCAAAAAATAAATCAATATGATGCCATACACCACACCAAACAAACCTATCATTTGGAAACCATAACGCCAGCCCCATAGTATAGACATATAACCACCAACGCCACCAAAAGCCTGCCCAGCATATAAACCACTCATGTGCAAGCCTGTGGCCAATGAGCGTGTTTTACCTTTATGGTAATCGGCTATCATGGCCAGTCCTGCGGGGATGTAACAAGCCTCGCTGATACCCATAATTACACGGGCAACCAACATTTCAGGAAAAGACGATACAAAACCGGTCCACAATGTTACTGCAGACCATACGCATACGCTAAATACAATGATCCGTTTACGGCCATACTTATCTGCCAGGTAACCACCCAGCGGACTTAATATCCCATACGACAATAAGAACACAGTTGTTAATAATCCAAATTGCGCATCCGTTAATTTAAATTCGGCAGCAATCGGGTCGCGCATAGAGGCGATCAAATTGCGGTCAAAGTAATTAAGAAAAGCCACCAGCCATAGTATCCCCACTATTGCCCATGGGTAAAACCATCCGGCCGGGCGTTTATTTTTTAATTCCATTTGTGTCCTTATTTATTAATGGCGATGTTTTTATATGTGCAACTAATACTCTTGGTGTGCGCACTGCCGGGCGCACCTCGCCGCCGGGAAATACCAGGTCGCCATGCCATGATACAGATGTAGTTGTCACCGGTGCCCATAGGCTTTTATTAGGATTTTCGGCGGCATCAGCTAACTTATGGGTTTTAATATGACCGGCTATGTTCCATTTATTGGTTATAATTTGATAGCTCAATATCGCATCAGAAAACCCCGGATGCTTTTCTTTTAGTGTAGACGCGTTATCTGCCAATACACCATCATCGCCACCAAAAACCAACAATTCATTTTTACCATAAGCCAATGCCGGGCCAGCCGCCGCTACCACTGGCGAAGGCAGATCAGCCAGTTTTTTCCAACCCTTACCTGGTGTATAGGCATAAGCATCCTTTAAATATTTGCGATGCGCCGCGCCATTTTTATCTTCCAGGTCTGTACCACTAAATAAATAGAACGAACCGTTTAATGAACCGGCCACACTTAACATACGTGGTGGGCCGGGCCAGGTTTCCAGTTTCGTCCACTTCGGATTTTGGCTAGCCAGATCAATAGACAAAAACACCGAAGCCGTACTATTAGCATCTGAAACTAACAAACCACCTGCTATGTATAGCGTATGTCCAACTACAGCACCGCATGCGTTTGCTAATTTGGTGGGCAAATCCGGCCAAACCTCAAATTCGACATTTCCATTTGGGTAATAATTTATGCCGAACATGGATGGCACATGACCCTCTGCATTGCTACCACCTATACAGATTAATTCATTTTTGTAAGTTATAGATACGCCATAACCAAGCGGTTGCCCTAATTTTGCAATCTGCTTCCATTTACCGGTGGGATGATCCAATACAAATATTTTATCGGTCCATACTTTTTTTGATCCTGTCCAGGGTGCGCCGCCATCAGGGAAATTAGCACCACCAGCTACAATTAAAGCGTTGTTTGATATACCCGCGAATGATCCCGCGAAACCAAACGGATCTGGTATGGGTGCTAACTCGCCCCATTTAAACAGATCAGTTTTTTGTGCCTTTATATTAGTCGACATCATTAAAAAAAAGCTGATAAATAATATACTAAACCTCATGTGTACTATCGAAAAAGTAAGGAATCATTTGTCGGGCCTGTTCTTGCACCGCCGCTACCTGTTCTTCAGGTATCCATTTATACGGCCATCTTAGTCGCGTACCAACATTGTAACAGCCGCCAACCGTAGCTAAAAATTTATCTAAAGCCGGGTTGCTATAACCTTGCTGCTGCAAAGGGGCAATACACTTGGCAAAAAAGGCTAAAATATCAGCCTCTATTTTTAAGCCTTGAGTTATGTCGGTTTGCATCATGGCCCACCAGTTTTGCGCGGCTTTAGGATTTATGCAGGCTACATTTGAGTATGCCCCCGAAGCAATACCGCTCGCCATACCACTTGCCAAAAAATGACCGGGTACAAAAATGGATAGATGCGATGCGTGCAGTTTCATAGCCTCAACCCAATCGGCATCACGGCTTAATAGTTTTACGCCTATTACCTCTGGGATTTGTTTTAACAATTGATAATCTACAGGTTGTAAAACACGCTTGGCGTGGGGTGGATTATATAATACCAATGGTACGCCATCAGCGGCCTCTGCTAATCTCTTTAAGTAATCTACTAGTTCAGTATCTGTAACAACAACCCAATCCGGCAGGATAACCTGTATAGCATCCGGCTTAAACGCAATCGCTCTTTTTAGCCTGTTTAAAGCAATTATGGGCGATGGGTGACTGGCACCTATCTGGAAACACATATCTGCTTGCAAACATTTTTCAGAAAGAATGTTGTTGATGGTGTCGTATTCTTTCTCCGTCTGGTTATGGAACTCGCCTGCAGTTCCGTTCGAGTAAATGCCATCAACGCCGGCGTTGATAAGCATATCTATCTCATCAGCCAGTTTGGCATAATTAAAAGTATCATCTGCATTTACCGGCAGCAACAATGTTGCCCAGTTGCCTTTTAAATTATCGGCGTTAAGTTTTTCCTTCATTTAGGTTAAGCCATTGGCAGGCTTAGCGATTATGCCACAAATATAAAATAAAGTTATTATGTAGTACATATTAATAATGTTACTATATACTTTATTCTGCGGATACCAGGAAGAGTTTATTAAAGGAAGGCTGATACTATTTCTTAGTCAGGCTGTCAAAATGGGGTTTTAAATGCGCGTACATGCCGGCTTTAAAATCTTCTTTGGTACCGTTTTTAAGTATGTTAACCAAGTCAAGGTGATTTACTTTCCCGGTTTGATATTCTTTATCTTTTTCTAACGTAGTAACATAGCCAAAAACCGGCATCAGCATTACCTGGAAACGTTTAAGGGTATTGTTCCCCGTTATTTCATAAAGCTTACCGTGGAAGGCGATCTCGTTTTTTACTCTGAACCGCTTCTCGCCATCATGAGTTTCATCAAGCGCGATCTTTTCCAGCTCGGCAATATTCTTATCTGTTTTACGCAGAAAAAGCAGGTCGGCTAACCCCATCTCTAATACCAGGCGCAATTCAAAAAGGTCCTGTAGTATATGGTCGTCAATAATAAGGGGGTCAAGCACACGCTCAAAAGTACCCAGTACATCCGGGCGGGCCAATATCATACCGCGTTTTTTGCGGGTTTCGATCATGCCTAACATCCGCAAGCGGCTCAGGGCCTCGCGCACTACATTACGGCTAACGCCCAGCGCGGCCACCAACTCCATTTCTTTGGGTAAAGCATCGCCGGGTTTAAAAGATTTCTTTTTAAAAAATTCGCGCAATCTCAACTCCACAATGTCAGCCATTGTTTCCGTGGATACGCGCTCCAGGTCTTTACTTAAATTTTCTACATCCATATTGAAACAGCAGACACAATAATACATAATTATTATGTAGAACAAAAGGGAAGATTAGTGCAGCAAATATCGCTTCCTAAACCTCGACAGGTTTGCCCAGATCAACAACCCCACCTATAATAATAATTGCCGGATAAGTTAACTGTTTACTGTCGGCCATCGTTACCAAATCTCTAACTAATCCTTTAACTGATTTTTGATGTGGAGTTGACGCATGCTGAATAATAGCCGCAGGTGTTTCGCCATTCCCGGCATGGACATAAGTAGCGGCTATAGATGCCAGCTGTTTCATCCCCATATAAATTACTACGGTAGCGTTGCTTTGCATAGCCAACTGCAGATCGCCGGATAGTGTGCCATCTTTTTTGGTACCGGTAACTACCCATATGCCTTCGCTTATAGCCCGGTGGGTAAGCGGTATATCCTCTAAACCCGATGCCTGCATACTGGTTATACCGGGGATATAATAGGTTTTAATGCCTTGTTCGCGGGCATATATTATTTCTTCAAACCCCCGGCCAAATATAAATGGGTCGCCGCCTTTTAGGCGCACTACGCTACCTTTACTAAAAGCAAAGTGTTTTATTAAACTATGTATTTCTTCCTGTGGGGTGTATTTGCCATAAGGTTGCTTGCCGACATAAATCTGCACGCAATCTGGCGGGGTTAGATTCAACAGTTCCCTATTGGCTAAATTATCATAAAGTATTGCTTTGGCCTGTTGCAAAATTTTATACCCTTTAACCGTAATTAATTCTGGATCGCCGGGGCCGGCTCCTAAAACATATAATTCTGGCGGCGTGGATAAATTGCTATTCATGGTAATGATTTATATTATCCAAAATAACAAAAATTAAATTTTATAAAAGGTGAAAACTGTAATGCTTAAAGACTCTAAGCAATATCTTCGGTTAGCTTTAAAAGCTTGTCATAGTTTGAAATGGCGATGCTTTTGCCCGATAGGGTTAATAAGCCCTCTTGTATCAGCTCGTTTATTACCCTGAATACGGTTTCGTAAGTAGCGCCCGAAAAAGAAGCCAGGTCCTGGCGGCTCAGCTCGATATCAATAAAACCATCTTTAGTTAAACCAAACTGATCTTTTAGCATGATCAATGCCTCAGCAACACGGCCTTTTACAGGCATATGTGCCAGGTTACGCATCTTACGTTCAGACACGCGCAGCTCTTCTGCAAAAAACATTAAAAGATTGTAAGCAAAATCGGTGTTTACTTTCAAAGTGGCTTCAAAAAACGCCGTATCTACATAGCTAACAATGCCTGGCTGTAGTGCCGTTGCCGATATGGCATATATGCCATTACCGCCCAGCACACGATGGCCAAAAATTACACCCTCTTTGGCAAATCTTAAAATTAGTTCTTTATCAGCACCCCACCTTTTATGGACTTTTACAATCCCGGTATGTACAAAGAAAATCCCGTTAGCCGGGCTGCCTTCTTTAAAAATGAGTTCGCCTTTTTTTACTTTATAGTTCTTCTTGTGCGCTAAAATTGCTGGAATCCATTCCTTGATACAATTTTTGCACAAAAAACAGCTTTCAGCATCATCAATTACAACGGCTTTCTTCATTCAAATAATAAGATCAGTTAATATTGCAATATTAATCATTTATTGATTGATTTTATCATATGATTTTACTAATTTTTTAAAATAGATTCATTTATTAAACACATTTGCTACAAATAATTAGTAATTATTTATTTCTATTGAAATTATAACAATAAAGCACGCACAAAACTTACCTGAATTTGAAATTTTATAAAAATATCAATGTAATTAGCTAATAAGTTTTATTAATATATCTAAAATTAAACCTGCCTGATGGCGCTACATCGCCATTAATTAAAAAGTCAGTTATATCACCATCGGTTTGCATATTGTCAGACCATTTAAATTCAAGGTCTACCGGGCCTTTTATGCCGACGAGCTTTTTGGGGATCTTTATTTCTAATACATTATCCTTAATATGATAATCTAGTTCGCCAACTTTTACCCATTCCCAACCATTGGTTGATTTTTCTATTACAGCTTTTGCATTGGGGCTGCTGCGATTAATTACATAGTCGTAACCGTTCCAGCCGGTTTTATTATTTCTGTCGATATCAATAAATAACCGCATCCAGGCTTTGCCGGCAGACGGCGATAGTTTCTCCTGCGTTTGCACATAGAAGTAAACAAACTGCTTATCTACTGCCACTTTTGACAGCACAATATCATTGCGCCCCGTTGTGTTGGTATAATGCGTGCCCTTCCAGCCATCAAAATCACGGTGTATGGTATTGCCTTTATAAGATGCAAATTCGGGCTTTATCGTTTTCCAATCAACAAACAAGCCATTACCTTTATTCTTTATATAACCATTAACTTCTTGGGGGGCGGCCATGCCTTTAAAGCGCCTGATGTTGCCAACCATCTGGTAATAATAGTTGTCGCCGTGGCCGCCTTTCATGGGTTCAATATCGCGGCTGCCCTCTTCATTAAATTCATCAGGAAAGGCATTAACCTGGCTTTGCCATTTTTTGGCCCGGCCTGCTATCCATTCATTCCAGCCGGTAATAAATATAAAGTCGGGGTTTATTTTTAACGCCTGCTCCCATTGTTCCTGGAAATTATAGCCGTAATTAACCGCGCCAGGTTCGGTATGCTGTCCGTCTTTGTCGGTATAACTTCTGCCAAATGCGCCTTCTGAGTTCATTGCTGTTAACCCTTCTTTTTTCGACCAGTTTTGCGCCACGCCTACCGTCGCCTCTTCGAAACCACCATTGGGCTTTGGCCCAAAACCATGCTGCGGGTAAATCTCCAGCCAACCCCAATGGTCTTTACGCTGCGGGCCTTTATTATAAACCGGCTGTCCTGGGCGGAAGGTAAAGAAGTCTTTTATAGCAGCGTTTAACCCGGTTGCGTCAGCCCCGGAAACCATCTCGGGATAAGCCATGATAAGCGGCTTGCCTTTCCAGTAAAACCAAAGGTCCTTATACAATCCCGGTTTATACAGATCATTATATAATTGCGCAATTTCGCCTCTTGCAGATTCAGATGGGCCAAACGGCAATATAAATGCGATAGCCGGGGCCTTTATGCCATCCTTCCGGGCTTCATCAAATACTTTAAACAATGCTTCGTACGATGATTGAAAGTTGGTACCATTGGTCGAGTCGAGTATGACCACATCAACGCCTGCATCAGCCAGCATTACGGCCTGCTTGCGTAAAACCCAGGCATCCTCATCTCGATAATAGCCAAACAAAGGCTCGCCCCAATAAAAGGTGTTACCTTCGGCGGCACGCCAAACGGGGTTATCAAATTGGTATACCGCTTCGGGGTGTTTAGCCAAAACCTCTGATGTATTTAACGGAACCTGCGCGGCAAAATTAGTATGCCATACCCAATAAAAAAGCCCAACAAACTTATCCTTTTTAGGTAGGCCAACTTCTTTAAACTCGGGAAGTTTACGGCCCAAGGCATCAATAGCCGGATAGTTTGGCACAATGAACTGTGCAAATAATATCGTAGGCAGAAGTGTTAAAAGCAGTGCAAATCTTTTCATACCAGGCGGCTATTTCCAATATTTATTTTTCCAATTGGTTTGCTCTTCAGGTGTTAAAAATGTCCAAGCAATGATGCGGGTGGTTTTTTGCCCATGCGCCATGTTGATGGTTTTAACATCAAGCGCCTTATTCCATTTTAATGCATTATACGCCGCAGGCAACGTGTCTTTTTTTGATACCAGGGTGGTAAACCATAAGCATTGTTTGGCAAACTGCGCGCTTTCGGCAACCATACGGCGTATAAAACCGACCTCGCCGCCGTTGCACCATAGCTCGTTTTTTTGGCCGCCAAAGTTTAATAGCGTAGGCTTTTTCATTACACCCAGTTTCTTCCATTTGGTGGCTGTAACGTCCTGCGCCTCTTTAAATGAGCCATGGAACGGCGGGTTACACATGGTCAGGTCAAACCTGTCATCAGGCTTTATCGCTCCTACAAAAACATTGTCTTTGCCGGTTTGCAGTCTAAAGCTGATTTGATTTTGCAAACCTTTATTTAACCCGATAATATCTTTTGCCGACCGTATAGCCACCGGATCAATATCGGTACCTGTAAACTGCCACTTATAAACCGCGTTGCCAATTAACGGGTAAACACAATTTGCACCCATACCAATATCCAGCACATTGATCTTGTTTCCGTTTTGGATCTTGCTGCCATTGACTTCTTTCAGCAGGTCAGCTATATAGTGTACGTAATCTGCCCTGCCGGGTATAGGCGGGCATAAGTATCCTTCGGGGATATCCCAGCCGTCAACACCGTAATAATGCTTTAGCAGGGCTTTATTAAGTTCCTTAACCGCCTGGGGGTCGCTAAAATCTATCGTCTCCACATCGTGTTTGTTTACCCCAACAAAGTTCTTTAACTCCGGATCAGCTTTGCAAAGCAGTTTAAAATCATAGCCGCCGCGATGGCTGTTGCGGGGGTGCATGTTCTCTTTTTCGGCAGGTTTTTGGGGCTGATTAGTATTCATTTATGGGCGATGTGTTTTTTGCTAAGGTCGGTATTTCCTGATAAAAAATTCATGCTGATAAATAGCATGGTCGTTTATTGCTTTACCAGCTTTTGTAGCTATCTTTAATAACCAATTAAACCCGTTATGAAACTACATCTTAACCTGTTGCTAACCGCCGCGTTAACAGCAAGTCTTTCGGCAACATACGCGCAGGACTTGCCCATAAATGCGGGTTCCTTCAAGCCAACCGAAGAATCATTAAAAGAATATAAATACCCCGAGTGGTTCAGGGATGCCAAGTTTGGGATCTGGGCGCATTGGGGCCCGCAGGCTGTACCCCGCCAGGGCGATTGGTATGCCCGTGGCCTATATGAACAAAATAGCCGCCAAAATAAGTATCACGTAGCCCATTATGGGCCACCGTCAAAATTTGGCTATAAGGATATCATTCCGCTATGGAAAGCCGAGAAATGGGACCCTGAAAAGTTAATGGCTCTTTATAAAAAAGCAGGCGCCAAATACTTTGTAAGCATGGGCAGCCATCATGATAATTTCTTTTTGTGGAAATCGCAGATCCATAAATGGAACGCCTTTAATATGGGTCCGCATAAAGATGTAGTGGGGCTTTGGCAAAAAGCGGCGCAAAAAGAAGGGCTTAAATTTGGCGTATCAGAACATCTAGCGGCAAGTTATACCTGGTTCCAGGCGGCTCATCGTGCAGATAAGGACGGCGAGTTTAAAGGCATACCCTATGATGGCGCCGACCCGCAATACGCCGACCTATATCATACCAAAGCCGCACCTGGCGACAATGGCTGGCTAACCACCAACCCCGAGTGGATGAAAGAATGGTATGCCGATGTAAAAGAACTGGTAGACACCTATCATCCCGATCTGCTATATTCTGACAGTAAACTCCCTTTTGATGAGATAGGCCGCAGTATGCTGGCTAATTTTTACAATGGCAACTATTCGTTCCATAACGGCAGCCCTACCGCAGTTTATAATTGCAAAGAACCGTCAAACGGTAAATGGGTGCAAGATCTGGAACGCGGAGTACAGGATAACATTAATCCCTACCCATGGCAAACGGATACTTCTATAGGCGATTGGTTTTACCAAACCGGACAGAAATATAAAACCGGCACCGAGGTTATACAAATGCTGGTTGATATTGTAAGTAAAAACGGCAACCTGTTGATTAACGTTGTGCAAACACCGGAGGGCGACCTTGAACCAGATGTATTAAAAATAGTTGAAGATATTGCCGCCTGGATGCCCACAAACGGCAAAGGCATATATGGCAGCCGTCCCTGGAAAATTTATGGCGAAGGCCCATCAACCGTTAAAGAAAATCAGAAAAAAGGACAGTTTGCAGGCTTGAGTGATGTACGCCCTTATCAAACCGGCGACATCCGTTTCACCACCAAGGGTAACAACCTGTATGCTTTCTGCATGGAAACACCCAATAGCGATATACAGATCAAATCGTTGGGTAAAGGCTCGACCCTGAATGATAAAAAAATAAAAAGCGTATCGCTTTTAGGCAGTAACCAAAAAATTAAATGGAAGTTGGAAGATGACGCGTTGGTAATTACAAAACCTGATAATATGCCGAATTGGACAGTTATGGGTTTCCAGATAGAATTGAAATAAACCCTGGATAGATTAGATTTATATATAAGTACCCACGGATAGTAAAGCTACCGGGCGTATCGTTTTATACTCGTGAGGGGGCTACTTGCTTGTGGAATTAAGCCTACAGATATTTTTTATTTCTTACTAAACATTTTCCTATACCACAATGTTATTTTTCTATAATCTATTTATAGTGGAAAAACAGACTGACTTACCCGAAGAAAATGATGACTTATTAGGTGCCACCAGCCGGCGGGGATTTTTATCACAGCTAACGGTAGCCGGGGCAGGGATAACCTTGGCACCATTGTTAAGCCACGCTAAAGACATCATACCTGAAACAGCGGCAGCCGCACCTGTTGAAGTAACGGCCGTAAGCTTAACCATTAACGGCAAACACCATTCGTTAGAGCTCGACTCGAGGGTTACCTTATTAGATGCCCTGCGCGAAAATCTGGGTATGCCCGGCACAAAAAAAGGGTGTGATCATGGCCAATGCGGAGCCTGCACAGTGCTGGTTGACGGACGCCGTATAAACTCATGCTTAACGCTGGCGGCAATGTGTGAAGGCGCCGAAGTAACCACTATCGAGGGCTTAGCAACCGGCGACCAGCTCCACCCTATGCAAGAGGCTTTTTTAAAGCATGATGGTTTTCAATGCGGGTACTGCACTCCGGGGCAAATATGTTCGGCAGTTGGTTTGGTGAAAGAGGGGCACGCAAAAACAGATGCGGAGATAAGAGAACTGATGAGCGGTAACATTTGCCGGTGCGGGGCCTATCAAAATATATTGTCGGCAATTAAACAAGTACAAAACGTTTGATCCTGTAAACTATATGGAACCATTTAAATTGATACGTGTGCAGGATAACCAGGCTGCAATACATGCAGCAGGCGTTACCCGTACAAAATTTATTGCAGGCGGCACTAATATGCTCGACCTCATGAAACTGAATATCGAAACACCAAAACAGGTTATCGATATCAATAAACTGGGGCTTAATAAAATAGAAGAATTAAAAAGCGGTAATATCCTGATAGGCGCTTTGGTAAAGAATAGTGACCTGGCTTATCATCCAACGATTATAAAAAACTTCCCGGTATTGTCTGAAGCATTGCTATCTGGCGCATCACCACAACTAAGAAACATGGCATCCGTAGGTGGCAATTTAATGCAGCGCACAAGGTGCCCGTATTTTTACAATACCGATTTCGCCTGTAACAAACGGGTGCCGGGTTCTGGCTGCGCCGCTATAGATGGTTATAACAGGAACAACGCCATTTTAGGTACCAGCGATAAATGTATAGCTACCCATCCGTCAGATATGTGTGTGGCAATGGCTGCTTTAGGCGCGATTATCCACGTCCAGGGCATTAAAGGTGTACGCACAATTCCTTTCACCGATTTTCATTTATTGCCGGGGCAAACCCCGCATATAGAACATACGCTTAAGCAAGACGAATTGATCACCCATGTTGAGATACCCGCATTACCATCCGGATCCAAATCGCATTATTTAAAGGTACGCGATAGGGCATCCTATGAGTTTGCTTTAACATCGGCAGCTGTAGTACTAAATATCCAAAATGGCCGCATTAAAAATGCCCGGCTTGCTTTAGGCGGGGTAGGCACCAAACCCTGGCGTGCATTATTAGCCGAAAAAGTATTAATAGGCGCAATAGCTAATGAGCAAAATTACCGCACCGCAGCAGCAGCCGCCTTGAGCCAGGCAAAAGGCCATAAAGACAACACATTTAAAATTGAACTTGCCAAGCGTACGCTGGTACGTGCCTTAATAACCACGGGAGGTATGTCATGATAGAATCTGTAGGAAAACCAATAGACCGTGTTGATGGCCGTCTTAAAGTAACGGGCGCGGCAACTTATGCTGCCGAGTTCCCGGTAAAAAACCTGGCCTATGGCGTATCGGTATTAAGTACCATTACTAAAGGGCGGGTAAAAATCGTTGATATAGCACAGGCTAAAAAAATGCCGGGTGTTATAGGCATAATGACTAGCGAAAACTCCATGCAACTGCATTTTCCTAATGCATCTGACCCCGGCGGCGGCAAATTTGCTGAAAAGGATCTGCTGCCTTTGCAAAACGACCGTGTGTTTTACGGCGGTCAGCATATTGCCGTAGTGATAGCCGAAACCTTTGAACAGGCAGAGCATGCCGCCGCTACCATCAAAATACTATATGATGAGCAGGCCCCGGTGGTTGGTTTGGAAAAAAATATCGCGACAGCATATAAACCCGGAGCAGGACTAGGGGGCGCCGAAACACAAACCAAACGTGGCGATGCTGAAGCCGCCCTGCAAACAGCCGCCGTTAAAACAGACGAAACATATACCACCCCGGTATACCATCATAATGCTATGGAGCCGCATGCCACTATTGCCGAGTGGAAGGGCGATGAATTAATGGTTTATGATGCTACTCAATCAGTAATGGGTGTAAAAGGATTGCTAACATCTATGCTGGGTATCCCTGCCGAAAAAGTAAGGGTAGTTGCCTTATACATTGGCGGCGGTTTTGGCTCTAAAGGATTTACCTGGGGCAATACTATTTTGGCTGCAATGGCCGCTAAGCAATTTAACAGGCCGGTTAAACTGGTGTTAAGCCGCCAGCAGGCGTTTTCTGCAGCGGGCAGGCGTACGCAAACCATCCAGAAGTTAGCATTGGGCGCTGATCAAAACGGTAAATTATCAGCCATAAAACATGCTACAACGTCAGAGACATCATTTGTGGATGAGTTTGTTGAAACAGCAGGCGTAGCGACAAGCATGATATATAGCAGCCCCAACGTCGATGTCAGCCATGAGTTAGTTAGGCTAAACCGGGGCACACCTTGCCCCACACGTGCGCCGGGCGAAGCTCCAGGCACTTATGCGCTTGAAGCAGCTATGGATGAGTTGGCTAATAAACTAAAACTGGATCCCCTGCAGCTTAGGTTAATAAACCATGCTGATATGGAGGAGCAAAAAAAGAAACAATTCTCGTCAAAAAACTTGAAAGAGTGCTATCAACGCGGGGCTGATGCTATAGGCTGGAGCAAACGCAACCCGACTCCCGGTGTAACACGCGAAGGTAAATACCTGGTTGGGTATGGTATGGCCACTGCAACTTATCCGGCAAACCGCAGCGCGTCAACAGCAAGGGCAACATTGTTTGCAGATGGCCATGCAGAGATATTATGTGGCACGCAGGATATTGGCACAGGTACTTATACGATAGCTACTCAAATTGCTGCCGATGCCTTCGGTTTGCCCATAGACAAAGTAAAAGTAAAGCTGGGTGACAGCATGTATCCAAAAGGTGCACAATCGGGCGGGTCACAGGTTACAGCCAGTGTTGGCCCGGCTGTTAGAGCGGCTGCATTAGGCGCAATAAGCAAGTTGATAGATCTGGCTGTTTCCGATTCTAATTCGTCACTACACGGTTATAAAAAAGGAGATATTATTGCCGATAATGGCCGTATCCATCTAAAAAGCAACCCGGTTAAAGCCGAAACATATACCCAGATCTTAAACCGTAACGGTTTAGATAAGGTGGAGGCGCAGGCAAAAACAAATGTTTCTACAAGGGCGCAGGCGCCAACCCCGGCCCCGGCCGGTAGCCCTGAGGCAAAAGCGGAAGAAGAAAGCAAAGCAAACGCGGCAGTACAGGCTGATGAAAAGACAGATCGCACACCCTATTCCTTCCATTCGTTTGGGGCGCAGTTTGTTAAAGTGCTGGTAGATCCTGACCTGGGGACAATTAAAGTTGATAAAATAGTTGGGGTGATGGATATTGGCAAAGTCATGAATTTAAAAACGGCAACTAACCAGATAATGGGTGGAATGATATTTGGCATAGGCATGGCGCTAATGGAGAACACACAATACGACCCTAACAATGGCCGTGTTGTAACACGCGACCTGGCCCAGTATTTAGTGCCTGTACATGCTGATATCCCCGAAATTGAAGTTCAGTTTATAGATAAACCGGATCCATATATATCACCGCTGGGTGCGCGGGGAATTGGCGAGATAGGTATTACAGGTATAACGGCCGCTATTGCTAATGCTATTTATAACGCTACCGGCAAACGGGTAAGAGACCTCCCAATTACACCCGACAAATTGATCTAGTTTTTTTTAGCAAGCTTAAGCACTTGCATGTTATTTGCCACTTTAAAAAAGCGCTGACACTTTATGCAGTAAAATGCAGCTTTTGACGTTATAGTGCATTACATTTGCAGTGCATGAAAGCAAAGTTTGATATACTATCGGCCAAATTCAGTAAGACTATTACTAACCATTATAGCACCAGTTTTTCGTTAGGTATCTATTTCTTAAATAAAAAACTGCGCGGCCCTATTTATGCTATCTATGGTTTTGTAAGGTTGGCTGATGAGATAGTGGATAGCTTTTATGATTATCCCAAAGCATCATTACTAGCAGAATTTAGGGACGACTGCTTTAAAGCGATTGAGCGGGGCATAAGTGTAAACCCGGTATTAAATTCGTTTCAGCAAGCGGTAAACCAATATGGTATAAAACCAGAGCTGATCAGCCTGTTTTTAAACAGTATGGCCATGGACCTGGATGACAATGTTTATACCCCAGATAAATATAACGAGTACATATTAGGGTCGGCAGAAGTTGTTGGCTTGATGTGTTTATGTGTTTTCACTAATGGAGATGAAGCCAATTACGAGCGATTGAAAGAACCGGCAATGAAATTGGGATCGGCGTTTCAAAAAGTAAATTTTTTGCGGGACCTGAATTCTGATTACCATGATCTTAATCGTAGTTATTTTCCGCAGGTAGATCTGGCAGCATTTTCTGATGATGATAAAAGAGCCATTGAAGAAGATATCCGCAATGATTTTAATGCCGCGCTAAAAGGGATAAAAGAGCTTCCATCTACCAGCCGTAAAGGCGTATACCTTGCTTATGTTTACTATAAACAATTATTCTTAAAGATTTCACATGCACCTGCCGGGCAGGTTATGACCGAGCGGATCCGCGTATCAAACCGCCAAAAATTTGTGCTGATGTTTGATTCATTGATCCGCTATAAATTAAATACCTTATAAAATACCCAACAATTGAAAAGCGGCTTAATAATAATTGACCAGGACGACCGTGCCATTGGCACTATGGATAAACTAGCCGCGCATAAAGGCGGTATATTACACCGTGCTTTCTCCGTATTTGTTTTTAACAGCCGTGGGCAATTGTTATTACAACAACGGGCTTTAGATAAATACCATTCCGGCGGCAAATGGACCAACACTTGCTGCAGCCATCCCCGCCCCGGCGAGCATACGGAAGCGGCTGCAAATAGAAGACTATTTGAAGAAATGGGTATGGAATGTGAGTTGAATTATCAATTCAAATTTATTTATCGTGCCGAAGTAGATAACGGGCTAATTGAATACGAATGCGATCATGTATTTTTTGCCACCAGCGATGTATTGCCTGTACCAGATGAAACAGAAGTAGCCGGTTATAAATATATGGACATAGATGTATTAGCTGCCGAGCTGCTAGACAACCCCACCCAATATTCGGCCTGGTTACAAATTTGTTTTGAGCGGGTTATGGACCATTACCGGCAAATATTTAAAAACTAAAGAGGCATTCAATTGCTTAAAGAACCTTTTGGTCGGCTTGTTTGTACTACAAATTAGTTTATCGCCTATAATTATCTAATTTTAACATTATTTAACATATTTCTTTGGCAAAAAAGTTATCTGCTATTTAAGTTTGCCTACCAAAAATTAATAAAAGTTTAATGGAAGAATTACAGAGCAATACAACGTCCCCATCAACAGGTGCGGCGACCGGAAGTTCATCGTATACAACAGACATAAGGGCCATCAATGAAATGATACAACAAGAAAGTGCTTTTGTTGATCTGTTAAAACTGGAAATGGATAAAGTGATAGTGGGTCAGAAATATATGGTGGAGCGCCTGCTGATAGGTTTATTAGCCGATGGCCACATACTTTTAGAAGGTGTACCAGGCCTGGCAAAAACTTTAGCTATAAACACGCTGGCAAAAGCTATACAGGCCGATTTTAGCCGGATCCAATTCACCCCCGATCTGTTACCTGCCGATTTGCTGGGCACCATGATCTATAACCAAAAGAAAGAAGAGTTTATAGTTAGACAAGGGCCAATCTTCTCTAACTTTATATTGGCCGATGAGATAAACCGTGCGCCTGCTAAAGTGCAAAGTGCGTTGTTAGAGGCCATGCAGGAAAGACAAGTTACCATTGGTGATAAAACCTTCCCGCTGCCAAACCCTTTCCTGGTATTAGCTACACAAAACCCAATTGAGCAGGAAGGAACCTACCCGCTACCAGAAGCGCAGGTTGACCGTTTTATGCTGAAAGTGGTGATAGGTTATCCAACTAAAGAGGACGAGAAAAAAATTATACGCGCCAATATATCGCCGCAGGGCATGTTAAAACCAAATGCTATTATTAACCCTGCTGATATTATAAGGGCGCGTAAAGTAGTGCGCGAGGTTTACATGGACGAAAAAATTGAGCAATATATTATTGACATTGTTTTTGCCACACGTAATCCTGAACAATATAAACTGGCTGACTATAAAAACCTGATTAGCTTTGGTGCATCACCAAGGGCTAGTATTAACCTGGCACTGGCATCAAAAGCGTATGCTTTTATAAAACGCAGGGGCTATGTTATTCCGGAGGATGTTAGGGCAATTTGCCATGACGTGTTAAGGCATCGTATAGGGCTAACCTACGAGGCCGAAGCCGAAAACATGACCAGCGAGGATATTATAACCGGTATACTTAACGCGGTAGAAGTACCATAAATAAGAGTTAAGAATTAAGAAGCAAGGGTTAAGACGGTATAACGTCAATCTTGGTTCTTAATTCTTAACTCTTGATTCTCCTCAAGAAATGGCAAAGGATACCAAAGAGCTGCTAAAAAAAGTACGGAAGATAGAGATCAAAACCCGCGGGCTGAGCAATCACCTGTTTTCGGGCGAGTACCACTCTGCCTTTAAGGGGCGTGGTATGGCTTTTAGAGAGGTGCGCGAATACCAGATAGGCGATGAAATAAGAACCATAGACTGGAACGTTACCGCTCGCTTTAATCACCCCTACGTAAAGGTTTTTGATGAGGAGCGAGAGCTAACCGTAATGCTATTAATGGATGTGAGCGGGTCTGAAAACTTTGGCACCATTAACCAGCAAAAGCAGGACCTGGCTACTGAGCTTTGCGCGGTACTTGCATTTTCGGCCATACAGAATAATGATAAGGTCGGGGTGATATTTTTTAGCGATAAAATAGAAAAGTTTATTCCGCCTAAAAAAGGGCGTGGGCATATACTGATGATAATTAGGGAGCTGATAGATTTTAAGCCGGAGAATACGGGTACAGATCTGGGCATAGCTTTAAAATACTTTACATCGGTGATCAAGAAAAAATGTACCGCTTTTATTCTGTCAGATTTTATGAGCCCGGCCTTTGAGACGGAACTTAAAATAGCCAATAAAAAGCATGATGTTATTGCTTTGCGGTTATATGATAGGCATGAAGAAGAGTTTCCTGATCTTGGGCTTATCCCCGTCAAGGATGAAGAAACGGGCCAGATAGCATGGGTAAATACCGGCGATAAAAATGTGCGTAACGCCTATAGGGCCGATGCTTTAAGGCGTACCGCCAAGTTAAAAGATGTTTTTAGCCGGTCGGGGGTGGATGCGACTTCTATCGGCACGCACGAAACCTATGTAAAACCATTGATGACCCTGTTTAAAAAACGCGAGCGAAAAAGGTAAGATGAAAAGACAGTTTTTTAATTATATACTTTTATTATTCCTATTTGCTTGCGCGACATTAAATACCAACGCGCAAAGCATACAGGTAGAAGCCAAACTACAGGACTATACCATAAAAATAGGCGATCAAACCAAGCTGTTCCTGGTGGTGCATAAAGGCATTAAAGACCAGGTTAACTTCCCTAAACTGGCCGATACCATTACCGGGAAAATACAGGTGGTTAGCGCTAATAAAGCCGATACCGCCTTCGATCAGAATGACAAAACCAAAGAAACCATTACCCAAAGTTATACCATAACAAGTTTTGATGCCGGTGCATATACCATGCCGCCTTTTGAATTTGGATCGACCGCAGGAGTTATTAAAACCAACGAGCTATCATTACAAGTACAAACCGTAAAGGTTGATACCACCAAAGCTATTTATGATATTAAACAACCGCTGGTAGTAACCTACGGATTTTTGGATTGGTTAAGGGATAATTGGATATGGGTATTAATAGGTTTGATAATCATTGGTTTAATTGTTGGGGTAATTTATTATTTATGGAAACGCCCTAAAGGTCAACCCATCCTCCAAATAACAAAGCCAAGTGTACCTATACATATCATCGCCATAAATAAACTTCAAGAATTACGCGGCAAGAAATTATGGCAGCAGGACGTTAAGCAATACCACAGTGAACTAACAGATATCATCCGCGAATACCTTGAAAAAAGGTATAATGTTAAAACTCAGGAAACCACCACCGATGAGATATTATGGGCGTTAAAGCAACGAGATATCACCGATGAATATCGCAACATACTGCAGCGATTGTTGGTAATGGCCGACCTGGTAAAATTCGCCAAAGAAAAACCAACCCCTGCCGATAACGAAAGAAGCATGGATGATGCGATTGAATTTGTGCTAAAGACACAAGTGGTTGATACGCCAAAACCAATAACTGACGGAGGCAGCATCGATGGAGCTGTTTAAAAGTATTGAATTTGCACAGCCGGGGTTCTTTTGGTTGTTGATCATCATACCGGCTATGATTGGCTGGTATATATGGCGCGCGCAAAAGTTGTACGGACACTTAAATGTATCAGCAATAAAAGGGTTTACCGTACCTAAAAGCAGTATGGCAAACAAGTTTCGCCATTTGGGAATCGTGCTGCGGTCGTTAGCGGTAATATTGTTAGTTGTAGCCCTTGCCCGCCCGCAAACATCATTAAGCTGGCAAAACAGCACTACCGAGGGTATTGATATTGTTATCGCGTCAGATATTTCGGGCAGTATGCTGGCCGAGGATTTTCAGCCTAACCGGTTAGAAGCAGGTAAAAACATCGCCATAGATTTTATTAAGAACCGGCCCGATGACCGCATCGGTCTGGTAATATTCAGCGGTGAAAGTTTTACGCAATGTCCGTTGACTATTGATCATTCGGTATTGATCAACCTATTTAAAGATATTAAAAACGGGATGATAGATGACGGTACCGCCATAGGTATGGGATTGGCTACCGCCGTAAACCGTTTAAAAGACAGCGAGGCAAAAAGCAAGGTAATTATTTTGTTGACCGATGGATCAAATAACACCGGCTCTATCCCACCAATTACCGCTGCCGAAATTGCCAAACAATTTAACATACGGGTATATACCGTAGGTATTGGTACGCATGGTTATGCCCCTTACCCGGTACAAACGCCAATGGGTATTCAATATCAGCGCATAGCGGTTGACGTTGACGAACCTACCCTTACCAAAATTGCCGAAACAACCGGCGGTAAATACTTTAGGGCTACTGATAACGAAAGACTAAAAAGCATTTATGAGCAGATTGACAAGATGGAAAAGGCAAAAATTGATGTAATCCAATACAATAAAAAAACCGAGCTGTTTTTACCGTTCGCCTTATTGGCGTTGTTGTTTTTGGCGTTAGAGTTTGGATTTAAAAACACATTGTTAAAAGGAGCTTTAACCTAGTATGTTACGTTTTGCACATATAGAATATTTATGGGGATTGGCTGCTATCCCGGCTTTCGTGCTGCTTTTTATTTGGGTAGAGCGATGGAAATACAAAGCCATTAAATCTCTGGGCGACAGAAGCATTGTAGACAAGATGGTGCCCGATGTTTCGTTTACTACACCGCGCCTAAAATTTATTTTGTTTTTGCTGGCCTTCGTCTTTTTAATTTTGGGCATAGCCGATCCGCAGATAGGATCAAAAATGGTTGAAGAAAAACACAAAGGTGCCGATTTGATGATCTTACTGGATGTTTCAAACAGTATGCTATCGGGCGATATGGCCCCTAACCGGTTAGAAAATGCCAAACGCGCCATTTCGCAATTAATAGATAACTTGCATGATGACCGTATAGGTATAGTTGTTTTTGCCGGGCAGGCGTATGTACAATTACCGGTAACAACCGACTACTCGGCAGCTAAGCTGTTTTTAAATACCATCAACACCAACATGGTGCCTACTCAAGGGACGGCTATTGGTGCCGCTATTGATATGGGTATGCAGTCGTTTGATTTTAAAGATGGCACAGGCAAAGCCATGATCATTATAACCGATGGAGAAAACCACGAGGATGACGCGGTCGCGGCAGCAAAAAACGCGATTGATAAGGATGTAACTGTACATGTAATTGGTATAGGCTCGGTAGAGGGTGCGCCGATACCTGTTTACCAGGGTAACAAACAAGTAGGTTTCCACACCGATAGCGCCGG
The DNA here is from genome assembly GCF_028288185.1 of Mucilaginibacter sp. Lineage (GTDB taxonomy): Bacteria > Bacteroidota > Bacteroidia > Sphingobacteriales > Sphingobacteriaceae > Mucilaginibacter. Next base: position 19,359 of record NZ_JAQBOF010000024.1, on the reverse strand, counting down.
ACATACCGTAATGAGCAAGCTTAATGAGGATATGTGTAAAGAAATTGCCGCTGCGGGCAATGGAGCTTATGTACGGGCCACCAACTCTAACAGCGGTTTAGGTATAATTAGGAACGAGATTGATAAGATACAACGTAAAACGTATGATGCCAAAAGCTTTAAAGATTTCGAGGATAGGTTTCAATTCTTCCTGGGTTTTGCTTTGATGTGTTTGGTTGTTGAGTTCTTTATCACCAACCGTAAAAGTTTGCGGTTAAGCAGGTTGAAATTATTTGAGGTAAAAAACACATGAAGCAATTAGTTATAATCCTGGTAGTTTTGTTGCAGGGCTTTACACTGTTTGCGCAACAAGAAAAGAGCTTTGTAAAAAAGGGCAATGACCTTTATAAACAGCAAAAATATAAAGAAGCCGAGGCTAACTATCGCAAGGCTGTTGATAAGAAAAATCAAAACCTGGAAGGCAACTTTAATTTAGGCGATGCGCTTTATAAACAAAAACAATTTGATAAAGCCAGCGAACAGTTTAATAAAATAGCCGAATCAACGCCAAATAAAAAGGTATCGGCAGGAGCCTATCATAATTTGGGCAATACTTTATTGGGGAACCAAAAACTGGAAGAAAGTATAGAGGCATATAAAAAATCATTGCTTAATAACCCTAAGGATGAAGAAACCCGTTATAACTTAGCCTACGCGCAGGAGAAGTTAAAAAAACAGCAGCAACAAAATAAGGATAAAAAAGACAATAAGGATAACAAGCAAGATCCGAACAAGAAGAATCAACAGGATAAGAACAAGCAGAATCAGGATAAAAACAAGCCGAAAGATCAGAATAAGAAAGATCAGCAGCAGCCTCAGCCTAATAAGCTATCAAAAGAGGATGCGCAACGTATGCTTGATGCTTTAAACAATAACGAAAAACAAACGCAGGAAAAACTAAAGAACAAAAAGTTGAAGGGCAGCAAAATGCAAATTTCAAAAGATTGGTAATTGGATAAATGAAAGCCAGGTATTACATATTAACTCTTATACTATTTTGGGCAGGGCAGCTTTTTGCGCAGGATGCAAAGTTTACGGCAACTGTTAGCAAGACCACCATAGGTACAGGCGAGCAGTTTGAACTCACCTTTTCTTTAAGCGGCGATGGCGGCAATTTTGTAGCGCCGGACCTGGGTATGTTCCAATTGCTAAGCGGGCCCAATGTATCCAACAGTATGGAGTTTTTTAATGGTAAGGCAACCAGCAGCTCTACTATCAGTTATATTTTGGCACCGATAAGAGAAGGTGCTACTACCATTGGCGCAGCATCAGTTATAGTTAACGGGCGTAAGTTGAGTTCAAACCCTATCCATTTAACTATAGTAAAGGGCAAACCGGTTAGCCGCAGAAGCCAAAATCCTGACGCGGATGGTAATACTAAGGATCTGTCTAAATCCTTGTTTCTTCGCGCTATAATTGATAAGGACAACGTTTACCAGGGGCAGCAGATCACCGTTACCTACCGCATATATACCCGGGTAGATATTCTGCAAAGCCAGGTTAATAAATTCCCTGACCTTACCGGGTTTTGGAACGAGGAGATCAAACCTACCCAGCCAGCCCAGTTCAGGGTCGAAAATTATAAAGGCATAACCTATAATGTGGCCGATGTAAAGCAGATCATACTATTTCCCGAGCATGCGGGCAATATTACCATCGATCCGTTCGAAATGACTTTTTTAACTCGGGTTCAGCAGTCGCCCCGCAATTTTATGGACCAGTTTTTTGGCGGTAACGCCCAGGAAGTAAATTATAAAGCCAAGAGCTTGCCCGTTACCGTCCATGTAAAACCATTGCCAACCACAGGTAAACCCGATAGTTTTGCCGGGGCCGTAGGTAGTTTTAATATTGAAGCATCTATTGATAAAAGCAGGCTTAAAGCAAACGAATCATTAAACTATAAAGTAAAGGTTACCGGTGCCGGCAATATTAAACTGCTAAAAAATTTGAATACCGTTTTCCCGGCTGACTTTGAAAAATATGATCCCAAGATCCAGGATACCGTTAACGAAAGGGTAAGCGGGGTTTCGGGAAGCCGCATTTACAATTATTTACTAATACCAAGGCATCATGGCGATTTTACCATTGATCCTATAAAATTCTCTTACTTTAACCCAAACACGGGCAGGTATGTTAGCTTAACTACCCCATCATTCCCTATAAAAGTTGATAAGGGACTTAATGAAACTAGCGTTACCGCGCTAACAGATGCCGATAAACAGGATATCAGTATCCAGAATAAAGATATCCGCTACATAAAAATCAGCGGTGCCGAATTAAGCAAAGATGGCGAGCAGTTTTATGGTTCATTCACCTACTATCTGTTGCTTTTGTTGGGGCCTGTTTTATGCGTGGCTGCGTTGGTTTATCGTAACCAGGTGCGTAAAAATAACAGTGATCTGGCTATGGTAAAAAGCCGCCGCGCTGGTAAGGTAGCCGCTAAACACTTAGCTATCGCCCAAAAAGAATTACAGGCGCAAAACACCTCCGGCTTTTACGAAGCCGTATTTAAGGGGATGTATGGCTATTTAAGCGACAAGCTAAATATTAACTATGCCGATCTTGATAGAGCAACCATCGCGGCAGCGTTAAAGGCCAAATCATTAAATGAAGGTTTAGTTAGCCAGTTATTAGAGACGCTTGATCTATGCGAAATGGCACGCTACGCACCGGTAACTCATATTTCTGCGCAGGAGGTTTTTGACAAAGCAAAAGGAATTATTAATGCTATTGAAAATGAGATCTGATCAAATTAAAATAACGTTATGCTTTTTTGCAATGCTGTTTTTACCGGTGTTGTGTTTTGCTGATAATACCGGTACTGCCAATAATTATTATGCGAAGGGCCAGTATAAAGAAGCCGCTGTCGGTTACCAAAAGTTGGTGAACGAGGGCTATCAATCGGCAGAGGTTTATTATAATTTAGGTAATGCTTATTATAAATTGGGTAACATAGCCCCTGCAATACTTTATTATGAGAAGGCACACCTGCTTTCGCCGGGCGATGATGATATTAACTTTAATATCCGTTTAGCAAATTCAAAGATCACCGATAAGGTTGATGAAGCCCCTGAGTTTTTTATCTCTAAATGGTGGAACGGGTTTATTTTAAGCTTTTCAGTTAATGCGCTGGGCATAGCTAGTATATTGTTTGTTTTATTGGGGTCGGCGGCGCTGATACTTTACTTTTTTAGTTTTTCTGTCTCTATAAAAAAAGCATCTTTTTATACTTCAATACTATTATTTATACTGGGTGTTGCAACCATTTTAATTACTTTTAGCCAAACCAGCTATTTTGATAACCATAAACAAGCCATTGTTTTTACCAGCACGGTAAACATAAAAAGTGGTCCCAACGATAAACTGGCAACCTTATTTGTATTGCATGAGGGGACCAAGATAAACGTGTTTGAAACCAATAATGGCTGGATAAAATTTAAATTGGCCAACGGTAATGAAGGTTGGATCAAATTATCGGATATTAAAGAGATATAGATTTGAGCGCTTTAAAAATAGAAGGGATGAAAGTACTGGTTTGTAATAAACCGGGCGAACTGGCTTACACAATTAGAGAAATCCCTCAACCTGAGAAGGATCATATCGTACTTAAAATAAAACGTATAGGCATTTGCGGCACAGATCTGCATGCTTTTGACGGTTCACAGCCATTTTTTAGCTATCCCCGCGTATTAGGTCATGAACTTGCTGCCGAAGTTCTAAGCAGTGACGGAGCCGGTGATTTTAAACTGGGAGACATAGTAACCCTTATCCCCTATATTAACTGCGAAACCTGTTTAGCCTGCCGTTCGGGTAAAACAAACTGCTGCACTAATATCCGGGTATTAGGTGTGCATACCGATGGCGGCATGGCAGAATACATTCAGGTACCAACGCGCCTACTGCTACACGCCCAAGGTTTAAGTTTAGATGAACTGGCGTTGGTTGAGCCATTGGCCATCGGTGCGCATGGCGTGCGCCGTGCCGCGATAGAAAAAGATGAATTTGTTTTAGTGATAGGCGCCGGGCCAATTGGATTAGGTGCTATGGAGTTTGCCCGCATTGCCGGTGGCAAAGTGATAGCACTTGATATTAACCCGCAGCGCTTAACTTTTTGCAAAGAAAAACTAAAGGTGGCTCATGCCATCAATGCCCTTACAGATGATGTTACAGCGCGCTTGCAGGAAATTACCGGCGGAGATATGCCCGCCGTTGTTATAGACGCTACAGGCAGCCAAAAAGCTATTAATAACGCGTTTCAATACATGGCGCATGGGGCAAGGTTTGTTTTGATTGGCTTGCAGAAAGGCGATATTAGTTTTAGCCACCCCGAGTTTCATAAAAGAGAAGCGACATTAATGAGCAGCCGCAACGCCACCCGTGCCGATTTTGACAACGTGATATCAGCAATGAAAAACAAATTAGTTGATCCGGCCAATTATATTACACACCGCGTAAAATTTGATCAGGTAGCAGCCGACTTTCAAAGCTGGTTAAACCCCGCAACTATGGTCATAAAGGCCATGGTTGAAGTTGAGTAATTACTGCTTTATTAATAAAGCACTACCGGCTATACATCAATGCACCTCAAATGCGTTATTTTCGGGGTTTATGGCTGATATGCTTACTTTGCTAACTTGCTTCCCATTTTTAAAAGTAGCCGATTTGATGATCGCCGGAGTGTTTGTTTCGAAAGGGGCATTATAAACCGGCGATGTTAAAGCAGGCTCTGACGCATCGGTAGTATAATGTATTTCGGGCCTGGAGCTGTTTGTTGTTAGGGAGATGGTGGCCTTTTTATTTAAAGCATCTATCTTAATATTTTGCCAAACATTGTAAGCGCTTTTTGAATAGTTAATACCCATCGCGTCATAGCGTTTATATTGGCCCTCCATTCGTTCTTTAAAACCTTCCCAGTTTTTTAAACGGGGTTGCGTCCAGGCTACTTCGGCCAGTGCAGCTGCACGTGGCATTAGCATATATTCCACCTTTTCGGCCGAGTGAATAAACTCCGACCAAACATTAGCCTGCACACCTTTAATAAACACCGCCTCATCTGCCGAAAGCGCCGCGGGAACAGGCTCGTACGAGTAAACTTTCTCCAACGTTAACATACCGCCTATAGCAATAGGTTCGTGATAAGGCTCGCCCTGGTAATAATCAAAATACATAAAATTGCTGGGCGTCATTACTACATCATGATGTTGTTTGGCCGCGGCAATACCGCCCTCAATACCGCGCCATGACATCACTGTTGCGTTTGGTGCCAGGCCGCCTTCTAAAATTTCATCCCAACCAATAATTTTTTTATTTTTTGTCTGCAAAAAGTTTTCAATCCTCTTAATAAAATAGCTTTGCAGCTCGTGCTCATCTTTTAAGCCTTCGGCCTTAATCCTCGCCTGGCATTTAGGGCAGGTTTTCCATCTGTCCTTAGGGCATTCATCGCCCCCGATATGAATAATTGGGCTGGGGAAGAGCGCCGCTACCTCGGTCAACACATCCTCCAAAAATTGGAAGGTTTGCTCATTACCGGGGCAGTAAACATCCTTTTGAATGCCCCACTGCAACGGCATTTTAAACGGGCCGCCGGTACATGAAAGCTCCGGATAGGCAACCAATGCCGCTAACGAATGTCCCGGCATTTCAATTTCGGGCACTACGGTTATATAACGATCCTGAGCATAAGCTACTATCTCGCGCACCTGGTCTTGTGTATAATATCCGCCATGCGGGTTATTATCAACCTGGTATGGCGATCTGTCATATTGTGTGCCGGCACGCCAGGCACCTATCTGGGTAAGCTTAAGATATTTTTTTATTTCGATGCGCCAGCCATGATCCTCGGTTAGGTGCCAGTGAAAAGTATTTAACTTATACATGGCCATGTAATCCAAATACTTCTTAATAAAATCAACCGAATAAAAATACCGGCCAACGTCCAACATTGACCCGCGCCATTTAAAACGCGGTTTATCAACTATCTCGGTAGATGGTAAGGAAACAGTTTGTGTATTGCCGGCCTTAACAGGTAATAACTGTTTAAAGGTTTGTAATCCATAAAATATACCCTGCGGCTTATTGCCCCTGATAATAATACCTTCTGAATGTACAGATAACCGATAGCCTTCATCGCCAAGTGTATCTGCAGTGTTGTTTAGTGTTAAAACAATACTGTTAGTCATATTAACGCCTTTGTTTATGCCGATGGCAATTGGATAACCTGTAAGGTTTTTAAGCGCGCCGGCCATTGTTTGGGCAATCTTCTGTAGTTCGGCATTATTGGCATCAACACGTATAATGGTGTGCCTGGAAATAACAAATTTTGGAACAAACGCTTTAACACTTAAAGGGTAAGGCACAATAGAAAGCGGCTGACGCTCCAATGTATTTTGCGCGCTAAGCGAACTGATATTTATTAGCAAGAGTATAAATGATAACAGTTTTTTCATGATATAAATTTAGTGGTTGGCTCGATGTATAAAAATAGGCTTGTTGAAAACGAAGTTAAACGAAATTTTAATTTATCTGATGGGATATATAGCCTATTGGTTTAAATATAATTTGGACTGTTTTATTTAGAAAAGAATATAAATTAGATGATGCGAAAAAGGGCCAAAAACATGAAAAATATTTTATCAAAACTTGCTGTATTGATATTGCTGATTGCTTCTTTACAATCAGTCAATGCACAAACTAAAGAAACCTTAGGCACCGGCAAAGCCTGGATGCTAACTTACTTTAGGCAGCGTTACCCTACCCGTATCGAGATCAATGCTAAAGGCGAAACCGTTGAGGTGCCCCTGCCCAACCCGATGCTGGTAGCGCAATTGCATATCGCTCTATCAACCGATGGCCGCCATTGGACACCTATAAATGATAACAAACCTATCTGGGATCAGCGCATGCGCGATCAATTTATTCACCGTGGCCCTGATGGCTTATGGCGATTAGTAGCCACCGGCGGTGGCGGAAGAGGAGAGGGCAGACAATTTGGACCTGCCTGTTTGTACGCTACCTCGCCAGATTTGATCCATTGGAAATTTGAACAATCCTTACATTTAATGAAAGATGTAAAGGACGAGTCGGACGCGTTTGTGCGCAATATATGGGCGCCCGAGTATTTTTATGACGAAGCCACCAAAGAATATACGCTGCTATGGTCGTCAAGCTTTGAGGACGCGGGCTGGAAACATAGCCGGCTTTGGTACTGCAAAACAACCGACTGGAAAACCTTTACCCCCGCCAAAGTTTTGCTGGCACCCGGCTACTCCTGCATTGATGGTACTTTAATTAAACAGGGCGATACGTATTACCTTTTCCATAAAGAAGAAGAATTTAGCCCCGCTACAGGCGAGCGCCGTGGTATTCGCCTGGCGACATCAAAAAATTTGGAGGGGCCTTATACCGTCTTTGATGGCCCGTTAAACAAAGGCCAGATAGCCCCGACAATAACCGAAGGCCCAAGCGTAATGAAGGACCCTATTAAACCCGGATGGCTGCTCTATTATGATTTCCCAATGGCTGACCAATACGGGATCTCATCCTCGCCCGACCTATTCCACTGGACCATAGAAAAAGACATTACCCTACCGTCAGACGCACGGCATGGTAGCGTTTCGCAATTAACTGCGGCAGAGGCAAAGGCATTGATGGATGCGTATCCGAATACTAAATAAGAGAGGACCGAATGATAAAATTACAAAAAACCCGTTTGAGGTATGTTTTGCCTATAATGCTCTTGTATGGCATCCTATCGCTTGCAGGTATCCTTCATCACGAAATATTTTTAGAAGAAGCCCAACAGCTCACCATTGGCCGCGACAGCAATTCTGTTATTGATGTTTTTAATAACATGCTGTATGAAGGGCACGTTACGCTTTGGAACACATTCTTGTTTCTTATTACACATTACATCTCTTCGCGGCCCATTTATATGCAGCTATTCCATTTGTTGGTTATTAACAGCGCTGTATTTATTTTTTTAAGATATGCGCCGTTTAATCTGCCGGTAAAAACCCTTATTGTTTTTGGCTGCTATTTCCTGTTTGTATATAGCATTGTTAGCCGCAATTATGCATTAGGTATTCTCCTGCTTTTTATTTGTTGTGTATTAATGGCTAACCCGGAGAAAAATATGGTGAGCATAGGTATCCTTCTGCTTTTAATGTGCTTTACCCACCTGTTTTATGTATTTGCATCCATCGGTATTTTTGTATACCTGTTTTTGTATACCGTTGGCAAAAAGAAATTATATGGGCGGTTTGCCTTGTTTACTTGCCTCTTTCTTATTGGTTTGGTCTGCGCTTTTTTTCAAACCCGCCGCATACCCGGCGATAGTATTGTTCAGGTAGCAGACGGTCTATCATGGTTTAATGTACATGACCTATCTTTTGCTATTAGCTGTTTCGCCAGGGGGTATATAACTGTCCCCCCATTACATCAGCAATATTTTTGGGATAAGCAGTCTATACAATATCTGCCTCAAACGGTCACCGTAATTTCGGCTTTATTACTTTTTGCAATTACTATCCTGTTCCTTTATAAAAGTAAGAAAGCGCTATTGTTCTATTTACCACCCGTTGCGTTGCTAACCGCGTTTTTCGCTATGTCAAGAATGGGGGGCAGCAGGTATTTCGGAATGTTCGTTATTTTTTTTATCGCCGCTCTATGGCTTGCTTATTATGATGGCGTGGTTCTTTTTCCAAAAAGCAATATAAGCCCCATAAAAAAATGGGCTCCTCGGGCATTTATCTATATTATCCTTATTAACCAGTTTTTTACCGGAGTCTACATGTATTGCTTAGATTTTAAGCAGCCTTTTTCGCAGGCCAAAAACACCATCAATTATTTAAAATCAAACCACTTAACTGCACAACCACTGGCATTTGACGGATATAATGCAGGCCCGCCACTCAGCGCGTATTTAGAGCGGAAAATATTTTACCTGGACATAAACCAATATGGCAGCTTTTGTATTTGGAAACATGCGTATCTGCCCTATCCACGCAGATCTTTAATGGACGAGATCTCTTCATCCCATTATATAAATAGCCTTAAAGAATTTATTTTGATCACTAATCGTAAATACGGGATATTTGACAACGCGGCTTATTCTTTTAACAAACTGGCAAGCTTTGAAGGGGCTGTAATAGAAGGCGAAGATTATTATATATACAGGGTTGTTAAAAAATAGCTGTAGTTATCCGTTCTTTTTAGTCTCATGAAAATCCGCTTCGGTATTTATTTCCCAGATATTCTTTTTTGATTTTTCGCCTTTAATTATATTATCTACCGCTGCCATGGCTGTAAGCATAGAATGGTCCTGGTTATTGTATTTATGCATCCCGTTGCGGCCAATCAAAAACAGGTTTTCCAGCTGATTTGTGAAATCGCTCACTACATCAAATTGCTCATAGGCTCCAAAATAATCAGGGTAGGTTTTGAGCATCCGGATTATGGTTCTATCAATTACTTCATCGCGGTCAATAATATTGATTTGGTGAAGCTCATTGATGGCAAACTGCATAAAATCAGCGTCACTCATCTGCCAGAGTTCATCGCCTTCATTACAGAAATATTCAAGGCCCAGCCAAACCTTTTCCATATCGGCAACCATATAAGGCGACCAGTTATTAAATATTTGCAGTCGCCCTATCTTTACATCTTTTTCCTGGATATAGATCCAATTGTCGGGCACCAGGTTGCCTAAAGACGGACCCTTTGTTTCATTTTTTATTTTAAGTTTGTTAAGCAGCAGCCCAACCGTTATAAAATCGCGGTATTGTAAGTTCAGTGCAACTTCTTTTACCTCTTGGGGCACCTTATTCCCCATAGCTGTAATAAGTTCTTTAACGGGCATGGTCGAAAAAAAGTAATCCCCCTTTATCGTGTTTTTTAGCTTGGTCGTATTATCAAAATAACTCATTTCGCAAATCCGGTCTCCTGCAATATCAAGCTCCATAACTTCACTGTTCTTTATAATTATGGCGCCTTTCTCTTCAACAAGGCGGGCAACGGTTTCCCACATTTGTCCGGGGCCTAATTTTGGATACATAAATTGTTCGATCAGGCTGGTATCGGTGTTTTTTTGTTCAATTGTTTTATCTTTTCTGAAAATTGATCTTATAGCATGGAGAATCGCTTTTGAAACAGACAATTCTTTAACCCGCTGTGTTCCCCAATCTGCCCCGATCTCTTTACATGATCTGCCCCAAACTTTTTTAGTATAATCTTTAAAAAAGGTTTTATAAAGCTCGGTACCGAATCGGCTTATAAAAAAATCCTCAAGCGATCTGATGTTTTTTACCCGAAATAATTGAGCCCATAGATAAGTAAATGCAATTTTACTGATCCTGATAAAACCAAGATTAGATATGGTTTTTCTATTTAGGGTGATGGGATAATCAAAGAATTTTCCCAGAAAAAATATACGGGACAACCTATTTCTGATAAGCATCACCTGGTCTTCTTTTTCAGGATCGGGCCCGTTTGCAGGGATAATTACAGAACTCTTTTTGTTTTGATAATAAATATCTTTAAGTATATCGTCTTTTGATTCGGACCCCTGCAAAGGCAAAATATTTTGCCACCATTTCATTACCACATCTGATTTTGAGAAAAAGCGATGTCCACCAATATCTATCCGATTGCCATTATGAACAACCGTTTTAGAAAGGCCGCCGATATCATTACTTTTTTCGATTATTATTGGTTTAATATCTGTTTTGGTAATCAGCTCGTAAGCCGCGGTTAACCCGGCCGGACCAGCACCAATAATTATCGCGATTTTACTCATGCCGTTTTTTGCCCTGCCTAATGTTTAGATATTAGTAAAACTTGTTTTAGATAATACGTTGCTTTATAGTAAAAGGTAACCTTGTAAGGCTAATAAAAGTTATAGCGCAAATATTGATTAGATTATATATATTGAATATACAATTTGTGATACTCTAAAAATAGTTATTTATCGATAAAGCTTTTATTGGTTGGTAACACCAACGATGGCATAAATTAACGGAGGCGGAGGCTTTGTTGGAGGCTTATCCTAATTGTAAATAAAAGGGGCCACTGTACTATACCGGGAACACCTGAATACACAGTAGTACATTTGAATACTGTTAAGTAAAGCAGAGTTTTTTGACCTCTCTAAATAACTGCCTGGTGGTATCAAACATGGCTAAACTTAACCCGATACTCTAAAGGCGTTAGGCCCGCTATTTTTTTAAATATCATACGGAATGCCTTCACATCGGTATAGCCAACAGCGTACATTACCTCATTTACATTTTTTCGACCTGATTCCAGCCCCCTTTTGGCGGCTTCTACCTTAACACGTTGGATATAGTCTACAGGCGATATTTTGGTTGCCCTTTTAAACCGCCGCGAAAAATTGATCCGGTTCATGGCGCATTGGTCAGCTAGGAAGTCTACCGTCACTTTGGCCTCGATATGGGTTTCTATATATTCCTGCACAGACCTTATTTCCGAATCCGCATGTTCTTTTAGTCCTTCAAACACAATAAACGGCGATTGCGAGTTTCGCTCGATATCTATCTGCAATACCTTGGCGCAATACAAAGCAGCTTCACGTCCGCTATATTTCTCAACCAGGTATAATATTAGGTTAAGGCTTGATGTAGCACCACCTGCGGTATACAATCCTTTATGATCGGTAATGATCTTGTTGGTGACTAAATTCAGTTCCGGAAACCGGGCCCGAAAATGGGCTTCCGCTTTCCAATGGGTAGTGCAGGGCTGCCCTTTTAATAAACCGGTTGCTGCCAGTAAAAAAGACCCCGTGCATAGGCTGGCTACTTCGGCACCATTTTTATATTGCGCAGTAACCCAGCCCAGCGCTTCCCCGCTATTGTTTATGGCAAAATCATCCCGGGCATCAAAACTTGGCAAAATAATGAGGTCTGTTTTTTTAACGTCTGTAACTTCCTGCAGACCTTGTATAGACAAAAAGGTATTTAATAACCCCTGCCTAAGGTTGATGCCCGCAAGCTGGATATTATAAAAAGGTGGCTGCCCTTTATCCAAATAAAATTCGTTTGCTTTCTCAAAAATCTCGATAGCTCCAAATAAGCAACTGGGTTTAAGCACACCATCTGCTAATAAAAATGTCACTTGTTTCATAATGCAAGGTACACAACCTCCGTTGCACAAACAACCCCCTAAGTTGCTAAATGTACACCCTCTGCAGGTTACATACAACAAGTACATTTGTTTAAACACACACATCATTAAAATAAAAACCCTATGGGAAAAGTAATTAGTTTAATCAACACCACGCCGGACGGCTTTGTAGACAGCCAATATGTTAACGCCGATGATGAATTTCATGAATTTGTACACGGCTTATTAGCCCAAACGCAAACAGTAGCTTTTGGCCGTAACAGTTTTGAACTATTCCAGCAAATATGGCCGGCAGTGCTTGAAAAAGAAGGTGCGCCCGAATCACAGGTGCTGATGGCAAAAGCGCTTACCGATTTACCGAAGGCCGCTTACTCATCAACACTCAAAACAACCACCTGGAAAAACTCATCGATTGTTAAAACTATCGATCAGGAGCTGATTAACTCCTATAAACAGGTGAACAGAAAAGGCTTGCTTACCATTGGCAGCCCCGGCCTGGTTGCCGCGTTAACCGAATTAAAGCTTGTGGACGATTATTATTTCTGCATACAATCTACCATTGCCGGCAGTGGTAACGCGCGCTTGTTTGACAAGATAAAACTTGATACGCGCCAACCGTTAAAGTTAGTGGATAGCAAACAGCTACAATCGGGCGTGGTGATTATTCATTACGAACGTGTAAAGTAGGCATTGTAGTTAGGTAAAGTTAGTGGTACAGAAATATCACCGCACCACCAATTTTACCTATTTAGCCTTCCTCAAACTCACCATCACCACCCCATGCTGGTTAACATCAGCCTTAAACTCTCCATCAAAGGTGCCCAGGTCTTTTTGTCGCCATAAGTCGCGTACGATGTATTTGCCGGTTAACTTTAGATCAGCCCAGTTTAATGTAACTTGTTGCTTGCCGTTATCGCCCAGATTAAACAGGCCGGCGGCTATGGTGCCGTCTTCCATTGTTTTGGCCATTACTCCGTTGTCGCCCTGTTTAGATATAACGGTTGCCTGTTTGCCAGCGGCATCCTGGTTTACTGCTAAAACCTCATCGTTGGTTAATAAACTCAATGTAAAGTCATCCAGTTTGGTCATATCGCAGCCTAATAACAACGGTACAGACATTAAGCACCAAGCGCTAACGTGAGTGTATTGCTCATCGGGTGTTAGGTTGGTAGGGTGTAGGTCCTTGCCCCAGCCTAAGTAGCCTACTATCATCATGTCGGGGTCGTTCCAATGACCAGGCTTTTCATAGGGCGCCCATTTATCCTGGGTAAAGATCCTGCTTTTTAAACTTGGCCAACTATCCCTAATATCGCCCCCTGTCCGCCACGCATTAGATACGGTAGACAGGTCGCCAATACTGGCAAAAGGCGTACTGTTTGATAAACTGTAAATAATATCCCGTCCACTATTGCGCAAAGCATCAAACATCTTTTTGGTTTCGAGCATTTCAATTGGGTTCCAGTCATACTTTAGGTAATCTATGTTCCACGCGGCCCATTGCTTTACATCATTATCAATAAACTGGTAGGTGCCAATGGCATAAGGCATTAGCTTTTTATTGCGAGCTACTACTACCGGAGTCTTTACAAAAGTTCCTTCCGGGTTATTTGCAGATCCGCCCACATGGTGCGCATACGACTCGACCCACGGAGTAGAATAGATCCCCATTTTTAAGCCCATGCCATGAATTTCATCGCTTGCCTGCTGCATATCCGGAAAGGTTACCGGGTTGGATTGTATGGCGTGGAAAGGCCCGCCACGTTCGCCCTGCCAAACATCATCAATGTTCATATAGCTCCACCCATGATCAATTAAGCCCGAGCTTACCATTGCTTTCGCATTGGCCAGCAATAAGCCTTGGGTTATAGCCCCGGCATATACATTCCAACTGTTCCAGCCCATAGGCGGCGTTAGGGCAATTTCCTCGCCTACAACCAGTTTAAAATTACGCTTATCGCTTCCTGCTGAGTTTTTGGCGATCAATACCAAATTATAAGTGCCAGCTTTATTTACAGAGCCTGATAACCTGCCGGTTGCCGCGTCTAATTTAACGCCGGCAGGTAAGCCGGTTGCCGAAAATTTTAACGGGCGGGTCCCGGTTACAGACACAGTAAAAACAATAGGGTGTTCCGGCCTTACGCCAAATATTTTAGGACCGTTAATATGTGGTGCGGGCCCGGCTTTCGGTGTTAAAATATAGGCCGAATTATCCGGCGGAGCCGTTACAATAGTTTGCGCTTCTACTGTCAGCGCGCTTAGTAAAATACCCACGCTTAATTTTAATATTCTGAAGGCCATACGCTTAATTTAATTAATCTATAGATCCTGATTTATTTCCCCTGTGCTGCCGACACTAATTGGTCACATTACCTTTTACTTCAATTTTTATAACCGAAGCGATAGGGTCGGGCGCGTTTGTCGGGACACTGATCTCTAATCCGTCATTACCTTGTTGCGATTTTAGAGTGGTTCCATTAGCCAATAGTTTTGCTGATAGTGCTGTGTTCTTTAAACCCGGCACAACCAACTTACCATTAGTCGGCCAGTTAAATACCGACAAGTAAAGGGTTGTTTTATCGCCTTCAACTTTTTTAGTACAACGGCCCCATGCCAATGTTGCTAACGGGCTGGCAGTAGTGGCATAAATAGCTTCACCGTTTACTTTCATCCAGATGCCAACTGCCTTCAGGTCATCAATACTTCCCTGCGGGAACTGCCCCAACGCATCGGGCCCAACATTTAATAAATAATTCCCCCCTTTTGACGCGATATCAACCAGGTTATGGATCAGGGTTTCGGGAGTTTTCCACTTCGTGTCGTAGCTTTTAAATCCCCAGGTACCATTCATGGTCATACAGGTTTCCCAATCCTTACCATCCAATTCGCTCAGGCTTGGTATTTTTTGCTCCGGTGTTTTAGTATCACCCGGATAGTTAGGTCGTTTTAAACGATCATTGGTAATAATATTGGGTTGCAGTGCCAATACCGCGTTTAATTTTTCGGCATACTCATCGGTCATCCCGGTTGGGGTGTCCCACCATAGTACGGCCACATCGCCATAGTTAGTTAATAATTCTTTAACCTGAGGCACAGCAACGCGGTCAATATATTCGCCCATTGTGGCTGTTGTTTGGTATGGGTCCCAATGCCCTTTATTGTCTTTGGTATAAGCATCTATTTTTGCCGAATCTGGATTAGGCCAGCCACCACTTGCTACCTTGCGAGAAACCGCGCCGCCCGGATTGTTCCAGTCCTGCGCCTGCGAATAATAAAACCCTAGCTTAATGCCATATTTTTTGCAGGCTGCGGCTAATGGTTTTAATACATCTTGGCCGTAAGGGGTAGCATCGGCAATGTTCCATTTACTGGCGTTTGATTTAAACATGGCAAAGCCATCATGGTGCTTGGCCGTTATCACAATGTATTTCATCCCTGCATCCTTTGCCATACGTACCCATGCATCGGCATCATATTTTACCGGGTTAAAGGTTTTGGCTGCGGCTTGGTATTCGGCTACCGGTATTTTTGCGTGGTTCATTATCCACTCGCCACCGTGAGCAACCGGCACACCATGGTACAAACCGGCCCATTGCGCATAATCGCCCCAGTGTATAAACATACCGAAACGCGCTTCGCGCCACCATTTCATCCGCTCATCGCGGCTTAATTTTTTTTGTGCGGATACTGTTGTAGCAAATAAAGCAAAAACAGCAAATAGGGTTAATATTCGTTTCATCGCCATAATAGTTAAGGGTTGCCTTTTAAGGCTAATAATTGGTAATGCAATATAGCACCTTTTAAATATCTTTTTATTATCGCCTGTATGCCAATGATTAAGCCATTTGAGCAAGCCCATGGAGAGCTAAGCCTTATTGATAACTATGCTGACTTTAAATCAATGTATCGATCCCACCATTTGCTGCGGTGTTTTGGTGGTGATGCCAAAGTAAAATTGCTCACCCGGATAATAATTTTCACGCAGTTCAAAATTTTCAAATGCGGGGCCGCCGGGTATGTTAATGTAATCGGTGGCGTTTTTGCTGGCACCACTCCAATATTTGGCCCGGCCGTTTACACGTATAGAAAGCGATCGATCATACTTAGTGCTTTCTTTGCGCCAGTACTGGGTAAATTTGACATTGGGTCTGTAACGCCAGTTCGATCGGTCCAGGTAAGCTTTCGGCCAGGAGGTTAGGCTGGCAAAGTTTTCATCGGGCTCGGCAATCGCTATTAAATCGCCGTTATCATCCAGTAACATTTGTTGTACCGGATAACTTTGCTTTTCAATAAAATCAAGTCCATCAAAGCCTTTATACAGTTCTTTTGAGTTTACAACCTTATCCTTTAAATATAAATTTCTTAATCGTGAGTAATTGCCCATAGTAGCTGTAATGGCGCAACGCTGCATCTGTGCGCTTCCTGTATGATTAAAAATTTCTATACCCAATTCTTCTGGACGGTCGCTACGTATAGATAGTTTTAAGTAAGGGTGCGCACCGTTTATAAAGCGTTCCATAAATATATAAACTGATAACTTTTCTACTTCGGGATGTTTGCTATCGGGATGCGATATATTGCCACGGCTTTTGGCTGCAGGGAAATAATCGGTTTGGGTTTCGTTGTCGCCGGCCCACATCAATTTGCCCCACCGGTTATCTAGCTGTGATGGGGATATTTCGCTAAACTCTATTTTACCATCTACCACAGGCTCTACAGCCAGGTAATTGATATGATATATAGTCCCTTTGTTTTCATAGCCCACTCTTATCAGCCCTCGCGGGCCACCGGTATTTTCTTCGTTTGTGCCTTCAATCGGCGAAGGCCAAATACTAAACACAATGCCATTTTTTATGCCCCACACCGGCGCGCTCTTATTATGCGCCGGCCTTATCCATAATTTGTTCGTGGTTTGAGCCTGAAGTTTATTGGTATGAAATAGTATTGTTAGCAATGCAACAACAAGTACGCAGGTTTTTTTTACCATATAATAGTAGGGTCTTTTCGCGGGTGTCATCCCCGCACTGCTAAATTAAGAAACTTGTAACAAAAAAATCCCAACCCCTAGACGAACGGCCATTTAAGTTCTGGGTGTTAAGTCTTGAGTTAGGAGTCAAAAGTCTGTTTTTGACTTAAACCATTATAGCGAAACCCACTATCTTAAATAACCCATATTAATCTTTCAATTAATGTGGGTCTTTAATAGTGGATTAGGATAATTATCGCTTTGATCTTCCGCAACGTTATCCAAACATTTAAAATCCTTTTCTATTAAAAGGAATAATTCATTATACAAGCCTTCAAAACCCACCCTATCAGTCAGTTCCCATTCTGTAGCCATTGTGTCAGGCATTAACAAGGTTATTTTATTATTTTCAAATACAGCCAATAAATTAGCCAGATTATTTCGTTGCAAGGCATAAATCAATGTTTGATTGCCAAAATCAACTGTCTCTTCAATATATCCATTTGCTGAGAAAACCTCAACATCTTTCTTAGTTAACCTGTATCGTAAGGAATTTCCCTTTATGCGTATCTTCATTATTGTTTTATTAATTAACCAAGTTAGTTACAGCGCCTATAATAATAATTGCAGGATAAGTTAATTGTTTGCTTTCGGCCATAGCAAACAAATCTTTAACTATCCCCCGTACTGATTTTTGATGGGGCAAAGAAGCGTGTTGTATAATCGCAGCAGATGTTGATCCATGCCCGGCACCTAAAACATATAATTCCGGAGATAAGGGTATATTTTTCATGCTTTTTAGTGATTTGTTAAAAAAGCCAGTTTTTTTGGCGTTTAATCCTATATAATTTTAATTAATTATCTATTTAATAGAAATTTTTTAATATAAATGTGATTTAAACAATATAATTTATCATAAATAACACAAAAACAATAAAATTATATGACCAAAATAACAATATTTCTTTGAATTACAGTTTATTTTATTTAAAATTGTTAAGTAAATGCAATTTAGGTCGCACTTTAATTGTATTTGCTCAAAAAGCTTTAACAAATTAAAATCGATATGGTAAAACCTACCCTAATTATAGTTGGCAATGGTATGGTTGGTTATAAGTTTTGTGAAAAACTGGTAGCTAAATCGTCCGCATTCAACATCATCATATTTGGTGAAGAACCGCGCCCTGCTTATGATCGCGTTCATTTGAGCGAATATTTTAACGGGAAATCAGCAGATGATCTCTCACTCTCCACTACTTCCTGGTACGCAGATCATGATATTTTATTGTACCTCGGCGACCCTATACAGGAAATAAACCGGGCTACTCAAACCGTGCATTCTTTTTTTGGTATTACTATAAAATATGATTACCTGGTTTTGGCTACCGGCTCGTCAGCATTTGTTCCTGATATTCCCGGAGTTGAAAAAGAAGGTGTATTTGTTTATCGTACAATTGAAGACCTTGAACTGATTAAAACTTATGCTGCAAACGCCAAAATCGGCGCAGTAATGGGTGGCGGCTTGTTGGGTTTAGAAGCCGCCAAAGCATTAATAGACCTGGGTATTGATGAAACACATGTAATTGAATTTGCCCCGCGCTTAATGCCTAGGCAAATTGATTCCGCGGGCAGTGCCATGCTGCAATCAAAATTGAAAGAATTGGGGTTAAGCGTTCATTTGAATAAAAGCACCGCTTATATTGGGGGCGGCCATAAAGCGGAGGCGTTGCATTTTAATGATGAGACCGTACTTGCAATTGATATGCTGGTCATATCAGCTGGGATAAGGCCCCGTGATGAATTGGCTAAACTGTCAGGCTTACGGGTTGGTACACGCGGGGGTATTATGGTCAATGAAAAAATGCAGACCAGCGATGAAGCTATTTTTGCCATAGGCGAGTGTGCTTTATATGAAGGAATGATATATGGGCTTGTAGCTCCCGGTTTTGAAATGTCAGATATTGTGGTATCTCAATTAACCGGTGGTGGTAAGTTGTTTTATAGTTACGACATGAGCACCAAACTCAAATTGATTGGTGTGGATGTAGCCAGTTTTGGCGATGCCTTTATTACTGAACCAGATTGCCGTACAATCGTTTTTGAAGACACGCATAAGGGAATATATAAGCGCATTAATATAAGCACTGATGGTAAATATTTATTAGGCGGAATTTTAATTGGCGATGCTGATGCTTATAATATTTTACTCCAAACGGTTAATA
>NZ_JAQBOF010000017.1 GCF_028288185.1 Mucilaginibacter sp. | reverse complement strand
CAAACCAAGTTTTGGATATACTCCATTGAAATTTCTTTCGATGAGTTTTTTACAAAATTCTTCAGCATCTGCTTGGCCAGGTTCAGGTCAATCTCCTTACGGTTAAGGGTTGATTGTGCCAGTAATGATACCATCGCGCCCTCCAGCTCACGCACGTTGTTATCAATATTGTGCGCAACGTATTCAATTACATCATCGCTCAACTCAATACCATCCTGGTAAGTTTTATTTTTAAGGATAGCCATACGGGTTTCCAGATCAGGGATCTGCAAATCAGCCGAAAGGCCCCATTTAAATCTTGATAGCAAACGCTCCTCTAAACCGGCAAGGTCTTTTGGCGCTTTATCAGATGTAATGATCAGCTGCTTGCCGGATTGATGCAGGTGATTGAAGATATGGAAAAAGAAATCCTGTGTTTTTTCTTTACCGGCAAAGTTGTGCACATCATCCATGATCAGCACGTCAATAGCCTGGTAAAAATTCACAAAATCATTTATATTATTATGCTTTAAGGCATCAACAAATTGCTGTGTAAATTTCTCGCATGATACGTATAGCACCAGCTTATCGGGCAATGAGCGTTTAATTTCATTACCAATGGCTTGTGCCAGGTGGGTTTTACCTAAACCTACGCCACCATATATCATTAACGGGTTAAATGAGGTACCGCCCGGTTTGGCAGCAACAGCATATCCTGCTGAGCGCGCTAAACGGTTACAATCGCCTTCAACAAAATTTTCGAAAGTATATTGACGGTTTAATTGCGGGTCAACATTCAGTTTTTTAAGTCCGGGAATTACAAAGGGGTTCTTAATATCCTTATTTATAGAAATAGGAATGGGCATTGACTGATGTTTTGACTCTGCGCCGTTACCGTTTGAAGGCATATTAGTTGTATATGGTTTGCTGGCCGATGATTGCTCAACTACAATGTTATATTCTAAACGCCCCTCATCGCCCAATTGTTTTTTTATTGTTTTACGCAGCAGCTGAACATAATGTTCTTCCAGCCATTCGTAAAAGAATAAACTAGGTACTTGTATAGTAAGGACGCTACCTTCCATACGTAATGCTTTAATTGGTTCGAACCAGGTTTTAAAGCTTTGCGCAGGGATGTTGTCTTTTATTATTTGAAGGCAGCTATTCCAGACGTTAGTACAAGTTTTTTCCATATATGTTTTTAGTAAAAGATTGATTTTCAACCCCCCAGCGACACTTTCATTGGGATTGCTACGGAACATCGAATATTCGGAAAAAAAGCGAATTAAAAAATTCTTTTTTCACTTTTTATGAAAATAAATTTAAAAAAAAGTGCTTTAAATATTGTATAATTCTAAAGATTAAAAGTTATATTTCGCATGAAACAAACGCCATCATATCCCCTTTAATAGTAAACATTGCGTTTCTGGCTGTTTTAGCCACATTATTGTTACGTATGTCAAATTTTGTGGACTTAACACATTCTTAACAAGGAGGCAACATTGCCTTAATTCTAGGAATGTCTACAATTCAGGTGGATTTACAATATTCCTAATTGCTCTAATATTCACCAAAAACGGTGCGAAGGGTGTCGGCAATTTCGCCTAGTGTGGCATAACTTTCAACCGCTGTTAATATATAAGGCATTAAATTCTTACTACCATTTGCCGCTTCTTTTAATTTTTTAAGGTTGTTTGCTACCGCGATGTTATCCCTTTGGGCTTTTAGTGCGGTAATTTTTTCTATTTGGTGCGTGCGGATAGAATCGTCAATCCTAAAAACATTTGTAAGCGGTACTTCTTCCTGCACAAACTTATTTACACCGACTATTACTTTTTCGCCGCTTTCAATTTCGTTTTGATATTGGTAGGCAGAGCTTGCTATCTCCTGTTGAATATAATCCTGCTCAATAGCTTTTACCGAGCCGCCCATGGCATCTATCCTATCTATATATAATTGCGCCGCTGCTTCCAGTTCATCGGTTAGCGCCTCTATAAAGTATGATCCTGCTAGGGGGTCAACCGTATCAGTAACACCGCTTTCAAAAGCAATGATCTGTTGAGTACGCAAAGCAATCTTCGCGGCGGCCTCTGTTGGCAGAGCGATAGCTTCGTCATACCCATTGGTATGTAATGATTGCGTACCACCTAATACCGCCGCCAGCGCCTGGGTGGTTACCCGCACTATATTATTCATGGGTTGCTGCGCGGTTAGGGTTGAGCCACCGGTTTGCGTATGAAACCGCAGTTTTTGCGCGCTTGCATCAGTAGCGCCTAATTCTTTGGTAATACATGCCCACATGCGCCTTGCGGCTCTAAACTTGGCTATCTCCTCGAAAAAATTATTGTGGCAATTAAAAAAGAAGGAAAGTCGCTTTGCGAAAACATTTATATCCAGTCCTTTAGTCAACGCTGCCTTCAAATAGGCCTTGCCATTAGCCAAAGTAAAGGCCAGTTCCTGCACCGCAGTAGATCCCGCTTCCCGGATATGGTAGCCGGATATGGATATGGTATTCCACTTGGGTACTTCTTTACTGCAATATTCAAACACATCGGTTATTAACCGCATAGATGGTGCAGGCGGATATATATAAGTACCGCGCGCGGCATACTCCTTTAATATATCGTTTTGTACGGTGCCCGATAATTCATTTAAGTTGGCGCCCTGCTTTTTTGCTAACGCGATATACATGGCCAGCAAAATTGGCGCGGTAGCATTAATGGTCATCGACGTGGTGATATCCTTTAGCTCAATACCATCAAATAATATCTCTATATCTTTTAATGAATCAATAGCTACACCAACTTTACCCACCTCACCCTCGGACAGTTCATGGTCAGAGTCATAACCTATTTGTGTAGGCAAATCAAAAGCTACCGACAGGCCCATAGTACCCTGGCTCAATAAATAATGGTAACGTTTGTTTGATTCTTCGGCGGTGGAGAAGCCGGCGTATTGCCGCATGGTCCAGGGTTTTCCCCGGTACATATCTTTTTGTATACCGCGGGTATATGGAAACTCGCCGGGCAATTCGTTCATTTTAGAAGGTTCGGTATAAACCTCTTTAATTTCAATACCCGATGTAGTTGTACGTTTACCCGCCATTGCTGCTAAAATAATTCTTCCAGTTCTTTACGGATCAAACTCAGGCCAATATCATACGGGTTATTATCCGACTGGCTTATATGCGTCAATATAGTTTTGCTTAGCTCCAAGCCGGTAGCGGTTTCGGGCAGATTTTTAATAGCACTGTTTACTATGCCCAGGGTTTCGTCTTTTAAACGTTTTACAATCGTCCAGGTATTTGCACTTACATAAATTTGTTGTGTTACGTTGTGCTGATACTCGTTACGCAGTTCGGCTACTATCAGCATATATAATTCGGCAGCCGAGTAATCGGGGTTATTTAGGCGGACAAGGAGGTTAGCCGGGTTAATACGCTCTATAAATAATACCACACGCTCATAAGCCTGTAGCTTTAACGGCAATGTTTGGCTACTGATGGTTTTTTTCAGTTCTATCAATTGTATATTTTCAGACCGGTCTAAATATGGTTTTAATAAATAGAAGGCTATCCATACCACACCAAGGCCGGCAACCGTGTATTTTACAATATCTAATAAATAAGTATATGCTACCATGTTAAGTTTAATGTTAGGCGCAGGTCATAAATAATACTGCGGAAACAAAAATCCGCATTTTACCTTATATTTGTGTAGTTAATTAAAAATAAGATGAGTACTGCTGTTGAAATTGCACCCGCACCGGTTACCCTTACAGAAGGAGCCGTTAAAGAATTACACAAATTAAGAGATCAGCAAGAAATTGGCGACGATTTTGGCTTGCGCATTGGCGTTGAAGGTGGTGGCTGCTCTGGCATGAGCTACGTTTTAGGTTTCGACCAGAAAAAAGATGGCGACCAGGAATATCAAATAAACGGCTTGCGTGTTTTTATGAACAAAGCACACGGCATGTATTTAATGGGTATGGAAGTAAATTTCCAGGATGGCTTAAATGCCCGTGGCTTTACATTTGCTAATCCTAATGCGGCAAGTACCTGCGGTTGCGGCACTTCGTTTGCGGTATAACTTTTTTTAGAATCAAGATACAAGAGTCAAGATTTAAGACCTAAGCAGGTGTTAAATCTTAACTCTTTTTAGTTATCGGCCATCTAACCAACTCCTGATTCTTGGCTCTATTCCTCTAGTTCGCTGCCTTCAAAACTTCTTTAACACTCCCGCAATCCAACATACTTTTACCATAGTAAGGATTTTCAATTGCCGGCTTATCGCTTAACCAACTGGCCTTTTTCATGGGGCAATACTCCCAATAAATTGCTGTGTTATTTACAGGTAACGCTTTTAATACCGCGTACATGTTTTTTGAAAGCGATGCAAAATGTTCACGCTGGTGATCGATTGCTGTTGTTTCGCTAATGTGGCGACTATCAAAGCTTAGTTTATCAACATAGCTTTTCCAGATTGTTTGTTGCTTGGCCGACATATCTTTAACCGGTACAGTGCCAATTTGTGCATATAAAAGTTTTGCTTTACTTTCTGCAACCGCACCATCGTCAGCTGTTAACGCACTCTTTACATCTAAATAAGTTGTAACAACATTGTTTATTGATGTACTTACGGCAGGTGCCTGGGCGCGTGCATTAGCAACTATTATTAATAATAGCAGGGTTGTAAATATTGATCTGATAGTTTTCATGATGTTTCAATTAATAATGTGAATTTACCACATTCCTGTCATTTAACAATATTAGGTTTAAAGCTTACTATTTTAATACTTAAAAACTGTAACAAACCGGCACCTTGAACACTCTTATCCTTAAGTTTTTTATATTTATACCATGCCGGTAAAAACCACTCTTAGAGAAAACATATCCATAGCCCTGCAATCTATAGCGGGAAACCGACTACGCACATCGCTTACATCGTTAATTATCGCTATCGGTATTATGGCTTTAGTGGGCATATTAACCGCGATTGAAGGTATAAAACAATACACTACCGATGCTTTTTCAAGTTTAGGGGCTAACTCTTTTACCATCCAAAACCGTGGGTCGGGGGTTAATTTTGGTAACGGAGGGCACAGAAAAAGATATCCATCAATACGGTATGACCAAGCCCAACGCTTTAAAACACTATATAAGCTCCCGGCATTAGTAGCTATAAATTTAGATATATCCGGATCTGCTATTGCCAAGTACGGTAGTGAAAAAACCAATCCAAACATCCAGATAACCGGCACTAACGAAAACTATTTGCAAACTAATGGCTACAAATTGGCGTTAGGTCGTAATTTCTCAGAATCTGAGCTGGAGTATGGCGCCAATGTGGTTATTATTGGTGATGAGATGAAAACCAAGCTTTTTAAAAACAGCGACCCTATTAATAAGTCGATCTTTGTTGGCAGTAATAAATTTAGGGTGATCGGCGTTTTTGCATCCAAAGGCAGCTCCAGTTTAGGTGGTGGCGACAGGTTGTGTACCATACCTATATTAAAAGCTAAACAAATATCAAATATAACCAACCCATCATTCGCGGTTACAGTAATGGTTACCAGCGGCGGCAGTTTTGACGCAAGTATTGGCGAAGCTACCTCGCTTTTCAGAAACATACGTAGCCTACCGGTAGGCAGTGCCGATAATTTTGAAATTACACGCAGCGACTCGGTACAACAACAACTGTCCGGACAATTAACAGGAATGACCATAGCTGGTTTTGGCATAGGTATAATTACTTTAATTGGCGCGGCTATTGGCCTTATGAATATTATGCTCGTATCGGTAACAGAACGCACCCGCGAAATTGGTATACGCAAAGCCATTGGTGCTACGCCGGCAGTTATACGCAAGCAGTTTTTAATAGAGGCTATTGTAATATGCCTTATAGGTGGTATAGGCGGCATTATACTGGGCATGGCTATGGGCAATCTCATAGCTATACAAATAAGCGGCAAATTTATTGTTCCGTGGTTGTGGCTTTTTTCGGCTATCGCGCTTTGTACCTTAATTGGCCTGATGTCGGGTTTTTATCCTGCTAAAAAAGCCTCCAGACTTGACCCGGTTGAGGCTCTGAGATACGAATAGGTTTAATGTGCAGATATGCGGATGTGCAAATATGCAGATGAATTAAGGGATAAATAGTTAAATAAGCATTTGCCTATCTGTATATCTACTTCAGCATTATATTTTTAAGCGGATAATTAGAAAGGATTTTTTGCAGATGCGGAAAATTCAAAGCATCCTTAAATGCTGCCGCATGGCGCTGGTGGTGCATATCACTTGATATAAAGTCAACTATGTCATTATCAATCATAGCCTCTGCCTTTTTCTTAACGTCCTTACCGTAATAGCCGGTTAATGATATGGTGTTTAGCTGCATATTACAACCCCAGGCACGTAAATTGGCCATTTCTTCCACTGTCATGTAAGCATATCTTTCAGGATGTGCCAATATGGGTTTGTAATCACCCCACTCTATCATTCTTTGTATAACCTCAAATGCATTGGGCGGGGGGCTAATAAATGAATATTCAAAAAGGGCATAATTATCGCCCATGGCCATTAATTTTTTTTCGTTCACACGTTTCTCAAAAGTTTCATCAAAATAATGTTCGGCAGCAGCTTCAATTTCTATATCGATGTTTTGTTTTTTTAACTCGGCTTTTAATATTTCAAGCGCGCCGTTAATTGTTTCAGGCGTGTTTCTGTAAAAATCAACCATTATATGCGGGGTAGCAATGATTTTTTTTATGCCCAGATCCATCATTTTCCTAATCAGGTATATAGACTCCTCCAGATTTTGTGCTCCATCGTCAATACCCGGTAAAACATGCGAATGCATATCAACTATGACCGACTCATAATTAAAATCCGGATTTACCTTATTTCCTTTCTTTTTAAAGAAATTTAACATTTAGCGATTATTATATTGTTCTGTATAATACTGCTGGTAATTGCCTGATGTTACATCGGTTAACCATTCTTCGTTTGCCAGATACCAGTCAACAGTTTTTTCAAGCCCTTCTTCAAAAGTAATGCTCGGCACCCAGCCTAGCTCTTTTTGTAGCTTGGTGGCATTAATGGCATAACGCAAATCATGGCCGGCTCTATCTGTAACAAAAGTTATCAATTGCGCCGATTCACCATCTTCCCTGCCCAGCTTCTTATCCATTATAGTACACAATGCTTTAATAAGGTCTATGTTTTTCCACTCGTTATGACCACCAATGTTATATGTTGTACCGGTTGCAGCTTTATGAAATATCAAATCAATTGCGCGGGCATGATCTTCAACCCATAACCAATCTCTTATATTTTCGCCCTTTCCATATACAGGTACTGCTTTTTTCTGCTGTATATTATGAATAGCCAGCGGTATTAACTTTTCGGGAAAATGGAATGATCCGTAATTGTTGGAGCAATTAGATATCACAGTATCCATGCCATAAGTGTCATAATAGGCCCTTACAAAATGATCTGAACTGGCTTTTGATGCTGAATAAGGCGAATGGGGATCGTAAGCCGTATCTTCGGTAAACATACCCTCCTCGCCTAAAGTACCATAAACCTCATCAGTTGATACATGATAGAAACGTTTTTTATCATATTGGCCCTTCCAATTTTCGCGGGCGGCGTTTAGTAAATTTACCGTACCCACAACATTAGTCATAACAAACTCCAGCGGATTGGTTATTGATCTATCTACATGCGACTCGGCAGCCAAATGTATAACAGCATCGGGCTGCTCTTCAGCAAAAAGCTGTTGAATGAATTTCAGATCAACTATATCGCCTTTTACAAATTTATAATTAGGCGCATTTTCAATATCCTTTAAATTGGCGAGGTTACCGGCGTAAGTAAGTTTATCTAAATTGATAATACTGTATTCAGGGTAATTTTTTACAAACCTGCGCACCACATGCGATCCTATAAAACCAGCTCCGCCGGTAATAATAATTTTTTTCATCATAATATTATAATGGGTTTTGAGATATATATATTTCCCAATCCCAGGCAGACTGCATCATGGTATCCAGATCCAGCTCTGTTTGCCATTTTAAAACGTTTTTTGATTTGGTAACATCGCCCCAAACCTGTTCAATATCTCCGCTACGACGCGGACCTATCTGGTAATTTAATTTCTCGCCAGTTGATTGTTCAAAAGCGTGTATAACCTCTAATACAGAGCTACCCTTACCTGTACCTATATTAAAAACATCATAGCTTTTAAATGTTTCTGTCTCCATTAATTTTAAGGCAGCTACGTGTGCTTTGGCCAAATCAACTACATGTATATAATCACGTATGCAGCTACCATCGGGCGTATTATAATCATCGCCAAAGACGGTAATTTTTTCGCGTTTGCCAATGGCTGTTTGTGTGATAAATGGAAACAAATTTTGAGGTACACCAATAGGCAACTCGCCAATTAACGCGGTTGGGTGTGCCCCTACCGGGTTAAAATATCTTAACGATATTACTTTATAGCTGCTTCCGGCTTTTTGCATATCCATCAACATTTCCTCGGCTATTTGCTTGGTATTGCCATAAGGCGATTCGGCTGTTTTAACCGGGGCGCTTTCTGTAACTGGTAAGTTATCAGGCTGGCCATATACAGTGCAGCTTGATGAAAACACAAAGTTTACTGGTTTACCTTCATAAGCGTTTAATACATTTAATAACGAATAAAAGTTATTTCGATAATATTTTATAGGCTGTTGTACCGATTCGCCAACTGCTTTAAAAGCGGCAAAATGGATTATGCCGGTAATATCAGGTTCTTTTACGGCTAACTCTTTCGTGCCTTGCTCATCGCAAAGATCAAGTTTATAGAACGGTGGCTTGTAACCTATAATTTTTGCAAGCTGATCTATTATTTTAGGATCTGAATTAGAAAGATCATCTACAATAATCGGTTCATAGCCTGCATTTACCAGCTCAACAACCGTATGCGAGCCTATAAAGCCTAATCCACCTGTCACTAATATTTTAGCCATTAGTTTTTGTTATAATAAGTAAAGTCTTTATGTTGTATTTCCTTTTCAGGAAGTGATTTAAAGTATTCATAAGTTATTTTTAAGCCTTCGCTTCTTGAAACCTTTGGCTCCCAACCTAAAATAGCTTTAGCCTTGGTAATATCCGGGCGGCGCTGTTTTGGATCGTCAGTAGGCAATGGCAAGCTTATTAATTGCTGATCGGTGCCCGTTAGCTTGATGATTTCCTCACCAAATTGGCGAATAGTGATCTCATCCGGGTTGCCAATATTCATAGGCTGAGCGTAATCACTATGCAATAGGCGATATATGCCTTCTATCAAATCATCAACATAACAAAATGAGCGGGTTTGTGAGCCATCGCCAAACATGGTTAATGATTCGCCGCGTAAAGCCTGGCCAATAAAGGCAGGCAATACCCGTCCATCGTTAAGCCTCATACGCGGGCCATAAGTATTAAATATCCGTATTATGCGGGTTTCTAAACCATGGAATGTGTGGTAAGCCATCGTTATAGCTTCCTGGAAACGCTTAGCTTCATCATACACCCCGCGCGGGCCAACCGGGTTAACATTACCCCAATACTCTTCGGGTTGCGGGTTAACATTAGGGTCGCCGTATACTTCGGATGTTGACGCGATAAGCATCCTGGCTTTTTTAGAGCGTGCCAATCCCAGCAAATTATGTGTGCCCAATGAGCCTACTTTTAAAGTTTGAATAGGTATTTTTAAATAATCAATAGGGCTGGCAGGCGATGCAAAGTGCAGTATATAATCCAGATCGCCAGGAACATATACAAACTTGGAAACGTCATGATTATAAAACTCAAAATTCTCCAGTTTAAATAGATGTTCAATATTGCGCAGATCACCAGTTATCAAGTTATCCATACCAATAACATGGTAATCTTCCTTAATAAACCTGTCGCACAAATGCGAGCCTAAAAAGCCGGCAGCACCGGTAATTAATATATGTTTACGTGCCATTAGCTTACTACTTTTCTACCTATGCTGTTATAATAATATCCACAGTCTATCATTTTTTGTATGTCGTATAAATTACGCCCGTCAAAAATAACCTTTGCTTTTAAAAGCGATTCTAACTGATCAAAATCAGGTGTGCGGAATACTGACCACTCTGTCAGTATTAACAACGCATCTGCGTCTTTTAATGCATCGTACTGGTTGTCTGTATATGTTATGATATCACCTATTAGTCCTTTAACATTGGGCATTGCCTCAGGATCAAAAGCTGCTACTGTCGCACCTTCTTTCAATAATTCTTCAATAATATACAAAGCCGGGGCTTCGCGTATATCATCAGTTTCGGGTTTAAAGGCAAGACCCCAAATGGCAAATTTTTTATTTTTTAAGTCGCCATTATAATATTTCTTTACCTTCTCAACCAGTATTTTGCGTTGGATATCATTAACATCCATAACCGCGTTTAATATTTTAAAATCGTAATCTATCTCTTTTGCAGATTGTGCCAGCGCTTGGACATCTTTGGGGAAACAGCTACCGCCATAACCTATGCCCGAGAACAAGAAACGACGGCCAATACGGTCATCAGCACCAATGCCACGTCTAACCATGTCAACATCGGCACCAACCAATTCGCAAAGGTTAGCTATCTCATTCATAAATGATATTTTGGTGGCCAGGAAAGAGTTGGCCGCGTATTTCGTCAATTCGGACGAGCGCTGGTCCATATAAATAATCGGGTTGCCCTGCCGCATATACGGCGCGTATAGCTCGCCCATTAACTTGCGTGCGCGTTCATCTAAAGTGCCAATAACAATACGGTCAGGTTTCATAAAATCCTCAACAGCTACACCTTCACGTAAAAATTCCGGATTAGAAACTACCGCAAATTCAACATCTGTATTTTCATTCAGCACAGCGGTAATTTTATCGGCTGTACCAACTGGAACAGTTGATTTGGTTACTATTACTTTATATTCTGTAATTAATTTTGCAATATCTTTTGATGCACCCAATACATAGCTCAGATCGGCTGAGCCATCGCCACCCGGAGGTGTAGGTAAAGCAAGAAATATAATTTTAGCTTCTTCTATAGCATCCGCCAAGTTGCTGGTAAAATGCAATCGGCCCTGGTTTAAGTTACGGGTAAAAAGCAATTCTAATCCAGGCTCATAAATAGGCAATTTACCCTCCTGCATCATTTTTACCTTATTCTCGTTTATATCAACGCAGATAACCTGGTTGCCGGTTTCGGCTAAACAAGTCCCGGTTACTAAACCTACATATCCTGTTCCTACTACAGCTATTTTCACAAAAGTATTTGTTTATATTGTTATTATATTTATCGCGGCGAAGATACTGATTTCGTATTTAAAATGTTATTATTATATAACTTAGGGTTACGCGTTTACTACATCCTAATATTACTTTTTTCTCTCTTTAATAAAAAAGCCGCTCTTTGGATAAAAGGCCGCAGGCATGTTACTTATACTCAATTTGATAAAAGTATATGGTTCCATTTTGCATCACTTGGCGAATTTGAACAAGGGCGCCCGGTATTAGAACAATTTAGAACCACCTATCCGCAAAGCAAAATTGTTATTACGTTTTTTTCGCCGTCAGGGTTCGAGATCAGGAAAAATACGCCATTTGCCGATGCTGTTTATTACTTGCCCTTAGATACTGCTAAAAATGCGCGCGAGTTTATTACAGCCATTAATCCCACCATTGCCATATTTACCAAATACGAATACTGGTACCACTTTTTCGATGAACTACATAAACGCGACACACCATTATATATCATATCGGGCATATTCAGCCCCACCCAAGTTTTTTTTAAATGGTATGGCGGGCTGCACCGTATAATACTGGGTTTTGTAAATCATTTTTTTGTTCAGGATGAGCAATCTATACAATTGCTGAAATCAATCAATATAACCAATGCAACTGTTAGTGGCGATACCCGTTTCGACAGGGTTTGGGGCAACGCCCGGCAGCCGAAAGAATTGCCTGTCATCAACCAATTTAAAGGCGACCAGAAGCTTTTTATTGCCGGCAGCACGTGGCCAACAGATGAGCAGTTGGTGGCTACTTTGGTTACCCAATATCCCAACTGGAAATTTATTTTTGCACCGCATGAAATTAGCGAAGAGAAAATAAACAAACTAACAAATTTATTGCCTAAAAACTCTGCTGTAAAATATTCTCAACTTCCATCTCGGATCTCAAATCTTACTTCTCAAATCTTAATTATCGATAACATTGGCATGCTATCTTCCCTATATCAATATGGCGATATTGCTTACATAGGCGGTGGTTTTGGCGCAGGCATACATAATACTTTAGAGGCTGCGGCTTTTGGTTTGCCCATTATATTTGGCCCCAACTACAATAAATTTAAGGAAGCGAAAGATTTGATAAACCTTGGTGCGGGTTTTTGTGTTATTGATGAGGTCGGATTAAAAAGCGTAGTTGCCGACCTAATCAACAATGATGCAAATTGCGCAGCCGCCGGTACCAAAGCAAAAACATATGTGGCCGGGCATATTGGTGCTACTAACACTATTGTAAATTATATTGAACAATCTTAATGGGGTTTTTACAGATTGAAGGCTTGGGTAAAGCACATTTTCATGAATATGGCGAAGGCCAAAAACCAATGCTGGCTTTTCATGGCTATGGCATGACGGGTAAGCAATTTCATGTACTCAATCAATCTATTTTGAAGGATTACCATGTATATGGCTTCGATCATTTTTTCCATGGCGAAAGCAAACTAGATAACTGGACCGAAGCACAAATACTGGCAGGGATGCCTAAAGCTATTGTACGTGAATATGTGGAAGAATGGTTTAAGCAATATGGCAGGCAAAGGTTTTCGGTAATGGCTTACTCCATCGGCGCTAATTTAGCATTGATATTGATTGAAAATTATGCCGATCTGATAGACGAGATCATACTAATGGCCCCAGATGGCCTGGCCGTGTATAAAGGTTTTGACATTTTAACCAACAAGGGCTGGGGCAAATATCTATTTAACAAAGTAACCAAAAGTAAATGGCTGGCACCAACCTTACTAAAAAACCTGCGTAAAGTTGGCTTTATAGATGACAGCTTGTACCAGATAGCTTATAGCGAAATGGATACCGAACAAAAACGGTTGGATGTCTATTACACCCTAAATTTAATAAAGTTGTTAACACCAGATGTTGTTAGCGTAGCACATTTAATTAATAAGCATAAAATAAAATGTCGATTGATATTTGGCAAGCACGACCAATTATTCCCAAAATCTGCAGCTATGCCGTTTATTAATTTGCTTGCCGATGCCAAAGTACATGAGGTGCCTTTTGGGCATTGGCTGGTAACCCCGGCATTAGATGAATATTTAGTAAATTTGGTGCCATGATACCCGCACGCAGAGTAAAATTATTCAGCAATTGGTTTGCCATATATATGCGTTTTAGAATGCGTAGTTATTTTAACCGGTTGGTGGTGATGCCCTTTAAACCAAAAGAGGGGCACTCTATTTTATTATTATGTAACCACTTTAGCTGGTGGGATGGTTTGTGGGGCAATTACCTGGCTTATTGGCATCTTGATCGCAAATTGTATATCATGATGCAGGAAGATCACCTGCGCAAGCGTATGCTACTTAATCTGTTCGGTGGTTTTTCTATTGATCGTTCATCGCGCGAGATGATTAAATCTTTACAGTATGCCGCTAATTTGTTGAATGATAAAGAGAACCTGGTAGTTGTTTTTCCGCAAGGGCAACTCATATCAAATCATACCACCGATATTGTAGTTGAAAAAGGTATTGAACGCCTGATAAAGAATA
This sequence comes from Mucilaginibacter sp., assembly GCF_028288185.1. Lineage (GTDB taxonomy): Bacteria > Bacteroidota > Bacteroidia > Sphingobacteriales > Sphingobacteriaceae > Mucilaginibacter. The sequence continues at coordinate 17,727 of NZ_JAQBOF010000017.1, read as the reverse complement.
TTAAAGGCCCCTGCCAGATAGTTTATTCGTGCGCGTTGATTGATTATTTTGAGAGCCTGAAGCCGTCAGTATTTTTTCATCTATATGATTGCGGTGTAGCCGGCGAACTGAGTTTTGAAGAACTGACCAGCAAGATCAACCTGTTCCATCAGCAGGCATTAAAAGATCAGGTAAATGTGGAGCATTAAATGATCTATCCTAAAAATAACAATATTATCAAGTGGGGCTTTCATACCTATGTACACTGGATCATAGCACGCAATTTAAACCAGATTGATTTTAATACTATCAACATAGACAAATACCGGCCAGTATTATTAATAGCCAACCATTCCGGGTTTTGGGATGGTTTTTTATCTTACTACATCAACTGCAAATTATTTAAAAAGAAGTTCCACATCATGCTGCTTGAAAAAACGGCCAAAAGGATACCTGTTCTTAAATATGGCGGGGCTTTTTCTATCAACAAAAAATCAAAAGATATTATTGAATCATTGGATTTTGCAGCGCAGCTATTAAACGAACCAGATAATCTGGTACTGATATTTCCGCAAGGCAAACTTTATTCTAACTTTATTACCACGGTTGAGTTCGAAAAAGGAGTAATGAAAATACTAAAACAAGCCGAAGGTAAATTTCAATTGGTATTTTCGGCCATGTTTATTGAGCATTTTCAGCATAAAAAGCCTGATGCAACCATATATTTAAAAGCAATTGCCGATGTCGATTTTGATACCATAGATGAATTGCAAACTGCGTACCAACAGCATTATAATGACGCGCGGCTGCAACAAATTGAAAAAACTGTATAATGATAATTGCCATAGCTGTTACCTTCTTTTTCATCATCCTGCGGTTTGCGGTAACGTTGTTTAATTTTATATCAGACCCCAAACTACGCCGTGTAAACCGGCCCTATCCCGATTTGGTTTCAATTCTGATACCTGTACGTAATGAAGCGGAAAACATATTATTGTTGCTACAATCTATTTACGAGCAGGATTATTCCAATTATGAAGTTATTATACTGGATGATGAATCAACTGATAGAACTTATAAGATCTGTGCCACCTTTGCCGATAAGCACTCACAATTTAGGGTTATAAAGGGCGCGCCACTGCCTCATGGCTGGTTGGGTAAAAACTATGCCTGTTACCAATTGGCAAGCCATGCGCAAGGCAATTTTTTATTATTTATTGACGCAGATGAACAGGTAAACCCAGGCTTGATAAATAGTGCCGTACACCGCATGTATGTAAACAAATTGGGCCTGTTAAGTTTATTTACCAATCAGCAAATGGTTACTATTGGCGAGCGGTTAGTAGTACCGTTAATGCATTATATTTTATTAAACCTGCTGCCGCTGCGTTTAATTTACCTGGTTAAAAACCATACGGTTGCCGCTGCCAGTGGGCAATTTATGTTGTTTGACGCCGAACTTTACCGGGAACGCCAATGGCACGAGCAGGTTAAAGACAAAGTAGTTGAGGATGTAGAAATAATGCGTCTGGTAAAAGCGGCATCATGTAACGGCGAAGCTTTATTAGCTAACGGCATGATAAATTGCCGTATGTATAAAAACTATCGCGATGCGGTAAATGGCTTCAGTAAAAACTTTTTGGCGGCATTTAATTATAATATCATCTGGTTTTTAATCTATATTGTATTGATAATAGGAGGGCCTATGATTGTGATGATGACGCTCCATTTTGAGTTGATACTATTTATGTTCGGCTTAATTATACTTACCCGTGTAATGATCTCACTTTCGGCAGGGCAAAATGCGTGGTATAATATATTATTGCACCCCGTGCAAATGTTTAGCTTAACACTTGTAGCGTTTTTAGCCATACAAAGGCACTTAACCAAAACCATGATATGGAAAGGCCGAAAAATATAAAACAACATACGACCTATCCTATAAAAAGTAGACTCACTACTACTTCTGTAAGGCTGGTTATTATATTTCATTTAGTTGGGTTGATAGGGTTATCCATTGCTGGTTTAAGGCCATTATTTTTGCTATTGGTACCTTATCATTTATTGTTAATGGCTATCATATTGCTTTTTAATCATGAAAGGTTTGGTGCCAAGATCATGCTTTTCTTTCTGCTGATATTTATAGTTGGCTTTGCAGTTGAGTGGGCAGGTGTATATACCGGCCAGCTATTTGGCAATTATACTTATGGTAAAACGTTAGGATTGAGTATTGATGACATCCCGCTAATAATGGGAATAAACTGGTTTTTGTTGATCTATACCGTTGGTGTTTCATTACAGCAAATACGTCTTAAATCTATTTGGATAAGGGTACCGGTTGGAGCTTTAGCATTAGGTTTACTGGATATGTTAATTGAGCCGGTAGCCATGCGTTTAGATTACTGGCATTGGGCGGCTGGCCCCGCCCCTATTCAAAATTATGGGTGCTGGTTTATCATAAGTTTGGTGCTGTTGTTTTTATTTGAGCAAATGCATTTTAAAAAACAAAGCATAGTTGGGCCGGCATTATTGGTTAGTCAATTTATATTTTTTGCTGCCCTGCAATAGAGGATCACAGATTAAACTAATTATGATGATTTATGAGATCAAAATGTATATAAACAATCATCTTAATCACAAATCAATTTAATCAGTGATTCAGACAAAAAATAGTAAATTTGTAGCGCAATGGGATCATATCAATTAAAGGTTACTATAGATAAAGACTCGGGCTTTTGCTTTGGGGTTATCTACGCTATTGATATGGCCGAAGATATATTAGCCGCAGATGGTTATTTATATTGCCTGGGCGATATTGTGCATAATGACGAAGAGGTTGCCCGCCTAAAATCGCTTGGGTTACGCATTATTGATCATGAAGAATTTAAGAGCCTGCATAACGAAAAAGTGCTTATCCGCGCCCACGGCGAGGCCCCGGATACTTATCGTACCGCTTTAGAGAATAACATCACCCTGATAGATGCCTCATGCCCGGTAGTGTTGAAATTGCAAAACCGCATTAAAACATCATTTGACCAAAAAGAAAAAATATTAATATTTGGCAAGCATGGTCACGCCGAGGTTGTTGGCCTGCAAGGCCAAACGAATAATGAAGCACTGGTTTTCCAGGATATTGCCGAGCTGGATAATGTAGAGTTACCTCAAAATATTACACTCTATAGCCAGACCACCAAAAGCATGGAGAAGTTTTACGAGGTTAAGGACGAACTGAACGCGCGTGGTTATGACCTGAATGCTAATGACACCATTTGCCGACAGGTATCAAACCGCGATAAGGACCTGCCGGTATTTGCCAAAAGCTTTGATAAAGTGGTATTTGTATCCGGTGTAAAATCATCAAACGGTAAAGTATTGTACGAGGTTTGTCGCAAGCATAATCCAAATACTTTCTTTATATCATCAAGCAGCGAGTTGCAGCAATCCATGTTCGAGCCCGGCGATACGGTTGGTATAGCAGGCGCTACATCAACACCTATGTGGTTGATGGAAGAGGTGAAGGCTGCATTAGAGCAGTTTTAAGCTATTTATCACTCACAGCTTTGGTTAATTAAACTCTTTCAAATCTCCCGGTCTTTTTATCCAGGCTAATTTTATACAAAATCAACTCTACACCCTCGCCAACATCAAAAGCGTTAGCAGTAAATCCGTGTGATGGGTGTGCCGCATCACCTTTCAACAATGGCATTACCCTGTTAATGATTTTTTTCATAATGAAAGTTTTTTCGTGCATATCGAATATTTCCTCAAACCTTCCCCACGCTATTACACTCTCCCAATTTAACAGATCATTAATGGCATCCACCTGGAAACATACGTTCGGGTTTTTGCGCATCATATCTATTTTCATTCCTTTTTTTGAATGGGCATATATCGTATCATTCTCGTAAACATAGTTTATGGGGATGATATATGTAACTCCGTCGGCGTGGCAACCAATGCGACCTACCGGAAGACTCATCAACAGGTCCTCAATTTGCAATCCGTCCAATTCTCCTAACATAATAACAAAGCTCTTCAATATATACACTACCTGGAATGAGGGTAGACATCTCAAATAATGACGGACATCACTATTTGGCGACATAACATGCATAACTTAGTATTTAATAATTTTCTCGTCATAAAATTCGTCCCGTAGTTGGTTCGCCTGTTTTTTGTTATTTTTGCGCTAATGTCTAAAAAAGGAATTTTGCTTGTTAACCTGGGTACCCCTGATAGCCCAAGTACCGCTGATGTACGCAAATATTTAAACGAGTTTTTAATGGACGGGCGGGTTATTGATATTAACCCGGTATTACGCACCGTTTTGGTGCAGGGCATTATTGTACCGTTCCGCGCACCAAAATCAGCCAAATTATACCAGGCGATATGGGATAAAGAAACCGGCTCGCCTTTATTGCATTACAGTAAATTACAGCATCAGGCATTACAACAACGCTTAGGCGATGAGTACCAGGTAGAGCTGGCTATGCGTTATCAAAGCCCGTCTATCGACTCGGCTTTGGAGCGTTTAAAAGTCCATTTGGTGAGCGATATTAAAGTCATCCCGATGTTCCCACAATATGCTTCGGCCAGTACCGGGTCGGTGCAGGAAAAGGTGATGGAGCTGGTTAAAACCTGGCAAACTATACCTAATATATCTTTTGTTAATTCATTTCATGATGATGATTTGATGATACAAACTTTTGCCAACAACGCTCAAAAATATCAGCCTGACACTTACGATCATATATTATTCAGCTTTCACGGTTTACCCCAGCGCCAGATAAAAAAATGCGATCATACCCACAGCTATTGCCTGCAGGTTGACGGCTGCTGCGATACATTGAATGATACCAATAAACTTTGCTACTCGGCACAATCATATGATACGGCACGACTGATTGCCGAAAAAATGGGCCTGCCTAAAGAAAAGTATACCGTTTGCTTCCAATCACGCTTAGGTAATGACCCATGGGTACAGCCTTATACCAGTAAGGTAGTTGAGCAATTAGCTCACGAAGGTAAAAAGCGCCTATTGGTGTTTTGCCCTGCCTTTGTTGCCGATTGCCTGGAAACCGTTTACGAAGTTACCGAAGAATACGGCGGTGAGTTCCGCGCGCTAGGCGGTGAGCATGTGCAATTGGTAGAGAGTTTGAATGACTCGCCAACGTTTATTGACGCATTGGAGCGGATGGCGAGGGCTTAACAAAAACTAAACAATATTAACCTTTGGGTGTACTTTATATATGAAAGTTATAACCCTGCATACACGCATTAACCCAGACGATTTGCTGGCGCATTTACGGCAAAAGCTTAACCCGTTGTTTAAACAACAACGACAGGAAGATATCAGTTTTACAATTGAGAAAGTTGGTGATGCGGTTGAAATATTACAACCGGAAATATATGAGGGCGCATTATTTCATTTAGAAATAAAGGGCCGCGAACTTTGGATAACCCGCAATGAGCATTATGTGGACGATGTAAACTCCCTTACTATAGAATCTATCTTAAACAGCTTGTTTGAAGATTTAACAGATGATATACGAGGCGTTGACTTGGTTACAGAGGGATAAGCCCCTCTAAATCCCCCCCGATAGGAGAGACTTTAATTAAACGATTTTTTAAAGCCCTCCCTGTCGGGGAGGGTTGAGTGGGGCTTTATCCTGCTATCCAGCTAAATTTATAATCAAGCGTTGGGTTTTTCATTCGCTCGGCAATACGCAACAGGCGGTTAGGCAAGGCAACGATATAGTCGCGGGCTTTCTCGCCGCTTTCGCTTAGTTCTCCTATGCTTTCAATATGCCAGTCGGTAATTAATTCTTTCAAAATATCTACGTAATCAACCGCGGTATAAATACCCAGGCGTTGCGCGGCATCAGTAAAGTGACCAAAGGTTTGACCAATTTTTAAACCTACTTCGCGTAAGAAGTGTGCCGGCATTACAATTTTTTTGCGCATCATATCTTCAAAAGCCAGCATAGCTTCGTTAGGGTCAACTTCAAAAATCTTTTCTATAAAATATTTGTAGGCTTTTGCGTGGCGCATTTCATCAGCTGCAATAACACCACATATTTTTGATAGCTGGTTATCGCCATCTTTTTTGGCCTGCGATGCTACCCTGCGGTGCGATACGTTGGTTGCCAATTCCTGGAAAGACGTATAGATAAAGTTACGATAGGGGTCATGACCGGTACCGATATCAAATCCATCGGCAATTAAATATTGGGTTGATACCTCCATAGCACGCATATTAACACGGCCGGATAAGTACAAGTATTTATTCAACAAGTCGCCATGACGGTTTTCTTCGGCGGTCCATTGGCGGGTCCATTTCATCCACCCCCCCTCTTCATTTTTTGATACTCCTTCAACCATGGTCAACCATGATTCATAAGTAGGCAAAGCCTCTTCGGTAATGGTATCACCAATTAAAACAGCCATCAAATCGTATGACAGGCCTTTGGCTGTTTCGCGCATATCTCTAACCTCGCTAAGAAAACTATCTTTTGTCGAATCAGGTAAAAAATCAGATGGCTGCCAGATCGTATCAATGGGCTTTAAATATTCCTGCATCTTTTCGAGCATGAATTTTTCAATATGCGCCATTACTTCTTTCCTTTTTTCTTCAAAAAATATCATAGTAATCGTTTAATTTACAAAGGTAATGATTTAAATATTCAATAATTAATTTTTGCCGGTATATCCTATAGCGTCCTTCATACAATCAGGTAAGTTTTGTATAGATGGCGCACCGCTAAAAATAGAAAACGACCCGCTATAATCCCACAATATACCTGGGATATTTAGCTTTTTTAACGTTTGACGGATGGCTTTTATATACCGGCACCTGCTATCCAAGTCGCCATACTTACTATATGCGCCATATTCGCCGCAAATAAGAGGCACATCATATTTGGTGGCCCATTTTTTAATTATTAGTAATTTATCAGTTAATGATTGCACATTACCATCAGTACGATATTGATAATAATTAGTTTCGCCCCAGGTGCCTTTTGTCTTGGGATTAATAGCGGGAAAATTCTCCGCATTATAAGGAAATGTTACCCCGGTTGTTGCTACCTGATCGCCCACCCAATCGGCGCCCTGGTGGGTAAATAAAAATGGCTCATAAAAATGCACGGTGTAAATAATATTCTCATCTGCCAGGCGCTCTGTCCGGCTTAATTCGTAGATGCTGTTAAAGTTAGAGGCACCTACAATTAGCGTGCGTTTTTTATCAACTTTGCGTATGGCCGCTGCTATATTATAGGCTGCATCTTTCCATATAACGGGGTTCATGTGAGGGGGCTCGTTGTATAACTCAAAAAACAAGTTATCGGCGCTCTCATTTTTATACCTTTTAGTTAAAATCAGCCACGTATTGATAATTTTTGGGGTCTCGGTTAAATAATTACTATCATTTATCTGGCCATAGTGATAATCTATTATTAGCTTTAGTCCGTATACACGGCATAGTTTTATAACTTCGTCAATGTGTACGAGGACATTTTCTATCGGGATATTCTTAGACTCAAAAAAAACAAATGCTACAGGTAGCCTTATGCTCTTAAACCCCAGTGTTTTTAACAGTTCAAAATCAGTTTTTGTGGGCTCGTTGTCTTTAAATATGTCTTTAGCCCAGGTTTGGTCTAACCATGAAATACTTACCCCATTATCTAAACTTTTAGCCCGTTTAAATGCAAGTAAACGTTCTGGCGAAACTATTGGATTGCTTTTTGCTATTATAGCCTGCACAATTATGAGCAGTGTTACAAACACCATACAGGCTATTCGGTTTACACAATTATTTTTTATAATTACTTTTTTCACTTATTTAATTATAAGTTTATTAACATACAGATCCAATCTTTATATATTTTTAAAAACAAATAATGTTTGTTCAAATTACTAAAGAAGAATTTTCAAAAGAAGTTTTAAAAAAAGCATGGTATCAGACTAATAATATTATCTGGACGATACTTTTTTTATATCCTTTGATCACGATTATTGATGTAATATACAATCCGGGTATTTGGGTGCAGTTTTTAATTGTACGCCTTATAACCGATATTTTAATATATATCGCATATACCTTCTTTAAAAGCAAAAACTACAACTATCGTATATTATTACACATTACTTTCTTTGCACTTTCGTGCACCTCGGCAGTATTATGTAATCTTGTTAATATACAGCAATTAAATGTTTATTTCCTGGTATACTCGGCTATTATATTGTTTTTTAACATACAGGTATTTTGGGAGCCGGTACATTCTATCATTCAATCGCTTATAGCGCTAATATTACTTACTATATTTTTTAACGCGTTAAGCGATTATCCTGTAGACTTGTTTGTAAGTAACGGCGGCCAATTCTTCTTTATTGTTGCATCTATATCATGCCTTATACCAATTGCCCGCTTTAAAGTAATTGAGCGCGAGGTACGATCGCAATTGTTAATCGAAAAATCAAACGAGCAACTAAAAAGTCAAAACCGCGATATAGTTGAGAAGAATACCATTATTGATATGCAATATGATCGCCTGCTAAAAATGGATGAGCAAAAAAACAGCTTTATCAATATTGCCGGCCATGATCTTAAAAACCTTATCGGTTCTATCATCATGAGTAATAATATGATAAAGGAGGAAGATTATCGTTTAAGCGCCGACCAGAAAGAATTTTCAGATTACATTACAGAATCAGCCGAAAAAATGCAGTACATGCTAAATAAGCTGATGGATGTAAAAGAAATAGAGTCGCCCGAAATGAAATTCAATATGGAGATATTTGATATCAATATTGAAGTTAGGCGCATTTTTAGAGGCCTGATGGAAACCGCCCAGATGAAAAACATCCACCTGGTTGATAACATTTTAAAACTGCCCTTAAATGTTAAGCTGGATAAAGTATTCGCAGGGCAAATATTCCAGAATTTGCTATCAAACACTATTAAGTTTTCGCAAACTAATAACAACATTCGTGTTGTTACCAGCTTACAGCGCCAAAAATTTGTTTTCGAAATTATTGACGAAGGTATAGCCATAGGCCAGGACGAACTGGACATGATGTTTAATAAACTAAAAACGTTAAACGAAGCAAGTACCAGCCAGGAAAGCCGCCTTGGTTTGGGCCTATCAATAGCCAAATTAATTACCCAGGAAATGGGCGGCGAGCTGTTTTACAGAAGTGATGACAATGGCAATTATTTTAGAATAGAATTTTACGTAATAAACTAATACTGCACCAATGAACAAATTTTTTACCTCACTGGCTCTTTTCTTTTTATTAAGCAGCGCAACGTTTGCGCAAAAAATAATATCATTCCATGCTTTGGGGCATGACGATGATGCTATTATTGGCATGAGTGGCAGTAGTGCGTATTACCTGAAAGTAGACCCAAGTATTGAGTTGGAAGGAAGTAAGGTAGTGCTGTTTATACAACCATCGCAAGCTTTAATAAGAAACCTGTCTTACATAAACGTTATTATTAATGACAGGCCTGCATATAGCAGCCGATTATCGCAAGACTCTGTTATACAGGTATCATTAAACCTGACCCGCATGGATCTGTCGGCCGATAAATTCCTGAAAATACAGGTTAAAACTTTATGTACCGTAACCGATGATAAATGTAAGGACCTGGATAACCCGGCCATGTGGATGAAGGTAAAAAGCTACTCTTACCTGTCATTAGTAAAAAGTAATATTAACTTTTTTAATAACGTAAACATTAGCAATTGCTTCGAAACCATGAAAGCTATTGTTTACCCTAAAAATCCAACATTGCATGATTTAAAAGCAGTGGCATGGGCCTATTCAAGGTTAAAGAAAGCCGATGTTAAAAACATTGCCGTTTACCAGGAAGGTTTAGTACCTGATAGCGTAAAAAATTATATACTGGTAGGTAACTTATTAAGCCTTAATCCAGATAAGCGCACTATGCTAAAGGTTACGCCGCAACAAAACGAAGGTATGTTTTATTTAAATAAAGCAGCCGTAAAAAGTATTGATACACTTACCCGTTTGGTAAATGTAAAAGGCAAATTGCTCACCATTAAATCATTAACAGAAGAGGTTGTACCATCTGAAATATTATTTATAACCGGCGGCGATGACGCAGGTTACGAAAAAACCATTACCGCTTTAGGTAATATTAACATCCTTAATTCAACCTTCGGCGATTATTTGTTGATAGATAAAGCCGAGAACAAATTCTTTAAAACTATTGACGAAAACCGCTCTAAATTATCATTCAGGCAAATTGGTGGTACTACCAACTTCATGTCGGGTATTGGTAACTTAAAAAGCGTTTACAACTTTAAAAACTCTGATTTTAGCTTTACACCAAAAGAGGTAGAGATACGGGTTATAGCCAACTATAGCAGCCTTGCACAAGGCGACCGTGGTTACTTAAACATATACCTTAACGGCATGTTAATCAGCTCTGAGAAATTAGACGCGTCTGGCAAGCTAAATACATCAGTAACTATTAACCGTTATCAACACCATAAATATAATACGCTGGAGACTGAATTTAGATTTTACTCAAGCGGTGGTAACTGTTCTGCCAGCTTTAACGGTTTCTTTGCCGAGGTTGACGTAGATAAATCATACCTCGAATCAAAAAACCCGTTCATCACCAGCGATTTGAGTTTCTACCAATATCCGGAAGCATTTAACGCCGGTACAACCCGCATTGTAGTAACCAAAAAATATGCTCCGTATGCATCAGCGGCAATGGGCGAGATTATTTACGAGCTAAACAATAACATCAACGCAAACAACTTCCCTGAGTTTGAATACTCTGACGGTATTGATAAAAACGAGTTAAAGAAAAACAACATCATCGCATTGTTATCACATGATGACCCGTTGATGGATGATTTCCCTGATGCACCTATTAAGTTTAATCACAAATTCAGGCTATATAACAACGAGAATAATAAGGTAGTGTATTCGCTATCCGATTCAGTTTCAAACGGCCTGGCGCAGATCTTTTATGGGCGAAGCAATAACGCCGTACTGGTACTTACAGCAACCGGCAAAAACCTGGCTAACGCGTTTACAGCAGCCTCACGATCAATTACAGAGCAACTGTCTACCCTGTCAAGTAACGTGGCTATATCTGATGTGAATAACAACAAGTATTTGTTTAACATTAGTAAATCAAGCGAGAACCTGGAGTATATTGATACCAAGAGCGTGCTTACCCGTTTCTGGGAGAGTTATAACCTGTACATTTTACTAGGTATGCTGGTATTGATATTGTTATCATTTTTGTACATACGCGCCAAAGTTCAAAAATCAACAGATATATTTAGCGAGTAATTTGTTGCACAACAGTAATTTATGTATTGAGCTGATCAATATTTAAAGAGAGATTATTACATCAAATTTTAAACTGTTTAACATTTTATTTAAAATATAATGAGCATGTCAATCCCTGAACTTTTGATACAAGACGGCTTTATAACACAGGCCGATCAAGAGAAGATTGACGATTTTTCAAGGCGATCGGGCTTATCATACATCAAAATATTATTAAATTTTGGTTACCTGAGCCGTAAAAATTATGAACGGTCATTAAACAATGCAGGCTACGTTTTTAAGCAAATACGCGAGGAGGATTATGACCTTGATGTATTAGCCAAAACCGAACTAAAATTTGCCGATGCGCATCTGGCCCTGCCATTACGTGTAGAAAACAATAAAATAGTTACGTTAATGGCTAACCCCGACGATGAGCTTTTTATTGACTATATTAAGTTTACGTATGATATGGAGCCCGAGATTATCCTGGCATCTGATCTGGATATTACTTGGTTAAGTCATGTTTTATTGGGACAGAAATATGTAAAATCAGCAGTTTTTGAATTACTTAATCGCGACCCGGATAGCTCTGCATTAACCACTTTTACTACGCCACAACTTATTTTTACCTTCGGGCTATTTGCGGCGGTGGTAATAGGTATGATGTTGAGCTTTGTAAATACGTCTATCATTATTAATGTAGTACTAAGCTCTTTCTTCCTGGTATCCATCATATTTAAACTGTTCCTGGCACTGGTAGGCTCGCGGTTTGAGCTGCACCAGGCCGTTACGCGCGAAGAAGTGCGCCAGGTTGATGACGATGAATTGCCCATTTATACCATACACTTACCCGTATACAAAGAAGACAAACTGATAAAAAAGCTAATCTGGAACCTACAGAGTTTAGATTATCCACGCGAAAAGCTGGATATTAAATTACTGATAGAAGAGGATGACGACAAAACGCTTAACGCGGTTAGAAATTTAGATTTCCCCGCCGTTTTCGAGGTTATTGTTGTACCGTTCCATATGCCTAAAACCAAGCCTAAGGCTTGTAACTACGGACTGCATTTTTCAAGAGGCACTTTTTTAACTATTTACGATGCTGAGGATGTTCCCGACACCGATCAGCTTAAAAAAGTAGTCACTCTGTTTAATAAACTACCGGTTAACTATGTGTGTATACAATGCGCGTTAAACTACTTTAACCGGGGCGAGAATTTCCTTACCCGTATGTTTACGCTCGAGTACTCTTATTGGTTTGATTATATGCTGCCGGGTTTGGATACGTTTGATATTCCTATCCCCTTAGGTGGTACAAGTAATCATTTTAAATTTGAGTTTTTGATCGAGTTGGGGGGCTGGGATCCGTTTAATGTAACTGAAGATGCCGATTTAGGTGTACGTGCCTATGCCAAAGGCTATAAAGTGGCCATCATCAACTCTACCACTTACGAAGAGGCTAATAACGAAATGTTTAACTGGGTGCGCCAGCGCTCGCGTTGGATAAAAGGCTATATGCAAACCCACCTGGTACACATGCGTAACCCGGTAAAGCTTTGGAAAAAAGTTGGCTGGAAAGGGTTTTTAGGGTTTAACTTCTTTATCGGCGCAACGCCCGTTACCTTTTTAGTTTACCCACTTTTGCTGGCGATATTTATATGTTACCTGATGTTTGATTTAACATCCATACGATCGTTTTTCCCGGATTGGGTTTTATTCATGTCCATCATAAACCTAATGGTAGGTAATATATTAATGATATATATAAATATGATGGCTGTTTTTAAGCGCCGCTATTACGAGTTAATATTATTTGCCATAGCAAACCCGGTATACTGGCTATTACACTCATGGGCGGCTTATAAAGGCCTTTACCAGCTTATAGTTAAACCTTTTTATTGGGAAAAAACTACTCATGGATTAAGTAAAGTTAATAACCAAGCCGTCCCTGAGTAATGAACCTCAAGTTTAAAATAAAGCTAAGCCGCAGCCAAACACTGTTAATTATTACTTTGGTAATAGCTATGTACTATTTGGTATGCGGTATTTATTTAAACAGTCTGGGATATTTTAACCAGGAAACGCTTTTTTATATTGAAAAGGTTAGAATAATATTTGAGGGGCTGGGTTATAAGCTAAAAGTAATTGGTTTAACGGCCCCTGCGCTTCCATTTTTTGCAACGTTTGCCTTTACGACAATAAATTCGTTATTAGCTCCGGTAATAGCATCGGCCCTAGGGACAGCAGCGCTTTTTTACTTAATGGCCAGCACATTGGTCAAAAAAACCGATGATGATTTTTATCTGCTGCTGCTAATCATCCTGTTCTTATTTCATCCAGGGATATTGTATACAGCGTGTTCTGGCAAATCAATGTATATGGCATTGATATTCTTTTACCTGTTTTTCTTAAACATATTTAAGTTTTATACCTCCAATACCACCTTCCATATTTCAATTGCCAGTATATGCCTGGTATTGCTTTTATTTTGCGATTATAAGTTTATTTGGTTAACCCTATTTTTCATTCCGCTTATATTTTCAATAGCCTTACAATCATTAAACCTGGCCGAAAAGGAATCTATATTTAGGATGACTTTAAGTTTTAACAGCCCATCGTTACGCCGTAAACTCATCAATAAAACATTCGCGTTGTATGTTATTTTGTTTATTCTGCCAATAACATCCATCATGCTCTATAAAATGCTTAATCTTACCAATGCCAATGATGCCGATTATTTTTTAAATAGCCCATACGCTACCTGGACCGTTTTGGCCGAAAGGTTTTCATACGAAAGAGTTGCGCTAAATCCTGACTTTAAAAATCCTGAGATATCCTTATTAATATCAGCACGCATGATTATGTTTTGCCCGTTGATATTATTTGCAATCGCACTTTTCAGGCGCAATCCATATCAAATTTTAACGCTGCTAACCCCATTTGCGTTTGTAGAGTTTTTGCATATAAAATACGATCAGGTATTTTTATTGCATCAATATTACCTGATATTCCTTATCCTGGCCATATTATGTTTAATAATAAAAGCGCAGCCTGTTAAAAGAGTCATCCTTTTTAAATCTGTATTAGGTGTAATTATATTAGTGCAATTATACACCGGGTATTATTTTTTATCTAACTCATTAATTGATGATGAAAAAAACTTTATCACCATTTTAAAAAACCGGGAGGTTGATGAACAGCAGGACGAGAACCGCGATATGGCAAACTACATAAACGGCCTGCCCAATGGTTCAAAAATATTGATCGATGATGCGGTAGCTTATCCAATTGTAGCTTTTACCAATAACATTGCCGACCTTACTCTGCCTTACCAGGAAAACTTTTTGAGCGCCATTGAAAGCCCTCGGCAGTACGATGGCTATATATTAATTGCAAACACAAAAAATTTACTGGCCGGCTATACCATATTAAACAGCCGTTATGGCCCGGTTATGTATCAAACCGGTAATAATTACTCAACCCTGCAAAAGATCTATGAAACAGATCATTGGGTATTATATAAGCTTTTTTAAGTGTTCTGGACTTGGCTGGTACCGGCCTATCACTCAGTATTGTATTATATTTATTTTAGATTATATTTGGGTATAGGATAATACTCATGACCTGTACAAACTGTGGCCACACCTTAGAAGAAAATTTTTGCACTTATTGCGGCGAAAAGCGCTTCGACAAGAAACAACTTTCTTTTAAACATTTTCTCGAAGAAACATTTGAAGGTTTGGTACATTTTGACAATAAATTTTTTAGTACGCTAAAACTTTTATTTACTAAACCAGGGCAGTTATCATTGGATTATGTAGAGGGGCGCAGGACGAGACATATGAAACCAGTGCCTTTTTTCCTGGTAATTAACCTGCTGTTTTTTTTATTGGTAATGGGTAATGTATATAGTTTGCATTTGTACAATTATACGCATTTTACTCCATTTACCTGGTTTAACACAGCACACATCGTTCAGCAAAAAATAGCACTTTTGGGCATTAGTCTGGATAATTACAGTTATATATTTGAGGAAAAAATGCATGCTGCCTCAAAGGTTTATATTTTTGTATTTATTCCCATGTATGCTTTTATTTGCTGGCTATTGTTTATTTCGTATAAGCGACTTGTTGTTGAACATTTGGTTTTTGCTACGCATTTCGTATCATTTATTCTATGCTGGTTTTTTTTGCACGACTATTTATTCAATATTCCTTATTATTATATAATAAATTTTAATGCAGCATCAAGCGAGGTGGTAAATTATTCTCCGATTTTTGACACGGTAATAGGTGTCATAAGCATGTTGGTTATTGCTGCTTATTTTGCTATATCCGCACGGCGATTTTACAAAGCTCGATTAATTTCGTCAATTACATCAGCTACGGTTGTGGGAGTTTCTTTTGTGATTTTAATAACGGTTTACCGCATGCTGCTTTTCTTTAAAATTCTTTACCTATAATATTTACTTAGTTTGATATTTTTGTTGCTCTATCGTTAATTTAAAACAATTACCCAATTTGCCCGTATTGATGATACACTGAACAATATGGCCACAGACAAAAACCAATCGGCAGAAAAAAAAGAACTTAGCTATATTAACAAAGTATGGCAAACCGTAGGCATAGTAGCCTTATTGGTAGTAACCATATTAATAATTAGAGTAGCGTTTGATATATTATTGACGGTACTTGCCGGTGTATTAATAGCCGTATACTTCCATGGTTTGGGCGATACTATACAGCGTAGAACCAAGCTAAAACGTAAGGCGGCCATGGCCATCTCTATCATCGGATCAATCATATTATTAAGTGCTTTGTTTTGGTTTATGGGTACTAAAATACAGCAGCAAGTAGCCGAGTTAAGTAATACGCTGCCTCATACCCTCAATACAGCCAAAGCCAAGCTCTCACAAACTTCGATAGGTCAAAAAGTGTTAGAAAGCGTTTCGGGCAATAATTCGCAAAAGTTAATGACTACTGTTCAGGGCTTTTTTAGTACCACGTTTGGAGTATTGGGCGATATTTATATTATTTTATTCCTGGGGATATTTTTCACAGCTAACCCATCACTATATAAAGATGGTATTTTGATACTGGTGCCGCACAGTAAGAAAGAATTAGGTAAACATATCATGAACCGTATAAGCCTTGCGCTTAAAGGTTGGTTAAAGGGAATGCTATTTTCTATGCTATTGATTACTATATTAATTGGCGTAGCGCTGTCTATAATAGGTGTACCCGTAGCATTAATATTGGCACTGATAACCGGGTTGTTAGAACTGGTACCCAATATAGGCTCATTAATAGCCATGATACCCGGCGTATTGCTGGCGCTAACCATGGGCACAAACATAGCTATAATGGTTGCCTTAATTTATATAGCATCTCAAACCATAGTAGCCAATATTGTTACCCCGCTGATACAGAAGAAAATGATCAACCTGCCGCCGGCACTCACATTGATAAGTCAGCTAATTATGGGCACAGTATCAGGCGCGTTAGGCATTATACTGGCCGTTCCGCTGCTGGCTATCCTTATTATTTTGGTTGATGAACTATATGTTAAAAAGATAGCACATAATGATGATAAGGAATTGGATAAAGGGGTATTAAAGTAATAGAGGCAACAATAGTATTAAGATTATCTATAGTATTGACCATTTTAATAATTGGGCGGTAATTCCATCAATAGTTTATGGATATATTGCTCCCAAACGACTTGCGATCCCGAATCTCCCGAGTGGATACTCTGGTTATCATATTTGGTTTGAAAGTCGCGCTCTTCGTCCATCAATCGTTGGTAAATAAAGTGTATTTCTTCCCTAAAATTATTGGTATAAGTAGAAGAGTTAAGCGCCACAGAAAGCCTGCGGGTAAAAAGCTCATTAATATCAAAATGTAATTGTTCATGATGCAGCAGATCTTTATTTCGCTGGTCCTTTTTACTCCAGGAGGTCTGTGTATAAAACACATTTTCCAATTTAAAGGTAATCTTATAAACACTGTCTTTTAGCTCGTATCTATAATTGTATTTTATACGGCTGTTGGTTACAGCGGCATAGCTGCTATTAGCATCAGGCACACCTTGAAAGTCTTTCCAGGTTAGAGGTTTGTCTTTTCGCCAGGGTATTTCCTGCGCATTTACCATTGTTGTACAATTCAGTAACAGCAGAATTGATAATATTTTAAACAGGTGCATGATCCAGGTTTGGTTTACCGGTATAATAATACAAATATATCGGCCATATTCAAAACTTCTATAACGCAAAAAAGCCTTCACTCTTACGAATGAAGGCTTTATAAAATTGGGCACCGACCTACTCTCCCACGTTTTACCGCAGTACCATCGGCTCTGGCGGGCTTGACTTCTCTGTTCGGAATGGGAAGAGGTAGACACCGCCGATATAGGCACCTGAAGATCTTA
>NZ_JAQBOF010000013.1 GCF_028288185.1 Mucilaginibacter sp. | reverse complement strand
TCTTAGTATCTTATTTCCTAGGCTGCATTGCAGGCATTTCTTATAATTACTATAATAGTTTTTTCATTCCAATAATGCCTGCGATTCGAACGCCGAATTTGCTTTTACGCCCAGGCTATCAAAATCGGCAATGATATTATTTTTCTCGCCGGGCAAACTTTCCAATAATTTTAAGCTGCGATTAATATAATATTCCTGCTGATTGTGCTTACCATAACTAAACAAAAATAAAGCCAATGTATTTAACAACAACAGATCGGCTGATGTTTGCCCCATATTTTTTGATACCGGTTTTGATGGCTTGTCAAACTGATAATGATCGTCCCAATAGGCATTAACTTTAATATCAGTAAATAGCTTTTGCAAGCTCTTTACATCTTTTATATCCAGTGCTTTAGAGAATAGATGGTTTGAGTTAACTACCAATGCGGCAAATTGTGCCAGTCTTACAGTTGGGAAATTTAAAGGCCGCATCCGCATAAATTTCCATAAATGGTTATCAACAGGCGTAAGGCTAAATTTCTTTCTCAAAAACGCGTACTCTGTTTTTAATTTCTGCGGATATTCATCTTGCAGGTCGCCGCTTAAAAATCCGGCCTGACCAAATATCAATGCTTCTATTTGCAGCGGGTTGCTTTTATGCTTCGCGAGGATGTTTTGCGGCAGCGATTTCGCCAGCAACTCAAACGGAACGGCATTAGTTTTAAACCCAAAGTTGGCAGCTAAAAACTGGTAAAATGTTTCTTCCCAATCCCCACGGTTAACGTCAAGCGCTTTAATAACGGCTTCCGATTTTTTTTCCAGTCGTTCTATCAAGATCCGGGTGAACCAGGTTTTTAAAGTAAAATCATCCAGTTTGCCAATGCTTGCTTCGCAGGGGATTATGGTTTGCGTGCCGTACACCAGGTTATGATAACGGTTAAACAGGTCGGCGGGTATGCGGTCTTTTAGTTCGAGGGTTGGTATTGGGCGGCCATTGGGTAATATTACCGGCTCGTCATCGCGGTAAACTACATGCAGGATCACATTATTGTAAGCGTTGTCTGTAGTATGATTATGCTTTTTCCAATCGGATGAGGATAGGTGCAGTTCTACATTTCCTGCCCATAGGGTGTCGCCGATTTTTATCCTCGCATTACCAAAGTCGGGGCCCGAATCTGTATTGTGCATCCCGGCAGAAAGGATCTCAATTACTTCACCGGTTGTAGTTTGTAGATTACTTCGTTCAAATAAACGGAACTTCCAGATGTAGTGTAAAAAGTCTTCGGTGAAAAGCATTAACTAATGTAGGGAGATAATTTTATATTTATAAACATTATGCCAAACAAAACAATCCCGCCCATAACCACCGCCCATCGCATCAAATCCATCATCGGCGGCTCATTAGGTAATTTGGTGGAGTGGTACGACTGGTATGTTTATACAGCCTTTTCGCTTTACTTTTCGGCGGCGTTTTTTCCTAAGAGTAGCGAGTTAGTACAGTTGTTAAATACCTCGGGCATATTTGCTATTGGTTTTTTAATGCGGCCAATAGGTGGCTGGGTAATGGGGACTTACGCCGACAGGAGCGGCCGTAAAAAGGCACTTACTTTATCAGTATTATTGATGAGCATTGGGTCGTTATTAATTGCTGTAACGCCGGGATATAAACAAATAGGAGTAGCAGCGCCCATTATATTATTGCTGGCCCGCATAATACAAGGCCTAAGCGTTGGCGGCGAATACGGCACCAGCGCCACTTATTTAAGCGAAATGGCTACCAAAAAGCATCGCGGATTTTATTCGAGCTTCCAATACGTAACGTTAATTGCCGGGCAGTTGATAGCTTTAGGCGTGCTGGTATTGTTGCAACGCGCCTTTTTAAACGAAGACCAGTTACATGCCTGGGGATGGCGCATTCCGTTTGCTATTGGGTCGGTATTGGCGGTAACGGTGATGTATTTGCGCCGCAGCTTACAGGAATCGGTAATTATTGAAAAAGACGATAAGGCCCGCTCAGCCCGCGGAACACTAAAGGCATTGGCCGAGCACCCTAAAGCAGTATTAACTGTATTTGGCTTAACCCTAGGGGGTACGGTGGCTTTCTATACGTTCACCACTTATATGCAAAAGTTTTTGGTGATAACCTCGGGCTTCTCTAAAGCCAGTGCTACGTTGATATCAACCCTCACCTTAATAATATTTATGCTGCTACAGCCGGTGTTTGGTTTGCTGTCTGATAAAATTGGGCGCAAGCCATTGCTGATTGGTTTCGGTATCTGCGGATCATTAGCCACTGTACCCATTTTAACGGCGCTGGGGCAAACAAAAGATATTTGGGTAGCCTTCGCCCTGATTATGTGTGCGCTTATTATTGTAAGCGGTTATACATCTATAAATGCGGTTGTTAAGGCAGAGCTGTTCCCAGCAAATATCCGTGCATTGGGGGTGGGGTTTCCGTATGGTGTGGCAGTATCCATATTTGGTGGTACTGCCGAGCCATTGGCGCTATCCTTTAAAAGTGCCGGTCATCAGGAATGGTTTTATTGGTATGTAACGGGTTGTATTTTGGTATCGCTTGTTATTTATGTGACTATGAAAGATACGAGAAAACATTCGAAGATTGAGGGGGAGTAGGATGGCGTTTACTCACCCGATCGTTGCTTCGCTCGATCACCCTCTCTTCCGCAAGCGGTAAAGAGGGTTGTTTGATTTTTACCTTATCTTTTATTTTTTAATTACCCTATTTCCGCGCAGCGAAGAGAGGGTCGTCCAGCGAAGCGTAGGCGGGGTGAGTAATTGCCGCCCATTAAAGTTTTAACAAAGCATTTTTATAGGTTTAACTGTTAAAGTAATTTTATCATCTTTGCGGCAAAACATCTTTTAGATGTTAAAAGATGTTAATGATTGGGCTTACTATGAATTTTATTTCATAAAAACCTGATATTTACTAAATCGAATAAACTATACTTATATCCATGCAATACAAAAAGATCAATAACCTGCTAGGCTGGCTGTGCTTTGTTATAGCGTCTGCGACCTATATTTTAACCTTAGAACCTTCTGTAAGCTTTTGGGATTGTGGCGAATTTATTTCGTGCGCGTTTCGTTTACAAGTAGCGCACCAACCGGGTTATCCTTTGTTTGCCATGCTGGGCAAAGCATTTTCGCTGTTATCATTAGGCGATAATACCAAGGTGCCTTATTTTACTAATATGGGGTCGGCAATTGCAAGTGGTGCAACCATTATGTTTTTGTTCTGGACCATTACCGCTTTGGCTAAAAAACTGGTTCCGGCTACGGATAACGAGAATGATACTACCCGCATCACCTTAATTATGGGCGCAGGCTTAGTAGGCGCTTTAGCTTTTACTTATACTGATACTTTCTGGTTCTCGGCTGTCGAGACTATTGTGTTTGCGCTATCAGCCTTATGTACATCGGTTGTGTTTTGGGCCATACTTAAATGGGATGCCCATGCTGATGAGCCGGGTGCCGATAAGTGGTTAATATTTATAGCTTATATAATTGGTTTATCAATAGGGATCCACTTACTTAACTTGCTAACCATACCGGCATTATCATTGGTTTACTACTTCCGCAGGACAAAAACTATCACGGTTAAAAGTGCCTTGCTTGCATTTTTGGTGAGCATAGTTATACTGGGTTTAGTACAATTTGGTATAAGGCAATGGACTATCCAATTATCAGCCTATTTCGATTTATTTTTTGTAAACACCCTGGGCCTTGGTTTCGGCACGGGTTCTATCTTCTTTTTCTTATTACTGATCGGTATATTGGTTGGCGGTATAGTTTACAGCATACGCAATGCCAAATCTGTTTTAAACCTGGCTTTTTTATGCGTGGCGTTTATATATTTTGGCTATAGCGCGTTTGTTTATATCCCTATCCGCGCAACCGCAAACACCAACCTGGATAACTCGCACCCGGATAACGCGTTTACTTTAAACGGCTACTTAAACCGTATACAGTATGGCGAAACCCCGTTAATTTCAGGCCCTTATTTTGATGCTAAAGTTACCGACCAGACTGATGGTGCCAATATGTATCGTAAGGGTGCGACTAAGTACGAGATATCGGGCAAAAAGCAAAATTATGTGTATGATCATACCACCATTTTCCCGCGTATGTATAGTACAGAGGGACAAGATCCACAGTTTTACAGGGACTGGCTGCGTTTGGGCGAGACTGATGTGCCTAATTTTGCCGATAACTTAAAATTCTTTTTTAGCTGGCAAACCTACCAAATGTACGTAAGGTACTTTATGTGGAATTTTGTAGGCCGTGTAAATGATATGGACGGCCAGCAGCAAACAGGCGGAATTAAAGGTTATGTTGATGGCGACTGGACCACCGGTATATTAGATGGTACCAAACATTTACCAAAATCTGTAACACATGGCCTTACTTATACACCGTTATTTGCGTTACCGCTAATATTAGGTTTAATAGGTATGTGGTACCACTTTCAGCGTAAAAAACGCGATGCGCTTATTGTGGCTTTATTATGGTTCTTTACCGGGATGGCTATTATAATTTACGTTAATCAACCATCGGTACAACCCCGCGAAAGAGATTACTCTTATGTAGGTTCGTTTTACGCCTTTGCTATATGGATAGGCCTGGGCGTAATTGCGCTGGCCGAGCTGCTAAGAAAAGCTATAAATGCTAAAACCGCCGCTTACGTAGCTACTTTAATTTGCTTATTGGCCGTACCGACAGTATTAGCTGCAGAAGAGTGGAAAGCGCATGACCGCTCGACCAAAATGGTAGCGCATGATATGGCTTACGATTACCTGATGTCGTGCCCGCCAAATGCTATTTTGTTTACTTATGGCGATAATGACACCTACTGCGTATGGTATGCCCAGGAGGTTGAAAATATACGCCCCGATGTGCGTTTGGTTAACCTAAGTTTATTTACCGGCGATTGGTACATACACCAGATGCAGCGTAAAATGAACGAAGCGGATGCATTACCTATAACTATGCCGTTTGATAAATACAAAGACGGCATACGCGATGTATTGTATTACCGCGATGCCAAAATACCGGGTTACACGGAAGTGAAAGACATTTTTGATTTTATATCAACAGACGATCAGCGTGTGATGACAACCTACCCAAGCGGTGAAACTGCTAATTATCTGCCTACTAAAAACTTTAAGATAACCATTAACCCGGCAGATATAGCTAAGTATAATGTGGTGCCTGATAGCATGAGGAGCCGTTTAACAGATACCATGAAGTGGAAATACACTTCTAACTACATTATGAAGGATAACCTGGCTATGCTGGATATATTGGCCCATAATAACTGGAAAAGACCTATATGCTTTGCTATTACAGTAGGCAATGAAAACTTAATAGGTATGCAGCCTTACTTGTATAAAGAAGGATTTGTATATCATTTAATGCCGCTTAAAGCTGATACCGCTTATAAAGATCCGTCTGCTAAGGTTAATACCATGGTAATGTACAATAATATGATGACCAAGTTTAAATTTGGCCAGTACAAAACTGCCAAATACCTGGATCATGAGTCGACAACTATGTTTTACCCTGTATTGATATCAACCTTCCTTGACCTGATACAAAACCTGATACACCAGGGCCATGAAGACCTGGCGCGAAACGTACTGCATAAATATGATGAAGTAATGCCTGATCTGAATGTTGATATGCGCGTTACCGGCAGCAAGTTTTATGTGGCGCAAACTGCTTACCAGTTGCATGATATCGCGTTAGCTACCAAATACGTAACTAGTATTAATAATTACATAACCGACCAATTGGATTATTGCTATGTACAGCTAAATAATAACTCTGGCGCGTTTAACCCGCACGATGTGCAGATGGGCATTCAGTTAATATACGCCATGTCTGATGAAGCCAGGAACAATCATCAAACCGAGCTATATAACAAATTAGATGCGGAAAGAAAAAGCTACGAAACTAAGTTTGCCGCTATTTTTAAGAATCAATAAGAAGTTATTCATAAAACAAAAGAGGCGATGCTAATAGCATCGCCTCTTTTGTTTACAAGTTTTCTGTCAAATTGCGAGCGCAGCCAAAAGCTTTGCTATATCGCCGGCAAATCAAAATAAAACGTAGAACCCTTACCTAATTCGCTGTCTACGCCGATCAGGCCGTGATGATTTTTGATGATCTCTTGCGATATATAAAGCCCCATACCCAAGCCGCTGGACATGTACTTCTTATCTTCAACACGGTAAAAGCGTTCAAATATTTTTCCTTTTTGCCCGGCTGATAGGCCTATACCGTTATCGGCTACAGAAACCCGGATATGGTCGTTGTGCTTTGCGGCATCAATAACTATGTTTTTATTAACCGGCGAGTACTTAACCGCATTGTTAATTAAATTCATGAGTACTTGCTCTAAACGCTCTTCATTACCATTAACAACAAGTCCGGCTTCCGCATGGTTTTCAAAATTGTAGCCTGGATAAACATGACGGACGTTTTCTGTACATCCCCTTACCAGTTCGGTTAAATTAACGGGATGCATTGCATATTCAAGCCGGCCGGCTTGTATCTTACTTACATCAAGCAAATCGTTTACCAGGCGTTGTAATTTATTTAATGAGCCTATTGATTTATCCAGGTATTGTTTAACGCCATTGGGCAAGCTTTCCTTTTTAAGACCGATGAGCTGCAGGTAACCTTTTAAACTGGTTAACGGTGTTTTTAGCTCATGGCTGGCAATGCCAATAAACTCATCTTTCTTTTCTATCTCTTTTTTCTGGTCTTCAATATCAGTAGCGGTTCCAACCCAAAAGAGTATTTTTCCTGCCTCATCCCGCAGAGGTACTGCCCTATTTAAATGCCACCGGTAAGTACCATCGGCTCTTTTATAACGGTTTTCTACTTCAAACACCTCGCCTGTTTGCAGTGCATGGTCAAACTTTTCGTTTGTTAACATCAGATCATCCGGATGTGTAACTAACTGCCAGCTGTTATTTATAGCGTGTAAATCAAGCCCGGTATAGTTGTACCATTGTGAGTTATAAAAATCCACCTGCCCATCCGGCTGGTTCGTCCATGTCATTTGGGGGATATTATTGGCCAGCAACTTAAAGTGTTCGCGGCTAATAACCAGGTCCACAGTCCTGTCGCGCACCGTATCTTCCAGCTCATCATTTAGTTTTTCTGTAGCGCTCTGGGCCTCTGCCAGTTGTTCATTTCTTAATTTTAACTGTTTCTCGGTATCTTTTTGGATGGTCAAATCAGTCAGTATCAAACTTAACGCCGTGCCTTCGTCCAACTCAAGCGTATTGCACGATAAAAGGCAATGTACGGGCCCATTATTTTTGCTTAGCAAATCAACTTCTTCCTTACATTCAGCCTGCCAGGCAGCCTTAATTAAAGCATCAAACTTTACTTTATGATCTGGCAGGATAAAAATGTTAAATGATAACCCTATCACCTTTTCCAATGGCATGTTCAACATCTCGGCAAAGCGCGAATTACTGTACAATATCAACCCCTCTTTATTAAGGGTAACCGCACCTTCGTTCATTTTTTCAATGAACATTCGGTAAGTTTGGTCGGCAGTTTTAAGGGTATATAACTGGTGCCCGCTATCGCCTTGGACAATTAAAGCGTCAACCTGACCGGTGCGTATGGCTTCAATGGTATCGGTAGCCTCTTCTAACTGGTACCGAAGTTCATCAGCTTCGTTCAGTAGTTCATCATATGTAAGTTTAGCGCGTTCCATTCCAAAAATTAACTTAAGCCTAACCCCCTTAGTACCTTTTCTCTGTCAGACATGTCTCCTATTAGCCGGCGCTCTGCACCGGGGCCTTTTTTAATCAGCATAGGCAGGGCAACTATTTGTTCTTGCTGTACCAGCAAAGGCTGCTGATGTACATCAATGATTTCCAGTTCATGCTTACCGTTTAAAAACTCGTTGCATATATTCTTTAAATTCAATATAGCACGAGTTGAGTTTGGCGATGCACCGGTTACAAACAAACGTAATTGGTACATTCCATTTGCATCATATTCGGGCACTTGTTGTAGCTCTGTCATTATAAGTTGCTTATGCAGGCCGTATGTTTAAACCCACCAATACTTTTTCTTCGTTTGATAGATCGCCAATAATTTTACGGATAGGTTCTGGCACTTTACGCACTAGCGTAGGGATAGCAAATATCTGGTCACCTTCGGCTAGTTGTGGTTGTATCAATAGGTCTATCACCTCAATTTTATATTGCCCTTTTAAATGCTCTTCGCAATATTTTTTAAGATTAGCCAGGGCCATTACAGACTTTGCCGTCTTACCAGCAATGTATAACCTTAACTCGTATTCTTTAACTTCTTTTTCTTTAGTCATTAATTTTCCCTTTCTCATCCCGGTATTCGCCGCGCCTGCGGCTGGTAATTTCCAACCTGGAATTTAGCGCTGCCTGTTTTATTAATTCTTCTTGCTGGTACATTTTATTCAACTCTTCTTCTGCCGACTCGAACTCCATTTGCAGGTTAGATATTTTAGCTTCCAGCACCTTGCGCTTACGTGTTAATTCGCGATCTTTGCTGCTTACTGCAAAGTCGCGCAGCACCTCGCCGGTTTGTTCATGCAATTTCTGTGCCTCGCGTGCAGATCCGGTTAAAACTCCTTCTGGGCCAAGGTAAACTTCAACCAGGTCCAGTCCTTTGTCGGTAATAATAAACTCGCGCACCTGGTTAGAATGTTTCATACCGCGCGATTTCATAATATACATACCTCGGTTACGCTCGCCGTTAAATTCAATATCTCTTACCAGTATCCAGGCATCAACCAGTGATGAAACCCCTTCGTCTGTTTGCTCATTAACAATGTTGTTTAAAGTTAAGGCGGTAAACATTACTGTAATTTGCTCTTCCTGTAAAAAATCTATCAGGCGTATAAGCATTGCTTTAACCTCGCTCACAGAACCTACAGTAATTAAGTTGGTTATAGGGTCAAGCACTACAACATCGGGCTTAAACTTTTTAATAACCTTGTACATGACCACCAGGTGCATCTCTAACCCATGTAAAGTTGGGCGCGACGCATGAAATTGTAAAAGCCCCTTATTAATATGTCTTTGCAAATCAACATCAATAGAATGCATGTTACGGATGATCTGTTTAGGAGATTCTTCAAACGCGAAATAGATACATTTATCGCCGCGTTTACAGGTTTCATTGGCAAAATAGGCGGCTATGCTAGTTTTGCCTGTACCTGCCGTGCCCGATACCAGGATGCTGCTGCCTTTAAAAAATCCGTGACCGCCCAGCATCTTATCCATTGCCGGTATGCCTGATGATATTCTTCCTGAGGATACTTCTTTTTCTAATTTTAAAGAGGTGATAGGCAATACAGATATTCCTTCCTCATCAATCAGAAACGGGTATT
This sequence comes from Mucilaginibacter sp., assembly GCF_028288185.1. Lineage (GTDB taxonomy): Bacteria > Bacteroidota > Bacteroidia > Sphingobacteriales > Sphingobacteriaceae > Mucilaginibacter. The sequence continues at coordinate 109,581 of NZ_JAQBOF010000013.1, read as the reverse complement.
CGTTAGTTCCGTGTATCGATCCACGATATTTAATAACCCTTAACCGCCGGGTTGATATCTGGTTAATAACTCTATGGTCTAACAGTATCACACAGTCTGATACATACTCTTCCAGTCCTTGTCGGGTTAGCGCCGGGCCCTCGCCTTTCTCGCCGGTAATGATAGCTGTAACCCCCTTCTCTTTTAGCCATTGAAACAAGCGGCGCAGTTCGGCACGTAGTATAGTTTGATTGTTTAAACCCGAAAATAAGTTTTCCAATGTATCTAACACTACTCTTTTAGCTTTAATATGATCAATTGCATACCCCAACCGAATAAACAATCCTTCCAGGTTATACTCGCCGGTTTCTTCTATTTCGCTACGGTCTATATGAACGTAATCAAGCCTTATTTTCTTTTGCGCCTGCAGTTTATCCAGGTCAAAATCTAATGAAGCAACGTTCATTGTCAGTTCAGAGGCTTTTTCTTCAAAAGCCATAAAAACACCGGGTTCATTAAACTCGGTAGCGCCCCGAATTAAAAATTCAAGCGACATTAATGTTTTACCACAGCCAGCCTCGCCACAAATTAATGTGGGCCGTCCTTTCGGTAGTCCCCCATCAGTAATTTCATCAAGGCCAATAATACCCGTGGGTGTTTTTGGTAATGATGGGTGGTGAACTTGTGATTTTTTAGGTGATGTACTCATCTTCAATTAATTTTTATTCAGTGAGTTTTATAGCTCAAATCATTAGCACATATTAAATTGGTATGATAATATCAATCATATTTAAATTGTTTTAAAGAAATAAATTTGTATCAAAAAATTTATATTTTCAACTCAATACAGACGGTAAACTTTTTTTTGGGGGGGGGTATAGTAACTGGCAGGGGTACTATTTTAATGAACAATAAACACTAAGCGGGTAAAAAAGGCTTCTATGCCTTTTAAAAAGATTCGGTGCTTGAAAGTGTCTGGGGTTTTCTTCATGCCTTAAAGTTAACTGGTTTTATTATTACTGCCGGTTTGCATTTAGTTAGTTGAATTTAGTACCTTCAATTAATTAAAAACCTATGCAGCCCGCATAATAAAGAAATGAAAAACACAAGATCATCCAATCGCAGAAATTTTATTAAAGACACAGCCGCGGTAGCAGCAGGTATAGCTTTATTACCGGCATTCCCGTTGGCAGCGTCAGCCAAAGTAAGCTATGAACCTGTTGTTTATACCCCAGAAAAACCTGTTGAAACCAGGATCAAATTTTCTGTTATCGGCATAAACCATAGCCATATTTATGGCATGATAGGCGCGGTACAAAAAGGTGGCGGCGAACTGGTGTCTTATTATATCAAAGAGGCTGATCTGTTAGCTCAATTCGCAAAAAAATACCCAAAAGCAAAACAAGCCAAAAGCGAGAATGAAATATTAGAAGACCCAACCATACAACTGGTACTAAGCTCGGGTATACCTATTGATCGTGCGCCATTAGGCATACATGTAATGAAACATGGCAAAGATTACCTGGTTGATAAACCCGGCGTTATTACGCCGGAACAGTTTGCCGAAGTAAAACGCGTACAAAAAGAAACTAAGCGCATTTATTCGATTATGTTTAGCGAACGGTTTGAAAACCGTGCAACAGTTAGAGCCGGCGAGTTGGTCAAGGCCGGCGCCATTGGCAAGGTTATACAAACCGTTAACCTGGCACCCCATAAAATGACCCCCGAAACCAGGCCTGAATGGTATTTTGACACCAAATATTGCGGCCCTATTCTTACCGATATCGGTTCGCACCAATTTGATCAGTATTTGTTTTTTACCGGCAGTACCAAAGCCGAGGTTGTTGCATCACAAATGGGTAATGTTAATCATCCGCAATATCCAAAGCTATATGATTTTGGTGATGTTATGCTACGCGGTAATGGTGGCATGGGCTATATCAGGTTAGATTGGTTCACGCCTAATGGTGTAAGCACATTTGGCGATGGCCGCCTGACCATATTAGGGACAGAAGGTTATATTGAAGTACGCAAAACTATTGATCTGGCGGGTCGCCCCGGTGGCGATCATCTTTTCCTGGCTAATCAAAAAGAGATCAAATACTTTGATTGCAGTAAAGATCCGCTTCCATTTGGCGGGCAGTTGATTGATGATATAATTAACCGTACTGAAACCGCTATGCCGCAGGCGCATTGCTTTTTGGCAACAGAACTGGCATTGCTGGCAACTAAGAAAGCGCAGATAATTGATGTGCATTTGTAAAGTTTGCAGTTATAAGTAGGCAGTTGGCAGTAGCATCTAAAACTGGCAACTGCTAACCGGCAACTGCCAACTGTTCTATAACACTATCAGTCACTCCAACCTCTCCTATCCCCGGGAAAATATATTTTATACTATTGGCGTGAGCATCGGCAACCATATCGGTCATAGCATCAGTAGCAAAGGTTATGTTATAACCCAGCTCGCTGGCTTGGCGGGCGGTACCCTCAACTCCTCTACTGGTTGATACACCTCCTATCACAATACCGGTAACGTTTCTCTTTTTCAATTCATCATCTAAGGCAGTTTCAAAGAAAGCACCCCAGGTATGTTTGGTAATGAAAATATCGGTGGGTTCTGTTTTAATTTCGGGCGCAATATCGGCCCAATCGGCTGGCGGCGCAGGGCGTGGTGATGCAGGCTCTTTACGTGATTTTGTCCACGGGCCTGCTGGATTAACATTTACTATAACTATAGGCTGCCCCGCTTTACGGAAAGCGGCTACCAGTTTGGCCGCGTGCATCAAAATAGTTTCTATAGGATGTGCTACAGGATAAGTTACAACTCCCTTTTGCAGATCAATTAATACTAATGCTGTCCTTTTATCTAATGCGGTTATCATAGTTTTTGGTGTAGATGCAGAGCGAATTTACCTGTTTAATATTATTGGTTTTGTAAAATTAAGGTTAGATAAATTTAGCAAACACATTTGCAGCTGCATTGTTATATCATCAAATACAATTATAACATCATGGCAAATTTCCAAGAGATCATCGCATCAGAAAAACCTGTTTTGGTTGATTTTTCGGCAGAGTGGTGCGGCCCATGCCAGATGATGCCCCCAATTTTGCAACAACTTAAAAGCAACATGGGTGATAAAATAACTATTATAAAAATTGATATTGATAAAAACCCTTCCGCGGCAAATGTGTATAAAATACAAAGTGTCCCTACCTTAATGATATTTAAACAGGGGCAAACCAAATGGCGACAAAGCGGCGTGGTACAGGCCAACCAATTACAGCAAATTATAACACAGTATTTATAACTATAACTTAACACTGGCTTTACAGCCGGCTATTATATTTGGCTACAGACTTTTAAGGCAGAAATTACATTGAGATGTACTAATTGCCTTAAGCTAGCTGTTATATTAGTACTGTCTAAAAAAACTAAATTATAAATCTCTTAAAACCGGGGGTTACTATGTCACAGCAAGCACATTTTATACCGCAGCGCCAGTTCCACGTATTAGTGAAGGATGCTAATGAAGAGCATAACTTAACTGTTTTACCTGGCACACAAAACAATTTTAAAGTAATTAAGCAAGGCGAGGTTTTGGGCGAGGTTAGCTATACGCCGCAAAACAAAATTGTATGCTATAAGGGCAAACTAAAAAAAGCCTTGATGGACCAGCTGGAGAAGCACATCAGTAATTATTATTCGTACGCTTTTTAAGGCTTACTCAACAAATACCTGTTTTTGTGTAACATCAATTACGCCTTTGCTGTTATCAAGGCTTAGGCGCACTACCATGTGGTACAGAAAGTTTTCGTAAATGTATATATTATCCAACTTATCCGCTCCCTGGAAAAACATGGTTAGGCCGGATATTTTTGTTTGCTTTACCAGATTGATCACGTCCTGCGTATTAGGGGTAATGTAACTTACTGTATGTAATATAGATCCGCTTGAGGTTTTAGAACCGGCGCCGATAATAATAGTTTCCTTTTTATTGGTAAAGCCTGGTGTTTGGTAATGTTCTATTAAAAATCCGTTTACTTGTTCGCCATATTGCAGGCACCATGTTTTACCCGAAGTAAGGTTACTGCCTGCTTGTAAATTATTAAGACTGGTTAAATTTATTAAGTTAAACAAACTAATGGTTTGCCCATAAGAATGTACACAGCATAAATAAACCAACAAGGTTAACAGGTACTTTTTCATTCGTTTTAATTACAGGGGTAATAATGCTTAAAATTAACAAACTTTTATAAATAATGGCATCACCTGGTATACCAGGCCATCAACAATAATACCATTTGGTTATAGGTTTCCATACCATGCGGCTGATTATTGGCTTTTAAATAATCATCATAAAAGATACTACTTATTATACCTACCCTGCTGGCATAAGCCATCCAGTAGGCCCGTTGTGCCCGCAGGTCGGTACGTACAACTTTGGTTATATGTGTTTTTAATTCGTTATTGGCAACAGTGTCCCTGCGGCGCAGGGCACGCATACATTCGTTTAAAGCACACTGATAGGCCGAGTATCTCAATAACCTATCTTGCGAGCCGATACCCGCCAGGAAGCCCGCGAAATTTGCTTCATCCTCAGGCCCATACCCTATCTGGTGCGACATTTCATGGCAAGCCACAAATGGGCGTTCAAAATAAGGCATCTGGTAATTCATTTGCGCCTCGGTAGTAAACGGATTATAATAGCCCGATGTACCTAAATAGTTTATCAACGGCGTAAGCAACGATGGTTTTATATGGGGATGATAAGCACGAAAACTAACCGAGTCGGCAGATATTTTACTGATGGCATTTACCGCGGTTTGGTAAATCTGGCTGTTGGTTTGCAAAGTATCGTCATGCGTAATATGCGCACGGACGGCATTAGTACTATCAATAATAGTGCAGGTAACATCTTGCAAGTCGGCAGTGGTAAAGCTGGTATCGCGCAAGTTTAAACGCTTACCTGCAGATGGCCTGAAATAGTTTAATCCCCAAAACAAATAAAAAACCAGCATGGCGGTTTGTATACCTATAACCACGCCCAATGTTAAAATACAGGCACGTTTAAATTGCTTTTTAAAAAGCAGCCCTATTAATTTACCAGCCAGGTAAATTAACCAGATCACTACCGCAACATAAATAACATCGCCAACACTAAACGGGAACAGGTTGAGCACCGGATGTATGACCCGGCAAATAAAAACATATACCCCCTGCGAGTAATACCGCTCTACCGCTGCGGGATGATCCTCGAACACGCCGAGCAAAAAAAGCGCTATGGCCAGTATCACGATAGCAATTAATTGCTTTTGTATTTTATTTGGTTTAATAGGCATTTGCAATACAAATATAGGCTTAGTGCAAACAAAAATAGCGATGGGTATAAAACCATCGCTATTTTAAGCAAATTACTTTATGTACGCTTATTTTATAGATACGGGTATAGAAGTTGTATCCCATACCAATTCAAAGCCTTTTGATGTTATTACGTATTTTAAACGCTCGGTCATATCAACCGGTTTTGGCGTAACAGTTGCAACCACTACATCTTTTGCAGGATCTTCATTTGCAGCACCACCGCCTTTTATACCCCATTGGCCGGTTTGCGAGTTAAATGTAATTGTAAACTCTTTTTCGCCGGGCGTTACAAAGAACGAATATGAGCCTGCAGGTAATTTTTTACCTTCAACCATAATGTCTTTATCGGTAGTAAATTTAGTAGCCTCGTTTGCACCGGCTCTCCACATTTTACCGTATGGCTGTAAGCCCCCATAAATTTTACGACCCTTTACAGATGGCGACCCGTAATTAATGCTGATGTTAGCACCATGTACTTTACCACTCACGCTATCACGTGGGCTTGCAACCATTTTGCCTTTTTGCGCGCAGGCAACAGTCGAGATTAAAAGGGCAACTACAAACCCTGCAATTGCTTTTAATTGAAATACTTTTTTCATGTTTTGGTTAAATTGATTTACAATATAAAGATAGCTTGAATTTTGATTGTCACCACCTAATAAAAAGGTTTTTTTTCCACTAAAAGTTAAAACCAAGTTGAGTATAAGGTGTTATAACAAATGATTCGCATTGCAGTTAGGAATTGACTGAGGGTTTCATAGCCCAAGGTTAAACAATTGTTGTGAGTTGGCCCTTGCCCAAAAGGCAAGGGTTTTTTTGTGCTTTTATGCCGCATCACACACCTAAAAAACCTATTATTACACTTTATTTGCATGAATGAAGAATACAGATAAGCCCATTTATTTATTACTGTTTGTTTTGGCATTTGCGGTTAACGTAGCGGGCATAAATGTTAAATTCTTTACAGACGACCCCGGGCTGTACGCGTCTATAGCGAAAAACCTGATCTATAAACACGATATTTTACAGCTTTTTACCTACAATCAGGACTGGTTGGATAAGCCGCATTTCCCTTTTTGGATGGCCATGTTGAGCTTTAAGCTGTTTGGTATAAGTGTATGGGCCTACCGGTTACCTGCTTTGCTTTTCTTTTTAATAAGCGCTAGGTATACCTACCTGTTCGCCCGCAAGTATTATGATTGGGAGGCGGCGGCTGTAGCAGTATTGATTTTGATGACTTCGCAATATGTCATCATGTCTAACACAGACGTGCGCGCCGAGCCTTACCTGATGGGTTTGGTAATAGGGAGTATTTATCACATCACTAATTTAGAGGATAAGTTTACAGTAAAGGACTTGCTGCTGGCTGCCCTGCTTACTGCCTGCGCTATCATGACCAAGGGCATATTTGTAATCGTGGCTATTTATGGTGCTTTGTTAGGTCAGCTTATCTTTAAGAAAAAATTTACCAGCTTGTTCAGCTTAAAATTTATAGGGTTGTATTTGTTGACGCTGATATTTACCCTGCCCGAGTTTTATGCCCTATACCTGCAATTTGATATGCATCCCGAAAAGTTCGTTTTCGAGCGGCATAATGTATCGGGCATTAAATGGTTTTTATGGGATAGCCAGTTTGGCCGTTTTGTAAACAACGGCCCTATCAGCAGAGCAAAAAGCGGCGATATTTTCTTCTACTTGCACACCTTATTATGGGCATTTGCGCCCTGGTGCCTGTTGTTTTATTACGCGGTTTATAAACGCCTGCGCCAAATCTATTACAAAACACAATTGCCCGAATATTATACGCTATGTGGCGGCTTAATACTGCTGTTATTGTTCTCGTTATCAAAGTTCCAGCTACCGTTTTATGCCAATACGGTGTTCCCGCTGTTTGCTATAGTAACCGCGCCTTATTGCTATAAGCAACTATCTAAATTTGGCACTAAGTTCAGGCTCATTAACCAATGGATCTATATTGCTTTACTTACTTTGCTGGTATTTGTTATCAACTTCTTTTTAAAACCGGCCAGCTTTACGTTTTTTATTATTGACTGCGGGGCATTTTTCCTGCTGATAACATTAATAAGCAAACAAGTTAAGGATCTGCATAAAAAAGCATTTTTTATTAACTGCTGCGCGGCGCTATTTGCTAATTTTTATTTGGCAACGGTGCTGTATCCAACTATAGCAGGTTATAACGGGCAGGTTGCCGCGGCTAAATATATTAATCAGCCCCAATATGTTAAAAACCACATTTACGCTGCGCGGATGGAAAGTAATGTGTTCCAGTTTGAATGTAATAAGCCGGTTGATTATTTACCTATAGAACAATTTAAAAAAGCAGATTCGACCGCTGTTTTTTATGTTACCCAATACTTACTCAACCATTTGATAGCTAACCATATCCCCTATCACGTTTTGCAATCGTTTACAAACTACTCGCAAGAGCGGATATTGCCGCAGTTTGTAAACAGCGCTACGCGGGATAAAACCTTGGATAAAGTATATCTAATAACAAAGTAAACAAAGAAATAAATCCGAAATCAAAAATTCGAAATCCGAAATCATTTTACTCACCGCCGCCGTTGATCATGTCAGATACAATGCCTTTGCTGTCCTTACGCTCTGCTAAAAGCACGCCTACTATATGGATAACAATAAAGCCCAGTATTAGGTACATAGTAAAACCATGCACGTTTTTAACCGAATTGCGTATAGATTTATAGGGCTTAAAAAAGTCCTCGAAAGCCAAAAACAAACCCGTTACCGCCATAGTTATCAGCATTAAATAAAATACGGCATATATGGTTTTAACTACCAGCTCGTGTCGGGCTAGCTCTCTTTGTTTTTTGGTGATGAAGTAATTATGGTACGCGGTTTTTATAACACGTATCAATTTTTGATCTGCCAGTTGAAAAAACTCTAAAACAAGTCTAAAAACAAGCAATGTCACCAATGCATATCCAAAATACACGTGTATGCCCCATACGTTATCACTCATGGCATGAGCTACAGGTTGAATTTGTTTATCAGTAACCGCCGACCCCACCTTTTGTAACTCGTTTTTAATAAATGCACCATTTGATCTGTCATCCAACAGGGTTGAATTTATCAAGACAGTTAGCAACGACCCGGTTATTACAATAACATTTAACCAATGCCAAAGACGCAGTGAAAAGGAAAATTTTTTTATTTCTGTCGGATGATTAATATCCTGCTTAACGGGTTCTATCGCGCTCATATTAAATATTTATTTTAAGTACTAAACTGATGTTTTTATTTCAATTATCTATAACAATGTTGTTGCAATTTAGTAGTTGTGGCCTTGCTTCAAGATAGATACAGAATTTATTTGTACGTTTAGTTAACCTAAAAACAAACACAATGTTTAAAAAATTACTCCTTGGCGCTCTACTATTTGGATTTACAAAAGTTAGTGCGCAAGGAAATTACGAAATACAGGTGTACGGATCTGAAACGGTTGAGAAAGGCCGTACCATGCTGGAGTTGCATAGCAATTTTACTTTTGATGGCAGTAAAATCATTGAAGGTGGTGTGTTACCCACCAACCATGTATTCCACGAAACCATTGAGATAACTCATGGCTGGACACCCTGGTTTGAAACCGGATTTTACATATTTAATACTATTGGAAACGATGGACGTACTAATTATGTAGGCTCACACATACGCCCGCGTGTAGCAGCGCCCGATGCCTGGAAATGGCCGGTTGGCGTTAGCGTATCGTTTGAGTTTGGCTTTCAAAAAGCGGCTTATGATGCCAATACCACTACATTGGAAGTACGGCCTATTGTTGACAAAAAATGGGGAGGTTTGTACGTGGCGCTTAATCCCACAATTGATAAAAGTTTTGTTGGGCCTGAGTCAAACCAGGGGTTTATATTTTCGCCTAATGTAAAAGCCAGCTATGATGTTAGTAAGGTAGTTGCCCTTGGGTTAGAATATTACGGCAGTACCGGGCCCTTTTTTCATTATTACAGTGCAACCGATCAACAACATCAAATATTTGTCGCGACGGATCTAAGTTTCAACCCCGATTGGGAGTTTAACGCGGGATATGGCTGGGGTTTAACCAATAGTACCGACAAATCAATATTTAAAGTGATTTTGGGACGCAGATTTTAGTAATTAATATTCTTGTATAAGTACATCTGTAGAAATACTTAATCCTTCATGAAGTTTGCGAATCATGTCAATGGTTAGTTTTCGTTTTTTGCTTAATATTTCACTAACTCTACTTTTCAATCCAATAACATCTGCAAGGTCCTTTTGATTATAATTTAGTTGTTCCATCCTAAACTTAATAGCTTCAATTGGATCAGGAAAATCAATTGAAGCTTGTGTGTTTTCATAATTACCAATTAATACGCCTAACACTTCAAGTTCGTCGCCGTGGGCACTACCCGGTTGTGCATCAAATATAACTTCTAGTCTATTCAACGCATCTTGGTAATCATTCTCTGTCTTTATTGGCTTAATTTTCATATCTAAATCTTATTTGCGTCTATTTTATCATACTCAGAATGCGTACCTACAAAACGAATCCAAATCATTTGGTAAGCAAAATTTATTCGAATAATAAGTCGATAATTATTACCCTTTATATTAAAAACAATTCTATTGTCTTGTAAGATACTGGCACTAGGATATTCTGTTTTTATTTCGTTAGAATTTCTCCAGTTCGCTCTGCTTGCTTCCTGATACCATGATTTAAGTTGTTGCTCGCAATCTGAATGTTTCTCCCAAAACTCTCTAAGTGTGCTTTTTGCAATAACTCTCATCACACAAATATAACACAAAGTTCCCAAAATGGGAAGTTATATTTTAAGATTTTTTTTACTCCTTCTCCTCTTCCCAATAAATAGTATCTAAAAAAATTGCGTTTTTGGTAGCTACGTCTGCTTTAACTTTTTCCAGTTCTGCTTTTACGTCAGTTTCATTTAAGTCGCCTTTTAAGGTGTAATGATAAATTACGTAACCGGTTTTGCTGTTAATAAATTTATAATGTTTTTCGGCGACTTTCATACAAAGTTTCTTGTATAAAACTCAACGTTTTTTAGGCGGGATTGTTTGTAGGCTTGGTGTTATCTTCCTTAATCTTATAAACCAGTACAGCAACCAACGCGCCTAACAAGGATATTAAACCAAATGATACCCTTAAACCGGCTACCTGTGCTATAAAGCCAATAAACGGTGGTACAATTAAAAAGCCCAAATAACCAATGGACGATATGGCCGCCAAAGCTGTACCACTGCTCATAGTGGTTGATTTACCTGCCATCTGGAAAACCATAGGCACTATGCATGACACCCCCAACCCTACCAATATAAACCCTATGATAGCTGTTATTGTGTAAGGCATCAACACAGCTAATAATAATCCGCTGCAAATAAATATACCACTAAACCTAAGCAGGTTTTTTATACCGAAGCGGTTTACGCCTGCATCGCCGACAAAGCGGCCCAGGGTCATGGCTATCATATAAACTACAAAACCTTCGGTGGCGGTAGCTTTTGATACGTGGATCACTTTTTCAAAATAGATACCACTCCAATCGTACATGGTGTTTTCGCAGGCCATGGAGGCAAAACAAATGAGCGCGAAGTTGAGCAATGATTTATCGGGCAGGGTAAACAGCTTTTTCTTAACCTGCGGTACGGGGGCTTGGTAAATGGTACCCTTTATAAACCAAAGCGAAAACACGACAAGTAATATGCTTACACCCAATAAATGGTAATTGGTGCCGATGTTATAATACACCATAAAATAACCAACAGCAGCGCCTGCAAACCCGGCCAGGCTCCAGATACCATGAAAATTAGCCATGATAGACCGCTCATACAAGGCCTGTACCGCTACAGCCTGCGCGTTGGTAGATATATTGAACAAATTACGCGACACACCAAAACAGAATAGTACCAGCACCAATTGCCATACATTGGCGGCAAAACCTATGCAAGCCAAAACCACACTAAAAAACAATCCGCCGAAAAGCATGATGCGCCTGCTGCTGTACTTGCTTAACAGTTTACCGGTTAATGGCAGTGTAAGCAATAAACCTACCGGCATGGCAAATAAAATGCCGCCTAATTGTGCTTCGTTTAAATGTAACTGATGTTTTATGGTTGGTATGCGCGAGGCCCAGGATGAATACCCAAAACCAGACAGGAAGAAGAATACCGCATTTGCTAAACGCAATTGCTTTGGGGTGCGCGAGGGGGTTATTTTATCAGTAGCTATCAAGCTGCAAATTTAAGCACAATTACCGCTTTAGAATAAGGTTACTTTTTATTTTTTAGATAATAGCTGTTTCAAATATAAAACGCTTAAAATATATAAGCATATCAAGCCCAATAAAAACCCGGCAGTTACATCAGTAAACCAATGTGCGCCAAGGTAAACCCGCGAGTAGGGTATGCTAAAAATAAACAACAAGCTTATTACAGAAACCGGCAATTTGATGTATTTGGGGATAGTTTTAACTTCATACATCAGCAAGGTTAAAAAGCCAAAAAACATTACATAAAAAAGCACATGTCCGCTTGGGAAGCTTTGCTGTTGAGTTTTTACTATGATCCTTACCAAAGGTTCGGAAGGTCGGGGGCGATTGATCACTAATTTTATGGTGGAACTGATAACACCCGATAGCATCGTAAACACCACAAACAACGCCTCCTTTTTATATTTAAATATATAAAATATTAGTGCTGTACCTACAACTATAACCGGCGCGGCAGGCATATAGCCAACCCAGCTAATACCCTTCATTACCATATCTAAAAACTGATTATGGTGCTCTTGTACCTCTTCAGAAAATTCGCGGTCTACAAAAGAAATAGGGAAGAAAAAAACAAATGCTGTAAGTAACAGAAACCCTATTGCTAGGGCGCCTATTACAAACAGCATTATCCGTTTTCGCTTGTTAATTTGGAGCATTAAATTTTAATCCTTTTTAATGAAATTTCCTTTTTCATCAAATATTAAATCTCCGCCTTTTATTTCAGCTTCGTACATTGTTTTTCCGGCGGCATCAGTAACCTTGCCTGCTTCTTTAATTTTTGCGCCTTTGTAATGTGCGGCAACATAAGGAGCTATGGTGGCCGGTAATGTACTAATTGGTATGGACTTTACAATCTCAACAAATGTACCTACGGGAGTAAACACTACCGAGTTATCCTCGCCTGATTTACCGCCCCAGTTGGCTTCGTAATTTCCTTTTTCTTTTTCCCAGGCTACTTTAGCGGCCTGCGGATATTTACTCATTAACGCGGTTTTAACAACCTGCGGTACATCTTTGCTTTTTAAGTCCTGCGCCATTACGCCGCTTGCTGCAATTAGGGCAATGCCCATCAAAAACATTTTTCTCATGATTTCTATTTTTTTATACAAGTTATAATAACATTCTGTAGCAAACTTGTGTGGTTTTTGTAGTAAACTGTAGAAGTTAAATATAAATGTTATTAATTTTCGGGTATGGCTTGTTGCAAATTATTGCCGTTATCGTCTTTTTCTTTTTTAAATTCAAGTTTACCAAACTTATAACTCAGGCTTATACCAAACGACCTGTAAGGCACCTGCCGCACAGTACTTTGATTAAAGTTGGTACCAAATGATGTAGTGGTTTGGGTAACATACTGGCTAAAAGGATTTGCTGCAGTTAAGCCAAGGCTGGCTTTTTTATTCATGAACTGCTTGCGTACAGCTATGTTATAAAAACCAAACGCCGGCCTGGTGCCTTGCAGGTTTTTTTGCCTTGACTGGTAATTTCCAAAAACCTCACCGGTAAGGTCATGACCAAACTCATAAGTAGCATTTAAGTTAAGGCGGTACGCAAATGCTGTAACCGTAGGATTGCCGGGGTTACTATTGCTACGATCGCCGGCCTGTATATTACTGCGCAAATTTAATTTATTAGTAACCGGTATCGAGCCAAAAACATTTATACCAACCTGTGTTTGCGAGCCAATATTGGCACGCCTGCTTAAAGACACATCAGTGTAATTAGTACCGTTAATATTTAACACTTGGTAAAAAGTGGTGTAAGATTGCGCGTCATCCGTATTATGACGATAAACGGCAGCGGCATATATATTACCACCGCTTTCAAAGTTTTTGCTGTAGCCTAATTCATAATTGTGGCCTATTTCGGGTTTCAGGTTAGGGTTACCGGTGCTTATATTATGCGGATCGCTGATATTATAAAAAGGGTTCAGGTCGCCATAATCCGGGCGCTCAATACGGTAGCTATAGCTCAACTTAATAGACTGCCCTTTGCTAATAGTGTGCAGAAATACCAATGAAGGCGCAAAAATGTTATAACCCGGTATATTAGTTCCCGGAAAATCTACCGTTGTAATAGTACGTTCGTATCTTAATCCTGTTTTTATCTGCAAAAAGTGACTAAATAACTCGGCAGATACAGACATATAACCCGCATAAATATTACGATGATAATTGAAGCCGTAAGTTTGATTAGGGTTTACTACATAGTTGCCGTTATGCAGTAAAGTATCGGTAAAGGTATTGCTGTTTATAGTTTCAATAACCGTTTTAGCGCCGCCCTCTAAAGTAAAGTCTTCGGTTACTGGGTGGGTATAGTCTGCAGAGATATTGATCTCGCCCTCCTTACCCGGATTGCTGCTTCTTATACCGGTGGCAAAATTACCCCCTGTTAAATAATCTTGTCGCTGCAAAGCCTCGCCGCTGTTATGCCCAAGGCTTGAGTTGTACTGGATACTAAGCTCCTGCCCTTCTTTTTTAAATGTCTTTTTATATTCTAAACTCATATCAACCGCGTGGTTATGCGAGTTACTGGTTGAGTTACGCAGGCTAAGCAATTGTGACACCAAATTATTAGCCACATAAGTGCCCTGGTTTTGATTAGTTAAACCGTTATTTAAGTTGTTAGATTGGTCATAACTTATTGCAGCAGTTACCTCATCATGCTTGGTTATGGCCCAATTAAAGTTTATACCGGTTTGATAACCACTTCTTTTAAAGGCAGTGCTACCATCTTGTAGTAGCTGGGTTAGCGTATCGCGGGTATTATTATAAGCAGTACGTTGCGAACTGCTTTTTCCCAGCGTATTTAATTGCTGGTTTCCACTAAAAAAGGCATTTACACCTACATTCCCACTGCGGGCGTTTAAGTTAAGCGATGCGTTGTCTAACCGGGTACCTACAGATGCATTAACGCTGCCGTTAAAGCCTTGTACCTTATTGTCTTTTAATACGATGTTAATGATACCGCCTGTTCCCGCTGCATCATATTTAGCGCCGGGGATAGTAATAACTTCAATATTTTTGATCTGGCTGGCGGGTATTGATTGCAACGCATCGGCCAAGCTGGCACCGAAAATACTGGATGGCTTACCATTGATAAGAAAGCGGATGCTTGGGCTGCCCTGCAGCTCAACATTACCATCAATATCTACCGTCACCATCGGTACTTTCTTTAATACATCTAATGCAACGCCACCTTGCGAGGTAAGATCATTTGCTGCATTATATACCAGCTTATCAATTTTATTTTCAACAATCGGAGCTTTGCCTACCACGTTTACTGCTTGCAATTGTGTTTGAGACGATGGAAGCAAAATTGTACCTAATGATATGGATGAAGCCGTATTGCTGATAATAATTGACGGAGTATTATGCACTTTGTAGCCAATAAAATCAATCCTAATGCTGTACTCGCCTGCGGCAATATTATCGATAGTAAAATTTCCTTTCGCATCAGTTACCGACCCATTAAAAGGGCTTGCAGCTCCTTTTTTAAATAGGCTGATAGTGGCGTAATCAACAGGCTGTTTGGTTACAGAGTCAATGACTTTACCGGTGATCTTGCCATTCCCTTTATTATTTTGAGCCCTGATCGCTGTAAAAGAAATCAATAAAAACAGAATTGTATAAATATATTTCATAAAATAATTCGACTATTAAGCCATAAAAATGCAGACCAATGTTGAATTAAATCTGAACTACATGTAACAATACTATGATTTTTAAAAAATAAGCACCAATGTGCCACCTATAATTAAAGTTGCTGCAATGCCTGTTTTTAATGTAAGTGATTCGCCTAAAAAAACTGCTGCTAAAATTATAGCCAGTGCCACGCTCAGTTTATCTACCGGGGCTACTTGCGATACTTTGCCCAATTGCAGGGCCTTAAAATAGCATATCCATGACAAGCCTGTAGCGCATCCCGACAAGATCAGGAACGTCCAGTTTTGGCGGGTAAGGCTGCCAATGGTATTGTTACTGCCTTTTACAAATACAATTGCCCAGGCCAGTATAATAACAACTACCGTACGTATAGCGGTAGCCAGGTCGGTATCAACTCCTTTGATACCAATTTTTGCAAAAACAGCGGTAAGCGCCGCGAAGAGTGCCGATAGTAAAGCGTATATCCACCACATAGTTTTATTGTTTAATTTGTAAACATCCTTAACAAATCTGTATTAAACTTGTTGCCGTGCGTTTTTATTTATTTACTCAATTAATATTATCTTCAAAAAAAATAATTGCGTTGTGCAGGAGCAAAAATCCATAACCAAACCATCAAACATAGTATTTATAATAGGGATAGTTATAGCTATTGTTTTTCCATTGGCAGCATCTTTCTTGATCGGCAGTTTGCCGTTAAATATGTCTGATAAGGCTTTTTATTCTCGATTTATTTATTGGACCGAGGTGCTTTTTTTATGGTGGTATGCAAAGCAATGTGAAAACCAACCCTTATTGATCTGGAAGGAAAAGCAATTTGGCGCAAAATTTATTTTAAAATGGGCCATCCTGCTTTATTTATTGTCGTTGGTTGCCGCGGTTATATCATTAATTCCATCCTGGTTAGGCTTTCATGAAAATAAGGACATCATCCATCAAATTGCCCGGATGGTAAAAGGCCGCCCCTTATTTATTGTATTTATATCATTAACAGCCGGTGTTACCGAGGAAATAATTTTTAGGGGCTATATCCTTACCCGTTTATCATTAATGTTAAAAAATCAGTATATCCCAATCATTATTTCGGCTATACTTTTTGCAGGATTGCATTATAAATATCATAGCCCTCGCGAATATATTTTTGCTTTCCTTATCGGGATATTGATGGGCCTGCATTATAAGAAGTACGGCAATATTAAGCCGTTGATCATCACACATTTCCTGGTAGATCTGATAGGTTTAGCGATTATGCAGCACGTTATTAAATAATATATACCTATTACTATACCTATATCAAACATTGAAGGACAACTTGTTGTTAAGTGTACAAATTTAATACAGAATTATATCTTTATTTTGGCTCCATAAACATTACTATAGTTATTATAATTATTATAAAATGAAATGGTTTCTTAGCCTGATATTATTTATTACCGCCTATACGGCTGCGCTGGCGCAAACTTATTCGTTAGATCGTTATTTAGATGTTGCCAAAAAAAACAGCCCGCTATTAAATGATATGCGCAACCAGGTTGGCATGAGCAAACTGGACAGCTTACGGTTAAAGGCAAGCAATAATTTCCAGGTAAACGCATCAAGCGCCGGTTTATACGCGCCGGTTATAGGTGGACATGGTTATTCTGGTGCCATTACCAACGTACACACCTTTAATGCTTTAATGGGGGTAAGCAAAACAATAGTCGGCCATGGCTATTTAAACAGTCAATATGCGGCTATACAATTACAACGCGATTCGCTAATAGCCGCAACGCGCATTTCCGAGCAGGATCTGCGTAAATCCATCATAACACAATACATTACCGCTTACGGCAGCTCGCAACAACTAAAGTTTAACCAGGAAACTATTGACCTGCTTAATCAAGAAGAAGAACTTTTAAAAAAATTAACCCGCGCCAATGTATACAGGCAAACAGATTACCTGGCCTTTTTAGTTACCCTAAAACAGCAACAGCTGCAACTGTTACAGGCAACATTACAGTATAAAAATGACTATGCCACACTCAACTATTTATCAGGCATAGCAGATACAGCTATGGCTCAATTGAGCGAACCATCAATTGAGAAAACATACACCCCACCCATAACTACGAGTATATATTATCAAAAATTCAAACTTGATAGTTTAAAATTAACCAACAGCCACCGGTTAATTGATTATGCTTACAAACCCAAAGTAAATGTATTTGGCGATGCGGGCTATAGTTCGGATTTTACCGGGCAGGAAGATAAAAACTTTGGCACAAGCGTTGGCTTTAACATTATTGTACCCATATATGATGGGGGCCAACGCAAATTGCAACACAGGCGTGTGGAATTTGAAGAAAATTCAAGACAGGCCTATAAAACTTTTTTTGATGTACAATACCGGCAACAAATTGCACAATTAAACCAGCAGATAAACGAAAGCGATAAAATATTGAGTAAGGTAAATGAGCAGATAAAGTATACCGAAAATTTAATAAAAGTAGATACCCAGCTTTTACAAACCGGCGACCTTAAAATTGCCGACCTGATATTGGCTGTAAACAATTACCTTACTGCAAAAAACCTGCTTACGCAAACTACTATCAGCAGGCTGCAACTCATTAATCAGTTAAATTACTGGAACAAATAGCATGAAAAAATTTAATATAGAACTTATAAAACAAATAGGGTGTTCCGCTCACTCCAAATGTAACACCAGCAATATTAAGCAAATGTGCTTGTTATTGGCTATAGTAATAGCATTGGCATCCTGCAAAGGCACCCCAGCCACTGCAGATGTAGCTGCTACGCCCGAGGTACAAACGCCGGTAAGTGTAACCACCGTAAATGATAGTACCATGGTAAATTATACAACTTTAAATGCCACATCAACATTTCAAAAAAGAAGTGTTATTAAAGCAAATGCCAATGGCTATTTACAAACTGTAAAAGCACAAATAGGGCAATATGTAAATAAGGGCGCAGTAATATTCTCTATTAAAACCAAAGAGGCGCAAAGCATCGGCAACACCATAAATATTTTGGATACTTCTTTTAATTTTTCGGGTGTGAACCGCATTAAGGCTGCAGACCATGGTTATATTACCCAGTTAAACCACCAAACCGGCGATTATGTGCAGGATGGTGAACAATTAGCAGTAATAAGTGATCGGTCAAGCTTTGTATTTATTATGCAGTTACCTTACGAGATGCGCCAGGTTGTAAAGACCAACCAGAGTGTGCAGCTTACTTTACCTGATGGGCGCCAGATAAATGGCAATGTAGCCTCATTTATGCCCGCGGTTGATACCGCATCGCAAACACAAGGTGTAGTTATCAAAGTTAATGCGGATAATACCATCCCCGAAAGTTTGGTGGCTAAAGCCCGCATAGTTAAATTATTAAAACAAAACACGCAATCATTACCCAAAACCGCAGTATTAGCTAATGAAACCCAGACAGAATTTTGGGTGATGAAATTAATTAACGCTACAACCGCGGTTAAAGTCCCCATAAAAAAAGGAATGGAAAGCGGCGACCAGATAGAAGTGCTATCGCCTAAATTCTCACCGCAAGATAAGATCATTGTTACTGGCAATTACGGTTTAGCAGATACCGCTAAAGTTAAAATTATAAAATGACACCTGAAAAAAAAGAAACAAGGGTAAGCAAAGCCGAAAACATATTTGTTTTTTACCGTAAACCGCTATTGCTGGTTCTATCGCTTATTTTAATAGGTGGCACTTTTGCTTATACCAAACTGCAAACTTCGCTTTTCCCCGAAATTACGTTCCCTAAAATAAAGATCATTGCCGATGCAGGGTTACAACCTGTAAACAAAATGATGATCACCATTACCAAACCTTTAGAGAATGCCATCAAACAAATACCCAACCTGCAAATGGTTAGGAGCACTACCAGCCGCGGCAGTTGTGAAATATCTGCCTATATGGATTGGAGTGCTGATATAGACCTAAGCAAACAACAGATTGAAGCGCAAATAAGTAAAATACAAAACACCCTGCCACCCGATGTTAATATATCGGTAGAGAAAATGAATCCCTCTATTTTGCCGGTAAGTGGTTATACGTTAGAGAGCCATGAACGGTCGCCAATAGAGTTAAAGCAGTTGGCTACTTTTACAGTAAAACCCTTTTTATCACAGGTAGCAGGCATATCAGAAATACGCATAATTGGTGGCAAAACAAAAGAATACTGGCTGGTACTTAACCGCGAAAAAATGACATCGCTGGGTTTAACGCCTGATATAATAAGTACCGCACTTAGCCAAACCAATTTTATAAAATCAGAAGGTTATTTGTCTGATTATAAAATGCTGTATCTAACTGTAACAGATGCTACTGTAACAGGCAAGGACCAGTTAGAGAACATGGTGATAAGTAATGACAGCAAACGCGTCATCCAGCTTAAAGACATTGCATCGGTACAAATAAGTGAAGGTATAGAATACACAAAAATTAATGCCAATGGCCATGATGGGGTACTGGTTGCAGTAATTAAACAACCCAACGCCAATTTAATTTCGCTATCAACAGATATGGCGCAAAAGGTTGTCGCCTTACAAAAAATGCTGCCTAAGGATGTAACCATAAAACCCTATTATATACAGGCCGATTTTGTAAATCAGTCTGTTAAAAGTGTAACGGATAGTGTTTGGATAGGTTTGCTGTTAGCCATAATAGTTGCCATAATTTTCTTGCGCTCATTTAAAGCCAGTGCCACCATTTTAATTACCATCCCGATTACGCTATGCCTTACTTTACTTGTGCTATACATTATTGGATACACCTTTAACATCATGACCCTGGGCGCTATAGCAGCGGCCATAGGTCTTATAATTGATGATGCCATTGTAGTAGTTGAGCAAATACACCGCACACATGAGGAACACCCCGAAGAGCCTACACGCAAATTATTAAAGAAAGCTATTGATTATTTGTTCCCGGCAATGTTGGGATCATCAATAAGTACCATTGTAATTTTTGTTCCTTTTTTACTGATGACCGGGGTTGCAGGAGCTTATTTTAAAGTAATGACCAATACCATGATCATTACGTTGGTTTGCTCGTTTTTTGTAACCTGGATAGGTTTACCTGTTATATATTTATTATTAACCAGAAATAAGCCAAAAGCTGTAAACGTCAAAGAAGAAACACACGAAGTAAAAAGGCAGCGCTGGGTATCCTTTTTTATCCTGCGGCCGGTAATGAGTATTATTATTATACTGGTATTGGTAGCTGTAATTATATTCATTCCCGGAAGATTACAAACAGGCTTTTTGCCAGATATGGACGAAGGCAGTATTGTGATGGATTATAGCTCGCCTCCGGGAACATCATTAACAGAAACCGACAGGATGTTAAGGGAAGTGGAGAAGCTTATTACCCAACAGCCGGATGTAGCGGCCTACTCTCGCAGAACCGGCACACAAATGGGCTTTTTTATCACCGAACCAAATACCGGCGACTATTTGATACAACTTAAAAAAGATCGTACAAAAACTACCGAAGAAGTTACCAGCGATATACGCAGCGCGATAGAAAAAACACAACCAGCGTTAAGGGTTGATTTTGGACAGGTAATTGGCGATATGCTGGGCGATCTGATGAGCTCTACCCAGCCTATAGAGATAAAAATTTTTGGTGATGACCAGCACATTTTACAAGATCTATCTAAAAAAATTGCAGAACAAGTTACAGCCGTTAAAGGTACTGCCGATGTTTTTGACGGTATTGTTATAGCCGGCCCCTCGGTAAGCATTTTGCCTAATTATGCAAAGCTGGCGCAGTACCGCATTACTCCTGCCAGCTTGCAATTCCAGGCCCAAACAGCTCTTGATGGCAATGTGGTCGGCAATTTGTATGAAACGCAACAACTGTCGCCTATCCGTATGGTTTACCCGGGTAACCGTTACCTAAATATATCAGCTATAAAAAACCTTAATGTATTTTTAGGTAATGGTAAACTTATACCTATCAACCAGTTGGCTGATGTATCTATACAAGCCGGGGAGGCGGAGATAAGCAGGCAAGACCTGCAATCAATGGGGGTAATTACGGCACGGCTTGAAAACAGCGATTTGGGCACCGTAATTCCGGCCATCCAAAAAAACATTAGTGAAAAAGTTAATCTACCACCAGGCTATCACGTTGAATATGGCGGTGCTTATGCAGAACAGCAACAATCATTTAAAGAATTGCTCATCATATTAATAACATCAAGCTTACTGGTATTTGGCGTAATACTTTTCTTATTTAAACAATTCAGGATAGCGCTTTTAATATTAGTTATCGCAGTTTTAGGCATCTCGGGCAGTTTCTTAGCGCTGTTTATTACCAATACACCGCTAAATGTAGGCAGCTATACCGGGTTGATAATGATAGTAGGTATTATTGGCGAAAATGCCATTTTTACCTTCCTACAATTTAAAGAAAGCGCGCTCGAGAAAAACGTTGATGAAGCCATAATCTATTCTATCTCCACACGCCTTCGCCCTAAATTAATGACAGCCTTAGGCGCTATTATAGCGTTAATGCCTTTGGCATTAGGCATTGGTGCAGGCGCACAGTTGCACCAGCCATTAGCTATAGCGGTTATTGGGGGCTTTTTGGTGGCGCTGCCTTTATTACTTATTGTATTGCCAAGCATGCTGCGTATTATATATCGCAAGGGCGATGTAAATCCTCACCCCGAAAATCAAAATATTTAATACAAACTTTATACAGAATTGCAGCCGATCTTTAAATCAAAAAATAAAAATGTCATCTCGAACGAAACGAGGAGAAATCTGTACACGGGCATGGGCCAACTTTACAATGTATAGATTTCTCGCTAAGGCTCGAAATGACAAGTTAACTTAATCAATCAAAAAAAAATCAAATGAAAAAGTCGCTTTTAACTATTGCCGCATTACTTATTGGTGGTGCAACCTTTGCACAAACCTATGTTTTAGATAAAACCATCCCCCTAACCGGAGAAGGTGGCTATGATTACCTGTCTATCGACAAGGTAAACAACCGTTTATATGTATCGCATGGTACAATGGTTAACGTTGTTGACCTGGCTACCGAAAAACAGGTTGGCGTAATAGAAAATCTGAAAGGTATTCATGGTATAGC
This sequence comes from Mucilaginibacter sp., assembly GCF_028288185.1. GTDB lineage: Bacteria > Bacteroidota > Bacteroidia > Sphingobacteriales > Sphingobacteriaceae > Mucilaginibacter. The sequence goes on along the minus strand of NZ_JAQBOF010000013.1, from coordinate 87,149 downwards.
TATTGATAATAAAGCAAATTTGGGTTTTATAAGCGATGGCCGTGCAAATCAGGTGGTTGCATTTGATCTGAAGACTTTGAAAACAGTTGGATCTGTTCCGCTTGATTCTAAAGGCGCGGATGCTATTATGTACGATTCATTCTCAGACCGGGTTTATACCTTTAATGGCGATAGCAATAACTCATCAGTAGTAAATCCAAATACACTTAAACAAGTTGGCACCATTGCCTTAGGTGGCGCACCCGAATTTGCCGTGAGCGATGGCAAAGGGAAAATATATAATAACCTGGAGGATAAAAACAGCCTTAACGTTATTGATACCAAAACTTTAAAGGTGATCAAAAATTATCCGCTGGCACCAAAGGGCGCACCAACCGGCATTGCTTTAGATGAAAAAAACAAACGCACATTTTCTGTATCGCGCGAAAACAACAGCATGGTTGTAATAGATATTACTACCGGTAAAGTAGTGGCAACCGTACCTATTGGTGCAGGGGTTGATGCTGTTGCTTATGATGCTGAAACCAAACTGATATTCTGTTCAAACGGTGACGGAACAACTACCATTATCAAACAGGAGTCTGCCGATAAATATAGTGTTATACAAACCTTAGCTACTCAAAACCGCGCAAAAACATTAGCCTTAGATAGCAAAACGCATAAAATTTATTTAAGCGTAGTTAATTTTGAGCCGGGTACACGTAAGGCATTACCTAACTCTTTCAAGGTATTGGTTTATAAACAACAATAACAGTTTTATAACTAATATTTAAATTTTTATAATTATTTTTGAAGAATTGAGTTATATAATCATCCCCCCTTATCTAACTTAAATTAAAGATTTTTTATAAATTTTATGACTAAAAGAACGGATTTTGTTTATTCGGAGGTTTCAGAACCTCATCGTGTACGTACCAAAAAAATTTTAAAGGAGTTTCCTAATTTACGGAATCTTATAGGCAAAAACCCGAATACCATATTTGCTATAATTGGCCTGGTGGCATTTCAGTTAGTTTTGGCCTGGTTTCTTCGTGATCAGTCATGGTGGTTAATATTTGGTGCTGCTTATTTACTAGGTGCCTTTGCAGACCACGCGTTGTTTGTAATGATACATGAGTGCGCACACCAACTGCTTTTCAAAAACCGTTCGGCTAACCGTTGGGCAGGTATGTTGGCTAATATGCCGCAAATTTTTCCAAGCTCTATATCGTTCGAGCGTTACCATATAAAGCACCACTCTTTTCAGGGTGTTCATGAGCTGGATGCCGACCTGCCTAATAAATGGGAAGCAAAGCTGATTAACAATTCATTTTTGGGTAAAGCCTTGTGGTTGTTATTTTATCCGCTTTTCCAGGTTTTCCGTTTATCAAGATTAAGAGAGATCCAAACATTTGATATCTGGATAGTGGCTAACCTATTAGTACAGGTAGTTTTTACAGGCGCTATTTATTATTTTCTGGGCTGGCATTCGTTAGCGTTTTTATTGTTGAGTTTCTCATTCTCGGTTGGTTTACACCCACTGGGCGCACGTTGGGTGCAAGAGCATTACTTAACCCATAGTGTTGAGCAAGAAACTTATAGCTATTACGGTGGCTTAAACCTGGTGGCTTTTAACGTAGGCTTCCATAATGAGCACCATGATTTCCCTTCTATCCCATGGAACAAATTGCCCGAGATAAAGAAAACCGCTCCTGCGTATTATGATACCTTGTTCTACCATAAATCATGGACCAAACTGTTTTTTAGGTTCTTGTTTGATAAAGAGATATCATTATTTAACCGCATACTAAGAAAAGAAAGGGGTAAAGTAGCCTTGACAGATGTTTCGAAACCAGATGTGGAATTGACCGCGTAGATATTAAAAAGGGCTCTCAAAAAAGGGCTCTTTTTTTGTTACAATACAATTTAAGTAAATTTGCCCACGTTTTAATACCTTAATGAGTACCACTAAGAAATTAAATATCCTTTTGCCTATTGTGTTCCTTTTGTTTTTAGGGGCCTATGCCAGGCATAGATTCATCAGCACTGAAATTGTTTTAACCGGCCATTTGCAGGATAAGATGATGGACGAAATATCGGGTATTGCCGCATCGGGTATTAACAAGGATGTTTACTATGTACATAATGATAGCGGCGACAGCAGTCGCTTTTTTGCTATAAATCCGGAAGGGAAATTATTAAGCACCATAGATTTTACAGGCGACCCTACCATTAAAGGCGGTGCTTTAGATTGCGAAGATATAGCAGTCGGCCCGGGCCCTGACAGCAAAAAAACTTACGTTTACATGGGTGATATTGGCGATAATCCAGCCAACCGTAAATACATCACCATTTATCGCATGGCAGAGCAGGCTTCATGGATAAATAGTGTAACATCAAAAGCAGACGCTGTTCCACTGCACTTGAAATACCCTGACGGCCCTAAAGACTCGGAAGCTTTAATGGTCGATCCCATACAAAAACTGATCTACATTGTATCAAAAAGATCTGATACGGTTAGTATTTATACTACTCCCCTGGCTTTTAAAGCTAATGATACGGTGACTATGACCCGTCGCGGCAAATTATTTTTTAAAGGTTTTAAACCCTTTAAATGGATAACCGCCGGTGATATATCAAAAGACGGCACACAAGTATTGTTAAAGAGCTACGAAAAAATTTATTACTGGAAACGCAACGGCAAAGAACCTATTTGGCAAACCATGTTGGGAAAACCTGAAGAACCAAACTATCAACAGGAAAAACAGGGCGAAGCTATTGGCTTTACAGCTGATGGCAAAGGGTACTATACCACCAGCGAGGGCGTATATGCGCCTATCTACTACTACCAAACTCCTTAAATATTGCGGTTGCATTTATTAAAATAAAAGTTTTACTTTTAGGAGAATATAAACCCCAATTATGAAAAGAAAATTTTTAGCAACTATTGTGTTGTTATGTAGCGTGCTTATTTGTTTTGCAGCTATTGCCGAATTAAGCGGCAAATGGAAAGGCGTTTTAAAGATGAGCGATGGTAACGAATTGCCGCTTACCTACGTCTTTAAAGTTGATGGCGAGAAGCTATCCGGCTCTGTGATATCAGAACGTGGCGAGATACCTTTAACCGAAGGCAAAGTAAAAGGCAGTGATTTTACATTCAACATCACTATAAATGATAATGTAATACCTAATACCGGCAAATATTATGGCGACTCGACCGTTATAAACAGCGATTTTAATGGCCGCAAAATGCACCTGAAATTAATCAGATCTGACAAATAATTATTTACAATAAAACATATTAACATCATGAAAAGAAATATCCTGACTGCTGCCTTATTGTTATGCAGCGTACTAATTTGCTTTGCTGCCGCTATTACTGATTTAACCGGAAAATGGAAAGGCAGTGTAAAAATGGCTGACGGTAATGAATTCCCGCTTACTTATAATTTTAAGGTTGATGGCCAAAAAATAACAGGCTCTGTTTTATCACCACAAGGCGAGCTGCCTATTTATGATGGCAAGATCAGCAGCGATAAAGATTTTACTTTTAAGGTTGATGTAAACGACAATCCGGTGCCAAACGTTGGTAAATTTTATGGTGATTCTGTCACAGTAGTTGCCGATCTTGATGGCCAAAAATTGCACGCTACACTTAAAAGAGTAGTTGTTAAATAAACCACGCTAAAACAGGGGTGTCACCCTGCGGCCCTCGAAGGGTGAGCATAAAGGCTCGCCCGCATGCTTCGACGGGGCTCAGCATGACACCCTCTTTTATTTTTAAACCACACCCTCCTTGCTTTTCCCCCACCCAGCAACTACCTTTGGGGCAGCATGCTCAAAAGGTTTACCGCCATATTATTATTGGTTGCGTTGGTTTCGACAAATTTCTCGCGATACTTTGTTTACGCGGGATTTGAGCTAAACAAAAACTATATCGCCACCAAACTTTGCGAAAACATAAATAAGCCCTGGCTGCATTGTAATGGCCATTGCTACTTCATGAAAAAGATAAAAGCCGCGCAGGAATCTGAAAAGAACGACTCGCGCCAATCGCAAAAAAATCTTTTCCAGGAAGTATTTTTCTTATCATCTACTACCATAAAGTTCCACACGCGTTTACTGCGTACTATTTCAACGCCTTATCATAGCCCTGCTAACCTGGCTTTTACCGGCGCTGTATTTCGCCCTCCGCAAATAGGTTAAGTTTCCACAGGTTTTATTGCTCATCTATCGTCAAATAACATAGATGTGGTGCTTTTATATATTGGCGCCTGCTACCCACTGTTTTCTTAACCCGGAAGGCAACTTTCCACCTTATATACTTACATGAAAAAATATTATATATATTTTTTGCTGAACTTATTTGCAACAACCGCATTTAGCCAAACTATAACCGGCACCGTAACCGATGCCATCACGCATGAGCCACTGGCTAATGTATCTATCAATCAGGCGAATCATCGCCTAACCCAAACCAATGCAAGCGGCCAATTCAGCATCGCCGCAGGCATACAAACAATTAGCGTTGTGATGATGGGTTATACCACCAAAACTATCAACCTTAGCAATGCTGATAAACTGAATATCGAATTAGATCCTTCGTCCGTTGATCTGCAGCCGGTAGTAGTGTCGGCCAATCGCGAGGGCCAGGCAAGGCAGGATGCGCCTATTGCTATCAGCAAGATCAATTCGACCCAAATAAAAGATACAAAAGCCACCGCCCTGTACCAGCTATTAAATAAGGTTGCAGGCGTTTACATGGTTAACTTAGGTAACGAGCAGCATACTATGGCTATACGCCAGCCTATAACTTACAACGCGCTGTATTTATATATGGAAGACGGCGTGCCCATACGCCCTACCGGCATTTTTAATCATAACTCGTTATATGAGATCAATATGAGTGGCGTGAAGGATATTGAGGTTATTAAAGGCCCGGCGTCATCGCTTTATGGCAGTAACGCTATTGGCGGGGCTATTAACTTTATCACACAAGGCCCGCCTGCCGGGTATGCCGGTAATTTGTCTATACAAGGCGATAACTATAATTATCGCCGGGTTGATGCTGATGGTGGTTTTACATCGGGCAAGTTTGGTTTATACGCAGGGGGGTACATCGCCCACCAAAAAAATAGCTGGCAGGATTATTCTGATTTTGATAAATATTCTGTCAACTTTAAAACAGCTTATGCAATGGATGATCGCACCAAATTAACCGCTACCGCTGCCTATAACTATTTAAACACCCAAACGCCGGGCAGTTTAGATAGCACGCATTTCTATAATAAAAGTTACGGCAGCAACCAGCGCTTTACCTATCGTAAAGTAGAAGCATTTAGAGCCTGTGTTAAAGTAGAGCATAACTGGAACGACAAGAACAGCACCTTTTTTACCGCATTTTTCAGGGATAACTCGACTGCGCAATTACCCAGTTATTTTATTGCTGATGTTAGAAGCAGCACAGGCATTTACCAAAGCAGTAGTGGACAGGTTAACGACCAAAAATTTACCAGCTATGGGCTTTTAGCGCAGCATCGGGCCAATTTTACTTTTTTAAAATCGCGTTTAATAGCGGGTATTTATTTGGATGATAGTCCTAGCTCTTACTATGCGCAGTTTTTAAATATCACTAAAGATGTGGCTGATAACTATTATACATCGTTTACCAATACAGGTACTTATATTGATAACTATCGCATCAAACTATTTAATACCGCCGCTTATACCCAATATGAAATAAATCCAGTTGAGCCTTTGCGCGTTGTGATGGGCTTGCGTTATGACCATGTACATTATAACTTTACCAACGCCCTAACAAGCGGCACCAAATACAAACAACAGGAAACTAATGATTTTAACATCATCGCCCCCAAACTGGGTTTAACTTATTATTTGGGTGGGAACAAAGGCTTTTACGCCAACTATAGCGTAGGCTTTCAACCACCCGAAACCGGCGATCTGTATAGTTCAAGGCAATTAACTCCGCTTAAACAAGCCACGTTTAATAATTACGAGGTTGGCGGCTGGTTATCGGCATTTGACAAAAAGATGTATGTAGAAGTAAGTCTGTATGATATGGAGGGCCATAATGAGATCATCAACCAGTTACAGCCTGACAATACCACTCAAAACCAAAACGCGGGTGCTACCCGCCACCGTGGTATTGAATATGCAATAACCTATGCCCCGGTTAGCGATTTAAGTTTTAGGTTTAACGGCACCAATGCCAAACATACGTATGTTGATTACAGCGAGGTGGCTACCAACTATGTTACCAATACCAGCTATAGTATTAGCTATAACAGCAAACGCATGAATAATGCTCCTGCCTGGATCGCGGGCTCTGAGTTAACTTACAAGCCAACCTATTTCCCCGGTTTTAGGGTGGGGGGAGAATGGCAGCATATTGACCAATATTTTACCAACCCGGCCAATACCAAAACTTATTCGGGTTATAATATTTACAATCTGCGTTTAGGTTATGATTTTAAAAGCGATGTGATAAAAGGAGCGGGTATTTGGTTCAACGTGTTAAACTTAACCAATAAGTTATACGCCACTACTGTAACCAGCAATCAATACGGTGATACGTATGATGCCGGGCCGCCGCGCACTATTACTTTGGGAATTAGTTATTCATTTGCAAAGCAATAATAATGTGCCAAGTGGTCCAGGTATGTCCATGTGGCCCTGGGCCGCTTACTATGATACAACGAATACCATTCACCAATTTTACTTTGCGCTTACGCTGGTCTTATATTGGTGTGGTAACTTTGCAATATGAAAATACAAATTTGGAGTGACGTTATGTGCCCGTTTTGCTACATTGGCAAACGCAGGTTTGAGCAGGCTTTAGATCAGTTTGACCATAAGGCTGATGTGGAGATAGAATGGAAAAGCTTCCAGCTTAATCCTAACCTGGTAACCGATACTTCAATAAATATTAACCAGTACCTTGCTGATATAAAAGGTATAACCATAGATCATGCTAAACAGTTAAACAACCAGGTAACAGAAATGGCCGCCGAAGTTGGTTTAACCTATGATTTTGATAAAGCCATTGTAGCTAACAGTTTCGATGCGCACCGTTTTGCACATTTAGCCAAACAAAATGGCCTGGGCGATGAAGCCGAAGAAGCCCTGTTTAACGCCTACTTTACCAAAGGCAAGAACATTGCCGACCATGATACCCTGGCCGAACTAGGAGAAAGTATTGGCTTAGACAAAGCCGAAGTTCATCATACTTTAGCGGGTAATAAATTTGCCATTAACGTACAACAGGACATTGCACAGGCACAGCAATTGGGCGTACGCGGCGTTCCGTTTTTTGTGATGGATAATAAATATGGCGTGTCAGGCGCACAGGCAGTACCCACCTTTTTACAGACATTAGAAAAATCATACAGCGAATGGGCAACAACCAATAAACAAACCACACTTGATGTTATAGAAGGTGATAGTTGTGAGGTTGGCGGGGATTGCTAGTTAGTCATCCTTCATTCAAATCGTCATCATTAGGGTTTAAAATATACTCGAAGTCTTCATACCCATTATGGAAATGAAACTTCAGGCGCGATCTGGGCACTTTAATATCTAATGACATTGTGCCCAGGGTTTCGGGCAGGTTATCTCTTATCAGTTTAAGGTCTGTTACGTGAGGCATTTCTATATAAATACCATCATCTAAAGCTTTTATTTCCCAGCCTGGCAGGTTAGCATGTTGTAGTATATCCAACCATTTTTGTTGATACAAGTTCATAGCAGTTGTTCTTATCCTTTAAAAGGAATAAATACACCAATGGTTTTAAGGGCTTCATCATTTTTTGACTTTCCCGTAACATAAACTACTGTACATTTGTCTTATTAATCATTTGATTAATATTTAGCTACAATAAACAGGTTTATTAACTTTTTGTATAAAATAGTCAGGAAATATCTTGCATAAGTAATACCTTTGCCACATTAATGGATACTAAAAACAGCACTGCTCTTCAACTTAAAAAAAAGGCCACAAAGCCCAAAGGCAAGATCAATACTTTTTTTGTAAGTCTTTATGATATACACAAGTTCATTCTCCGGTTTTTTAAGGAGGCGTTTATGCCACCTTTCGAGTTTAAAGAAATTGTGAGGCAATGTTATGAGGTCGGTGTGCGCTCATTTACCTTAATATCATTAACCGGGTTTATAGTAGGCTTAATATTTACCAAGCAGTCACGCCCGTCATTGGGTCAGTTTGGTGCGACATCGTGGTTACCATCATTGGTATCTATAGCTATAATGCGTGCGCTGGCACCTTTGGTAACAGCGCTTATAGCGGCCGGCAAGGTAGGTTCAAGCATTGGTGCCGAACTAGGCTCCATGCGTGTAACCGAACAAATTGATGCCATGGAAGTATCGGGTACCAAACCATTTAAATTTTTGGTATGTACCCGCGTTTTGGCTACCACCCTTACCGTACCCATTTTAGCTACCTATACCGGTTTTATAGCCATATTGGGCGGTTATGTAAACGTTGCTACTAACGAGGGCACCAGCTTCAGCACTTACATGCAGCAGGTGTTTGACCCGTTAACTTTTACAGATTTCACATCATCGCTTATTAAATCCATCGTGTTTGGATTTACTATAGGTATTGTGGGTAGTTACCAGGGGTATAATTCAACAAAAGGTACAGAGGGTGTGGGTAAAGCGGCTAACGGCGCGGTGGTAACGGCCATGTTTTTAATATTTATTGAAGAAATTGTTATAGTGCAGATAACCAGCTGGTTTCGCTAATTATAAATTATGGATAAGCCAAAGGCACCAATTGATTACAATAACGCGGTTATAACCATTAAAGGATTAGAAAAATCTTTCGATGATTATGATGTATTGCGCGGTATTGATCTGGAGCTTTACCAGGGCGAAAACCTGGTGGTGCTTGGCCGTTCTGGTACTGGTAAATCTGTATTGATAAAAATTATTTCGGGCTTATTACATTCTGATAAAGGGGTAATTACGGTATTTGGTCAGGATATCAATAAAATATCCGACAGGGAAATGCAGGAATTACGCATACGTATTGGCTTCTCGTTCCAGAACAGTGCCTTGTACGATAGTATGACCGTGCGCCAAAATCTGGAGTTTCCGTTGGTGCGTAACCGCAAAGATATAACACGAGCGGAAATTAATGACGCTGTTGAAAGCGTACTGGATGCAGTGGGTTTAAGCCAAACTATTAATCAAATGCCGTCCGAACTGTCGGGGGGGCAGCGTAAACGTATTGGTATTGCCCGTACATTGATATTGAACCCCGAGATTATGTTGTATGATGAACCTACAGCCGGCCTTGACCCTATTACCTGTATTGAGATAAATGAGCTGATCAACGAAGTTCAGCAAAAATATAAAACATCGTCCATCATTATTACACATGATTTGACTTGTGCCAAACAAACCGGCGACAGGATAGCCATGCTGTTAGACGGCCAATTTCAACGCCAGGGTACTTTTGACGAGGTTTTTGATACGATGGACGAACGGGTAAAACCGTTTTTTGATTACAATTTTATACGATAGATTTACACAGCATTAATTACAATGGATAAAGCAGAAAATAAACGCGCAATAATAGTAGGGCTATTTTTAGCCATCGGCTTAATTGTATTTATTGTTGGCGTTTTCACGTTGGGAAGCCAGTCAAAAAGCTTTTCAAAAAGCATACATATCAGCGCGGTATTTGATGACGTATCGGGATTAAAAACAGGTAACAGTGTTTGGTTCTCGGGCGTTAAGGTGGGCAGTATCAGCAAAATACATTTTATTGGCCCCGGCCAGGTTGATGTACGTATGAGTATTGATGAAGCCACCCAGCAATTTGTGCATCGTAACGCGGGTGTCCATATCGGGTCTGACGGGTTAATTGGTAATAAAATTATAGTGATTGATGGTGGCAGTCCGCAGGCACCTATTGTGCAGGATGGCGATGTTTTACAAACCGAAAAACTAACATCTACAGATGATATGTTAAAGGTGTTACAGCAAAACAATCAAAATTTACTATCAATAACCGGCGACTTTAAATTACTGAGCCGTAAAATATTACAGGGTAAAGGTACCGTAGGTACTTTAATGGCCGATAGCACAGTTGGTGTACAGTTTAGAAACGCCATGAGCAATTTCGAAAAAGCCAGTGCCAATGCTGCACAGTTATCTTCACAGTTAGAAAAGTTTAGTGGTAAGATGAACACCAAAGGCGGTTTGGCTGATAAATTATTGACTGATACCGCAACATTTGCCAGTATAAAAGCAGCCGCCAATCAGCTTAAACAAGCAGCAGCCAATACTACGGATGCTACAGATAACCTGAAAAGAGCCAGCGATAAATTTAATCGTACAGATAACGCCGTTGGTGTTTTATTGAACGACCCAAAAGCTGCGGCGCAAATACAAAGCACTATACAGAATTTACAACAGGGGTCTATCAAGTTAAATGAGGATCTGGAAGCTGCGCAACATAACTTTTTCTTGAAGGGCTTTTTTAAGGACAGAGCTAAGGCTAAGGCGGATAGCTTGAAGAAGGCAGGTAAGCAATAGGCCTTTCTGTCATTTCGAGCAATAGCGAGAAATCTATACACGCGCAAAGCAAACTATTTATGTATAGATCTCTCGCTATATTACTGATATTATTGGATCGAGTAAATCATCTTCATTCAAACACTTTCCACTTTCATAAGTTTAATTAATGCAGACTACTCAAATCTGCAACATTAAATCAACAGCTCATGAAAACCGCGAAACCAACAACTACTAATTCCGGCACTAAAAAAACATCATCCAAGGCCCACGAGGAAATCAAAACCGATTTCCCTTTAAGCGAGAAGGATGAAGTTAAGCAGGCTGAAAAGAATTTAAAGGAAGGACAAAAAAAGCGCGGGTAACTTTATAATTTAGTGGAATCAATTATTCAATATGAAAAGATTCCTTTTACCAACGTTATTAATCATTCTATCGTTCGCTGCCTGCAAACCTGCGGTATCGCCCGAAAGTCTTTACGGTAAATGGAAATACATAAAGGTTCGACATCCTAACTCCGACTCGCGTGATAGCGTTAGCACCACTACCCTACAGCTGGAAAAACCGTATATTGAATTTACCAATACAGATAGTCTCATTATTAATTGGGATGGCTGGGTCTTATCGCATGGCACTTTTAAAATCGATGGCCGCAATATCCAATACAAAGAGATCTTAGCGGATGGCAAGACAAGAGAATTTCCGTTTTATATAGAGGATTTGCAGGATAAGCAATTAATATTCTCGACAAAAGGTACTGATGGATCGGAAGTAACAGCGGCTAAGCAGTAGGCTGTTTTAGTTGGCAGTGGTTAATTTTTAAAATAAGGTGATACTTACCCCATAATCAGCACATATCTATAAAAAGACATATTATGCCCGGTATCAATAATCAAAACAGATCAGCACAGCGGCAAGAGCTTTTTATTGCTTTGTATAAAAAAGCCTTCCCGGTGGTTGCTAAATACATCAGCCGCATGGGTGGCAGCTTTGATGAAGCTAAAGATGTTTTCCAGGATGCGCTGGTTATTTATTATGAGAAGAGTTTAGCGACCTCATCAACCTTAAATAATGATACCGCTTACCTGGTTGGTACGGCCAAACATTTATGGATAAAAAGATATCGTGAAAGCAACCAAAACATCCCGCTGAATAATATTGATGTGGCGTTTGATGAGGAACAGGGAACTCCATCAAACAGCCGCCTGATGCGCTTTTTAGAAACCGCAGGCAAAAAGTGTATGGAGTTGTTAAAAGGATTTTATTATGATCAGCTATCCTTGGCCGAAATAGCCGATGAATTTGGCTACTCGGGTGTCCGATCAGCCACCGTGCAGAAGTATAAATGTTTGGAAAAAGTAAGAGAAACCATTAAACAAAAAGCATTGGTGTATGACGACTTCATGGAATGAAACTAAACAGATAGAAGCTCATTTATTGGGCACCGCCAACACCGGCGATGCTTTGGTATTTGAGGCAAAGCTTATGCTGGATAACGACCTTACCAATAAAGTAATATGGCAGCAAAAAACTTATGGTATCATACAGCAATTTGGCCGTCGTCAATTAAAAAAAGAAATAGAAATCATTCATCATACACTGTTTACACAGCCAGAGTATATCAGTTTCGCTCGAAGAATAAGGCTGCTTTTTAGTAAACAATAAACCACTAAACATTATGAATATCGACAAAAAAGAGTTCCGCAAATTTGCGGTGGGGCATTGCCATGTCCAAAGCGACCGGGTAGATAATTATATTTCGAGTATTGAAAGGGGCAGCATTCCCGTTGCCATGACGCCTTACATTACCGAGGAACGCGAAATGCGGGTATCGCAAATGGATGTATTCTCCAGGCTGATGATGGACCGTATTATATTTATGGGCGCACCCGTTGAAGCTAATATCGCCAACATTGTGCAGGCGCAATTGCTGTTCCTGCAATCAACCGATGCTAAGAAAGACATCCACATGTACATCAACTCGCCGGGTGGTGAGGTGTATGCCGGGTTTGGCATTTATGATACCATGCAACTGATAAGCCCGGACGTGGCGACTATTTGTACGGGCATGGCGCTATCCTTCGGTGCGGTATTATTATGCGGCGGGGCGGCGGGTAAGCGGAGTGCACTGGCACATTCGCGGGTAATGCTGCACCAGCCATTAGGCGGAGTGCAAGGCCAGGCATCTGATATTGAAATAACAGCCATCCAGGTACTAAAAGTAAAAAAAGAATTGACCGACATCATTGCCAAACACAGCGGGCAGGATTACCAGAAAGTACATGAGGTATGCGACCGCGACCACTGGATGATAGCCAGCGAAGCTAAAGAGTTTGGGGTAATTGATGAGGTGTTGACGTAAAATAGTCTGAATCACAGATTAAACAGATTAGATTAATTTAGCAAATACGCCGAATAATCGTTTAATCAGCTTATCTTTTTAATCTGTGATTCATTAATGCGCCATCCCGGCCGAAGCAGTACTACTCACATCCACCTTATTCTTTATCCGCGAAGCGCCAATTAATAATATCAGCAGGCCAATAACGGCTGTCGATTCCATAATACCTGCCATTGGAATGGCAGACTGGCTGTTAAATACACTCACTCCAAAAGTAGCCAGCGCGCCTAAACCTAACTGCAAAGCGCCTAGTAAAGCCGAAGCAGTGCCGGCGTTTTTCTCGAACGGTGCCAATGATAATGCTGAAGCGTTGGGACTGGTAATACCTACACAACACAAAAGGACGAATATCATACCTATAGTTCCGCCTAAGCCAAACCAACCATATATGCTGCCTATTAAAAACACTAACGCGGTAATAACTTGTATGCTTAACGATACCCTGATGATCTGCTCGCTTTTAAACTTTTTTAACAGCAGGTTATTAACCTGGCTCGAGCCAATAAAACCTACAGACAATGTGGCAAAGATCCATCCGTAAGTTTTTGCGCTTACTTTAAAAACCTCCATAAATACTATCGGCGATGCCGAAACATATACAAACAAGCCGGCAAAAGCAAAAGCACCTGCAAAGGCGTAAGTGTAAAATTGCGGCTCTTTAATTACCTGTAAAAAACTGTTAATAATAGGCTTGGGTTTTAGCGAGTAAGACGGATCGGCCTTATAACTTTCGGGCAAAAAGAATATTACGGTAAGTAATATCAACAGCGCCATTATTCCTAATATCACAAATATTAAATGCCAGCCAAATGCCACGGTAACATAGCCGCCAACCGTAGGTGCTATCATAGGCGATGCACCGAGGATCAATATCAGCAAAGCAAATATCTTAGCATTTTCTTCCAGCGGGAAAATATCGCGCACCATAGCCATGGAAGCTACACCCGCCGCACAGGCGCCTATAGCCTGTATAAAGCGCAGTATAATTAAGGTTTCAATACTAGTAGCAAAATAACAACCTGCCGATGCTATGATGTATAATACCAAACCAACATATAATGGTTTTTTGCGTCCAAACCTATCTAATAAAGGTCCGTACAGTAACTGCCCTGCTGCCAATCCCACAAAAAAACTGGATAAGGATATAGAGACTTGCGCCGTAGTAGTATGTAAAGATTTAGCAATAGCCGGGAAACCGGGCAAATACATGTCAATTGAAAATGGCCCTAAAGCAGTAAGCGAACCTAGTATAAGTACAGTAAAGAAATAACGTTGTTTAGTCATAAAAATAAAAAGGGATTGATACCCCGTAATTCGGCAAAGATCGCTTTTCTATATTAAGCGCATGTATAACCCGGGTAATATTTTAGTAATTATTTACCTAAATGACTATTAAAATATACAGTATGCTCCGTAGACGCTATCTGTTTGTAGTAGGTTAAAAAAAAATAAATTGCTCCGCAGGTGCAACCCTAATATTTGCCTCAACTGTTTAAAGGTAGCCTCTACGAGGAAAAAACTCAATTCTAACTGTTTTCTACAAACAGATAGCTCCTACGGCGCATTAAGCAGATTTATTTTATGTAGAAAGTGCAATAATTATTTTAACAAATATGCTTTTTGGCTTACTATTTGACTTACACCAAACAACTAAATTTATTTACAAATACAACATCATGAAAAAGTTATTATTATACACCGGTATATTTACTGCGGTTTTATTGTCAACCGGGAATTTTGCACATGCGCAAGAACATAAAGGCATAAGCGATCAGGGCAAAGGCGCTATAATTGGAGGAGCAGGTGGTGCCATAGTTGGTGGTATTATTGGCCATAATGTTGGGGGTGCCTTAATAGGCGGCGCGGTTGGTGCAGGTGGTGGTTACATTATTGGTAACGAAACACGCAAACATAAAGAGAAAAAAAGGTTAGCAGCTTATAGAGCAGCTTATTATCAAAGACATGGTCATTACCCAAATGCGTACGTGTATCAAAAAAGAAAATACTAACTTTTGTTTTTTTTGTTGAGGGCCTGTAACTTACTGTTACGGGCCTTCTGTTTTTTTAGTATATTGAAAACTCTTTAAGCACATTATCGTTTGATGGTAAAAGGTTTACTTGCAGTTTATTTTTGTCTCTTACCCGTGTTGCTATTAGCCCAGAACGATAGCAGTTCTGTAAAATACCGCCCTATTGATACGCTAGAAAAAAGAGACTTGATAGATATTGCCGGATCAATTTTTCATTTTAAATCGCGCCCGATATCGGCCAGCGAAAAAAAGAAGATTTATTTTTCTTTCCTGCCTATATCTACAAATGGGGTAGGGGCAGGCAGAGCGCTTATTACATCAACTACAGCCGGTTTTTATTTAGGCGATAAACGTACCACCTATTTATCCTCCATAAATTTTACGCCCTATTTTAATTTCAAAGGGCGGTATGGATTACCCATAAGTTCAAGCTTTTGGTTAAAAGATAATTCCTATAACATCAAAGGCGATACCCGTGTATTGGTATATCCGCAATACACCTGGGGTTTAGGTGGCGGGCAGCAATCGGATAATAAATTTTTGGTTGATTATGTTTATGTACGCTTTTACCAAAGCGCGCTTAAACGTATAACATCTTATTTTTTTGCTGGTATTGGCTATAATTTAGACTACTATATTGGTGTTGAAAGCGATGGCACCCAAAAAACATTGAGCCAGTTTACCAACTATAAATTTGGTACCAAGGCTAATCAAAACTCATTTTCATCGGGCCCTAGTATTAATTTATTGTATGATACCCGTAACAACTCCATCAACCCATTGCCCGGGTGGTATGGCAATGTTATTTATAGGTATAGTGCTGCTGCTTTGGGCAGTAATGATAACTGGCAATCATTATATGTTGATGTCAGAAAATATCTGTCGCTATCTCAATCCGGACCAAAAAACATGCTGGCTTTCTGGACGTATTACTGGACCTCGCTTTCATCAGGCACGCCATATTTTAACCTGCCATCAATTGGTATGGATCCTTATCAACGCTCGGGCCGTGGTATTGAACAGAGCCGTTACCGTGGCGAAAGTTTAATTTATTTAGAAACCGAGTACCGGTGCGACATTACCGACAACGGTTTGTTTGGCTTTGTCGCTTTTGCCAATATCAACTCGGCCAGTCAGCAAACGTCAAGGCGGTTTACGTACTGGAACCCTGCCACCGGGGTAGGCCTGCGTATTAAATTCAACAAGAAATCAGACACTAATATTGGTATTGACTATGCATTGAGTAAAAATTATTCGGCTTTTTTGTTAAATCTGGGCGAAACATTTTAATAAAAAAGTGCCCTGTAATCACTACAGGGCAATAAATTACTCTTTTAATAAAATTATTGTCATTTTGTTACCGTTTACCATATAAAAATAAAATATATAAACTATATTTGATTTATAACAACCGAGACTAGTTTTAGCCCATATATCACCCTACGCTTATTAAGCTTACACACTTAAACGACTTTTTAAGTTTTCGGAGTTATTTACCACTACACATGTCAAAACGTATTTTAATATTAGACGACAATCAGGACATCCTGGAAATTGTTCATGAAACACTTTCTTATGAAAAGTTTGATGTAAAAAGTACATCAAACGGCGAAGACGTTATGCCTATGCTTCAGGATTTTTTTCCGGACCTGGTTATATTAGATTACCGTGTGGCAGGTATAAATGGCGGTGAGTTATGCAGGCAAATAAAATGCCATCCGCAGTTTAAAGACACACCGGTAATTATATTCTCTGCCTATATTAACCATGATGATGAGCTTTTTGACTATGGCTGCGATGCCATTATTAACAAACCTTTTGACCTTACTGAACTGGTTGAAAAGGTTAATAGCCTAATATCATAACTTCCCCCTCCCCTCCTGCCAGTAATTATAAAATAGTTTAAACAATAAAAACATCGTTGTGTTGTCTTTTAAAAAGACATGGTGAGTGCTGCGCTTTTTATAATTTATAATGCTTACTATTGTTATAACTAACTCAACCCATTAACTAATTATTAGATGAAAATTTTTATCGCCAAGCTGCCTTATCAATTCCAGGAAGCTGACCTAACCGAACTTTTTGCCCCTTATGGCGAAGTAAGCTCTGCCAATGTAATTATGGACCGCGAAACCGGTCGTAGTAAATGTTATGCCTTTGTTGAAATGCCAAATGAAGATGAGGCGCAAAACGCTATTGACAATTTGAATGAAAAAGAAATCCTGGACAAAACAATTGCGGTAAGCCAGGCTAAAGAAAAAGAAAGAAGCGAAAGACCTAGCGGTGGCGGTGGTTATGGCGGCGGCGGATACCGTGGCGGTAATAGCGGCGGCGGTGGCGGCTATAACAAAGACCGTGGCAACAGTGGTGGTGGCGGCGGCTACAATAAAGACAGAGGCAATGGCGGTGGTGGTGGCTATAACAAAGACCGTGGCAACGGTGGTGGTGGCGGCAGCTATCGCGATAGAGGAAATAACAAAGGAAACTCGGATTATTAATCTGTAGAAATTATAAGAAGAGCCGCTTTAATAAGCGGCTTTTCTGTTTGTAATGAATTATGTATTTTTGTGTATCAATAGCAATAATATGGTAACAATAGATTCGACTTTAGAAGAAATAATGCAGCTTGATTTTAATTCGAGAGAGATGTTGTTGGAGATATTGCAAAAACGACAAATAGAAGCACGTCGTAACCAAATAGCTAAAACTGCTAAGCAAACTCTTAAGGATTATCATTCAGGTAAAATACAGCCACAAAGTGCTGAAGATGTGATTAAAAAACTAAACACACTATAATTGCCTATGCCTTTTGAAAGAAAACTAGTGTTATCAAAAGCTTTTGAAAAATCGCATAAAAAATTCACTGGTAAGAATCAGGCACTAAAAACGTCCATTAACAAAGCACTGTTAAAACTACAGTAAGATGCTTTCGATCCCATGTTAAGAACTCATAAATTAAGCGGAAAGCTTGCCGCTTACCTTGCTTGTTCTTGTGTATATGATTGTCGAATCATTTTCATTATTGAAAAGGACACATCGAATAGCGGCGGCGAAGTTATTTTATTATTAGATATAGGTACTCATAATGATGTATATTAAAAAAGACTTAAGAAATCTCCTAAGCCTTTTTTATGTTTTATAATAATAAGATTAATTCAGCCTAAACCCTATACCAAACTGCCAAACCTGGTTACGATAGTTAGGCACATAAGTACTGCCTTGCGAATCGGTTTGCTGCAAGTCAAGCGTATATCTTGCATGCAAGTCTACAGACCTGTTAATATCAAAGCTGATCCCCAACACACCATCTAAAAATGATTTATGGCCATTATTGTTTTCGTAATATTGCTCTCTTGATACGATGAAGCCATTATCATAAGTAGTAGTGGTTGATAGCAAATAAGATAATTGCGGACCAATATAAAAGTTAAAGGCCGGGCCTACCTTAAATTTTGCCAGCAATGGTACATCAATAAAATGGGTACGTTCGGTATATATCCCATCGATAGTAGTGGCCTCATATCCTTTTTGCGAATACAGCACTTCCGGCGCGAAGGATAGCGGGTAAATTATAGGCAGATCAAAAGTAATACCTGTGTTAAGGCCAACCAGGCTACCGGTACTGTAATTGGAGTTTGATGAACTGATCTGGTTAGAAACATTGGCCCCTATTTCCAAACCAATCTTTGGGCTGTAAAAATCGCCGTTATCACTGTTACGATTATCACCGCCACGTTGCGAATGGTAATATCTGCGTTGTGCATTTACCGAACCCGCAATCAACAGGCAAATAGCTAAAAAGAGAATTTTTTTCATGATAGATAGTCTTTAGTAAACAATGGTTTTTAGAGCGATGTGTTTTGTAAAGGTTTATTTATAAAAATGCTTTTTTTTATATTTTTAGTGAAGTAGCTCTGTAACAAGTAATAAACAAACTTGTCAAATACATTGTTTGGCATACTGCCAAACAAAATATTCTTTGAGAGTGCCCCCTATTTTTATAGATTTTTTTAAATACATTTATTGTTTAATCAAGTAATATGAAACAAAAATTATTTCTGATTGGCTTTGTATTAGCCGCTTTTCTATCAAACCTGCAAGCACAAAGCGTTATTGCCTGGAAACAAGCAACATCCGGGGGTTATACCTATAAATTTGTAACCGGCGATCCTACCCACTCTCGCTTTTACGTTTTAAAGAACGGCTTAACTGTAATACTAAGCCCAACAAATAAACAACCTCGCATACAGGCTTTCATAGCTGTTAAAGCCGGTAGCAATACAGACCCGGCCAACCATACCGGCCTGGCGCATTACCTGGAACATTTGATGTTTAAGGGTACCGATAAATTTGGTACGACTGATTACACCAAAGAAAAACCATACCTGGATAAAATAGATGCGCTTTATGAACAATACAACTCAACCACCGATGATGCAAAGCGTAAAGAAATTTACAAAGAGATAGACAAAACATCCGGCGATGCCGCCAAAATATCTATTGCTAATGAGTATGATAAAATGATGGCATCAATGGGCGGTCAAAATAGTAATGCAAGTACCTCGTTTGAGCGTACTGCTTATACAGAAGATATCCCAAGCTCATCTATCGATAAGTTTTTAACCTTGCAGGCCGAGCGTTTCCGTAACCCGATATTACGTATTTTCCATACGGAGTTAGAAGCTGTTTACGAAGAAAAGAACCGTACACTTGATGATGATAGCCGCAAGGTTAATGAGGCTATGTTTGCATCTTTGTTTCCTAATAATAACTATGGCAAGCAAACTACTATAGGTACTATAGAGCATTTAAAAAATCCTTCATTAAATGCCATACGTAATTATTATTATACTTACTATGTGCCTAACAATATGGCCATGGTATTATCCGGCGATTTTAACCCGGATGTAATGATAAAAAAGGTTGATACACACTTTAGCTACATGAAAGCCAAGGCTATCCCGCCGTATAAATTCGACCCGGAAACACCTATAACCAGCCCGGTAAAACGCGACATTTATGGCCCAAACCCCGAGAGCCTGACCATAGCTTTCCGTTTCCCGGGTGCCGCTACCCGCGATGCGCGCCTGCTTGACCTGATGGGTTCTATATTAACAAACGGTAAGGCTGGTTTATTTGATCTTGACCTGGTAAAAAAACAAAAAATGCTTAGCGCCGCCGCCGGCGATTATGCTTTAAAAGATTATAGCGTGTTATTATTGCGTGGCAATCCAATAAAGGGCCAATCATTAGATGAAGTGAAAGACCTTATGCTTGCCGAAATGGCCAAATTAAGAAGCGGCGATTTCTCTGATGATCTGATCACTTCGATAGTAAACAATACTAAAAAAGAAAAAATAGTTGATAACGAAAGCTATGTAAACAGGGCCAGTAACCTGATGAACGATTTTGTTACCAATGTCGATTGGAAGACTGATGTGGCTACCGTTAATGAGCTTTCAAAAATAACCAAGGCCCAAATAGTTGCATTTGCTAATAAATATCTAAATGATAACGACTATGTAATAGTATACAAACACCAGGGCGAAGACAAAAATATCCAGAAAGTTGAAAAACCAACCATTACTCCTGTCGAGGTAAATGCAGGCTCACAATCGGCATTTTTAAAACAGGTAAATGCAATGCCGGATGCTTCGGTAAAACCGGTGTTTCTTGATTATCAAAAAGATATTCAAAGAGCCAAAGCCGGCAACACCGAGCTGCTTTCTGTACAGAATAAAGACAACAGTATATTCAGATTATATTACAGGTATGATATGGGTAGCTGGAACAACAAATTGCTGCCTATTGCTACGCAATACATTCAGTTTTTGGGTACCAAAACAAAAACTGCCGAAGATTTTAGCAAGGCGTTTTACAAGCTGGCATCAGCTTACAACATTTCTGCCGGTACAGAAATTTCAACAGTTAGCTTTAACGGCTTACAGGAAAATTTCTCGGCAACCGTAAAGTTATATGAGGATCTGCTGGCTAACTGCCAACCCGATGAAAAGGCCCTTACAGGTTTAAAAGTGCGTTTAAAGAAAGCCCGCGAAAATGCAAAGCTAAACAAAACAGCTCTTGCACAGGGCCTGGTATCATACGCGCAATATGGTTCATCTAACCCTTTTAACTACACACTAAGTGATGAAGATTTGGATAACATAAAAGCTGAAGACCTGGTTAACATACTGCATAATTTAAACAGCTATAAACACACTATTTTATATTATGGCCCGCAAACTGCCGCGCAGGCTGCTTTAGCGATAAGTAAATTACATAAAACACCTGCTGCCTTTACCGCCTATCCGGCCAAAAAACAGTTTGTAAAACTTGACGTTGATCAAAACAAGGTATTGTTTGCTAACTATGATATGGTACAGGCCGAAATTTACTGGGTACGAAACGAAGGTGCCTACAGCCCCGAGCAAACACCAAAAGTAGATTTGTTTAACAATTACTTTGGTGGCGGCATGAGCACAGTCGTGTTCCAGCAGATTCGCGAATCAAAAGCATTAGCTTATAGTACCTATGCTTACTATATATCTCCAAGCAAAAAAAATGATCAAAATTACTTTTTAGGATATATAGGCACACAAGCTGATAAGCTGAACGAATCGATAAAAAGCATGAACGAATTACTTACCGTTATGCCCGAATCTGAAAAAGGTTTAATAGATGCTAAAGACAACATGCGTAAATCAATAGAAACAGAGCGCATTACCCAGGAAGATATTTTATTTAATTACCTGGCAGCACAACGCCTTGGCTTAAATTATGATGCCCGTAAAACTACATTTAACGCGCTTGGTCAGCTGGATTTTAATTCGATAAAAGATTTTCACGACAAGCAATTAAAAGGTAAAGCTTATACTTATTGTATTGTAGCGTCTGATAAACGCGTGAGCGACAGCGATCTTAAAAAGTATGGTGAGCTAATAAAGCCTACTATGAAACAACTTTTTGGCTATTAATAACTAATTACTGTGCTGTAAAACAAGCACCAACTAAAAATATTTACATAAAAGTTAATTATTTTTAGTTACGCTACAGTCAATAATTAAATAACAACCGCTTAAAATAGATTTGGTATAGGAATTGCTATTATATAACAGCCTCCTATATCTTTAGAAGGCTTAATACAGATAATAAAATGCAACGGATATTGGCGGTTGATGATGATAAAGATCTTTTAGAAGTCTTACAGTTGATACTGGAAGATTCAGGTTACGAAGTAGAGACATTGGTTGACGGAAAATTCCTATTTGAAAGAATAAAAGAAAACCACCCCGACCTTATTTTGCTGGATATTATGTTAGGAGATCTGGATGGTCGTGATCTTTGCCGAAGTGTTAAAGCAAGGAAAGAAACACATGATATACCCGTTATACTATTATCGGCAAGCCACTCTATCACAGATAGCTTTAAACAAAATGGCAACCCCGATGATTTTATTTCCAAACCATTTGATATTGATGTGTTGCTTAACAGTGTAGAAAAACAATTGGCGGCGGCTTAGTATCCATTAATTATCATAAAGCAAGCGGCTGTCTCGAAAGGGATAGCCGCTTCTTATTTTATGGAGATTTTTATTAATTACCCGTTGATATAGCATCGTCATTATTTATACCATGTTTATTCTTTTTAATGTTAGCGTTAAGCCCGCCAAACTTATAACTCACGCTAAAATTAAAATTGCGAAATACCAGGTCTGCATCGTTGATCTGGTAAAATTGATTTGTTTTGGTGTAGGTGGTGAAAGAATAATGACTAGCATAAAGATTATTGCCTGATGCGGTCAATACAAAATTCTTTAGCGTTTTGGTAATGCTCAAAGTAGAATATTTATAATCGTTTGAGCCTCCCTGTAGGTTAACATAACGCCTGTTGTAGCCTCCGCTAACGGCCACAACCCAATCATTATTTAACTTATAGCTGGTGTTAAGAAAAGTGTTGGTGCGCGGCCCCTGGTTGCTATAATATTGACCGTTGTATACGCCCGATATCCATACATAAAAAATGCCGGTGTTAAAGTTAAGGCTCCAGTTATTGTTCAGCATATAATTACCGTTAACAGCCGTACGTAATATTTTATTCTGCCCCACATTTTCATAAGAGTTAATGGTCAGCGTATCGCCGACAACTTTACTAACCGGGATAATGCTGTTGTTAGTGTATAGGTAACTTAAACGCAGGTTCAATGATCCTTTTGTAGATATTTTATTATAACTCAGTTCAAATAAATGACTGATAACCGGTGTAAGAAAAGGATTTCCTGTATTGATGATCTGTGGATTGGTTTTATCTATATAGGGATTTAACTGTGACATACCAGGACGCTGTAACCTGTTGGTAATACCAAAAGTCAAGCTGTTGTTTCCTTTTAAATTTAATTGAACCGATAAGGAAGGAACAACATTGGTATAGTTAGTATTTAACAGCGAGCCATTTGATGAAAAGTTTGCATTTACTCTTGTATGCTCGGCTCGTACGCCTCCCTGGAATGTCCATTTAGTTATTTTTAACATATATGAATTATACAAACCGTAAACATCCTGCTTATAATTGAAATTGTTTATAAGTGTTGGATCATTAACAAAGCCTGTTGCAGTAGCTATTTGCCCGCCAGAGTTACTGAAATTATCTCTGAGTATAGCTTTTGCTCCGGCTTCTATGGTTAAATTTTTATGCGGGTGAACATAATCTACTTGTACGGTATGTTCCCATGACGAAGCATCATTTTGCTGATTATTATCAGGGTCATTATAGTTGAAACGGTTAACAGCCGAAACATTGCTATATTGCCCTAATAGGTAATAATTATATCGGTAAGAAAAAGTTACCAGCTCACCTTTATGGTGTTTAAATCCAATTTCATAATTCAACCCGGCATCAGTACCTAAAAAGTTATAGCCACCATTAGTAAGCAAATTGTACGACTCCAATATATTTCCACCGGGAACAGAGTAAACCGAAAATGGATTGTAATAACGGGTGTATTTCCCTGCAAAATAATCAAATACACCTGTTAACAAGTGGAGGGTATCAACCTCGTACGTTAATTGAACACTGCTATTAACCGAGTTGCCGTGAGCTGCATTTTCACCCTGCTGCGATAAAATAGTTGGTGTACTGCCAACCGTTTCCCTGAAATTACTTGGATGGTTAGGTGCAGCGGGTTGCTGGCCGATGCCAACAAAACCGCTTATGCCTAATTTATCTTTTTTAGCGGTGGCAGAAAGATTAAGGTTTGGCCCGAATACGTTGTTGTATCGCGCACCTGCTACAGCATTATAACTATTGTTGTTTGTTTTTTTAGTGGTAATGATATTAATAATACCCGCAAGGCCCTCGCTATCATATTTTGCAGGCGGGGTTGTAATTACTTCAATGCGAACAATTACATCGGCGGGCATAGAACGCAAAACGTTACTCGGGTTATTATCTATTAAAGGTGACGGCTTGCCATTAATAAAAATTTTGTAGCTGCCGCTTCCCTGCAACTGTATATTGTCATTGCCATCAACAGTAACCAATGGGGTACGGCGCAATACGTCCAGCGCATTTTGTCCTTTAGTTTGCGGATCGGCTTGTACATCATAGCTTAAACGATCAATCTCCTGCTTTATCAATGGCTTTGATGCCGTTATCGCGACAGCTTTTAACTGGCTGCTATTTGTTGATAACAAAATGTCGCCCAAATCATTAACCGGCTTATCCAATTTTATTGATATAGTTTTAGCTTTATAACCAATATAGGTTAGCGTTAATTTATAGTCATTGATACCGGTAATGGGAATAGTTAGTTGAAACTTACCGCTATCGGCAGTTTGTACGCTTTTTACAGCTAGGCTTTTAGCATTTTCTTTCAGGGTTACGTTTACGTAGGCAAGGGGTTGATGGTCAGCGGAATCAATTATCTTGCCCGTTATTTTTAATGGTTTTTTGGTTTGGGCAAATAATAAAAGGGTAGATAATAACAGAAATAAAACAGTAAGTAACCAATTTTTCATAAACAGAGTTTAGTCACAAGGCACGACAAAAAAGTAAGTGTTGCATTGAGGCAATATCTTTTTTTTGCTTTTTTTTCAAAAATTTGGATTTGCAGTTTTAAAATCAATACTTGTAATTTATGTAAGATAGCTTTTACTCACATCGTTAAAGTTTTCCACACCTATACCTCAATTTTCTTATCTGCGTTAAAAAAGTGTTATCCACAGTTGTTAATTACTAATGTGGATTGCATTTTTGTGTTTAGCTAATTTAGCGTCACCATTTACACGCACTTATGATAAGGATCAAATACAGCATACTCCCTATATTAATATTTTTTGCGCTTAATTTACGTGCCCAGCAAAGCCCATCGTTCCGGGTTTATCATACCTACCATGCCGCCGGCGAGCTTTTAGAGAAAGGTATGTATGTTGCCGCATCGCAGCAATACCGCCTGGTAATGGACTCGAAGCTAAAAACTACCAATCAGCCGCAGTTTGAGAGTGAATTATCGCTAATAAAAGAAAACTCGCAATACTATGTAGCCTTATGCGCGTTGGAGTTAGGTAATGATGACGCCGAAAGCCTTTTCCTGAAATTTATCAATGAGCATCCGGAAAACCCATTGGCTAAACTGGCTATTTACCAGATAGGCCGGTCGTACTCTAAAAAAGGACTGTATAAAGAGACCCTGCAATGGTTTGATAAAATAACCGCCGGCCAGTTAACCGGCAGCGAAAACACCGAATATAAATTCCGCAAGGGTTATGCTTATTTTGCTTTAAAAGACTATACCAACGCGCAATTACAATTTAGCGAGGTAAAAACCAGGCGCTCGCCATTTACGGATGATGCCACTTATTATTTTGCTTATATAGCATATTTAAATCAGGATTATCATTTAGCGTTGGTGAATTTTGAGAAGTTAAAAAACTCGAAAAAATACATTAACAGCTACCCTTATTATATTACTGCCGTTTACTTTTTAGATAAACGTTATGATGATGTCCTAAGCTATGCGGTACCTATAGTAAACAATACCAAACAGCAAAACGAAACCGAAATGCTGCGCATTATTGCCGCCTCATACTTTGCAAAGGTTAACTATGATAGCGCTGTAAAATATTACGACCGCTTTGAAGCCCGCGACCAGGGCAAAACCCAAAGCACACAGGATAGCTACCAAATGGGTTATGCTTACTATAAAGTTGGCAACTACGCCAAATCGGCAAATGAGTTGGAGCGCTTGATTGAACAAAAAGATGCCTACAGCCAAAGCGGCAGCTACACTTTAGGCGAGGTTTTCCTGAAAATGAGTAACAAGCAAAGCGCGCGTAACGCTTTCTTAAACGCATCAAAACTTAGTTTTGATAAACAATTACAGGAAGATGGTTTGTATCAATACGCCAAATTATCTTACGAGCTTGACTTTAATACCCAGGCATTAGAGGCTACACGCTTATACTTAAAAAATTACATCAACTCGCCGCGTACTACCGAGATGAAGGTTTTGCTGGGTGAGGAACTATTAAACTCGCGCAATTACAAAGAGGCGGTTGAGATCCTGGAGCCTATCCCCAATAAAACACAAAGCGCTAAAATCGCTTATCAAAAAGTTACCTATTATCGTGGCTTAGAGTTTTACAATGAACGCGCGTTCGAGAATGCTATCGGCATCTTCCTTCGCTCATTAAAAACACCTGTTGATAGCAAAATTAAAGCCTTAACTACCTACTGGATGGCCGAGTCAATGTACGAAGTGCGTAAGTACACCGAGTCGGTATCAACCTTCCAGGACTTTTTGGATCTGCCCGAGGCACGCGAAACCAACGTATATAATTATGCTAACTACGCATTGGCTTACGCGGCTTTTTACGGCGAGAAATATCGCACCGCAGCCACTTACTTCCAGAAGTTCTTAGATGGAGAGGAAAAAGACCGCAACACCATTAATGATGCCATAACCCGTATCGGCGATAGCTATTTTGTATTGAAAAGCTATGAAAAAGCATTAGAGTATTATAACCGTATAATTAACCAGCATATAAAAGGCGAGGATTACGCCCTATTTCAGCGTGGTATGATACAAGGTCTGCAAGGCGCGCCTGATACTAAGATCACCACGCTTAAAGATCTGTTAACCAAGTTCCCAAATTCTGATTACGCGGACGATGCCGATTTTGAAATAGCCTACACATACTTTATTAAAAACGATGGCCCGACAGCTAAAACAGCATTGCAGGCCATGATACAAAAATATCCGCGCAGCAGTTATATACCCCGCGCGTTGATCACTATTGGTTTAATCGACTATAACGCAGGCAGTGATGATGTAGCGGTTGAATCATTTAAACAGGTAATAAAAGACTACGCCTCGACAGATGAAGCTAAACAGGCGTTAAAACAAATAGAGAAAATATATACTGATAAAGGCGATGCGCAAACTTTCATTGCGTATGCTACTACCACCCCTATTGGTAATTACACCACTGCCGAGCAGGAAAGCATTATGTATACCGCTGCCAATAACCTTTACTTACGCGGCGATTGGACCGGTGTTGTAGCTGCGGTTGGTGGTTACTTCGAGAAATTCCCTACCAAGCCTATTTATGAGAAACAGGCCCGCTTTATCCGTGCGCAGGCATTGGTTAATTTGAAACGGGATGACGATGCCATAATTGATTACAACGTAATATTGAACGACTGGACCAGCACGTCAACCGAGCAATCATTGATAAGCATGGCTAAGTTGTATATCAATAAGAAAAAATATAATGACGCGGTAGTATTCTTGAAAAAGCTGGAGATCTCATCAGAGTACAAGGCTGATTATAGCTTCGCGATAAACAACCTGTTGTTATGCTACGCGCAAATGCACGCTGCTGATGATGCGCTAAACTATGTTAAGCTGATTAGGGCCAACGAAAAATCTGCACAGGAAGACAAGTTCAGGACAGGTTTATATGCCGGCTTAGCCTACCTGCAAAAAGGCGATACTACTGCTGCCGTAAATGAGTTTGACTATACTATAAGCAATACCAAAACCATAGCGGCTGCCGAGGCTAAGTATAACATCGCTTACATACAATACTTAAAGCACCAGTACAAAACATCGCAAAAAACCTGTTTTGAGATTGCCAAGGAAATGCCTAACTACGATTACTGGATAGCCAAAACCTTTATTTTATTGGCTGATGATTACGTGGCCCTGAAAGACAATTTCCAGGCTAAAGCTACCCTGCAAAGCATATTGGACAACTACAAAGGCAATGATGAAATTTTAGCAACGGCTCAACAAAAGCTGGATAAAATATCGCCGTCAAAACCTGCCAAATCACAACAAGGCACGGACGACATGAAACAAGACTCGACACAAAACAAACCGGTTAATAAAGGATAAAAGAAGACAAGCACATGAAATTAAAATACACCTACACGCTGTTTACTTTGATCATGGTATTATACTTTGTTCCGGCAAACGCGCAAAAAAGTACCAAGTCTAAAAAAGCCGCTGCTACTAAAACAGTAAAGAAAGCACCGGCCAAGGCTCCGGCCAAACCAACGGCAGCTAAAAAACAAACCGATGCGAAAGCATTGGGCGATGCAGCTTCAAAAGTGACCGGTAAAGATACCGTTGGCAAAGGCGGCGCCGCAAATACTCCACCACCAAACGGCGGCAGTTTATCCGAAGAAATTGTGGTAACAACAGCCTACAAACCGGTATTAGCCGATGCGGTAAAAATACGCCGCAACCCCGACCTGGAAGATAAAACGCCCTATAAAGCGCCGTTAACCTATGCCCCGCTGGATAAACGCTTAGAGCAAAACTCTGAGATAAAACAGCTGGATGCCATGAAGATACCGGCACAAGTAGATACTTTGCCTTATAACAATCTAATAAAGGGAGCCGTTGGGAATTTAAAAACTACTTTCTTTGAAGGTTATTTTGGCAATGGCAAGGATGAAGCGTTACAGGTTGGCGGTTATGTTAAACACATAAGCCATAGCGGTACCACCTATAATAAACAAAATACAAGCAATGACCAGGTTGGTGTATTTGGCAAAAGCATTGGCGCTGTGAATACGCTATCTGGCCGAATAGACTATACCAATAGCAGCAATTATTTTTATGGTTATGATAAAGTTAACCCGCCTGCTAAACTGGATGTTGCTCATCAATATTTTAACACATTAGCCGGCGAAGGCGAAATTGCCAAGAACTATAAAGACGTTGAGAAGGATTTTACCTATGCCTTAAAATTAAAAGGTTATGTATTTGGCGACCGATTTAAAGCAAGAGAGAACAACCTGGTATTGGCAGGTTTTTTAAACCAGACTATCAACCAGTTCTATACCGGTTTAACCGCATCGCTTGATCTGAGTACACAAAAAGATTCGTTATACTCTTTCAACAACAGCATAGTAAGGGTTAACCCGTATATCAAGTTCCAGGGCGAGGCTTATAAAATTGACGCAGGCGTAAACATAGTTGATGAGTTTGGCTTTGCCAGCCGCTTCTCTATCTTCCCTGCTGCTAAGTTAGAGTACCAGGTAATACCTAAATATGTACGCTTATTTGTTGAGGCTAAAGGCGATATAAATAAATCATCCTTAAAAGATTTTTACGGCATCAACCCATTCCTGGGCAGAAATTTAGCGATACAAAATTCGGTAGATAAACTGGATTTAAGCGCCGGGTTAAAAGGCACCCTTGCACCGGGTTTAGGCTTTAAAGCCGATGTATACCACAACAGTGTTAAAAACATGCCGCTGTTTGTAAGTAACTTCTATTTCGCAGGAGGGCAAAACAGGTTTGCTGTTATATATGATAATGGTACGGCCACCATCAATGGCTTTAACGGCGAGCTGGATTACAAAGCATCAGGCGATGTAGATCTGTTTGGAAGGGTTGAGTTTAAAGATTACCACATGGCATCAGAGGCGCAAGCCTGGAACATGCCTAAATTTAAACTAACAGCAGGTACATCTATCAATATAAATGATAAGGTTAAGATCAACGGTTCATTATTGTTTCGCGGTGTTGCTTATGATAAGCCTAACGCCGCGGCATTTGCTGCCTCGTATGGAGGAGTTGCTATGCCGGCCTCTATTTTATCAGAAGTTAGCTCGTTTATGGACCTGAGTGGCGGGGTTGAATATAGGGTGAATAAACAGATATCCATTTTTGGACACGTTAATAACATTTTAAATTCAACAAATCAAACCTGGTTGTACTATCCTGACTACGGATTTAATATATTTGGCGGCGCGAGCTTTAGTTTTTAAGGCTTTTGAAGTTATATAATTAACCGTTACTTTTAGCAAATGGATGTAGGCTTTTATTTAGGCGAATTGCTAATGCAGCAAGGCGAAGTAAGTGTACCCGGGCTGGGCTACTTTGTCCAGGTGCGTGTAAGTGGTTATTATGACGAGGCTACGCGCAAATTTCATCCACCCTATCACCAGGCGCAGTTTGATGTACAGTCGATTGATGATGATGCATTGGCCGAATATATAGCCCAGAAAAAAAACATATCCGTTGCATCAGCCAAATACTTTGCCGAAAAATATATTACCGACTTAAAGCAACAGGCTTTACTGAGCGAGGTACCTATTGGTAACCTGGGCTGGTTTTATACAGAACTTACCCAGTTAACCTTTAAGCCTACCGATAAAATAATTGACGATACTATTTTTTACGGTTTTGAGCCCATCAGCATAAATAAAATTGGCGATGTTAAGCCGGTAGAAGAAAGGCCAAAAGTAGAACTGAATTTCCCGCCCAAGTTTGCTCCGCCAAAACCAGCAATAACCGAAGAACAACCGGGAGAAATACCTGCGTCAGCCGAGCAGGCACAAACAATACTGCCTGGCCGTGTTTACGATGAAGAGCAAGCAGGCGTATCATCTGAATTTTTTGACCCGGATAGCGGGGAAGAAGAAACCCGGAACCCGCTACGCTTATTACTGATTATATTAATAGGTATGGTAGTAATAGGCGCTGGCATATTTGCGTTATATCATTATAAGCCCGATACCTTTGCTAAGATGGTTTTCTGGCAACACAAAACTAAAGTTGTAGATAGCGTTAAACCAAAACCAGTAATAGTGGCTAAACCAGTGGTTACAGATACTGTTAAAGCAGACACACTAACGGTTAAAAAAGATACAGTTGTTAATGCTGCACCTAAAAAAACAGAAACAATAATTATACAGCCGGTCAACCCAAAGAAAAAGGAGACAATTATATCGCAGCAACCTGTGGTAACAGCACCGAAGAAAAAGGAAACCATTATTTCGCAGCAACCGGCAACAATTACAAATAATACAATACCCGTTGCTACAAAGCAACCTGTATTAACAACGCCTAAAAAAGCAAGGGTGGTAACTAAAACGCCGGAAGAAGTTGCAGATAAAGCCGGCGTGATCAATGCCAAACCATCAGACGCGGTAGGCACCAGGCGTTTTGAGGTTTACGCGTTTAACGCCACAACCATTGAAGAGGCTAACGCGGCCATTAAAAAAATGAAAAAAGCCGGGCTTGACCCACGGTGGGTAACAGATGCTACCGGCACACTTTATCATATATCCATCGGCCATTTTGCTACTAAGGAAGAAGCTAAGGATTTTGCGTTTCAAATGATAGAATTGGGCAAAGTACCGGGTGGCGATGCTTATGCAATAGAAATTATACCACAAAAATAACACAACATATTAATGCAAGCAGTTACAGACACCGTTAAACATTTAACAGACACCGCTAATCATGCCGCACAGCAGTTAGCCGCTATACCCGCCCAGGATCTTCGCTTTGGCGATTTGATATTAAAAGGTGGCTGGGTAATGCTTCCGATAGGGATATTGGCTGTATTGGGTTTAGTTATATTTTTTGAAAGATATTTTACCATACGTAAAGCCTCAAAAAACGAATCGAACTTATTACAACAAGTGCGCAGTAGTATACATTCGGGTAATTTGGAGTCGGCCATTGCTATTTGCCGTAACAATAACTCGCCGTTGGGCCGTATGCTGCAAAAAGGTTTGTTACGTATTGGCCGCCCTATTAAGGATATTGAGGGCGCTATCGAAAACATAGGCAAGCTGGAAGTAGCCAAACTGGAAAAAAATATAGGCATACTGGGCATTGTTGCCGGTATAGCGCCCATGTTTGGTTTCCTGGGTACAATTGCCGGGGTAATTAAGATCTTTTACGATATCTCTAAAACCGATAACATCAGTATGGGTGTAATATCAGGCGGTTTATATGTAAAGATGGTAACATCGGCAGCGGGTTTATTTGTAGGTATTGTGGCTTACGTATGCTACCATATTTTAAATATGATGGTTGATAAGGTGATACTGCAATTAGAGACCGATGCTATTGAATTTATTGATCTGTTAGAAGAACCCAGCAAATAATGAATTTAAGAAAGAGAAAAAGGGGAGCGTCTGCCGAGGTGCATACTTCGGCCATGAATGATATCATGTTCTTCCTGCTTTTGTTTTTCCTGATCGCATCGACGGTAACCAATCCAAACGTCATCAAGCTGATGCTGCCAAAATCATCAAGCGGGCAATCGGTATCTAAAAAAACAATAACGGTATCAATAACCAAGGACCTTAAATATTACGTTGATAAAAAGGAAGTACCGGTAGCCGACTTAAACGCCAGCCTGTTAAGCTATAAAGCCATAGCAACCGAACTAACCATTGTACTATACGTAGACAAAACCGTAGCCATACAAGATGTGGTACAGGTAATGGACATAGCACAGAAACTGAATATTAAACTGGTACTGGCAACGGAACCGAAGGGGTAGAAATTAGTTATGAGTGTTGAGTTATGAGTTTACAGTATATAAACTCATAACTCAACACTCATGACTCAAAACTAAAAAATGAACTACTTACAAGAAGAAAATAACTATCCAAAAGCATTTGCAGCTACAGGCGTGATCCTGGCGCTTGTGATGGCTTTATGTTATTTTATTGTGTTCACTAACCCGCCGAAAACCCAGGACGGCACAGGTGGTATATTGGTAAATTACGGCACTACGGACGAAGGCATGGGCAGCGATTACATGAGCACCGAGCAGCCATCCCAGTCGGAAAAAGCTAACCATACTAAACCGGATAAGGTAACTAAAGCCGCCCCTACCGAGCAAAAAACTCAAACAGAAACCAGCGACAAAAACGTAGTAACCCAAAATACAGAGGCCGCGCCCGAAGTAGCGGCCAATACCAAAAAGCCAACCAATACCGTAGCTACCCAGCCAACCAAAGCGGTTACCAAGCCAACAGTAAACCAAAACGCGTTATATAAAGGTAAAACCAACAACGGCGTTGGCGAAGGCGACGGAACAACCGGCACACCCGGTAACCAGGGCAAACCAACCGGCAGCACACTAACCAATAACTATAACGGTACAGGCTCCGGCAATGGCGGCAGCCTGATGATGGAACAACGCAACTTTACCAGCAAACCCGCTATAAATGATAATGGCCGCCATACCGGCAAAGTAGTGGTTGATATACGTGTTGACAAAAACGGCAACGTAATATACGCCCGTGCCGGCGCCCGCGGCACAACCATAAGCGACTCGAACCTGCTTGAAAAATGCGAAGAAGCCGTAAAAAACTCCAAACTTAACCCGCTCGACTCGGCCCCCGACCCCCAGATAGGTACGGTGGTTTTTGTGTTTAAGGTGAATTAAGATGGTTAAGGCACAAGTAGCCTTTGCGTACTTGTCTGGCCCGACATACTTGCGCCAGCGGGGGCTGGTACTAGTGCTGGTGGGTAAATAATTCATATATTGAGAGGCTAAACTAATAGCCTCTTTTTTATGCCTGTAAAAATTAAACAAACACAGCAAAATAAATCACAATGGGTAGATTATGAAAACTATTTTCATAATTACATAAATAATGATTTATATGAAACCTTACAGATAAAGGATGTTTATGAATTATACAACCGAATATCAGGGCAAGAACTATGGCAGACCACTTTAGAAAAGAAAGCGGCGATTGAAGCATTAAATAAGCATCCTGATATTTTTAGGATTGAATACTCCGATAAAAACACCATTGTCAAACCAAGAGAGAAGCCAAAACCAACAAGTCAATACGAGCAAACGGGCTCTGAATTAATTTTAGAGAGCATAAGAGAAGCCCAGTATGCTAAGATTTCTGAAAAAAGTTCTACAAATATTCCATCAATGAGCAACAAAGACGAAAAAGCAATTGCATTATTTGAGGCACAAAAGCTGAAAATAGATGCTTTTCCTAATTCAGACGATCAGTTTTGGCGTGATGAAACACTGGGATTAGTCGAAAAATTTATTGGTAAAGAAACAAGCCAATATGGATTATTAAGTAGCCATACTTTTTGGCCAAATCCAAAAGCAATAAATGTAGAAACAGAGGAGTCGCAACGCGAGCGTGGACGAAAAATGATTGATTTGTGTATTTCACACATAAAAGCACACGGAATAAAAATCGAACCCTCTCCGCAACCGATTATAAACTACAATACCGTTGTCCATTCTGGAAATCTATATCAAGACCTATCCCGTGATAACCAGATTAAAAAGCATAAGGTTAAAATGAATAATCCAAGCGCTATTTCAAAGTCTCCAATAATAGAAAAATGGGGGCTATGGGTTGCTATTGCAAGCGGGGTGATAGCCTTATTGACAGGGTTAAAAACCTGTGGAATATAGGCGTATAATCCTTTATATTTAATCCCCCTCTCTCTTGTCCCAAGTGGTATGTAGTTACCCTCAAGAGGGGAATCGCACAATTCCAACGCTTTTTTCGATCTTCCGAACACCCATGGTGATAACACCAACAAAGGCGCAGGTTACAATTTCTCACTCGGGGTCGAGAATGGACGATAGGCAGCTATATCCATATTCAAGCATCTGTTTGTAAGTATATGATGTGCGTTAATTGGCAAACAATACCTAATTTTGACTAATCTAACTACAAAAAAAACCAATGAGTAATCCAAAAATAATAACCATTGCAGCTAACAGCAATAACCCATTAACAGTTAACCGCTTAGGCTATGGCACTATGCGACTTACCGGCCCCGAGATTTACGGAGAGCCACAAAATCGGCCTGAAGCCCTGCAGATTTTAAAGCAGGCTATTGAAAGCGGCGTTAATTTTATTGATACTGCCGATTATTACGGTGAAGATGTCACCAACCGTTTAATAGCGGAAGCTATATATCCATACCCGAAAGATTTGGTGATCTGCACTAAAGTTGGTGGGGCTCGCAAGCCCGATAAAAGCTGGGTTCCTTTTAACAAGCCGGAGAACTTGCGTACCAGCATTGAAAACAACCTGCGTACACTTAAAATTGACCAGGTAATATTGGTGCATTTTAGGGCAATGGGCGGCGCCATGAATTTTGGACAATCCATGGAAGCTATGTTCAAGATGCAGCAGGAAGGTAAAATATTGCATGTTGGCGTAAGCAATGTTACCAGGGAAGAATTGGAAACAGCCATGAAAATGGGCGAAATTGCCACTGTAGAAAACATGTATGGTCACGCGCAGCGTACTACACATAAAGCAGGTCATATGGAAAGTAACGGAGGCGAAGAAGTACTGGATATATGCGAAAAAAATGGGATACCGTTAGTGCCTTATTTTTCATTGTTCCTGTCAATGCCAAAAAAAGATACGCGCATTGCCCAGATCGCCAAAAAATATGGGGTAAACGAAATACAGGCAAATATTGCCTGGCTGCTGCATAAATCTCCCTGGATTTTGCCCATCCCCGGAACTTCATCGCTGGCACATTTTCAAGAAAATATGTTAGCCGCCAACATTAAGCTGACTGAAGAAGATATGCAATTTTTAGATTAACTTATGTTGCTGCTCGCCCTTGTTGGTGTTATCACCAATAAGTACCGATATTTTGTAAATTAGCAAAATGGCCCATATTAATTTTGACTATCGTACCCCCGCTGGCGCAAGTATGTCGGGCCGGGCTAGGGTATTTTAATGAGCGGAACAAAAAATGCGCCCATTTTTTCGTATTTTTGTTAGAATAGTAAGGCATCTTCAAAAAGCCCCAAAACACAAAATTGTCAACGTTAATTTATAGGCTTTTTAAATAGCTTATTTTACTAACTACCTGTAATTCAATAAATTATCCAATAAAAACACTACCGGCATAAGCCCTGATACCCGAAAAATTGGGTTTTTTACTACCGGCATTACCGTCAATGCCCGAAAAACGCCCCAAATTACTACCGGCAAAACATGTAATACCCGAAAAATGGTAATTTTTACTACCGGCTAAAACAGTTAAACCAGTGTGAATTTTCATCTCGTGTAAATAACATTTAGTTAATAGCTTTGCAGTAGCAAAATGAACTACCAGCAAACCATCGATTACCTATACGCACAGCTACCCGTATTTACTCGTGTAGGCATCTCGGCCTATAAAGCTGATCTGAATAATACCATTGAGCTTTGTAATCGCCTGAACAATCCTCAGTATAAATTCAAAACCATCCATATAGCCGGGACCAATGGTAAAGGCTCCACCTCGCACATGCTGGCGGCAGTGCTGCAGGTA
Organism: Mucilaginibacter sp.; assembly: GCF_028288185.1. Lineage (GTDB taxonomy): Bacteria > Bacteroidota > Bacteroidia > Sphingobacteriales > Sphingobacteriaceae > Mucilaginibacter. Next base: position 50,593 of record NZ_JAQBOF010000013.1, on the reverse strand, counting down.
GCGGGTTATAAAACCGGGCTGTATACATCCCCGCATTTAAAAGATTTCAGGGAGCGGATCCGTGTTAATGGCCAGATGATCAGCCAGCAAACAGTAATTGATTTTGTAGCCAAACATCAACCGGATTTTGAGGAGATCCAACCCTCCTTTTTTGAAATGACGGTTGGCTTGGCTTTTGATATTTTCGCTAAAGAAAAGGTAGATATAGCTGTTATTGAAACCGGGTTGGGCGGCAGGTTGGATTCGACTAATATCATCACTCCGCTCCTATCCATCATTACCAATATCGGCTGGGACCATATGAATATCTTAGGCGATACACTGCAACTCATCGCTGCCGAAAAAGCCGGCATCATCAAACCCAACATCCCCGTAATCATCGGCGAAGGACAGGATGAGGTTGCCGATATTTTCATCCGCAAAGCGGAACAGGAAAATGCGTCTATTAGCTTTGCATCTGAATTATTTAATTCAAAAGTTAAAAGTCAAAGGTCAAAAGGATGGGACGATCTGTTGGAAGTTGAAATCACCGAAAACTCACAACTCATTACTCACAACTTACAACTGGATTTAACCGGTAGTTACCAACTTAAAAATATAAAGACCGTATTGGCCACGGTAAATGAGTTACGCGCACAAGGCTTTATAATAACTGACGATCATATAAAAACTGCCCTGCGCCAGGTTAAAACCTTAACAGGTTTGCATGGTCGTTGGGAAGTGCTAAGCAAAAACCCATTAACTATTTGCGATACGGGGCATAACCCTGATGGCATACAGGAAGTTTTGAAAAACATTGCCAACGTGCAGTATAACCAGCTGCATTTTGTTATCGGTATGGTGAATGATAAGGATAGCAGTAAAGTATTATCCATGCTACCAACTAATGCTATTTACTATTTCTGCCGGCCCGATATGCCGCGTGGATTGGAGGCTGAAAGCTTAAAGCAACAAGCGGCTTTATTTGGGTTGAGTGGTGATGCATACTCGTCTGTAAAAGCCGCGTTAGCATCAGCACAAAAAAAGGCTAATGATAGCGACCTTGTATTTGTGGGCGGGAGTACGTTTGTGGTGGCAGAGATTGTCTGAAAAATTCTATTTTTACTGTTCTTAAATACACAATATGAGCAAAATTACCTGGGGTATAATTGGTTGCGGCAACGTGACGGAGAAAAAAAGCGGGCCGGCACTAAGCAAGGTGCCTAACAGTAAGTTAATAGCCGTAATGCGCCGCAATGCCGAAAAAGCTGCCGACTATGCCCGCCGTCACAACATAGGCAAATGGTATGCTGATGGCGAACAGTTAATGAACGACCCGGAGATCAATTCGGTTTATGTGGCTACCCCACCGGCTTCGCATATTGATTATACCTTATCGGCCCTAAAAAAAGGATTAAACGTTTACATAGAAAAGCCCGTAACCCTAAACGCTGCCGAAGCTATTAAAATAGCCGAGGCCGTTAAGCAAAGCACGGGCAAGGTATCAATAGCGCATTACCGCCGGGCGCAGCCTTTCTTTTTAAAGATAAAAGAGCTATTAGATACTAAGGTTATCGGCGATGTCCGCACCGTACAGATAAGGATGTGGCAAAGCCGTAAACCGGCCCTGATAACCCACTTAGAAGATAACTGGCGCATAAACCCGGCGCTATCTGGCGGTGGCTATTTCCATGACCTGTCACCACACCAACTCGACCTGATGCTCTATTTTTTTGGCGAACCCGAATATTATAATGGCCGCGGACTCAATCAATCAGGCGCTAACCCTTGCGATGATAATGTAAGTGGCCTGCTGATATTTAAAAATGGCGTTGTTGTTAATGGTTCATGGTGCTTTAACGTTACCGAAGAAGAATCAATTGACCGATGCGAAATAATAGGATCAGAAGGCAGTATCAGTTTCCCGTTTTTTAACGCCCCGCATACCATAACTTTAAAAGTCGGCGGCCTAGAAGAATTGATAACCTTCCCATCGTTAGAGCATGTGCAGCAGCCGATGATAGAAAAAGTAGTAAACTATTTTAATGGGGAGGGCGATAACCCCTGCTCGATAGATGATGCTATTGTGTTAATGAAGATCATTGACGCGTTTACAGCCCCACCCAACCCTCCCCAGTAGGGAGGGCTTTTAATAGAAACAAAAAAAGTCTCCCCTACCGGGGGAGATTTAGAGGGGGCTTGGGCTTATTTCTTCGGCACCTTAGCCCCTTCCTTCCTCGCCTCTGATAGCCCAATAGCGACAGCCTGCTTTTTACTGGTTACCTTTTTACCGCTGCCGCTTTTTAGTTTGCCTGCTTTCATTTCGTGCATTGTTTTCTCAACTTTTTCACCTGCTTTTTCTGAATATTTAGCCATGATATTAATAATTAAGTAAATGATATTAATCCATGCAAAATATTTGCCAATTTTACGAGTATGAACCGCATATCAGAAACCGATCTTATATTAAATGCCGATGGCAGCGCCTACCACTTAAACCTGCACCCCGGCGACATTGCCGATACCGTAATTACCGTAGGCGACCCTGACCGTGTTGGCGAAGTAAGCAAGTATTTTGATTTCATCGAACTAAAAAAAGGAAAACGCGAGTTCATTACCCATACCGGCACCATCGGCAATAAAAGGCTGACCGTACTATCAACCGGTATTGGTACCGACAATATCGACATTGTTTTTAACGAGCTGGACGCATTGGTTAATATCGATTTTAGCACGCGTAGAGTGAACCAAACCCTGCGCAGCCTAAACATTATCCGCATCGGCACATCAGGGGCTGTACAGGCTGATATTGCTATTGACAGCCTGCTACTATCATCGGCAGCATTTGGGTTAGATCCGTTAATGCATTATTATAAACAAACACTAACCGGTAAGGAGCAAGACCTGCTTAATGCTTTTAAAGCAACATTACCGGCAGATGCTATTTTATCACCCTACATAGCCTCGGCAGGTGCAAATTTACTAGCCAAATTAGGTAACGGCGAGCAGCAAGGCATAACTATTACCGCGCCCGGCTTCTACTCGCCACAGGGTCGCCAGGTACGAGCCGTGGCAGCCATTCCAAATTTGATTAATATTATACAGCAATTCAATTTTGAGGGCCAACGCATTACCAATTTAGAAATGGAAACAGCAGGCATATATGGCCTGGCCGCAAGTTTGGGCCACCGGGCAGTATCGTGTAACGTTATACTGGCTAACCGGGTTACGCAAAAATTCAGCATGCAACCTGCAAAGATCATGGATCATTATATTAAGCAATTATTAGAGCGGCTGGCAAAATATTAGCCGATCCAAAAGCATTGATATATTTTAATAAAAACCGTGCTGCTTAATCATTTATTATTATCTTCAAAACATATATACGGCGGTAACGTTTTATCCTACTAAATTTATATAATGACGACAAAAAAAATCATAGCTCCGTTTTACGAACGATTATCGCTGGTACTTATTGGTATTTTGTCGCTGGGTTTTTTAATTATACAAGGCAAAGAAATGCTCGACCCTTTAATATTCGGCTTTCTGTTCGCTATTCTTTTATTACCGGTTTCGGGGTTTTTAGAGCAAAAGTTACGTATGCCGCGCAGTGCATCATCTTTTGTATCCATTCTATTATTAATAGGCTTTATAAGCGGGATATTATACCTGGTAGGCTCGCAAATATCAAAGCTGATGGACGACTGGCCCATGCTGCAAAAGCAACTGGCACAATCTGTAAACAATATATCCGATTGGATACAAGGAACATTCCACTATAATTTAGCCAAACAAAAAACATATGTAGCTAACACAGAGAAAAAGATAATATCATCAGGCACAGAAGTAATAAGCACAACATTTGGTGCCATATCATCATTACTGTTGTTCTATGTGTTCATCATGATATTCACTTTCTTCCTGCTGTTTTACAGGAAGTTGCTGTTTGGTTTTATTTTACAAGCTTTTGGTAAAGACAATGAGCACATTGTACATGATATAGTAGAAAACATACAAGGCATTTTAAGACAATATATATTGGGCCTGCTGCTCGAAATGGTAATAGTTGCTACCGTTGCCTGTACAGCGTTTTGGATGATAGGTATAAAATACGCCGTGCTGCTGGGCATAATTGTCGGGCTGTTTAATATTATCCCCTACCTGGGGATATTTTCGGCGCTGTTTTTAAGTGTGCTCATCACCTTTGCCACCGGGCCGATAACGAATGCTGTCGAAGTAGGCATAAGCGTAATAGCTATTCATCTTGTTGATGCTAACGTGTTGTTACCCGCTGTAGTAGGCTCAAAAGTACGGCTAAACGCGCTGATTACCTTTTTAGGCATTATACTGGGCGAAATGATGTGGGGGCTTTCGGGCATGTTCTTATCCATCCCTATGATGGCCATATTTAAAATAATCTTTGATCGTGTTGAAAGTACTAAAGCCTGGGGCTACCTGCTGGGCGGCGATTATGAGTTCAAAAAATCGGCAGAGAAAAAAATGAAAACGGAGTAGTGCTTACTCACCCCGATCATCGCTTCGCTTGATCACCCTCTCTTTCGCAAGCGGTAAAGAGGGTTTTTAAAAGCCCCCTCTCCTTTGAAGAGGCTAACCCTCTTTCCGCCAAAGGCGAAGCGTAGGCGGGGTGAGTTAACGGCTTTTTCCTATCTTTACACCCAGTATGAAGTACCTGCGCCTGCTATTATTTCCTTTTTCTTTGATCTACGGATTAATTGTGGGTATACGCAATTGGTGCTATGATACCGGCCTGTTTAAAAGCCGGCAATTTGATCTGCCCATCATATCAGTTGGTAACCTTGAAGTCGGTGGTGCCGGCAAAAGCCCTATGACAGAATATTTGATTCGCCTGTTAAAAAAAGATCATCGATTGGCAACACTAAGCCGTGGTTATGGAAGAGAAACAAAAGGGTATCAATTGGCTACCGTCACTGCAACTGCAACTCAAATAGGCGATGAACCCGCACAGTTTAAACATAAATTCCCTGATATTACAGTTGCGGTTTGCGAAAAACGGGGTGACGGCATTGAGCAGCTAATAAACGATCATGAGGTGATTATCCTTGATGATGCCTATCAACACCGCGCAGTTAAGCCCGGGTTAAGTATTTTGTTGTTTGATTTTAACAATCTTAACAATCCGCACTGGGTGTTGCCTGCCGGTAATTATCGCGAACCATTTTACGGAAAATGGCGGGCCGGTATTATTATTGTGAGCAAATGCCCGGCAGATCTGCCCCAGGCCGAGCTGGAAAAAATAGTGGCTGATATAGCACCTCAACCCTACCAGCAAATGTTTTTTACAACCATAAATTACCTGGGTTTGCAGGATATGAATAGCAATCAGGCTGATACAGCTATTGATGCAGATACTACAGTTTTCCTACTGACCGGCATCGCCAATGCCGATCCGCTGGTTAACTATATAAAAAAACAAACTTTACACGTTATACATCATAATTATCCCGATCACCACCGCTTTAGCTTAAAAAATATCACTAAACTTGCCGATGAATTTGCTGACTGCACATCACAAAAAAAAGTGATCATCACAACAGAAAAGGATGCACAGCGTTTAGGAGAACAAGAATTGCTGCCGCTTGTTAAAAAGCTACCTGTTTTGGTACTGCCAATAGGTATTAGTTTTTTACATCACCAGCAGGAATTTAATGAAATGATTATTGAATATGTCAGGAAATATAGAGAGCACCACCCAGTACATTAAAAGCCGCATAGGCGATTTTGTACCCGAAGTTGGTATAATTTTAGGCACTGGTTTAGGTGGCCTTGTAAGCGAAATTGAGGTTGAAAAACAGTTAATGTATAGTAACATTCCTGATTTCCCTATCTCAACTTTAGAATTCCATTCGGGTAAATTAATATTTGGTACACTTGGCGGCGTAAAAGTTGTAGCCATGCAGGGCCGTTTGCATTATTACGAAGGTTATAGCATGCAGCAAATCACCTTCCCCGTTAGGGTGATGAAAATGCTGGGTATTAAAACCCTGTTCGTATCAAACGCCAGCGGCGCTTTAAATCCAGCCTTTAAAAAAGGTGACCTGATGGTTATCGAAGATCATATCAGCCTGCAACCGGAAAACCCCTTGGTTGGCCGTAACGATGCCGAGCTTGGGCCACGTTTTCCGGATATGAGCGAGCCTTATAAACATTCTTTGATTGATAAGGCCTTAACTATCGCAAAAAAAAACAATATAACTTGCCATAAAGGCGTGTATGTTGCGGTAACCGGGCCAAATTTAGAAACCCGTGCCGAGTATCGTTACTTACGCATTATTGGCGGCGATGCCGTTGGCATGAGTACCGTACCCGAAGTGATCGTAGCCAATCACATGGGCCTGCCGGTATTTGCCATATCGGTATTAACGGACGAAGGTTTCCCTGAGGTGCTTAAACCTGTATCGGTTGAAGAGATCATCGCGGTAGCCATGGCGGCCGAGCCACAACTTACCCTAATACTTAAAGAATTGATTGCCGGTTTAAATGCCTGATAAATTAAAATATATACTCTTACTACTGATCTGTTTTGCAGCAAATCTTGCTGTCGCGCAAATCAATCCTACCAGGCCTTATAATCCTGCTAATCCGTATAACCCCAATAATCCGTATAACCCTAATGATCCAAATCAAAGAAATGGGTTACGGAACGATACGGCGCGCCAGGGTAAGCAAATGAGTGGTGACGAAATGATAGATACCTTACGCAAACGCGAGCAGCAAGCACGCGATACTGTTATCTTCACCGCTAAATTTATTAAAGTTACCAATGAGGCTTTGCTCAAGGATAGTACACAACTATTCCCTATTGATACTACGTTGGCAAATTTCGAGAATTACAGCCCGCTTTTTCAACCCCGATCGCCTAAAATAAGTTTGGGCAGTACTATCGGGCTGGCGGCGCGGCCATTATTGTTTGAGCCATCTAAAATAATTGGATTTGATGTGGGTCTGCACGCCCTTGATCTGTTTTTACTGACACCGCAGGATATTCAATATTATAACGCCCGCGTGCCTTTTAGCCTGTTATCTTTATATACAGCCGGCGCGGCCGAGCAGTACTTTAAGGTTTTGCATACCCAAAATATTAAACCTAACTGGAATATTGGCTTTAACTTAAACTTTGTTGGCTCGCGCAATTTTTACAGCAATAACCATGTGCTTGGGCAAAACGTAAGCGATTTAAATGCCGCGGTATTTACCTGGTACGAATCAAAAAGCAAGCGGTACAACCTGTTGGCTAACCTGATATTTAATAACCTTAAATCGCCGGAAACGGGCTCTATATTAAACGACTCGGTTTTTACCAGTGCAAGCGGATCATTTGATAAAAGTACCGAACCTGTGCGCCTGCCAAACAACTTCGAGAACTGGAAAACCGGCGGTATTTACATTAAACAGTTTTACTATATAGGGCGCATTGATACTACCATCCGTAAAAACACGGCAAACATATTGCCTACCCAGCGGGTAAGCTACACCTTTAATTACAATGTAACCAAATACGAGTTTTTACAAAACGATCCGGATACTTACCATGTGTTCCCCGACTATTATTTTAGCTCTAACCGGTCGCGCGACTCGCTTACCTTAACCCATTTACAGAATGATTTTGGATACAGCTTTTACCTGCGGGGCAAATCAAAACAGTTTGTAAAAAACGAATTGAAGCTCGACCTGGGGCTTACGCACGACTTATATAGCTATACCCAATTTGTAAGCGATACTACTATTGATCAATATGGTAGTAAACAGCGCCTGCCCGATAAAAAGCAGGATGCTTCTTTCCAAAATATCACCATCCATGGTAAGCTTAGTTACCGGTTTAGTGACAGGGTAAATTTAGAAACTACCGTTAATCAAATAGCCGTAGGCCATAATTTTGGCGATTTTTTGTATGATGCAAAAGCGGTATTAGCGGGTAACAATAAGGCCGGTAAAATAATCCTGAATGGTTATGTGCAAAGCAGTTCGCCATCATTAGTAACTACCAATTGGATAAGCAATCACTACATATTCCATAACAGTTTTAAAAATCAAAAAACTACCAGTGTATCCTTCAATTATATTAACAACCCGCTGCAAATTGATTTTAAGGCCGAATATTTTTTAATTACCGATTACCTGTATTTTGCCGCGCAGCCAGGCGGTATTGACGCGCACCCGGTACAGGTAGCCAGTAATATCAATTTGCTAAAAGTAAGCCTTGGTAAAAACCTGAGCTGGCACGACCTGCACTTTGACAACTATATTGTTTACGAAAAAACCGACTACCAATCTACCCTGCGTGTGCCCGAAGTTTATACGTACAGCAGCCTGTATTATAATGCCTATTTATTTGATGCGCTAAAAATGTCGACAGGTATGAATGTGCGTTTTAATACGTCATACGTAGCCCCGTCATACGCGGTTGGTTTGGGCCAGTTTTATAACGGGGCAAATCCTACATTTTCATCTTACCCGGTAGCTACCGTGTTTTTTAAAGGCACTATAAAACAAACCAATATTTTTGTGGCTTATGATTATGCTAACCAGGGATTATTTAGCAAAGGCTACTACACCGTTAACCGTTACCCGCAACAAGATGCCGCGCTTAAATTTGGGGTGAGCTGGATGTTTTTCCAATAAGTTTAGTTTGCAGTGGCCAGTTTGCAGTTTGCAGTTTGCAGTAATATATTTACAATGCCAACTGCAAACTAAAAACTGCTAACTGATTTACGTTTTCAACTTCTTCTTCTTAGCCGCCGGAAACAGCACATTATTCAATATCAATCGATAACCCGGCGAATTTGGGTGCAAGCTCAAGTCTGTTGGAGGTTCGTTGGGGCTGTATTGGTAGTTTTCGGGGTCGTGGCCGCCGTAAAAGGTCCATTGGCCCTTGCCGTATTCGCCATGGATATAGCGTGCCTCGTTGGCGCTTTTTAATTCGCCCATAATAGTTACAGTGGATTTGATCTTTGATTTATCAAAAGCGGTAGCAAGCCCCATAAAACCTTTTATCACGCGATCATGATCCTGCGTGAGCATGCTGGGTACTACATCCCACTTTGCCGAAAAATCAAACAGCGTAAAAAAATCCTCCTCTTGCTGTATATGGCGGGTATTGCTCACATCAATATTACTGAACCTGCCGCCTTGCCTGCCGCCATAGCCATAATCGCTGGTAACTACTGTAAAGTTTTGAAAAGCGAAGGTTTGGGTAAAGTCCAATTTTGATTGCGCGCGTGGGTCGGGAGGGTCGCCATCGTATATTTCGTCAACGATATCTGTTTTGGCAGCAGCCAGGGCAATATCAAAACTATCAGCGCCCGAGCACATCGCCAATAAAAATCCGCCATTGGCGCAAAAATTCCTGATGTTTTGCGCCACCGCCAGTTTCATTTTTGATACTTTTTGGTAACCGAACTTTTTGGCCGTAGCTTCAAATATCGCCTTAGTTTGTAAAAATTTATCAGCATTTCTTCCCCGGTTCTCTTTACTATACTGGCCTGTAAAATCTTCGTGGTGCAGGTGCAGCCAGTCGTATTTGTTCAGATCGCCTTTTAAAACTTCTTCGTCATAAACCAGGTCAAAAGGAATCTCGGCATATTTTAATACCAGCATAACCGCATCGTCTGATGGTTTAACCCCTACCTTTGGCGAGTAGATAGCCATACGTGGCGCCTTTTGTAGTTTTACCACGTCCATATTTACTGATGGGTCATTGATCTGAGCGAGTATGGCGGTTACCTTGTCATCGGCTATAACCTCGTAACTAACGCCACGCACCTTGCATTCGTTCTCTGTTTTAGGGTCGTATTTGGTCATAAAACTGCCGCCACGGTAATTCAACAACCACTCAACCTCTTGATCGTTCTTTAAAACCCAAAAAGCAATACCGTATGATTTTAAGTGATCTTTTTGCAGTTCGTCCATAGGTATAAGTATGGAAGCCGCTTTACCTATGATAGGTAAAAGGAGAAAGGCAAAAGGTAAAAGGTATTTTAGATTTTTCATCGTTTAAAATAACCTATATACAGTTGGCAGTTTACACTAAGCAGCTGGCAATTAAAAATACTAACAATTCATTCAGCTAGCAACTGCCTGCTGCAAACCGGCAACTGCAAACTAAAAAATCACGTTTTCTGCTTCTTCTTTTTAGCAGCCGGGAACAGCACATTATTTAATATCAATCTATAACCCGGCGAGCTTGGATGCAAATTCAAGTCAGTTGGTGGGTCGCTAACCGAGTGCTGGTAATCTTCGGGGTCGTGGCCGCTATAGAAGGTCCATTGCCCTTTGCCAAATTCGCCGTGAATGTAGCGCACTTCGTTGGCAGTTTTCATTTCGCCCATTATAGTAACGCCGGGCTTAATTTTGTTTTTGTTAAAAGCCGTAGTTAACCCCATAAAACCTTTTATCACTTTATCATGGTTTTGGGTAAGCATGCTAGGTACTACATCCCATTTGGCCGAAAAATCAAACAAGGTAAAAAAGTCTTGGGTACGGTCAACTTGGCGGGTGGTGGTTACGTCAATATCACTAAACTGGTGCGAGAAAGGATTGACATCTAAATTAAAATTCTGGAAAGCGAATGTCTGCGTAAAATCCAGCTTGCTTTGCGCGTTAAAATCGGCACCATCGCCATCAAACATACTTTCGCAAATATCTGTATTGGCAGCAGCCAGGGCTATATCAAAGGTTTCGCTACCAGAACACATGGCAAACAAAAAGCCCCCACCGGCAGTAAAATCGCGAATGCGTTGTGCTACAGCCAGCTTCATTTTTGATACTTTTTTAAAGCCCAGTTTAGCGGCCATACCTTCCTGCGCTTTCTTATCATCAATATACCATTGCGCGTTACTAAAACCGGCGAAGAACTTGCTGTACTGGCCCGTAAAATCTTCGTGGTGCATGTGCAGCCAATCATATTTTGGCAGGTCGCCGCGCATTACTTCTTCGTCATAAACCAGGTCGAAAGGGATTTCGGCGTATTTTAGCACCAGGGTAACAGCATCGTCCCACGGCAATTTATTTTTTGGCGAATACACGGCAATACGTGGCGCTTTTTCCAGCTTAACCAAATCCATATTAACTGATGGATCATTTACCTGCGTCAATATTTCTGTTACCTTAGCATCGGCCAAAACCTCGTAGCTAATACCACGGATATTACATTCGTCCTCCAGGTTTTTATCATACTTGGTCATGAAACTGCCGCCGCGATAATTAAGCAACCAATCAACCTCGCCCCCATTTTTTAATACCCAAAATGCTATGCCATAAGCCTTTAAATGATTTTTTTGCACCTCGTCCATCGGCATTAACAGGGACGCGGCCCTGGTTACCAGGGTTAAAAAAATAAAGGCAAAAGGTAAAAGGTATTTTAAGCGGTGCATATTCAAATTTAACGAATAATTATGGAAGGTATTATGTAAATAACTTTATACATTATATTTGAAAATTAAAAATAAAAATTGGAAACAAAAATTTACAAGTATAGCTTCAGCCAAATGGTTTGGGGTGTAAGCACTACATTTCTGTTATTGATTATTAGCTATTGCGAAATAATAACAAATCATTCTGATATAGTAATTGGTTAATTTTTGGTGCTATATCTTTAATAATTGGTAGTCGGTTTGTTTACTTATGTGTTATGTATTACATTCCTTACTTTAATGATAAAACGGCACTCTCTTTAGATAAAGAAAGGTTGCAATGTTTTATTACGGGTAAATTACTATTTCAAGTTGCACCAGATATTATATATTGGAAAGATATAGCAGATATAGATTACACCTATGTTTACCGTAGAGGTGCAATAATAGTTTCAAAATGAAAAATGGAGATGGTGATAGTGCTATATACGCTAAATACAATCCGGGCAGTGATAGTGGTATATCCACCAATTACATTTCGGGTAATAGTAAAGCGATTTATAATACAATAGTTGAATATTTCAATAATTATAAATAGAATTTACCCTCTTCTTTGTTAGTATTCTCTAATCTTTAATCTCCAATCTCTAAAAATTATTACCTTTGCCAACTATTAAAAAAATTGACAATGAGTAAAGCAATTATAAAAACTGAAAAAGGCGACATGACCGTAGAGTTTTACGATACAGACGCACCTAAAGCAGTAGCTAATTTTAAGAAACTAGCAAAAGAAGGATTTTACAACGGCATAGCTTTTCACCGTGTTATCCCTAACTTTATGGTACAGGGCGGTTGCCCGTTCTCTAAAGACCCTGCAACTGCTTATAAAGCAGGCAGCGGCGGACCAGGTTATAACATTGATTGCGAGCTAACCGGCGAACTGCAATATCATGACCGTGGTGTATTATCAATGGCTCACGCGGGCCGCAATACCGGTGGTTCACAATTCTTTATTTGCCATAGCCGCACCAACACTGCCCATCTTGACCGTAATCATACCTGCTTTGGTAAGGTTATTGAAAATGTTGACTTGGTTGATGATATACGCCAGGGCGATAAAATTTTATCAATAGAAGTAACAGAGGACTAAATAAAGTTATGAGTTTTGAGTAGTGAGTTTTGAGTTTTTATAGGCTCAACGCACCACTCAAAACTCAACACTCAAAACTCAACACATATGAATTTAAGCGGAATTGTATCAGTAGCCGGTAAACCGGGATTATGGAAAGCATTGGTACAAAACAAATCGGGTTTTGTATTAGAGAGCTTAGATGCACAAAAAATTAAGCTGATAGCTAACCTATCAACTGCTAAATTAGCGGCGTTGGATGAGATCACCATTTTTGGTGATGCCGAAGATATTAAGTTAACGGACGTATTTGAGCGCATGAAAACCGCGACAAATGCACCCGATGCTAAAGCCGATGGCACCAAGCTAAGAGGTTTTTTTAGAGAAGTTGCCCCAGGCCATGATGAAGAAAAAGTTTATGCTTCGGATATGAAGAAGATATTAAACTGGTTTAACATATTAAAAGATATGCCGCTGTTTAGCGAGGAAGCTCCAAAAGCACCGGAAGCTGGCGAAGGTGAAAAAGTTGCCGCGCCTGTAAAAGTTACAGACAAGCCAAAACCGGTAGCTAAAAAAGCAAACTCGGCACCAAAAGCACAAGCGCCAAAGGTTAGCGCGCCAAAAAATCCATCTAAAAAAGGGTAATTTGATGTGCGCAGATGCTGATGCTAATTGATATGCGGATGTGCAAATATGCAGATGCTTAAAAGGTTTGATATTTTAGAGAGTTGCGAAGTTTAAAAACTTCGCAACTCTTTTTGTTTAGTGACGGTTGTCCGATATTAAAATAGTAGTCCTACATTTTATTTGCATATCTGCACATCCGCACATTTGCACATCCACTTAACAATCCGGTTCATCACACTTCTCATCCGCAAACTCGGGCTCAAATGTGCTATGGTTAATATCCAAATGTTGTAAGCGATGTCTGAGATCGGATTTTATACTGTCAAATAAATGCAGATCTGTCGGGGCTATAACCAGGTGGGCCGTTAGCGCGTTTTCGGTAGTGCTTAGTGCCCATACATGCATGTGGTGAATATCAACCACGCCTTTAGCTTTTAATAGCTCGGCTTTTATTTTGGTCACGTTCATTTCTTTAGGTACGCCATCCATTTCTAAACGCAGGCTATCTTTTAGCAAGCTCCATGTACCACGTAATATCACAACGGCTATAATTAAGCTAACAACGCTATCAATCCAATATAATTTAGTGAAATAGATAATCACACCGGCTATTACTACGCCTAATGATACCACTGCGTCCATTGCCATGTGCATATAAGCGCCTTTTACGTTTAGGTCGGTATCTTTATCCTTTACAAAAAGCCATGCCGTAAACGCGTTTATAGCTATGCCTATTAATGATACCCAGGCAACCGTTGCTCCCTCAATTACCTGCGGGTGCATAAAGCGGATGACAGCCTCATAAGCTATTATACCAATAGAGGCAACCAATATTACCGCGTTAAAAAACGATACTAATATGGTGGAACGTTTATAGCCATAAGTATAATTACTGTTTGAACCCACTTTGGTTAGCTTAAATGCCAGTAAAGCTAAAGCCAGGCCCACAACATCGCTCAGGTTATGCCCGGCATCAGTTAATAAGGATAATGACCCGGTAATTAACCCCGCGATAACCTCTATAATAACAAAAGCTGAATTGAGAATAATACCCCAGATAAAAGCTGCATTTAAATGATCCAGCTTAGGGGCTTCGTGGTGATGATGACCAAATCCATGAGAATGATCGTGTGAATGAGAATGACCTGACATGGTGCAAAGGTAAGGTTTTACAAAGTTAAAATAAACAGCCCCTCCCAACCCTCCCCGGTAGGGAGGCCTTTATAAAAAGTCTCCCCTACCGGGGGAGATTTAGAGGGGGGCTGGGCTTATTCATGATGATAAGGCTCACCTTTAATAATAGTAAACGCCCTGTACAACTGCTCGGTAAAAAACAATCGTATCATCTGATGCGAGAACGTCATCCGCGATAGCGATAATTTATCATTGGCTCTGTCGTAAACCGATTGATCAAAACCATACGGCCCACCCACCACAAACACCAGGCTTGAAATTGAGGTGATGGATTTTTTATTGAGATAATTGGCAAATTGTTTAGAGGTTAGCTCCATCCCTTTTTCGTCCAGCAGGATAACATGATCTAAGGGTGTTATCTTTTTTAGGATCAGTTCGGCCTCTTTGGTTTTTTGTTGTTGCTCGGTCAGGGCTTTGGTATTTTTTAATTCGGGCAGGTCAACCAATTCCAGTTTGATATAATGCTTTAGCCGCTTTACATATTTATCAATGCCATCTTTCAGGTAAGCATCTTCGGTTTTGCCAACGGTGAGGAAAGTTATCTTCATAAAACAACAAATAAACGGTTATTTAAAATATTAGTGTTTATTTTGGCTGATTTTATTTAGAGGATGGAACAAGACATTATAGCGCTTTACAATAATAACGCCCAACTTGCGGGCCAGGAAGCTGACAAATTTAAAAACCAGGCCAACATCTGTTCGATAATGCGGTTGGGAATATTTGTGGCTATAGTGGTAGATATTTCTATTGGTATAGGTAATGAAGATTTTAAAATAGCAGGCGTAATATTTGCGGTATTGCTGTTCGGCTTTGCCTGGCTCGTATCACGCCAGAGTATCTATATGCAAAAAATGCGCTACTTTAACGATTTTAAACTCATTAATGAGAACGAAGTTACCAGCATACAAACCCGCTGCAACCTGTACAATAACGGCGCGCAGTTTAATAACGAAAAACACTTTTATACATCCGACCTGGATATATTCGGCAGCGCGTCATTGTTCCAGTTAATGAACCGTGCGGCAACTGCACCGGGTAATGCTAAACTGGCCGATTGGCTAAGCGCTCCGGCTAAGAAAGATATTATATTGGAACGCCAGGTAGCCGTTAAAGAAATAGCAAACAAAAACCAATGGAAGCTTGAGCTGCAAGCCCTGCTCTTGTTCGCTAATAAAACCGATGCCGACCAGCTCAAAGGGTTATTTAATTATTTGCATACCCCATTAAATATTCCCGGCGAAAAAGCCTTAAGCAACTATATTAAAATAGCGCCATATCTGCTACTGGCAGCCATTATTGGCAGCTTTTTTTGGCCGATAATGCAATTGGCTACTCTGCTTTTGGGCGCCGGTAATTTGGTTATTGTAACATTTAACGGCGGCTATATAGCCAAATCATCAGCCATTGCTGATAAGATAAGCAAGATGCTGGCGGGGTACTCGGTTGTGTTTAATAAAATTGAGAATGAACAATGGCAAGCGCCATACAACAATGCCCTAACTAAAAAAATAAAAGAAAACAGTACCTCAAAAAATATAGCCGGGTTAGCTAAGCTGATAGACAAAATGAGTTACAGCCTGATCATGATCGTGGGCTTTATATTAAACATACTCTTCCTTTGGGCGCTAAAGCAAACCATAGCTATTGAGCAATGGAAACGCAGTAACCACGAAAGTTTAGAAGATGCATTTGAAGTAATTGCCGAATTTGAGGCATTAGTAAGCATAGCCGGCCTACAGTTTAATTACCCCGAGTGGTCGACCCCGCAAATTGAGGATGGCAAGGCGTATACCCTTATCGCTAAAAATGTAGCCCATCCGCTCATCAATAGTAAAAACCGGATAACTAATGATTATGAGCTGACGGATACATTTAAAATAGATATAATTACCGGCTCTAACATGGCGGGTAAAAGCACTTTCTTGCGCACCATAGGCATTAATACGGTGCTGGCGCTCTGCGGCGCGCAGGTTTGTGCAGATAGTATGCAGGTATCGGTAATGACTATGGTGAGTTATATGCGGATCAAAGATTCGCTAAACGAAAAAACATCAACCTTTAAAGCCGAGCTTGACCGCTTACAAATGCTGCTGGCCGCTGTCGAACAGGAATACAAGGTTTTCTTTTTGATTGACGAGATGCTGCGTGGCACCAACTCGGTTGATAAGTACCTGGGATCAAAAGCGGTTATTGAGCAATTGATAGCCAAGAATGCCGTAGGTATGGTTGCTACGCATGACCTGCAGATAGCGCGGCTGGAAGATAGTTATCCGGATTATGTGCGTAATTTCTATTTCGATATACAAGTAAAAGATGGCGAAATGCTATTCGACTATAAAATGAAACACGGCGAATGTAAGACGTTTAATGCCACCCTATTGCTTAAACAAATAGGTATTAACATCCCCACAGCTTAAAATTTCTCTAGACTTATACTGAAGCCTTTGATTTGTTCAAAGGCTTTTTTGTTTAAGAATTATTTTCAAAAGGAATCAATGCCCTGACAGAAGCTTTTGATAACACAGGCCACAGGCTGAAATGATCCTGTAACCTTTCTGCTTAAGTTGCGTCATTGTCAAAACAATTCTATGAAAAAAACAACTATCAATTTGTTTTATTAAAGGTGTTCATGAGGGCTTCGCCGTTTAGAGGGGGCTGCGAACTAATCTTGCCACAAACATACTATCCGCCTTATTCTCGTATCCCTTCAAAACTTTAACTTCTTCTAGCTTCAATCCACACTCTTTAACCAAATAATCAACCACTTCCTCATTTTCAGCTTTAAAGGCAGAGCAGGTAATGTAGATCAATGGTTTGCCGGGTTTTAAGAATTTGATAACATTTGCGGCTATAGTTTTTTGCAAGCGCTGAAAGAACTCTATCTTCTGTGGTTCAAACTGCGATATCATTTCGGGTGTGCGGCCCCAGGTTCCAGAGCCGCTGCAGGGGGCATCCAATATAATGCCATCAAACTCATAATCATGCAGGCTTTGGTCCACGTTTTGGGTAAGATCCAGTTGCTTTTTTTGATATTTCATTAATCCCGCCGAGCGGAAACGTTCGTCCAAATTAGCCAATATAGATTCACGAATATCAGACACCACCAACTTAATATTAGGCTCCAGTTCATGCAATAGCAGCGATTTACCGCCTGATGCCGCGCAGGCATCCCACCAGGCATCCCATTTGTTGGGCTTAAAGTAATTGGCTGTTTGTTGCGATGAATAATCCTGCACCTCAAACCAATGCTGAGTAGGGAAGATAATTTCCAGCCGCGTCCCGTTAGGTAAAACTAAACAGCCATTAGCTTCATCTTTAAAAACTATGGAGGCTTTGGTTAACTCGGCTTTTACCAGATGGTCGTAGCCATTATGTACGTGTATAAACAGATCGGGCTGTACAAAGAATGATTTGAGGAAAGCCGTCTTATCAATATCCGGCGATACCTGGTTGATCCACGGGAAAACATCTTCCAGTTTAAAATCCGGGTAAGTTTTAATTACCAGGTCTATCTTTTCTTCGATAGTAAAACCAATGCAGGCCGCCCAATCGGGTTTAAAATGTTGGATGAAAGAGTTGGTTTGCGTATTGCATAAAAACTCGGCAACCATTAAACGGTCCTCGGTAGAGGTGTTCCAAAGGGCTTTACCCAGGCGAAAATAATTGTACACCAACCTATTGGCAATGCGCCGGTCGGTAGATCCCATTTGTTTGTTTTGGCGATAAAAGCCGGGTAAAAATTTGCCTAAAGGAGTTTCGGCTGGGTATTCGCCCAATATGCGCTGAAATGTTTTAAGCTGGTTTATCGCCTTCATTCTACCTTCCTCAATTCGTAATAACGGTAATCCATCATATTTACATGGGTATTAATATAGCCAACTCCCGGTTTTTTTATAAAGTGGAAGTTGTTATGTAGCCCCGTAAAATCGTTGTCTGTTAAATTTTTCACTTCCCCCTTATTAGCGCCTAGTAATTTACCAAAATAAAGGCCCTCATCAAAACCTTTTATGGCATATTCGCTTGGCTCAATATGGTAAGCTTTTCGGTAACTGCGCAGAAAGTCTATAGTCGCGGCGGCTTTATAATCAACCTGGTCGGTTGATGTGATATGTGTTCTTAACCGTTGTAAGATATCAGCATGTAAAAAGCTGAATTTCTCCCAGCTGGGATGACCAAATAATATAACAGGATACTTGCGGGCCAGCGAATCTAACGAATGCATGGTAACTGTTAAAAAAGCCTGGTTGGTTGACGATATTAAAAAAATGTTGGGGCTAATAGCTGAAAGTTGCGGCACTAACGCGGTTAACTTCCCCCTAACAATAACTGTTTGCACTACCTGGGTACGGCCCTTGCTTAAACTATCAATAGTATTTTTAAACGGAACGATATAGTCGTTATCTTCTGAATAGCCTGATTTAAGTACGAATATTTTTTGCGGATTTAAACGGGTATGTATGTATTTGGCAGTCACCGATGCATGGTATTCTAATGGGGGAATAACAGTAACCAAATTTTGATTAGCAATAGTAGCAGGTGCGGCTGGTGACAAGGGAGAAATAATAAGTTTGCGTGCGCCCACTAAAACACTTGTAAATGCTTTCAGATCGTCCGGGAAAATGGGGCCAACTATAAGGTCGCTGGCGCGGACCTGCGGGTTATAAGCAAACGCATGCGCCTGTGATGTTAATCCTTTGGTATCATATACCTGTAGTTTATAATTATACCCAAGTGCGGTAAGCGAATCAAGCGCCAGCTTAAAGCCCTGGTAATAATCCAAAGCTATATTGGCTTGCTTTAAAGTTGCATCGGTATAGCCGGAGCTTAAATGATCAAGCTCGAACGGCAGCAGCATAGCAATGGTTGATTGTTTCGGCGGTGCCGGCTTTGGCGGTTCAACTTTAACAACGGATTTTTCAGATTCGGGTTTTACGGGGGCCACAACCACCGGACGCACTTTAGGCGAGCAGGCAGCCACTAAAATGGCTATCCCTAAAAATATTAACCGCTTATTCCCACTCAATTGTGGCGGGCGGCTTCGAACTGATATCATATACTACCCGGTTTATCCCTTTTACATTGTTAATGATCTCGTTTGATATTTTAGCCAGCAAATCATAAGGTAAATGGCACCAATCTGCCGTCATCCCGTCTACTGATTCAACCGCGCGTAAGCAAACTACATTCTCGTAAGTGCGCTCATCGCCCATAACACCTACCGATTGTACCGGTAAAAATATGGTGCCGGCCTGCCATACTTTATCATAAACACCTGCACTGCGCAAATTGTTGATATAAATAGCATCAGCCTCTTGTAATATAGCAACTTTTTCGGGCGTAACTTCACCTAATATCCTGATAGCCAGCCCCGGACCCGGAAAAGGGTGGCGGCCTAAAATATTTTGATCAATACCCAAAGCCTTACCAACACGGCGTACTTCATCCTTAAACAAAGTATTTAATGGCTCAACAACCTTTAATTTCATAAAGTCAGGCAAGCCGCCTACGTTATGGTGCGATTTAATGGTAGCGGACGGCCCTTTTACAGATACAGATTCGATAACATCAGGGTAGATCGTTCCTTGTCCTAACCATTTAACGTCCTGTACCTCGTGTGCGGCATCATCAAAAACCTCAATAAAAACACGGCCAATAGCCTTGCGTTTCGCTTCAGGTTCTGATAAACCCGCTAACGCATCATAAAAGCGCTGTTTAGCATCAATGCCTTTTATATTTAGGCCCATATGCTGGTAAGAATCCAATACCGATTGGTATTCGTCTTTACGCAGCAAGCCATTATCAACAAATATGCAGTGCAGATTTTTGCCGATAGCGTGGTGCAGCAATACCGCCGCTACGGATGAATCAACACCACCTGATAAACCTAATACCACTTTATCATTGCCTAGTTTTTCTTTAAGCGCGGCTATGGTAGTTTCAACGAACGAGTCTGCTGTCCAATCTTGGGAGCAGCCGCATATATCAACCAAAAAGTTTTGCAGCAATTGCTTGCCGTCTAAACTATGGGTAACCTCGGGGTGAAACTGTATACCGTAAGTTTGTGTACCGGTTATTTGGTAAGCAGCAACTTTTACGCTGTCTGTACTGGCAATTATCTCGAAATTACTGGCCAGCGTAGCAATGGTATCGCCATGCGACATCCATGTTTGCGAACCAACAGGAATATCCTTAAACAACGGGTTTGTCTGGTTAATATAGCTAAGGTTGGCCCGGCCATACTCGCGTGTGCTTGATGGTAATACCTCGCCGCCGTTAAAATGCGCTAAATATTGCGCGCCATAACAAACGCCCAGTAAAGGCAGTTTGCCATGAAATTTCATAAAATCAACATGCAGGGCATCTTCCTGGCGAACCGAATAAGGGCTGCCTGAGAGGATTACTCCTTTTACAGTGCTATCAATTTCTGGAATTTTATTAAACGGGTGGATCTCGCAGTAAATGTTGAGTTCCCTAACCCGGCGCGCGATAAGTTGTGTAAACTGCGAGCCGAAGTCAAGAATGAGGATTTTTTCTTGCATGGGCAAAGATAGTTTTTTGCGGGGAATTTGGGAAGGAGAAATTGAAAGACTTACGAAGTTTACAAAACTCGCAAGTCTAACCAATACTTTAAAATCCTATTCCTCACATTAAAGCTTTCAGTAACGTTTTATATAGATGGGGATGAGTTTTTAAAGATGTTAGCTACCACCATGGTCACCATACTCAAGTGCATTGGCAAAGCTATAGCAACCTAAATAAACAAGAACTGTAAAGTAAATTCTTTTCATAACGGTGATACGTTTATGTCAGCACAAAGCTAATTTATTTTAAATGGGGTTTCTGATAAAAGAAATGATAGGAGTATAACGTTTACTTTATATTTGACAAATGCCTAAAAAAACATTCCTCATCCTCCTGATTCTTTGCATTAGCAGCCTGGTAAAAGCCCAAACTGCCGATGATGTTTACAATCTATACCTTGATTTCAACCTAAAACGGTTTGAGGGTGATGCTACAAAAGCGTTACAGATCGGCGAACAAATATTGCCCAATGTTAATAAGCTGCCTGCCAAAAGCCGGGTGATGTTTTATAATGGCTTTGCTAAATTATATGAAGATGATGAGCAATCTATAGAAGCGATCCCCTTATACGAAAAGGTTGCTACAGCCCAACCCGATTATTATGTGGCACATCGTGCGTTAGGCTACTTGTATTTAAAACTTGCTGATGCCTTATATACTAAACTACAGGCATCACCAGGTGATAAAGAAATTGCCGCGGCTTATAAAGTCGCTGCACTAAAAGCATTGCCACACTTAGAAAAGGCCCAGGCCTGCGACCCCAGCGATGAAACATTGGCAACTATTAAAACGCTTTATACCAACATACATGACGAGGTGGGCCTGCGATCATTAAATGCAAGGCTAAAGGCGTTAAGTAAAAGCTGTTTGGATATTTTGAGTGAGTAATTTTAAAGATTTGACAACTTTTAAAATTGTCAAATCTATTTGAGGTGTAATTAAAATTTAAGGCCTACGGTAAAGTTTGCTCTCTCCAGGTTAGCGCTGTCTGAACCTTTTACTAAAATATTAGAAGCCCCAATTTGTTGGTCAAATTCAAAAAAGGCTTTTAGCTTATCAGTAATTGGTATTTTGAAACCAATATTGGCGTCAATACCAAAATCTGTGCTGTTAAAACTGCTTTTCAAATCAGAATTAGTATAACTATCGGTTGCATTCAGTAAAAAGCCTACATAAGGGCCGGCGCCTAAATACCAATTTTTTTCTTTTCCAAAATGAGCGTTAAGCGTAAGCGGTATAGTAACATAGTTTAGGGTGTAGTAAACACCTGTTACTTGTTTTGTACCATCAGCATAAATAGCGTCTCCCCATCCTTTTGGGTCATAAATAGCTCTTAATTTTAGGCCTACTACGTCAGATAAATAATGTTCGGCAGATAAAGCTGCAGAGAAGTTCCAAATGAGGCCCGTACCGGCACCGTACTGCTGGCTTGACGTAACATAAGCACTATTAATACCCAGGTTAAAGCCAAATTCGTTTTGACCTTTAGTTTGCGCGTGTGCCATTGAGTAAATGCCCAACACAGTAAAAAGTGTAAAGATTTTTTTCATAATTGATGTTTTATAGGTTTTTTGGTTTGCTAAGGTAATTTATTTTTTAAAATTTACTACCAATATTATAAATCAAAAAGTGGATGAATATTGTCAAAACCTAACACTTACATAATTAGCTACTAAACTAATAGAGATTTTCTTAATTTCGCGGATTAATACCGTATAATAAACTCATGGATTATCAATTTAAAGATATAGAGCAAAAGTGGCAACAGTTTTGGGCAGACAACCAAACTTTTAAAGCTGAAGACAAAACCACCAAACCCAAGTACTATGTGCTGGATATGTTTCCGTATCCGTCTGGGGCGGGGCTGCATGTGGGCCATCCGCTGGGCTATATCGCTTCTGATATTTTTGCACGTTACAAACGCCTAAAAGGTTTTAACGTATTGCATCCCATGGGTTATGATAGTTTTGGCTTACCTGCCGAGCAGTATGCTATACAAACCGGCCAGCACCCTGCTGTTACAACCGAAGCAAATATTGCCACTTACCGCCGCCAGTTAGATCAGATAGGTTTTTCTTTCGATTGGAGCCGCGAGGTGCGCACCAGCTCACCCGATTATTATAAGTGGACGCAGTGGATCTTTATGCAGCTATTTAACAACTGGTATAATAAAGATGCCGATAAAGCGCAATCCATAACCAAACTTATTGAGCATTTTGAAAGTAACGGCTCAGCAGGTGTTAATGCGGTTTGCGATGAAGAAGTTTCAACTTTTACTGCTAATGAGTGGAAAGCTAAAAGTGCTAATGAACAACAGAAAGAGTTATTAAAATATCGCCTTACATACTTACGCGAAAGCACTGTAAACTGGTGCCCGGCATTAGGTACTGTATTGGCTAATGACGAGGTTAAAGACGGCTTTAGCGAACGTGGCGGCTACCCCGTTGAACAAAAGAAAATGATGCAGTGGAGCATGCGCATTACCGCTTATGCCGAGCGTTTATTAAAAGGTTTAGATAAAATAGACTGGCCTGAACCGCTTAAAGAAATGCAGCGCAACTGGATAGGTAAAAGCACAGGCGCAAGTGTAAAGTTTCCGATAGAGAGTCAAGAATCAAGAATCAAGAGTCAAGAATATATTGAGGTTTTTACAACCAGGGTTGATACGATATTTGGTGTTACGTTTTTAGTAATAGCCCCGGAGCATGAGTTGGTTGCAGAATTAACTACCTCTGAACAAAAAGCAGCTATAGACGCTTACATCGTCCAAACCAAAAAGAAATCTGAGCTGGACAGGATGGCTGATGCTAAAACGGTATCAGGTGCGTTTACGGGCAGCTATGTGCTTAACCCATTAAACGGCGAGAAGGTACAGATTTGGATAGCTGATTATGTTTTGGCTGGCTATGGTACGGGCGCGGTTATGGCTGTACCATCAGGCGATCAGCGGGATTATTTGTTTGCTAAACATTTTAACCTGCCAATAGTAGCGATACTGGATACACAAAATATTGAAACCGAGGCCGACCCGACAAAAGAGGGTAAATACATTAACTCGGACTTTGCCAACGGATTAGGTTATAAAGAAGCGACCGCGGCTATTATTGCTAAACTGGAAAGTTTAGGTTTAGGCAAAGCAAAAGTAAACTTCAGGATGCGCGATGCCATTTTTGGCCGCCAGCGTTATTGGGGCGAACCCGTTCCGGTTTATTTTAAAGAGGGATTGCCGCACTTAATAAGCGAAAGCGACTTACCATTACTATTACCTGAAGTAGATAAATACCTGCCAACTGAAAGCGGCGAACCACCATTGGGAAGAGCAGAGGGCTGGAAACACCCCGAGGGAGAATATGAACTAAGCACCATGCCGGGCTGGGCTGGCTCAAGTTTTTACTGGTACCGCTACATGGATGCACATAACAATAAGGAGTTTGCATCCAAAGAAGCTATTGCCTATTGGAAAGATGTCGACTTATACATTGGCGGCAGCGAGCATGCAACCGGCCACTTACTGTACAGCCGTTTCTGGAACAAATTTTTGAAGGATATTGACCTGGTTATTGAGGAAGAGCCGTTTAAGAAACTGATTAACCAGGGGATGATACAGGGGAGGAGTAACTTTATTTATAAAATAGGATATAGTGTTTCTTATCCTCCAGTATATGATGGAGAAGATGATACAATATTTGACAAAAGATCAAATGAGTCTGATAAAATATTGCCACAAATTTTAATATCCAAAAAGTGGTACAACGAATATTTAAGTAATAAAAATTATAGAAAATTTTTATATGATTTTTTAAGGGACGAATTTTTGAAAAATATCCAGCAAAATTCTACTGATGCATCAATGTATAATGGAGCATTTATAGATGAAGATATTTTTAAGGTAATACCTACACATGTTGATGTAAATATTGTGGAGAATGATATCTTAAATATTAAAAAACTTAGAGGCTCAAGAAAAGATTGTCAAAACGCAATTTTTATACTGGAAGATGGGTCTATGTCTTATCCGACAAATCCAGGCAAAGATGGCACATACATCTGCGGTGTTGAAATCGAAAAGATGTCGAAATCTAAATTCAATGTGGTTAACCCGGATGACCTGATTGCCCGTTATGGTGCCGATACCCTGCGCATGTACGAAATGTTTTTAGGTCCGCTCGAACAAAGCAAACCGTGGAACACTAACGGCATAGAAGGTGTATTTAAATTTCTGCGTAAGTTTTGGCGTATGTTCCATAACGAGGCCTGGGAGTTTACCGTGTCAGGCGCAGAGCCAACCAAAGCCGAATTAAAATCATTACACAAGATCATCCGTAAGGTGGAGGAAGATGTGGAGCGTTTCTCGTTCAATACTTCGGTTTCCAGCTTCATGATCGCTATAAATGAGTTGACTGATTTAAAATGCAATAACCGCAAAGTATTGCAGGATTTGGTTATAGTGTTATCATCGTATGCCCCACATATCTGCGAGGAACTTTGGGTGATGCTGGGTAATGAGGCCGGTACTTTATCATACGCTACTTATCCAAAATTTAACCCTGCTTATTTAGTCGAGGATGAATTTGTCTATCCTATATCCATCAACGGAAAAACTAAAATGAACCTTAATATTTCTTTGAGCCTGGAGCCTAAAGAAATTGAAGAATTTGTATTAGCTAACGCTGATGTGCAACGTTATCTTGACGGCAAACAACCTAAAAAGGTAATTGTGGTAAAGGGCCGTATTGTTAATATGGTGGTTTAGAAGTAGTACTAAGCAAAACCAAATTGTCATTCTGAGCGATAGCGAAGAATCTTGTAAGCGCGATAAATAAAACGTATAAGATTCTTCGCTATCGCTCAGAATGACAGCTTTTTTTAAATGTGCATCCTCCTCCTTAGTGTAACAATTACGTCAGCTTTAACTTTAATTGAAATAAATCTGCCTTTTCACTGTAACATTTGGAGTAATTTCGCCTCCAATTACAAAAAATATAAAATGAAACGTTTATTACTACTAATTACAATAATTTGTTCTGTTATTTCGGCTAAGGCGCAGTTTGGCGTTGGCGGTGGTTCAGCCATCGTTGGGAAAATATCAGGAATAGTTGTTGACTCAATAACCAAAAAGCCATTAGATTACGGTACCGTAAGTTTATTCAGAAGTACCGGCAAATCGCCTATTACCGGTGTTTTAACTGATGATAAAGGAAACTTTAAATTAGATAATGTACACCCGGGCGTTTATCGCTTAGAGATCACCTTTGTTGGCTACCCAACCAAAATAATTAACAATGTTGAAACAACGCTTTCAAAACCTGATAAAGGTTTAGGAACTGTTTTGGCAGCTCAAAGTGCAAAGGCATTAAAAGAAGTTACCATTACCGGTACAGCCGCATTGGTTGAAAACAGGATCGATAAAATAGTTTACAATGCAGAGAAGGACCTTACATCTGCCGGTGGTAATGCTACTGATGTATTGCAAAAAGTTCCGTTGGTTGCTGTTGACTTAAATGGTAACGTATCCCTGCGTGGCGATCAAAACGTGCGCGTTTTAATAAACGGTAAGCCATCAGGCGCTACATCAGCCAGCTTATCAGATGTATTAAAAACTATCCCTGCCGATCAGATCAAAACCATCGAAGTTATTACTTCACCTTCTGCTAAATATGAGGCAGAAGGTACAGGCGGTATCATCAATATCATCACCAAACAAAAAAACATGTCGGGCTTTAGCGGCGCAGTAAGCGGTGGTGTCGGTACGCGCCAAAACAATGGTAATATCAACTTTAACTACAGCAAAAACAGGTTTAGCTTAACGATTAACGCCGGTGGTAATCTTACCTGGCCACAAGTATCTAACTCAACCTTTAACCAAACATTTTTAAATAACGGATCGCCGGTTTTTGCTAACAGCCGTATTGGCTCAACAAAAATAAAACGCCATGGTGCAATTGGTTCTGTAACCGCTAATTATGATATTAATAGTTATAATAGTATTACATCAACCGTCAGATTAAATCAAGGTGGGTTTAATAGCGGCGGCGGATCGGCAATTACGGCTACAAATTACCTTGATCCTACACAAAGCAGCGCTACAACAGGTATAGCAACATCGCATAATACCTTTGGCGGTTTTGATTGGAACATGGATTATACCCATAAGTTTAAAAAAGAAGGACATGAGTTAAGCATATCAGGCCAGTGGAGCCATAGCGTTATCACAACCGACTTTATGAATACTTATTCGCAACAATCTACCCGGAACCCAAATCAGCGCGGCGATAATAATGGTACCAATAACGAGTACACCGCGCAGGCTGATTATGTATTGCCTATAAATAAAACATTTAAGTTAGAGGCGGGTGGTAAAGGTATCTTCAGAAAAATAAACAGTAATGCTGATATATTTAAAACTGCCACTTTTGGCGCAGCCGATTCTACCAGCTTTATACTTGACCCTGCAAACTCTTACTTATACAAATACGATCAGTATGTAACTGCAGGTTACGCGGTTTTAACTATCAACCTGCCCAATAAATATACGTTGATGACAGGTGTAAGAGATGAAAATACCAGCATAAAAGGCGAGCCAAGTGTGGTAACGCCTAGCTTTGCGCCATTCTCTAACAGCTATAACACGTTTGTGCCAAGCTTTACCATACAAAAAGCGTTAACACCTACACAAACTGTAAAATTAACTTACAGTAAAAGGATAACCAGGCCAAGCTTAACTTTCCTTAACCCGTTCCTTAATGCCAGTAACCCTAATAGTTTACAGCAAGGTAACCCTAAGTTAGCACCAGAAGTTGCACAAACAGTTGAGTTGAATTATAACACGTTTATAAGCTCATCAGTAATTAACTTCTCGGTTTACTATAAACATACTGGCGATTTGATTGAAAGCATAAACCAAACTATACCAAATTCGGCGGTAACGCTTACTACCTTTAAAAATATAGGTACTAACAATTCGTTAGGTGCAAGTTTCTTTGGTTCAATAAACCCGGTTAAGCCGTTAACTATAAGAGGCAGCATTAACGGGTTTACATATAACCCTAAAATTGACCCGGCTTATGCATCGCAACAAACCCGTACAGGTACCACGTTATCATACAATGCGTTTTTAAGTGCATCGCTTAATTTACCAAGCGACTTTATTATGGAGTTCTTCGCGGTTGAAAACTCAAAACGTTATACTTTGCAAGGAAGTAACCCTTCATTCAGCATACTTGGTGCAGGTGTTAGGAAGCAGTTTATGCAGAAAAAGATGTCGTTAGGTATCAATACATTGGAGCCATTTACAAAATACAAACATTTCGACTCGAACATTGCAAGCCCAACAGTTATACAGAACAGCACATTTGCTTTCCCGTTCCGCTCAGTTGGTTTAACGTTTAGCTATAGCTTCGGTAAAATGAACTTTAATGCTCCTAACCCAATGGAGAAAAAGAAAGGTGTTAACAATGATGACCTTAAACAAGGTGATGGTGGTGTTGGCGGCGGCGCCGGCGGTGGTAGATAATTACTGAAACCAAATAAATTAAAAAAGCGATGGGTATTACTCATCGCTTTTTTTGTTGGGGAGGGATAGGTTACTAAAAATTACAACTTTTATAAATTTACGGATAGTGTCCGAGTGAATCTTGACTGAATCAACAACTTGCTCATCAAGAGCCATCGGCTCGATATATATTGTAGCAACGGATTTTAATCCGTTGAAAAAGATCAAGCCAGATAATGAGTGCCGTAGGCACGATGCATATTAATTACTTAATCTGCGGATCGCCTGGTTATATGAGCCGAACCTACGGTTCTTCTACTTGTCTTTGTTTCGGTTTTCAACGGATTAAAATCCGTTGCTACAATATGGGGCGAGGCTACGCCTCTAGTGGTTGCTAACGCAGTATTACTTAGCCAAAAACTCATTAACCAATATAGCCGTTACTACCGGCAACTTGCTATTTTTTGGCAAATCAGCTTCGGCCGCGCCAATAAAACCGCCGTGAGGGCCGGGCAATACAGCCAGATCTGACCCTGCAACAAGCCGCGACATTTGCTGGGTATGTTCAACTGTCATCACATCCTGGGCCGATACCATAAATAAGGCAGGTGCTTTTATACCACTGATGTCGTCATCGCTGTAATCCTTAAAGCCTATCATTCTTGCCTTGTCTTTCTCAAACATAGTTTGCAACCTGGTTTGATCAGGTGTCACTTTTAAGAAAGCGTCTTTTAACAACCCCGGCATATTGTCAATTGAGGCATTGTGCATAAAGTCAAAAAATCCTGTGAAAAAGCCGTCCCGTTTATAACCACCTGATACCACAATTATTTTGTTAGCCACCTGTGGGTGCCTTATGGCTATTTGCAGGGTGGTAGTGCCGCCATTGCTATAGCCTAATATATTGGCTTTATCTATTTTAAGGTATTTAAGCAAGCTTGCCACATCGTCAGCATCCTGTTCAAAAGTTTCGGGCGCGTCCCTGTCGGTAGTACGGCCATGAGCCTGCAACTCAACAGCAATTACTTTACAATGGGCAGAAAGCAGCGGCATTAATATCCCGAAAGATGTTTCGATAGTGGAGCCGCCGCCATGTAGCAATACTAAAGGTATATCGCCCTTACCATGTATCTCATAATACATTTTGATGCCGTTTACTTCGGCGTAGCCGGATATGATTGATTGTTCCATAATAGTTAAATCTGGTTCTTCAGATTTGTTAAGTAGACATTCAGTTTCTCTATATTTTGTTTCAAGCCTTCCGCCGCGTTGTGTGCTTTTACTATCGCTTCAAATTGCTCTGCCGAATCAAACAGCATGTGCCAGGTGAGTGACGTCTTTTCGCCTTGCGCCTCAAAATCAATAGTGGCTATAAAGTGCGGGTTAAAGTGTTCATAACTGATCTTTTTATAAGGGATTACTTCCTTAAATGTACTTTTATTAATATAGTCTGTTCCGTCTGGGCCGTGCATAACCAGGTTCCATTCGCCCCCCGGTTTCATATCCATGTTGGTTATGGTGTTTGTAAAGCCATTAGGGCCCCACCACTGCACTATATGTTCGGGCTTGGTCCATACTTCCCAAACCAGATCTATCGGCGCGTTAAGGGTGCGGGTGATGAGGAGTTCGCGGTCTTTAGTGTTGCTTTCCATGCTGTCTTTCTTTTTTAAGTTTATCTAAATAAGTTTCTAAGTTGTCTAGTTTACTTTCAAAATGCTGTTTGTATTGTGCTACCCAAACGGCGACTTCGTTTAACTGATCAAGCTGTGCCTCGCAAAATCTTTCGCGGCCCTGTTTTTTAATTTTTAAAAGTTCGCACTCTATTAAGATTTTGATATGTAAGGATATGGCCTGCCTGCTCATATCAAAGCTATCGGCTATGGTACTAACATTTAATGGCTTATCGGCCACCATGTTAATAATCTGTCGGCGGGTAGGGTCGGCAATGGCCTGGAATACGTCTCTTCTAACTATCATATGCAAGTATATGCTTGCAAATATAAACGCAAGTATTTACTTGCGCAAATATTTATTCTAAAATCACCTCTTTGCACCAGTGAAGAGCAATCCTATAATGATTCTAATATGATTATTGACAAAGATTTTTTTAAGCTGAATTAAATATATTTAACATGAATCTTCACAAATCGTATTCCTCCTAAACAACTTAACAACTATTTCCCCAACCGATAAATAGTTACCGCCGCCCGCTTAATTAAATATGGATAGTTTTTTAAGTTGATGGTTTCGCCGGCTTTGTGGCCGCCGGTGCCTGATGCGCCCATGCCGTCCAGGCAGTCCAAATATTGGGCTACATCTGATATGTCGCCTGCGCCGCGTAAACCGGGGTCGCCGGCTATGATGTGGATCTCGCCAAGGTCACGGCTTACTTTGTCAACTACGGTTACCAATGCACCGTTACCGGGCGTTGGCGGCATAGAAGGTAATCCATCAGTAAAGGTGATGGTTGATTTGGTACCATTTAAACTTTTAGCTACAATGGCTCTCATTTTTTCGCGGGCCGTTTCTTTTTGAGCTTCAGATAAAAACCGTAGGTCGCCGGTTACCCGTGCCGTTGGCGATATGATATTGGTTTTGCCTAATGCAACGCCCCTTGCATCGCCGGCATCAATTTTAGTTTCAGAACCGGCAACAATTAATCCGGGATTAACTGTAAGAAAACGCTCATTGCTTAACTGTTCCCTAAACTCGTTTACAACACGGGCGGCCTCATAGATAGCGCCATAACCAGCATCAGCAGAAAAAATGCCAGATGAGTGCCCGGTTTTAGCCATAACATCCAACACCCAACCACTTGCGCCACGTCTTGCAGAGGCAACGGTGTTACCATCGGCACTCTCAAAGCCCAGCGCTACCTGGCAGGTTTTAGTCCGCTCAATAAAGTCTTTCCGGGCATCTTCATGTGGTGTGCCGGCTCGTTCTTCATCGCCGGTAAAGTAGGCAATCAGGTTCAAATCTTTTAATTGCCCGGCGGCTTGTAAGGCCTGCAGGGCAGTAATTACCGCCACATCGCCGCCTTTCATATCATTTACGCCCTGCCCGGTGGCAAGGGTATCATTTATCATCGTATAAGGTCCTGCAGGCATATCGGGCTCAAAAACCGTGTCCAGATGGCCTATCAGCAATAAGCGCTTGCCTCCTTTTTTACCAACATGAGTAGCCACCAAATGACCGGCGCGTTTTAGCGCGTCTGGCTCGGCAACCCATTCTACCGTAAAACCTAGTTTTTTAAACTCTTCGGCGTAAATGGCGCCTACCTTTTTTACACCCTCAATATTGAGCGTACCGCTGTTTATGTTTACTGTTTGTTTGAGCAGGCTAATAGCATCACCTATATGGCTGTCTACGTAAGCGGCGGCTTTTTTTTCGGGTGCTGACAGTTGGGCGAAAACGGTTTGGCCGGTTAAAAATATCAGGAGAGGAATGATGGCTCTTTTTAATTGCATAAGTTATCGCTGCCTTATTAGTAAACAGCCACGCTACAAGATACTTATTTTGATTGAAAGTCAAACACCATAGCATGATCCGGGGAAACCGTTTTTACTACCGGTATTAAGGTTATTGCCGGTAGTAAAAATTACTATTTTCCGGGTATTTGCGTTAATGCCGGTAGTAATTTTGGTCGTTTTTCGGGCATTAGCAGCAATGCCGGTAGTACTTTTAACCATTTTTCGGGTATAAGGGGTTATGCCGGTGATAACAATTTGGCTTTAATACCTTGTAATCAATCATTTAAATAAAAATCAAAGAACTTTTATTAATTTCTGCTGAAAAATAAAACCAATATTTGAAACGGTTTTACAGGGGCTTCAACAATCTTAGGAATGATACAAGATACAAAAAAAATAAAATCAGAATGGTGGCAGTATTTTCTTTTTGATTGAAAAAAGCAAAAAGAAATTTCCCCAGACATCATTAAAAGGATCTATTTGGTTAAAGGCTGTCTACAAATGCGTGTTACTCCTAAACAACTTAATAGCAATAGCCAATAGTATTATCCCAAACGCTTTACGCAGTATGTTAATACCTGTTTTACCCAACAGCTTTTCGATCCAACCTACATTTTTAAGCACCAGGTAAACAAACAAGGTATTGATTACTATACCTACCATTATATCCTGTGTTTGATATTGTGATTTCAAGGATAGCAGCGTGGTCATGGTACCGGCCCCGGCAATTAGCGGAAAAGCCAGGGGGACAATAGATGCTGTACTACCCAAATCTTCAGATTTAAACAGGTTGATACCTAATATCATTTCCATTGCGATAAAAAATATCACTAACGAACCTGCAATAGCGAAGGATGCTACATCCAAGCCTATTACGTCAAGCAGTTTATCGCCTATCAATAAAAATACGATCATCAGCACCAATACGGCAATACTTGCCTTTTCTGACTCGATATGCCCGGCACGTTGGCGCAATTGGATAATTACGGGTATGGCACCTAAGATGTCAATGATCGCGAAGAGGATCATGGTTACAGATAGTATCTCTTTAAATATGAAAGGGTGCATAGGCCGTGTTAATTGGTTAGTACAAAGCTATAAAACAATATCAACAAAAAAGGTTCTGAAAAACTCCAGAACCTTTTGATATGTATATCTAAGAATATAATTATTCTACAAATTTAGGGTTAGGCGGATCGTTTGCAACCTCTGGCTTGCCATGCCTTACATGCGAGTGTTTAATACTGTAAGTAAAGTAAACAATCATACCTAAAGCCATCCATATAAATAAACGCAGCCAGTTATCTAAACCTTCGCTGGCCATCATTAGTAAACATATTACTGCACCTAACGGGCAAACAATGTAAAATAAAGGTGTCTTAAACGGACGGGTAATCCCCGGATCTGTTACACGCAATATAAAAATACCTATAGATACCAGCACAAACGCGAACAATGTACCTATACTAACCATATCGCCCACAATACTGTCAGGAATAAAACCTGCAAATACCGATACCATGATAAAGAAGAACCATTGTGATTTATAAGGTGTACGGAATTTTGGATGCAGCTTAGAGAAGATTGGCCATATTAAACCATCAACACTCATGGTATAAAATACACGGGTTTGGCCAAGTAGCATTACCAGGATAACCGATGAGAAACCGGCTAAAATAGCAATAGTAACCAGTTTAGCTAACCAACTATAACCGCCGCCCATAGCCGTATGTATGGCATAGGTTACAGATGCTTCTTTACCCTGAACAAGGAAATCTTTGTAAGACACTAAACCCGTTAATACGTGCGAGAATAAAACATACAAAATGGTACAAAATACCAATGATATCAGGATACCTTTTGGCATATCTTTCTGTGGGTTCTTAGCTTCCTGTGCTGCTGTAGATACCGCGTCGAAACCTATAAAGGCGAAGAATACCACACTGGCACCACGCAATACGCCCAGCCAACCATGATTAAATGTATCGGCATAATTAACTATACCGGTGTTGGTTTTAACAGTACCTGCGTTAGCCGGTATAAGATATGGCGTATGATTTGCCGGATTAATAAAGCTCCAGCCTAAACCAATGATCATTAATACAATGGCTACTTTAATAATAACGATAACGTTATTTACCGCTGCCGATTCTGCTGTACCTTTTATCAGCAATAAAGTAAGCAGCAATAGTATAAGTATAGCCGGTAAATTAACTATACCATGCGACCCCAGCTCTGAAGCATACATACCACTTGTGGTAGTTGATATTTCGAAAGGCGAATGTGATAACGCGAAAGGTATATGGCAATTAAAGAAAGTCTCTAAAAAAGTATTGAAATACTGCGACCAGCCAATGGCCACTGTAGCGGCACCTAATGCATATTCCAACACCAAATCCCAACCTATTATCCAGGCTATGAACTCGCCCATTGTAGCGTAAGAATAGGTGTAAGCCGATCCTGCAATGGGTATCATACTGGCAAACTCAGCATAGCATAAGCCAGCTAAGGCGCAGCCTGCTGCTGCAATTAAAAATGATAGGGTAACTGCCGGTCCGGCGTGCTCGCCTGCTGCTGCTGCTGTACGCACAAAAATACCGGCGCCAATAATTGCGCCAATACCCAATGCGATAAGTGAGCCAACACCGAGTGTACGTTTTAATGTCTTCTCCCCCTCTTTCGAAGCGGCCATTAATAGTGCAATAGGTTTTTTAATAAATAGCTTCATGTGTTTTTTGTGAAATCAGTTAATCTTAATCCCAAACATAGGTAATTTTTCTGAAAAAAATAATGTGACCCTAAATTGATAATTGGAAACTTAGAGGTTATAAATTTATAGGAAATCTTACTTGTATTTATTTTCCAATTCGACTTTTATTTCAGACCATGATCTGGCGATAGTTTTGCCTTCTGCAAAATTTTTCTCTCTACGGATAATTTCTTGTTTTTGTTGATCTGTAAGTTTAGTTTGTTTATCGTTATCTAATTTCATATCGAATTGTAAACTTAAATACAATTTTACCCAACACTTTTAAGGTTGATGATTACTTAGAACATAATACTACTGATGGCAACGTAAGGATGGTTGGGATGTGTTGATAGGTAATAGGATGGCGCTAAATAACATACATGTTCAAATACTCAAATTGAGGATATTCTTTAAGGAGATCCCGTATTAAAGACGGATATATTACTGAATTTATACCTACTCTTACCAGGAAAATACCTTTGGCACTTGTCGTAATAGAATCTACCTGAATTCCAACTTTTTCAAATATTTTGAAAAGTTCGTTGTGTCCATTTAATAAAGCTGCCGTCGTTTTTGCTTTAAGAGTAATTTCAACTCCTTTGTTTAATGTAGTAGAAATCGATTTTTCACCGTTATTAGATAATCTTGTAATAGCATTTTCAAGCCTATCAAACCTTTTTAACAAATATTCATCGATGCTTTGCTCTTTTCCTTTACTTGATTTTATAACGGATATTTCTTCATATACCTGATATATGGGATTGTCAACTGGTTCTTCTTTTGATCTTAAAACAGCCTCAATAGCTGCTCTTAATGACGGCTTTGCAATTTCCGAACCTAATAATGTATCGGAATAGAAAATAGTTCGTTGGTCGTTTATATCAAAAGGTAGTTTAGTATCATCTTCAGCCATTATAATAACTGGTAAACGGACAGCATGCCTTACTGCCAATTCATACATCACATTTGGATTGAGTCCGGTTAAATTAGCTATTACTAGTTCATTAGATATAATACTCTTTAGTACTTGTCTGTTTATCGAGCCACTATCCGCCATTTTATAAGCTGGTATTGCATCAAAACCAAATTCCCTCAATACGGGCTCTATTACAGAATTAATTAAGCCCTTTGCCTTTAAATTGATTGGAGAATTAAGTTCACCAATAGGTGTAATTATAAAACAAGGTTTAATATCAGCAGATATAGTTTCCTGAGGTTCAGCATCTTCTTTAGGTTTAGTCATGATTAAAGGTAAAATAATTATTTGAAATTTGAGACTGTCTTGTCTTGTCCCGCCTGTCTTGTAACTATAAAAGCGAGACAGGCGGGACGCTAACTCCCCCGCGCGTCATTGCGAGGAACGAAGCAATCTCTAAGCCAGACATTCAACGAAACGGGCTCTCATTTTTTACCGTATCAGACAAATTATTTATTTTGCATCATGATTTTCCAAAAAGGCGGTTGCGTTTATATCATGACGAATAAACTTAATAAAGTTTTATACGTAGGCGTAAGTTCTGAACTACCAAGCCGGGTATGGGACCATAAAAACAAGACGTATCCTAAAAGTTTTACTGCAAAATATAATTGTGATAAGCTGGTATATTATCTATTCTACCCTCATATAGAAGAAGCCATCGCAGCAGAAAAAACATTAAAAGGTAGTAGCAGAAAACATAAGCAGCAATTGGTTAATGCACTTAATCCCGAATGGAAAGACTTATATGAATCGTTGTTAGAATAAGATCTGTCATATTGATTAGCAAGTGTAGAGATTGCTTCGTTCCTCGCAATGACGCGCGGTAAAGTGGGCGGTGCAATTATGTCCTGTCCCGCCTGTCTTGTAACTATAAAGCGGGACAGGACAGGACACCAAACCTCCCCCGCGCGTCATTGCGAGGAACGAAGCAATCTCTAAGTCAGACATTCAACAAAACGGGTTCTCTTTTTTAGTCTATCACGTAAATTATTTATTTTGCGATATGATTTTCCAGAGAGGTGGTTGTGTTTATATAATGACGAATAAACTTAATAAAGTTTTATATGTAGGCGTAAGCTCTGAACTACCCGGCAGGGTGTGGAACCATAAAAACAAGATGTATCCTAAAAGTTTTACCGCAAAATATAATTGTAATAAACTGGTATATTATCTATTCTACCCTCATATAGAAGAAGCCATCGCAGCAGAAAAAACATTAAAAGGTAGTAGCAGAAAACATAAGCAGCAATTGGTTAATGAACTTAATCCGGAATGGAAAGATTTATATGAATCGTTGCTTGAATGAGACCTATCATAATTGATTTGCAAGCGTAGAGATTGCTTCGTTCCTCGCAATGACGCGCGGTAAAGTGGGCGGTGCAATTATGTCCCGTCTGTCTTGTAACCATAAAAGCGGGACAGGACAGGACACCCGCCTACCAATGACTAATGACCCAATGACTTAATGACTTAATGACTTAATGACCAACACAACAGGACACCAACAAAAAAAGGGATACCAACCGGCATCCCTTTTTCTTAACATTATAATAATCAATTACGCTTTTTTATCAATCTTGATAACGTGGGTGGTCATTGATTGTAATTTGATCTGTTTTTGTAAACGTGGGCTATGGTCAACCGCGTTGTTTAAGTGCGGCGCGATAACTAATGATACGATAGACATCAGTTTGATCAAAATGTTCATTGACGGGCCGGAAGTATCTTTAAACGGATCACCTACGGTATCACCTGTTACAGACGCTTTATGTGGTTCTGATTTTTTGTAGTGCATTTCGCCATTGATCTCAACACCTTTTTCAAATGATTTTTTAGCGTTGTCCCATGCACCACCCGCGTTGCTCTGGAAAATTCCCATCAACACACCTGATACCGTAACACCTGCTAATAATCCACCCAAAACTTCAGGGCCGAAGATAAAACCTACAACTACCGGAGTGATCAAAGCGATCAAGCCAGGCGCAACCATCTCGCGGATAGATGCTTTGGTTGATATGGCCACACATTTTTCGTACTCGGGTTTAGCTTTGTACTCCATAATGCCCGGAATCTCGCGGAACTGGCGTCTAACTTCTTCTACCATCGCCATTGCTGCACGGCCTACTGCCGATATACATAATGCCGAGAAGATGAAAGGTATCATCCCACCCACAAATAAACCTGCCAATACGTTGGCTTTGTAAATATCAATGTGCTCAATACCTGCAACACCCACAAAAGCTGCGAATAAGGCCAGTGAGGTTAACGCTGCTGACGCAATGGCAAATCCTTTACCTGTCGCTGCGGTAGTGTTACCTACGGCATCTAAATTATCTGTACGGTGACGTACTTCTGGTGGCAACTGGCTCATTTCGGCGATACCGCCGGCGTTGTCGGCAATTGGGCCGAAAGCGTCAATAGCTAATTGCATAGCAGTTGTTGCCATCATACCTGCTGCTGCAATTGCCACACCATATAAGCCTGCAAAGAAGAAAGAACCGTAAATACCGGCAGCTAATACTAAGATTGGCAATACTGTTGATTCCATGCCGATAGCTAAACCACCAATAATATTAGTAGCGTGACCAGTTGATGATTGTTTAATAATACTCATAACCGGGCGCTTACCCATTGCGGTATAATACTCGGTAATGATTGACATTAGCGTGCCTACCACTAAACCTACCAGGATAGAACCGTAAACACCATTTTTGGTAAATACTAATGCCCCTTCTTTCAAAACCCCGTTAGCATCCAGATCACGTACTAAGTGCATTTCTGTATTAGGCATCATCCATTGCACTACAAAATAAGTAGCTATAGCAGTTAATATGATGGATGCCCAGTTACCTATGTTCAGGGCGTTTTGTACACTGTCTGTTTCGTTTTTAATTTTAACCAGCGATGCGCCAATTATAGAGAATATCAAGCCTAAACCTGCAATCACCATTGGTAATAAAACCGGGGCTATACCGCCAAATTTATCGGCAGATACAATTTCGCGGCCCAACACCATAGTAGCCAGCATTGTCGCTACATACGATCCGAATAAATCGGCGCCCATACCTGCAACGTCACCTACGTTATCACCAACGTTATCAGCAATAGTTGCCGGGTTACGCACGTCATCTTCAGGGATACCTGCTTCAACCTTACCTACTAAATCGGCACCTACATCGGCAGCTTTGGTATAAATACCACCACCAACACGGGCAAATAACGCGATAGACTCGGCACCTAAAGAGAAACCAGCCAATACGTCTAACGCTTTAGCCATTGCTTCGCCGTTAACGCTACCACCGGTATTTACCACATACATGGTATAAAACACGATGAATAAAGATCCTAAACCTATAATTGCCAAACCAGCAACACCTAAACCCATAACCGTACCACCGGTAAATGATACTTTAAGCGCTTGTGCCAAACTGGTTTTAGCAGCTTGTGTAGTACGTACGTTTGATTTGGTTGCAATACGCATACCTAAATAACCGGCAAATGCAGATAAGAAAGCACCAATTATAAATGATATAGCAATTACCGGGCTTGATGTAACAACCGTAGTGCCGCTCCATGCCAGCAATACTGCTGTAACTGCAACAAAGTAGCCTAATACTTTCCACTCTGCGCGTAAAAAGGCCATTGCTCCATCAGCAATGTAGCCGGCAAGCTCATTCATTGAAGCATCACCAGTCTCTTGTTTGGTTACC
Organism: Mucilaginibacter sp.; assembly: GCF_028288185.1. Lineage (GTDB taxonomy): Bacteria > Bacteroidota > Bacteroidia > Sphingobacteriales > Sphingobacteriaceae > Mucilaginibacter. Next base: position 11,289 of record NZ_JAQBOF010000013.1, on the reverse strand, counting down.
CAAGCCGACTTGATCGCCATAAATAAAATTCCTATTAAACCAAAAACAGGAATCAAATAAATTAAGTAAGTGTTCAAAAAATCCATATATGTTATTAAAGTTTATATTTAGTTTGTTATCAATTCAATCTTATAATTGGGTTCGCAAATTAAGCAAATTAATTTCTTTACAATAGCCTGTCAATTATAAAGTTTTTTGAATAGTTTAGAACTCTAAACTATATACAATGACTAAAGACGAAAGCCAACCCAAATTAAAAGCATCACTGGGCTTATTAGATGGTACCATGATAGTTGCGGGCTCAATGATAGGCTCGGGTATTTTTATTGTAAGTGCCGATATTATACGCAATGTAGGCTCATCGGGCTGGTTAATTGCCGTATGGTTGATAACCGGTTTCATGACTCTGACTGCCGCCGTAAGTTATGGCGAGTTAAGCGCGATGTTCCCCAAAGCGGGTGGGCAATATGTATATTTAAAAGAGGCTTATAATAAATTGATAGCCTTTTTATACGGATGGAGTTTTTTCGCGGTAATACAAACCGGCACAATTGCGGCGGTTGGTGTGGCGTTTTCAAAGTTTACGGCTTATTTAATACCATCAGTTAGCGAGGATAATATTTTATTCTCAACGATGGTTGGCTCATACCATTTTAAGCTTAATGCGGCGCAATGTGTGTCTATCGTTTTAATAATTCTGCTTACTGCCATTAATACCCGTGGCGTTAAAACTGGGAAACTTATTCAGAACACATTTACGCTGACTAAACTTGCCAGCTTATTTGGGTTGATAATATTTGGCATAATCATGATAAAGGGTGATGTATGGCACGCCAACTGGACCAATGCCTGGGATATCCATAAACTAAATAAAGATAATTCTGTTGCTCCTTACACCGTGGTAGCTGCCCTGGGAGCTATTGCCGGTGCGATGGTAGGATCAATTTTTAGTAGTGATGCCTGGAACAACGTAACGTTCATAGCAGGCGAGATGAAAAATCCGCAACGTAACATCGGCCTTAGCCTTTTTTTAGGTACGCTGATAGTTACCGTAATTTATGTAAGTGTAAACTTGGTTTATACCGGCGTTTTACCATTGCATGATATTGCTACTGCCGAAAAGGATAGAGTAGCGGTATCAGCATCGCAGGTAATATTTGGCCATATTGGCACATACGTTATTGCTGTTATGATCATGATATCAACTTTTGGTTGCAACAATGGTTTGATATTAGCGGGGGCACGTGTTTATTATACCATGGCAAAAGACGGATTATTTTTTAAGCGCACCGGCACTTTAAATAAAAACGCGGTACCAAGCTTTGGTTTATGGATACAATGCCTTGTAGCCTGTGTACTATGCCTTAGCGGGCAATATGGCGACCTACTGGATATGATATCTTTAGTTGTAGTAATATTTTATGTATTAACTATTATCGGCATATATATTTTAAGAGTTAAACGCCCCGATGCTGATCGTCCTTACAAAGCTTTTGGATACCCGGTGTTACCAGCCATTTATGTTATTATGGGCATTACTTTTTGTATTTTGCTGCTAGCTTATAAACCCGAATACTCAAGAGGTGGCTTGGTTATTGTTTTATCAGGCATACCCATATATTATATAACAAAGTATTTCTCGAAGGATGATGAGCAAATTGAGAGTCCGGTTTAGTTTATTAGTTTTATTGATATCAGCCCAGGCATGGGCGCAAACTTCTTTACAGCAAAAGTTATCGACAGCATTTAACCGCTTGCAAACAGATAGCCAGTGCAAATATGCATCGGTATCATTAACGGTATTGGATGCTAAAACAGGCGAGCAGGTATTTACTGCCAACCCTAACATTGGTTTGGCACCTGGCTCTACCTTAAAAACGGTTACCACCATTACGGCGTTTAATATGCTGGGTAAAGACTTTAAATATCAAACCCCGTTTGGCTACAACGGCACCATAACGGACGGCATCCTAAACGGCGACCTCATCATTAAAGGCTCCGGTGACCCTACCCTGGGCAGCCGGCGTTGGGAGACTACTACCACAAATTATATATTAAACCAGTTGGTAGCGGCTTTAAAACAAGCCGGCATAAAAAAAATAAATGGTCGTATTATTGGCGATGACACGCTATACGGCTCGCAAAGCATCCCCGATGGCTGGATCTGGCAGGACCTGGGCACTTACTACGGCGCAGGTGCAACCGCCCTTTGCTGGCACGAAAACCAGTTCGATATTAACTTAAAGACAGGGCCGGTTGGGTCGGCTATTAAAGTGGCGGGGACTACACCTCTTACCCCTTACCTTAATTTTAAAAGCGAACTAACAACCGGCGCAGCCGGCACCGGCGATAATGCCTACCCCTACCTGCCTGCCGGGTTAACCAACATCATGTACCTGCGTGGTACTTATGCTATCGACCAAACAAAAAAACTGATCTCGGCCGCTTATCCTGACCCTGCTTTTGATGCCGCATTCAGGTTATTAGATACTTTAATGCGATTAGGCATAACCGTAACCGGCACGCCCGAATCAACTCTTAGCCTAACCGCAAAGGGACTGCAAACCCCGGCAATGACTACTACGCTAACCACCTTGCTATCGCCAAGTCTTAGCCAGATAGTTTACTGTACCAATCGCAAAAGCTTAAACTTATATGCCGAGGAGTTGCTGAAAGCTATCGCCTTAAAAGGTAGTAAAGAAGCAACCACCGCAAACGGCATAACCGTACTGCAAAACTTCTGGAAAGCCCGTGGCATAGACGCTAACGCGATGGATATGATAGACGGCTGCGGCCTATCGCCCGAGGACAGGATAACCACCCTTACCGTTGCCGCCATTATGCAATCGGCAAAGAAAGAGAGTTGGTTTGCCGATTTTTACGACAGCCTGCCCATTTATAACGATATGCACATGAAAAGCGGCAGCATCCACAACGTACAAGCCTACACCGGCTACCAAACCCACCAAGGCCGCGAACTGGTATTCAGCATCATGATAAATAACTACAATGGACCGGGTAAAGGGATAAGGGATAAGATGTTTAGGGTTTTGGACGAGCTGAAGTAGATAACAAAACACAACCTACTGTGGTGCCAATACAAAACCATAATAAAAAATCATGTGTTGCAAGGCCTATAATTATACCCGCTGCTATCGCGATAGTAAAATAAGGCGTTATTTTATTCATAAATAAATGTAGGATTTTATCGCGAATAGTTTGGCAAGGCTGCTTATTGTCTTGCTTGTCTTGTTACAAGACAGACAGGACAAGCAAGACAGTTATAAACTTGCCGTTTAGGGATAATCAATCCCAAATGCCATTTTGTGCTGTAAATATCACCGGCTCACCGCCGGTTACCATAATAGTATGCTCGTGCTGCGCAACAAAACCGCCTTTATTACCGGTTAGCGTCCAGCCATCAGCTTGTGTATCGGCAATTGTTGACCGTGTTGAAATAAATGTCTCTATAGCTACCACCGAATTTTTTTTGAAACGCGTAGTGTTATACCTGTCGCAGTAGTTAGCTATCTCGTGGGGTTCTTCGTGCAAGCTGCGGCCAACGCCATGCCCGGTCAGGTTTTTTATTACCGTGTAGCCGGCTTTTTTGGCTTCCGTCTCTATCAACCTGCCTATCTCCGATATTCTGACACCACCTTTAATGTTGCTGATCGCCTTCCTCAATATTTCTTTCGATGCTGCTACCAGTTTACCATGGCCGTGAATATCTTCTCCCAAAACAAACGAGCCTCCATTGTCGGCCCAATAGCCATTTAATTCTGCCGATACATCAATATTCACCAGGTCGCCCTCTTTCAGGATCTTATCCGCTGATGGTATGCCGTGCGCAGCTACCTCATTAACACTTATACAGGTATAACCGGGAAAGCCATAGGTTAACTTAGGTGCAGATTTTGCGCCCATCTGTGCCAGCAATTCGCCGCCGTACTCGTCAAGCTCTTTTGTTGAAATGCCTGGTTTGGCAAACTCGCGCATCTTTTTAAGCGTGATGGCAACAGCATCACTCGCCTGCTGCATCCCGGTTAGTTCGTTTTCGGTAGTTATAGACATTATTGAATGTTAATCCGGGGCAAAATTAACAATAAATACGCTGGTCATCATTTACTAAACGTCAGTTTATGAAAACAATAACCAAACAAGGCCCCGGCTGGTCGCCGGGGCCTATAGTCCACTTATCCGTCAACCACATTGTGTAACATAACTATTAATTATCATTAGCTAACTACAATTACACCTGAGGTATAAGGCCAATTGATGCTCATGGTTGTATCAGTTATAACTATAGTGCCGGTATAGGTTACGCCATTCAACGTTATTTTAATTTGGTGAGTGCCGTTGTCAAGCAATTTATTTTTAAACACCTGACTGCCTCCTGATGTTGAGTTAGGAGCTGTGGCACCAGCGCATCCTTTCGGCTCACGTATGTTTACCAGATCAAGGCTAAAGTTTTGTGAAGCGTCAACAACTGCGGTGTATTGCATAATGCCTTTTGAACAATAGGTGTTAACCGTACGCGGGCTAAAATTTACTACAACCTTGCCGCTGTTTGGTTCGCGCCAAAGGCCTGCTCCAACTTGTACATCGCCGGTTATAGGTTCAAATTGGGTGGTGTCTGAAACCGTAGTTACAACAGTGGTGTTAGTAGTACCGGCATCCGGTATAAAAACAGGTGGTTTGCGCGTTACTGCTGTAATTGTTATGCTCTGCGTTACACCACCACTTATTTTCTGGGCGCTTACTGAATACACTCCTGTTTTAAAAAAATAAATAATCGCCGCATTCCCTTTAATTTGGATGGAACTTGAATTTGCAGGAGTTACAGTCCATTTAACAGAGTCTGTAGCGGCTGCGCCGGTAAAGAGCAAGGTATCAAGGTCGTATTGCTCAATTTCGGTTTTGGTTGCTTTGATTTTTCCGTCCCCAATATCGGCAAGGCCTGCCTTTTGGCAACCTTGTAAAACAAAAAATGCCATTAAAGCGGCAAATGCAATAAGTGTTAAATTTTTCATGGTGTAATTGATTTAATTATCTTTTATACCATCATCGTAACAACTTTTACAAACGTTGGGTAGCTGGCGTATTTTTTTCGGATACTGCACAAAAAAAGGCCCCTGCTGTCCGAAGTTTGCAACTTCGGTCCATTATGCCTGTAGTCTACGACTACAACTGCGATGTCTGTTTTGCGTACAATAGTCTAAAGACTATTTGCATAGGTCGTCCGAAATCATGGACTTCGAACAGCGGAAAAGAACGCCCAAAAACAAATTAGGCCCCGATAACCCGGAGCCTAATTCAAAAAACTTAACATTGCGGGCATGGAAACACCCGTATTTAAAGATTATTTGGGTAGTACTTTTTGAGGAATAATTACACCTGATGTGTACGGCCAGTTAAAGGTTATGTTTGATGCAGATACAACAATATTACCGGTATAAGTAAGACTACCCACTGTTATTTTAAGCGGATAAGTACCAAAACCAATAAGTTTATTTATGAACACATCATAAGCTGCTGTATTTCCCCCGGATGGTGTTGTGGGTGATGTGGCAATCGCGCAGCCTTTTGATTCTCTAATATTGATCAAGTCAAGATTGAAATTATTATCAGCGGTGATAGCTGATTTGAATTGTATCAAAGCGTTTCTGCAATAATAATTATCCAGGTAAACGTAAGGCATTAAGTTTATCCTAACGCTATCGCCGGCCGGATTACGATAATAACTTAAAGCTATAGTAACATCGTTTGTTATGGGTACAAGTTGAAGCGTATCCGAAGTACTGGTAGTTATATCGCTTTTGGTAGTAACGGTGTCTGGTTTAACAACAGGCGCACCGGGCGATACTGTAATGGTGATACTGGCCGGTAAACCACCTGCTTGTTGAGCAGTAACAATATAAGTGCCCGCGGCGCTGAAGGTTATTGTAGCTGCATTTCCTTTATAACTAAGAGAATCTTTCCCGTCAGGACTAACGGTCCAGTTGACCGATTCGGCGTTACTGGCGTTGGTTAAAAGCAGGGTATCAACTTTACCAATACCAATTTGGATTTTAGTTGCTTTAATTTGTGGCCCTACACTTGCCAGTTGTTCTTTGTTGCAACTCTGCATAACAAAAAATACCACTAATGCGGCCATTACGGTAAACGTTAATTTTTTCATGGTGTAATTGATTTAATTATCTTTATTACATCATCGTATCAATTTTTAAAAACGTTGGGTAGCGGGCGTTTTTTTTTCGGATACTGCAATAAAGGCCCCGACATGCGGGGCCTTTATATCGAATTGTCATTGTGAGGAACGAAGCAATCGCACGCTGTAAAGTTCGCGATTGCCACGCTACGCTCGCAATAACAATAGGGTTTATCTAATCATTTATAGCCGCAACGCCAGGCAATACTTTACCTTCCATATACTCCAGCAACGCGCCGCCACCTGTTGATACGTAGCTAACATCCTTGGTCATGTTGAACTTAGATACTGCTGCTGCCGAGTCGCCGCCGCCAATTAGCGAAAAAGCACCATTTTGGGTTGCTTTAACAACTGATTCGGCAATGGCTTTGGTTCCTATCAGGAATTTCTCCATTTCGAAAACACCCATCGGGCCGTTCCATAATATGGTTTTTGATTCGGCAACTACCTTGCTAAATAACGCAACGGTTTCGGGGCCGATATCCAAGCCCATCCAGCCGTCAGGGATCTGGCCGGTTTTGGCAACGCCGGTGTTGGCATTGTTAGAGAAATCATCAGCAGTAATATTATCTACCGGTAATAAAAGGTTAACACCTTTATCTTTTGCTTTTTTTATCAGGCTAAGAGCAAGTTCTTGTTTATCCAGCTCGACCAATGATGTACCTATATTACCGCCCTGTGCTTTAGCAAATGTATAAGCCATACCACCACCAATAATCAGGTTATCCACCTTATCCAATAGTTTCTCTATCAGCTCAATTTTATCAGATACCTTAGAACCACCCATAATAGCGGTGAATGGTTTTTCGGCATGATTTAATATTTTTTCGGCATTAGCCAGCTCTGCTCCCATTACATAACCAAAGTACTTGGCCTCTGGGAAAAACTGCGCTATGATAGATGTTGAGGCATGGGCACGGTGTGCAGTACCAAAAGCATCGTTTACATAAACATCGCCTAGCGCGGCTAGTTTTTTAGCGAATTCTACATCACCTTTTTCTTCTTCTTTATAAAAACGCAGGTTTTCTAATAATAAGACTTCGCCGCCTGAAAGCGCTTTTGCTTTTGCAACCGCTTGTTCGCCAATGCAATCATCAGCAAATTGTACCTGCTGACCCAACAGATCAGACAAATGTGGTATTACATGCTTTAATGAATCTTTTTCGTTAGGCCCGTTTTTTGGCCTGCCCAGGTGCGACATTAGTATTACCGCGCCGCCATCATTTAATATTTTTTTGATGGTTGGTATAGCCGCGGTTAGGCGGTTATCGTCAGTAATATTATTATTCTCATCCAATGGCACATTAAAATCCACGCGGATAAGCGCTTTTTTACCGGTAAATTTAATTTGATCTATAGTTTTCATACTTGTAGTGTAGTCAGTTTTAAAGAGCGCCAAATTCAGCATTTAATTCTAAATTCCGAACGCAAAAATGAAAAAGGTGTTTTTTTAAGGGCAAATGGTAACATAAAGTTAACATCGCCACGCCTGCCAAGTATAATGATATTACTGGATCTTCAAGTACAATGCATTGTGCGGGCCTGCCGGTGGCAGGTCAAACTCGGGCGATACGATCTCGAAACCTGCATTCTGATAAAACCTCAACGCTTTTCGGCGGCCGTTGCACCATATATAGTTTGCTTTTTGTCCGCGCAGGTAAACTATGGCAAAATTAAGCAGGCGGGTACCTATGCCCTCGCCACGATATTTTTCTATGGTGCCTACACCGCGCATCTGGTAACCATTACCCTGAAATTGCTTGTAGCTTATCAAATGAAAAGAAACTACGCTAACCAGTTCACCTTTTATATAGTAACCTAAATGGAAACTGCCTTCGGCATTATCATTGGTATAACGCATTTCGTTGGGCGTTAGCTTTCCTTCGCGCAATACAGTATTGCGTAAAGGTAACACATCTTCTACGGATATAAATTTAATCATGTAACAGGTTTATTTTTTCAATAAGGTCTGCAAGGCGGCTCGAGTAGCCCATTTCATTATCATACCAGCCTACCACTTTAACCAGGCCGCCAACTATTGATGTTAATTGCGCGTCAAAAATGCAGCTATGGGTATTACCCACTATATCTTGCGATACTATAGGATCTTCGGTATATTCCAGTACGTTCTTCATATCGCCTTGTGCCGCTTGCTTAAAGGCCAGGTTTATGTCTTGTACGGTTGGTTGCAATTTTAAGGTGCAGGTAAAATCAGTTAATGAACCATTTAATACAGGTACACGTATACCCGCTCCACCCAATTTGCCTTCTAACTGCGGAAATATAGAGGTTATTGCCTTGGCGGCGCCTGTAGTTGTAGGAATTATTGAAGCCGATGCGGCCCTGGCTCTGCGCAGATCTTTATGTGGTGTATCATGCAGGCTTTGGTCGCCTGTCATGGAGTGTACGGTGGTTATATAGCCATCAATTATACCCCAGTTCTCATCCAGTATTTTCACCATGGCAGCTACGTTATTGGTAGTGCATGATGCATTAGATAGTACGTTCGAACTCAGATCAACCGCACCATCATTAACGCCTAAAACTACTGTAGGGACACTTTTATCTGTAGATGGAGCCGATATAATAACTTGCTTCGCTCCTGCTGTTAAATGCTTTTCGGCACCTTGCCTTGAGATGAATTTACCGGTTGATTCAATTACCAAATCAATATCTAATTCTTTCCACGGTAATTGCTCAGGGTCGCGCTGGGCTATTATTTTTATTTTTTGGTTGTTGATATACAGGTGTTCATCATCAAAAGTAACAATACCGGCAAAGCCGTGATGAACGGAATCGTATTTAAACAAATGTGCAAGAGTGCGCGTATCAGTTAAATCATTTATGGCTATTACCTCAATACCGGGTTTAACTAAAATGCTGCGTAAAAATATGCGGCCAATTCTGCCAAATCCGTTTATCGCTATCCTCATTATATTAACATAAGTAGGATGCAAAGTTAACCAATTTAGGCCTTATGCCTAAATTTTAGCTATAAACAGACATTAAAATGAAATTGAGGGTGTGTTTAAATTACACAAACTAGTTGCCTAAAGCAACCCTTTCGCGATCTTTTGAACGTATAAAAAAGGTAATTGCCCAGTTAAATAAAATAGACACTAAAAAGATTATTATTATTAATGTAAAATTGCCAATGCTGCCAAATGCAAGCGCCAGCAAGGTTAGTACTATGTTAAACGCGGCTAGTACCAATGTGGTTTGTAAATGAGTGTAGCCTAACCTTAAAATACGGTGATGGATATGGTTACGATCTGCCCTGAATGGTGATGTGCCACTCATTGCCCTGATAAAGAATATCCTTGTGGTATCAAAAACCGGCACTATCAGTATGGCTACTGTTAAAGCAGGTGCAGAATAAATTTTCGGTAATCCTTTGGTAGTAAACTTGTTTAACTCAATAAATTTAATAGCCATTATTATTGATATTAACCCAATAAATAAAGACCCTGTATCGCCCATAAATATTTTGGCGGGGGTTAAATTGTATCTTAAAAAACCAATAATGGCACCAACTAAAATCAATGAAACTACAGCTAAGTCATATCGATGCATATATATAAATAATATAGCAAATACACAATTTGCTATAATGCCTGTAATGCCGGCTAACCCATCAATACCATCAATAAGATTAAACGCATTAATAATCATTATTATAACTAGAACTGATAATATAAGGCTTATTACAAAAGGAATGTCATATATACCAAATACACCATACATGCTGGATAAACGAATGTCACCAAACACTACCAGTATTAAGGCAACTAAAAATTGAACTAAAAATTTTGTCCTGGGGTTTACGCCCGAAAGGTCATCCTTTAGGCCCATTATAAATAAAATTATACTTGCTGTAAGTAAATAACCAATTGGAAATGATTTATCAACCATACTAAGCATCAGGACAGTAACACTAAAACTTATAAAAATTGCGATCCCGCCTAAACGGGGTATTCCGTGATTATGCTGTTTTCTGAAATGGCCAATATCATCATATAAGTGCAGTGTATGGGCAACATGTAAAATGGAAGGAATAGCTATAGTTGAGAGCAATGCGGCACCGCCCATTATGCATAAATAATATATAACCTGATAATTATTCAAAAAATCTGGCATATAATTAAGCATTTGTATATATGTATACATCAACAACCAAATTTATTAACATGAGATAATTCTTGTTTAGTTTAATCATGACAATTGCACAGCCGGTTTAAATATATTGAATATTTTTCTTAATGGTTATAAATATACTGAATATTTTTCTTAACGGTTTAAATATATTGCAATATTTTTCTTAAAGGTTTAAGTATATTGCAATATTTTTCTTAAAGGTTTAAATATTACACAAAATAGTGGAAAAATCACTCCATTTTTCTTCATTGCTTTAAAATCAAAGGTCCATGCTTTAAGGCGATTGGCATAGTTTTCATTACTAATACCGCCCACAGTCATTTTAACCATTGTTTTGTTTAAGTAATTTACATTCACCTTATTTAAATGTATAAATCTTAACATCAATTCATAATCTGCAGCAGTTCCGTATTGCAAATCATATAAACCCAAGTTTTTAAATAATAACTTTTTACAGTAAAAAGTAGGGTGCGGCGGCATCCAGCCCCAATTAAAAATGCCATGTATATAGGTTCCTGCCTTCCATTTACGTACTATAGTTTCGTTTGAATTTATATAATCCAGATTACCGTAAACTACATCAACATTTGGATTTACAAAAGCTGCTGCTACGCAACTTATTATATCATTATAAGCAAAAAAATCATCAGCGTTTAGCATTCCTACTATATCCCCGGTGGCAAGTTTGATACCTTTATTCATACATTTAAACCCCATGTGGCATGGCGGCCATATTAAAATGTGGTCGAGAAAAACTTTAAGTAATGCTTTATTGAATGCCGGTTTTACCCAGATTGAGTTTAAAGGTTGCGGCAGAATGCCTTATTTTTGGAAATCAATGATCATTAAAGCCCGGTTGGTTTGAGCACACCTTACTCATTTATTATTTTAACTTATAATGAAGAGCAACATCTGCCCCGTTTGCT
>NZ_JAQBOF010000037.1 GCF_028288185.1 Mucilaginibacter sp. | reverse complement strand
GTTCCGTATTTTTTACGGATCATACTTCTGAAAACGTCTTCCAGCACGCTCATCATCGTTGGACGATCGATGTTTTTGAAATCTTTGAATTCCTGGAAAGAATCAATTAAATTAATATTGCTCATTTTCTTACTTAAATGATATTAAAACCTTTGTTTCTGTTATTTGCTTTATGGGGATAACGCTTTCAATTACGGCAGCCTTTTTCCCTTTTTCTTTTATTTTTTCTTCAATCATTACGGCATCTTCTGTAATTGCCGTTAATGTGCCTTCGCGTTTGGTGCCATCGGCCATTTTTATAGCCAGGTCGCGCCCAATGTTTTTGGTGTACTGCCTGGTCATGGTCAGCGGGAAATCAAGCCCCGGCGATGAAACCTCCAGGTTATAAGCTGTTTTTATAACATCCTCTTCTTCCAGCTTAAAACCTACGTAGCGGCTTATCTGCGCGCACTCGGCTATTCCAATTCCGTTATCACCATCAACCAGTATCATTAATTTTCCGTTAGGCAATAATTTAGCACTTACCAAAAACAGATCAGGCCGCTCTATTTCAGCGATCTTTTCTGCAACCAGTTCAACAACCCTTTTTTCAATATTCATATCCGCCTTCCTTTTCCGCTTTCCAATCCCGGTAATTATTGGGCCTAAACGGAATGATTGGTAAACTAAAAGAGGGGGCAAATGGCCCCCTCTTTATTAATTTGATGCAAATATAATGAAAAATATTAAAAGTTCAAGCGGTTATTGCTTAAAAATCAAATCGGTATAATGCAACCGCCCTTTGCTGGTTTTGCCCTGCACATAATCCCAGATACTTTTGTTATCCGCGTAGTTATAATAGCGTACAAAGTAGGGTTGGTGTTTAACAAAAGGCGTGTCGGGTGTAAATATCAACACACTATCTTTAAGTTGATAATGCCCTGGCTGTATAGGCTGATAATCCTTCATATCCGTATCAGCCGGCAGGCGAAAGATAGCAAACAAACTTTGCCAGCGGTTTGCTGTATCGCGATTAATATCATTCATAATAACCGGGTCAATGCCTGTTATTTTAAGTGATTGGCTATTATTTATCAAGCTGATATGTACCACTGTTGCGGGTGCTTCGTGCTTGCAGCCCCAACAAAATAATAACAAAATCCACGCGTAATTTTTCATTAATTACTTCTTTATTTTCCGTCTACTTTGCTTTCAGCGTCTGCTCAAATAGTTTATAAATACGTTTATACTCATCTGTCCAGCTACTGGGTTGTACAAAACCATGGTCCTCTACCGGGTACGATGCCAGTTCCCAATTGTCTTTATGTAACTCAATCAATTTCTGAGTAAGACGTATGATATCCTGGTAGTTTACGTTTTGGTCTATCATGCCATGCAGCATTAACAAGTTGCCTTTAAGCCCATCGGCAAAGTAAATAGGCGAGCTTATGCGATAAGCTTTTTCATCATAAAAAGGCTCATTTAAAATATTGTCAGTATAGCCATGATTATAATGCGCCCAATCTGTAACCGAGCGGATAGCGCCACCGGCGGCAAACACATCAGGCTGAGTAAACATCGCCATCAACGTCATAAAACCCCCGTATGATCCGCCGTACATGCCCACATGCTTAGGGTTAACACCATATTTGTCAACCAGCATTTTCACACCATCAACCTGGTCGGTCAAGTCTTTACCACCCATATGGCGATAGATCGCGGTGCGCCAGTCGCGGCCATAGCCTGCACTGCCCGAGTAGTCGATATCTAAAACGGTATAACCATTATCGGCCAGCATATTGTTAAACATATACTCGCGGAAATAATGGTCACTCCAGCCATAAGTTACATTTTGCAGGTAACCTGCGCCATGCACAAACACTACCGCCGGTTTTGCCGGGTCTGGTTTAGCAGGTAAAAACAGGTGAGCGTATACATCGTTGCCATCACGGTTTTTAAAGGTAATTAGCTGCGGATCGCGCCAAGAGTATGATTTAAATTCTTCGGTAAGCGAGTTGGTTACTTGTGTAGCTGTTGCACCCGGTTTATTGGCCTGGATATATAACTCGCCGGGTTTGTTGGCGTACGAGTAATTAACAGCCAACCACTTTTCATCAGGCGACATGGCAACTACGTTACCACCTTTCATGCCGGTTAACTTAACAGGCTCGCCGCCTGTAACGGGTATGTGGTAAAAATGTGTAATACCCGGATGCTCTATATTAGCAGTAAAGTAAAACGTTTTTTTATCTGCTGACAATTGTAGTGTTTGTACTTCCCATTTTCCATTGGTCAGTTGTTTTTTGGTGCCATCAATTACATCAACTAAATAGATATGCGCATAACCGCTAGCCTCGCTTTCATAATAAAAATGGGTATTGTCTGCCCATCCAAAATTAAAGGAGCCCGCGCCGCCTACCCAGGCATCGTTATGCTCACGATCAAGTGGTGATAGATTCCCGGTAGTTGGGTCAAGCTTCATGATCCAGCGGTCTTTATTGTCCTGCGCGCCTATAACAACAACGGCATATTTGCCATCCTCACTCCAATACGGTGCGCGAATGGTTACTTTTCTGTCCGCATTTAAGCGGGTGCGTAATGCCAGTTCTTTTGGGTAATCTTTTATATAATCAGGAATATCCTTTATGCCCGGAATTGCCGTAGTAGCTATTTTATAAACAGAATCCCGCTGTGTATCAAAAATATACGACTCGTAAGTTGTTTGCGTTGCACCAACTTTGGTACGGTTAGGTATATCCTCTGTAAAACCTGATGCAGTTACATAATTAGGCACATTAGTCCGTTTTGCATCAGTTGCGATCTTTGCCAGCGAGTAACTGATATAGCGGCCATCGGGGCTAAGCGCAACTCCAAATACAGACTGGTCGCCAACAGAAATTTCTTTTATCTTTTTCTGCTCAAACTGCTTTTGTTCTATCGAGTCCAGCTTACGGTCCTTGTCCTTTACTTTAATAATGTCGAATAACTCTAGTTGCTGGCTTTTTAACCAGCGCTCCTGCTCATTACCGGTTTGTACCTGTGAGGTACGTGCACCGCCTGCCGCTCCCTGGCCACCGCCACCACCACGCCTTCCTGCAAATTGCGGTGTTGCCGCAACCGGCGATGTGCCTGCGCCAGCAGCAGGATGTGTGAAATTGGTTAGTTGTACCAGTTCGCCGCTGTTTAGTTTAAATGAATATAAATTATCACCGCGGGTAAATAGTACTTTGGTTTCATCGCCGTTAAATATAGGATTGCCCTCTCTTTCGGTAGTGCTGGTTAGCTGTTGTATTTTGCCTGTTTTAAGTTCGAACAGGAAGATGTCACCATTTTTCTCATATAATTTTAGGGTATGCTTTTTGTTCCAGCCGCCGGCTGGCGCAAAACTGCGTTGGTCTGCAATACTTACTTTTACCGGTTTGGTATTGGTTGGCGTTATGGCAAATAGCTCATCACGATCTGTATTGTTGGGATTCCAGTTAAAATAAACGTTTTTGCTATCATCGCTCCAACGGATATTTGATGGCGCAACACCTATCCATTTGGGGTCGCGCATTATTTTTTCAATGGTAAGGGTCTCCAGCTTTTGGGCGAATGCTATCGAACAGATTGGTATTAGCAAAAAGGTAAAAAGTGCTTTCATTATCAGTTAATTGTTTAAACGCAATTTAGTAGTTTGTTGCGAATATTTAGCATAGCTCTTAGTTAAATGCGCGCCGTTGACTCACCCGGTCTTTGCTTCGCTCGACCACCCTCTCTTCGCCGTTGGCGGAAAGAGGGATATTGCTTTTTTAATTATTCCAACCCTCTTTCCGCGCAGCGAAGAGAGGGTCGACAAGCGTAGCGATGTCGGGGTGAGTAATCCGCCGCCATCCCCCAAATAAAACTATTATAAAACAAAAGAGATAAAGATTAAATTTATACCCTATGCTGCCACTACTAACCGCCCGACAGATCCGCGAAGCGGATGCCCATACAATAGCTAATGAGCCTATCAGTTCTGTTAATTTAATGGAGCGTGCTTCGCGGGCGTTTGTAGGCTGGTTCATTAATCATTTCCCCGATAAAAGTTTAACTATAGCCGTTTACTGCGGCACCGGCAATAATGGCGGCGATGGGTTAGCTATCGCCCGTATGTTGTACGATCATAAGTATTTTAATATTGATGTTAAGCTAGCGCGATTCTCTGAAAAATCTACCGATGATTTTAACACCAACCTTAACCGGATTAAGCAAATGGGCCTTGATCTGCGCGAGCTTAAACCCGAAGGCGCGTTTCAAACAGAAAAGAGTGAGATCATTATTGATGCCTTATTAGGCAGCGGCATAAACAAACCCCTTAGCGGCGATTATAAGCGATTGGCCGAGTATATTAATAATCTTGATAAAACAGTCGTGGCCGTTGATGTACCTACCGGGTTTTATATTGATGGGGAGATAGACACGGATGCCACCGTTATAAAAGCCAACTTGGTTATTGCTTTTCAACAACCTAAAATTAACTTTTTACTGCCCGAGTCCGCACCGCATATTAAATGCTGGGAGGTGGTAAATATTGGTATTGATGAGGGATTTATAACCTCGCTTAAATCGCCATACCAGTTTGTCGAGGAAAAGGATATTAAGCAATTGCTTAAACCACGTCACCACTTTAGTAATAAAGGAACCTACGGGCATGCATTGATAGTAGCGGGGCAAGCCAAAACAATGGGCGCTGCCTTGTTAAGCGCCGCTGGTTGTGCCTATGCCGGAGCAGGATTAACAACTACCTGCGTACCCGAAAGCGGACTAACCGCATTAAATGCCTACCTGCCCGAAATAATGGCGATAGTTAGAAAGGAAGATGAATTACCCGAAATTGAATGGGAGCAGTTTACTGCAATAGGTATTGGCCCGGGCTTAGGTAAAGATAAATCAGCTTTAAGATTAATTAACGAAGTTTTAGATAACTACAAAAAGCCGATAGTTATTGATGCGGACGCGCTTAACCTGCTGGCCGGTAATCCTGAGCTTTGGAAGAAGGTACCTGCAGGCAGCATATTAACCCCGCACATGAAAGAGTTCGACCGCCTGTTTGGTAAACATACCAACTGGTGGCAAAGGCTGCAAAGCTGTATGCAAATGGCTAAGCAGCATAATATATATATCGTTTTAAAAAATGATTATACATTGGTGGCTACGCCCGAAGGGAATGTTTATTTTAACCCGACCAGTAACCCTGCAATGGCTACAGGTGGTATGGGCGATGTGCTTACCGGGATAATAACCTCATTATTGGCGCAAAAATATACGCCCGAAGAGGCTTGTATTATAGGGACTTATATTCACGGAAAAGCTGGTGATGAATTAGCGCTACCTAACCGCATGAATGTGGTTTTACCTGGCCGGCTTACTCAACAATTGCCCATTACGATGGCAAAATTATTGGCATAAAAAAACGGATGCAAGTATTATACATCCGTTTTTTAATTTATTAACTTATTAACTGATCTTATAAAGAACTAATACTCTGGGTTTGTCTATAAGACGTTAAAGGGTATTGATTCGTTACAGTTTATTTGTTAAATTTTGTTAAATTCAATTAAAGGTTAACTGCGCCAGCAACCATCATTTTATCCATGGTTGGGTTAACACTGCCGCCTCTCGGCTCCAGAGTTACCGCAAACACTGTCGGCGAAGAAACAGATTTCATTTTTTTCATACTCACACTGTCGGCACTTGATCTGTCAAACACACCTAAATCGACAGGTTTGCCTGCTACTATTGCCCATAGTTGGTATTGATGTCCTTTATCATTTTCAGGCATATTTAAGGCCGTCATATCAATCATTACCTCCTTTTTTACCGGGCTCCAGGCAACAGTCATACCGCCTGATGGTAAATTTTTGGTGCCTTTTAGCTTTAAAACTTTGTAGGTTGTATCTCTGAAAACACCCAACGCTTCATTCATATAACTTACGGTTTTGCTGATACGTATGTTTTGAGTGCTCAAAGCAACCAATTGCCGGTTAGAGCTTTGTAATTTATTGTACACGTTTGATAGGGCAAACAAACTACCTATTAATAAGGCAATACTTGCCGCAAACGCGTATTTATAAAAGTCGGTTTGCCCAGTGGGCATTACAACTACATTATCGGCAGGTGCAGGTTTCTTGTTGAAAGTACTATCATCTGCTAAATTGGTAACCAGGCTATTTAAAATTTTGTTGCGTTGACTATCCGAAGGTTGTATTGCGTTAGCGAATACGTATGATTCCAGCGCCTTTTCCATCTCCTCTAATTCTGCCTTCACAACCAGGTGCTTTTGAATCATTGCTTCAACCTGCTTTTTTTCTGCAGGAGAGACATCCCCCAAAACATAAAGCTCTAAGATGCCTGATTCAATGAATGCTTTTACGTCTTCCACTTCGGCTATTAATTAAAATTTTTCCTGAGTTCAATTATTGCCATTCGTAACCGGGTTTTAATTGTTCCAAGCGGAATGCCTAACTCATCGGCAGCTTCGACATGGGTATAACCTTTAAAATATACCAGGTCAAGGATGGACTTTTGCTCGGGCTTAAGCTTTTGTACCAGCTCTTTGATGCCCATCAACTCAGGTTTGTATACTGTGTTTTTTTGTTCGTCAATGAAAGTTACGTTGTTTTCCAACTCTTGGTTTTTACTATGATTCTTAAAATCTTTCGATCTTAATTTATCTATAGACAGGTTGCGCGCTATGTTTACCATCCACGTAAATAAGCGGCCTTTATCAGCACTATAACTCGGGAAAGAGCGCCATATTTTTACAAAAGTTTCCTGTAAAACGTCTTCAGAAGTAGCTTCATCAATAACGATACGAACGATTACACCGTAAAGCGATGCCGAGTACATATCGTACAGCGCCTCCACGGCAACCTTCTCCCTATTCCTCAGGGCAAGCACCAGCTCTTCTTCTGAAAGTTTAATTTTCGTACTCAATATGGTGAAGATATAAAGGAATATTTATATTTCAAACAGGTGTTTTTCAGCATGATAGGATGAACGAACTAATGGTCCGCTTTCAACATACCTGAAACCCTTGTCTAACCCAATTTGTTTATAAAAAGCAAATTGGTCAGGATGTATCCAGTCAATCACCGGGTGATGGCTGCGTGTTGGCTGTAAATATTGCCCTAGTGTTAATATATGTACACCTGCTGCCAGTAAGTCATCCATTGCTTCTAAAACATCTTCTTCCCGCTCGCCCAAGCCCAGCATAATACCCGATTTTGTGCGTAAGCCCGATGCCGATATTTGCTTTAATGCTTCCAGGCTACGGTCATACTTAGCTTGTATACGCACCTCTTTTGTTAAGCGGCGTACGGTCTCTAAGTTATGAGATACTACTTCGGGACGGGTTTCCAGTACACGAGCCAAATTATCCCATTGTCCTCTAAAGTCTGGCAATAAAGTTTCTAAAGTAGTTTCAGGGCTTTCCCTACGGATGGCATTAATGGTTTCGGCCCAAATGATGGAGCCACCATCTTTAAGGTCATCACGATCAACCGAGGTTATTACGCAATGTTTTACCTGCATAAGTTTAACCGAATTAGCTACGCGGTTAGGCTCATCCGTATCAACAGCTAATGGCCTGCCGGTTGCTACCGCGCAAAATGAGCAAGAGCGGGTACAAATATTGCCTAGTATCATAAATGTAGCCGTACCGGCACCCCAGCACTCGCCCATATTGGGGCAATTGCCACTTTCGCAAATGGTGTGCAGCTTATGGGTATCAACCAAACTACGAACGTGGGCATACTCTTTCCCAACAGGAAGCTTTACCCTTAGCCAATCCGGCTTGCGTTGTGGTTGGTTAACAGGTACTACCGGCAAATCAATCATAAAGCAAAAGTAAGTAAAAAACCACCTAACCCCTAAAGGGGAAATGTTTTTATAAAATATATTACAGTTAATTGATATACGTAAGCTAATAAAGATCATAAATTTGTAAGAATATTAAATCCGAAATCGAACATCCGAAATCCGAAATAAAAATCATGGCAACTATACAAACAACGTACTTAGGCGGCTTACGTACCGAGGCTACTCACCTGCAATCAGGAACAAAAATTATTACTGACGCACCAACCGATAATAAAGGCAAGGGTGAAGCATTTTCGCCGACCGATCTGCTGGCCGAATCATTAGCCGGTTGTATGCTAACAACAATGGCTATTGCTGCTGATGCACATGGTATTGATATGGATAATACCAGCGCCGAGGTTACTAAAGTTATGGCTGCCAATCCGCGCCGCGTAGCCGAGGTGATCATCAGCCTTAAATTCCCTAATCAATATACCGAAAATGAAAAAAAACTACTAGAACATGCCGCGCTTAACTGCCCCGTAGCGGTAAGTTTGCATCCAGATGTTGTGAAGACGGTAGATTTTGGGTGGTAGAGTGGGTTAAATTATTTCTTTTAGTAAATCTCTAACCTTTTTATCAGTGATGCTTTCTTGCTCTGATTTGTCATAGATTGCCAAAAGATAAATCACTCCTTGAAGTTCATTAACAGAGATCACGTGTGTTATTACGCGTGCACCGCCGCTTTTACCTTTGTTTTTGCTAGCTATTGGAATCCTGATCTTGTAACATGAATTTCCAAGTGGGATTCCGGCTTTAGGATCATTATTAAGCAACTCTCTAAGTTTAAGCAGGTCCGACTTAAATGATCGATATTTTTTATTTAATACTTTAATGTCCTTTTCAAAACTAGGAATAGTTTTAATATTATAGTTCATTTAGCAGATCATCAAAGTTATTAGCGGTTGTGTTACCAGCTTTAATATCATTCAATTCGCTAACAGCAGTTTTTATTTTTTTTAATAAGGGATGATTATCGGCACTTACCTTTTTCACGCTAACCCCTAACTCTTTTAGGAGAATACGCACAGCTTTTTCTTTCTGTTCGGGTATAGTTATTTGTAAAACAGTCATTGCTTTTTTGTCTTTATACAAATATAGTTAAAGATTAGATAATTACTGATACAACCCATCACGACATAAGCGATAGGCCTAACTTTAATAATTAGTCTTTGACAACTAATCTTTACAAAATGATCTCTGACAAAGCCTCCTCTATCGATATCCCGCCATGCGATTGGTCAAGTATGCACTCGCCGTCTTTAATCAATAGTAGTTGTGGTGATTCATGATGCACCTGGAATAGTTGTACAATTTGGTTGGATATGTCGCGGTGTTGTATCAGGTCCAGGAAATATAGTGGCATGTTTTCGGGCAGATCTTCCCAATCTAATTCAAAGCGCCTTTTGGCCATCATACTGATGGAGCAACGCGTGCTATGTTTAAATATCAGGCTATAACCCTGTTGTTGTTTAATGTTATTAAGCTGTTCTGCCGATTGTAATTGTATCCACGCCATATTAGTGCAAAGATAAGAATGCTTATCTCCTTATAAGTAATTATAAAGTCAAACAAATATTTCTTTGGTGCAGATTTTGAAAAGAGTTTTGGATTAGCGGCGACCTCTTGGATAAGAGCTGTAAGCAGGGCAAAGTTTATTGGTGCATGAAGTAAGCATGCTACCCATTGTTAATGCCAGAAGAACTATATAAACGATTTTTCTCATGTTACTAATATCTATATTATATCTGTTATACGGAAATTAACGCTGTAAAGTTTTAGCAAGGTCGGCCATTTTAATGGCTGTTATTGCCGCTTCATCTCCTTTATTTCCGTGTTTTCCACCAGATCTATCAATAGCTTGCTGCTGATTATCGGTAGTTAATACACCAAATATAACAGGTTTTGAATACTTTATGGCAACATTGCTTAACCCATTTGCTACCGCGTTACAAATAAAATCAAAATGCCTTGTTTCTCCTTGTATAACGCAGCCTAAACAAATTATTGCATCAAGGCTGCTGTTTTTTAACAGCAAGTCTGCGCCCGATGTTAATTCAAAGCTACCCGGAACCGCATAGGTCTGTATATTATCAGCAACGGCGCCATTATCTAAAAGGCTTTTATAAGCGCCCTGGTATAAAGCGTTAGTGATCTCAGTATTCCACTCAGACACCACGATGCCAAAACTATATGGCGCTGCCGAAGGTATTGCTATCCCCGAAAAATCTGATAAGTTTTTTAGCTGTGTAGCCATGGGTGTGAGTTATTAAAGATTAGAGATTAAAGATTAGTTGCCTGGTGCTATTACTAATCTTTAATCTCCAATCACTAATCTTTATAATTTAGCATCAACCCGAGCAATATACTCGTCTATGTTTTGTGCTTCGCCGCTGGTTGGGTATTCGGTTTTTATTGATTTGTAAGCTTCGCGGGCATCTTTATTAGCATTTTGCGCTTCGTAAACCAAGCCTAATTTTTTTAAATAAAGTGGCGATAAAAAGTTATTGCTTGCTTTATCAATTGCTTTTTTAAAGTATGATGCAGCTTTGTCATAATCTTTCAACTCAACATAAGCATCGCCGGTGTTACCGTATGCTTCGGCTGCAACCATAACATCATCGCCTCTGTAGTTATTCAGGTTGTCAATAGCTTTACGGTATTCGCCTTTGTTTAAATAAGCAACGCCTAAATAAAAGCAAGCAAGGTTGGCAGCTTTGGTATTGCTGTATTCGGTAATTATTTTTTCAAATCCAGGGTAACCGGCATCGCCTTTAATAGCTTTGTCCCAATCCTTTTTTGCCCAAAAATCTTGCGCTACGTGCATTTGATCGGTAGCTTTACTTTCTCTGGGCGCTAAATATAATTTTTGGTATAAAACATATACCAATATCATGGCAACTATAGCCGAAGCTATAAATACTAAGCTTTTTTGATTCTCGCGTGTAAATTTACTAACCCGTGCAAAGTTGTCGTCTTTTAGTTGCAAAGTGGTATTCTCCTGGTTTTTTGACATTTCTATTCTAAATTAAAGTTTGCAAAACTACATTTTTTAAAAAGTTTTAGCAACAGTTTTTATTTTAATAAATAAGGATGTTTTTTTTAATCGCTGATAAGCTAAAAAAGCAGTGCGGTAATTGCTAAATTTGATGCATCCTTATGTATCTAAAACAGCTGTCAGTTATTAACTTTAAGAACTATGAAGAAGCCGAGCTATCCTTTAGCGAAGGTGTAAACGCGTTCCTGGGTAATAACGGTGCCGGCAAAACAAATTTGCTGGATGCTATTCATTACCTGTCATTATGCAAAAGCTATTTTAACCCTATAGATAGCCAGCAAATAAAACAGGGGACAGATTTTTTTATCATCACCGGTACATTTAATAAAAACGACCAGAACGAAGCGGTTGCCTGTTCGGTAAAGCGCAATCAAAAAAAACAGTTTAAACGTAATAAGAAGGATTACCAGCGCCTGGCCGATCATATAGGTTTACTGCCTCTGGTAATGGTATCACCTTATGATATCAGTATTATTATAGAAGGTAGTGAAGAGCGGCGCAAGTTTATTGATAACGTAATTTCGCAAACAGATAACTCCTATTTGGATGAACTGATAACCTATAACAAAGTGTTGATAAACCGTAACGCGCTTTTAAAACAAATTGCCGATACCAGACGGTATGACCCCAATTTGCTGGAGGTAATGGACGAACAGTTAATTACATCGGGTGCGCGTATATTTGAAAAACGCCGTGCCTTTATGGAAACTTTTACCGCTATATTTAATAAGCATTACCAGTTTTTAAGCGATAACGCCGAGCAGGTAGAGCTGATATACGAGTCGCAGTTATTGCATGATAACTTTGCATCGCTATTAAAAAAGAGTTTAGAAAAAGACCGTGTTTTAGAACGCACTACAGCCGGCATACATAAAGATGAGCTGCAATTTGCGATACACGGCATGTCCATGAAAAAATTTGGATCGCAAGGACAGCAAAAATCTTTTTTAATAGCATTGAAGTTAGCGCAGTATAGCTTCCTTGATCAGCAAAAGGGTTTTAAGCCGTTATTACTGCTTGATGATATTTTTGATAAATTAGATGATCTGCGGGTAACCAAGCTAATGCAGATGGTATCAAACAATGATTTTGGGCAGGTATTTATTACCGATACCGACAGTGCCCGGGTAAGCAACATATTTGATAGTATGAATATACCTATCCGTATATTTAAAGTAAAGGAGGGCGAAATAAATGCGCAGAACTAACGACAAATCGCTTAAAGAAGCTATTGAGCAGATGATGCAGGTTTATAAAATTAAACGCAAGTTTGATGAGACAGGCATAATTGCGCAATGGCCCGAGCTTGTAGGCAAATCAGTAGCTAACCGTACTAAGGAACTATTTATACATGATAAGAAATTATTTTTACGTATTGAATCATCCGTAATAAAAAACGAACTGATGCAAATGCGCATGCAAATAATGGAGAAGATAAATAATGAAGCTAAGAGTATATTAGTTGAAGAGATTATCTTTCTCTAGCCCAACGCATGGTTGGCTTTTTATATAAATCATCACGGATAATGGAGTATGCAACCAAAGTAATACCCGGCGTTAAAAACGCAAGCTGTACTTCGGGCGGGTGATGAATAAAAAATAGGGCGTGAACCAAAACCACTACAACTATAACAAGCGCATAAAGCAATAATTTTAGTAATGGTTTCATCTTTTTATGTTTAGTGCCTGTAGTAAATAGGGCAACTACTGTGCCAAACTTATGAGGCATTATAATGTAAATCTATTAATTAAATAATTAGGTTACAAGCATATATGAAAAAAAGTTTCTAAAAGCACTCGAAAAATGAAGCTTTTAGAAACTCTTTTACGTAGCGATGTTTAAACTCGCTCAAAAGCCGAGAAGAAAAAGCTTCCTTCTATTTCAGCATTCTCATCAGAATCTGATCCATGTACCGCGTTTGCATCAATTGATTTTGCAAATAAGTTACGGATTGTTCCCTCTTCGGCCTTTGTAGGATCAGTTGCGCCAATTAGCTTGCGATAATCATCAATCGCATTATCTTTCTCTAATATAGCAGCTACAATTGGCCCTGATGACATGAAAGAAACCAGGTCTTTATAAAAACCACGCTCTTTGTGGACGCTGTAAAACTCGCCCGCTTTTTCTGCGCTTAACGCGGTTAGCTTTAAAGCGACTATTTTAAAGCCGCTTTTGGTTATTTTATCTAAAATTGCACCGATGTGGCCGTTAGCAACAGCATCAGGCTTAATCATTGTAAAAGTTTTGTTACTTGCCATTTGTGTTTTTTAATTTGGTGGGCGCCATGTTAGGCGTATATAAATTCCACCTTTGTATATAATTGTGCAAAAGTAGGGTTTTGCAACCATAGGCTAAAGCTTTTTTCAATTAATTATGAATGCTTTAATATTAAATTACCTAGCTTTGCAACTCTTTTTTAAAAATTGATGTTAGATACTGCCGCGCTTAATAACCTATTGGCTCAACCCCAAAAAATAGTTATCACTACCCATCATAAACCTGATGGGGATGCTATGGGTTCGTCATTAGGATTGTATAACTACCTGATACAGCAGGGCCATCATACCACGGTAATTGCGCCGACGGATTATCCGGATTTTTTAAGCTGGATGCCGGGTAATGAAGAAGTTATTATCTATACCGAAAAAACAGCGCAGTCTGCAACCTTAATTGCTGATGCAGATATAATTTTTTGCCTGGACTTTAATAATCTGAGCCGCATTAATGAAATGGGCGAGTTGGTGCGTGCAGCAACAGCATATAAAATAATGATAGATCATCACCTCGAACCGGAAGATTTTGATGATTACCGCCATTGGGACATTAACGCCTGCGCCGCGGCACAATTAGTATACAGCTTTATTGTTGATATACTTGACAACAAAAAATTGATCAATAAAGATGTTGCCACCTGCCTTTATACAGGTATAATGACAGATTCTGCATCTTTCAGGCTACCTAATACTACATCGGCCGTGCATAGAGTTGTCGCTGACCTGATTGATACTGGTGCGCCAAACTCGCGCATACATGAGTTGGTATATAATAGCGCGTCCGAAAATCGTTTACGCTTTTTGGGCCATTGCCTAAGTAACTGCCTTGAAGTTTTGCCTGAATTTAATACAGCAATTATTACCGTTAACAAACACGATCTGGAAAAATATGACGTTAATACCGGCGATACAGAGGGCATAGTAAACTACGCGCTATCAATTGCAAGTATACGTTTAGCGGCGTTTATAGTAGAGCGAAATGATAAAGTGAAACTTTCCTTACGTTCGAAGGGAGATTTTCCTGCAAATGAGATTTGTAAATTGTACTTTAGCGGCGGCGGCCACAGAAATGCCGCCGGCGGGCAATCTACAGCGAGCTTGCAAGAGGTTGTAAATCAATTTAAACTAATTTTACCCGAATACAAAAAACTATTAATTCAATAAAAAAATGAAAAAAAATCTGATGTTTTTAGCACTTGCCGCTATTGGACTGGCAAGCTGTAATGGTGGATACAAGAAAGGCGAGAACGGAATGTTATATAATATATATACAGACAAATCTGGTCCTAAAATTAAAGAAGGCGATTTTATATTGGCTAATTTGGTTATTAAAAACGATGCCGACTCTGTATTGCTGAGCACTTACGATCAGGGCCGCCCATCGCCATTAATTTTACCTAAACCACAATATAAAGGTGATATTTTTGATGCAATGACATTGTTTGCCGAAGGCGATAGCGCTACGGTTAAATTGAGTGCCGATAGCGTATTTAAAAAACAACCTAAACCACCGGGCTTTAAAGGCAAATATTTAGTATACGATATAAAAATTGTTAAAGTAGTTGCTAAAGGAAAAATGAGTGATGGTGTATTTCAGGCAGCCATTACTAAATACATGGAAGGTTTAGGTAACGCAGAAAAAGCCGCAGAACCAGCTAAAATTAAAAATTACGTTGCCGACAAAAAATTAACTGTTAACAAAACCGACTCAGGCTTATACTATGTTATAACCAAACCAGGTGTTGGCGCAAACGTTGCAAATGGCGATACCGCACTTGTAACTTATACCGGCAGCTTATTAAGCGGTAAAGTATTTGATACCAGTATTAAAGACGTAGCTGTAAAAGCAAAACTAGGCAGTTTAGACCAACGCCCATACACACCGATAAAGGTTGTAATTGGACAAAAGAAAGTTGTTGCAGGTTGGGAGCAAGGATTGTTATTGTTAAACAAAGGCGCTAAAGCCACTTTAATTATACCATCAAACCTTGGATGGGGTGCAAATGGCGCAGGCCCAATACCTCCATATTCGCCTGTTGTTTTTGATGTTGAAGTGGTAGATATTATTCATCCAAAACCAGGTTCAGCGCCTGCACCGGTAACAGCTCCGGCTCCATTAAAAAAATAAATATAAATAACATTATACAGCCTTCCCTTTAACAAGGAGGGCTTTTTTAATTATGAAAAAATATCTTTTATACATTTTTATCACAGTATTGGCTGTAAATGCTAATGCCCAGGATGGTTTTGAGCGTACTGCAAAAGGCACTCAATATAAAATGCTTACCCACAATACCGGCGACAGAATAAAGGTTGGTGATGTTGTTACTTTTAACTTCCTGCAAAAAACCAGTAAAGACTCTGTACTGTACAGCACCTATCAAACCGGTAAGCCTGCACAGGCGCAGGTGCAATCAACCGGCGATTTGATGGATGTATTGCCGTTGTTAACTTTAAAAGATAGTCTGATGGTACGTATCCCCGCCGATACTATATTTAAAGGTCACGAGGAACGTCGCCCGCCATTTTTGCCCCCGGGCAGCAACTTGTTCTTTATACTAAAAGTAGAAAAAGTACAATCGCTAACCGAGGCCATGGCCGACAGGGACAAAGAAATAGCTGCCGCGAAAGCCGAAGGTGCTAAAATTGAGGCGCAGGAAGCTGTTAACGCAGACAAATACATAGCCGATAATAAATTGGTAGTAAAAACAACCCCATCAGGCTTAAAGTACAAAATTACTAAATTGGGTACCGGGCCTAAACCAGTTGCAGGTGATACCGTTTATGTAAATTATTTAGGGCATACCTTAGACGGTAAGGTATTTGACACAAGCATTGAAGCCGAAGCTAAAAAAACAGGTTTAGCACAGCCTGGCCGTGTTTATGAACCTTTACACTTTGCCTTGGGCACAGAGGGCATTATTGCCGGTTGGAATGAAAGCTTTCCGTTACTTAATGCGGGTAGTAAGGCTACGTTGATAATTCCTTCAAAATTGGCTTATAAAGAAAATGCAGCCGGCCCGGGTATACCGCCATACAGCACTTTAGTTTTTGATGTAGAATTGGTAAAGGTTAAAAAAGGACCAAACGCTGCTACACCTGTTAAAAAGGCCATTACTAAATCCACAGTAAAAAAACCGGCGGTCAAAAAGCCCGTCGCAACTAAAAAGAAACAATAAAGAAAAAGCCTTTCGATTAAACCGAAAGGCTTTTTTAATTTTGCAGCATGATATTAACCGATACGCACACACATTTATACTATCAGCAGGACGATATTAAACGGGCCGAATTGATACAGCGCTGTATTGATAACGATATTACCCGCTTGTTTCTGCCAAATGTTGATGCCGAATCTGTAGCGCAGGTATTTGGTTTAGCTAATGAATATCCCGGCATGTGTTATCCCATGTTAGGAATGCATCCATGTTCGGTAAAGGAGGGGTGGGAACAAGAACTGGCTATTATCCGCGATAGCAAACAAAACAATACCATATATGCCATTGGCGAAATTGGCATTGACCTTTATTGGGACAAAACAACGCTGGCGATACAAGTAGAGGCTTTTATACAACAGATTAACTGGGCAAAATCATTAAAGCTGCCTATTGTGATACACTGCCGCGAGGCTTTTGATGAAGTATTTGAGGTGCTGGAGCAGGAAAAAGATGATGACTTGCATGGTATTTTCCATTGCT
Organism: Mucilaginibacter sp.; assembly: GCF_028288185.1. Taxonomy (GTDB): domain Bacteria; phylum Bacteroidota; class Bacteroidia; order Sphingobacteriales; family Sphingobacteriaceae; genus Mucilaginibacter. The sequence continues at coordinate 125,933 of NZ_JAQBOF010000037.1, read as the reverse complement.
TTACCGGTAATGCAAAGCAGGGCCAACAGGCTATTGATCTTGGTTTTTACCTGGGGATAGGCGGCGTTGTTACCTATAAAAATGGCGGGCTGGATAAAATATTACCTCAATTTGATTTAAGCCATATCGTTTTAGAAACAGATTCTCCGTATCTTTCGCCCGTTCCACACAGGGGGAAACCCAATGAAAGTTCTTATTTGATCTATGTTGCTCAAAAAGTAGCGGAGATATATCAAACGGATATACAAACAGTAGCCAATATAACAACCGCCAATTCCAAGCAAATTTTTGGTGTGTGAGGATGATATTTAATTACGCATAATCCCGACTTAATGAGCCAGATACTCATCATCTATACCGGTGGTACAATAGGTATGATGACCGATCCTGTAACCAAGGTGCTTAAACCCATTAACTTTGAACAGATAATGGATAACGTGCCTGAACTGGAGAAACTTAATTGTAAAATTAAGGTGCATTCGTTCGAGGAGATCATTGACTCATCAAACATGAACCCCGAGATATGGAGCGAGCTTGCCGGTTTAATTGAAAGCAATTATGATGATGTTGATGGGTTTGTAATTCTTCACGGATCTGATACTATGGCCTATACCGCATCGGCGTTAAGTTTTATGCTGGAGAATTTGGCTAAGCCCGTAATTTTTACCGGGTCGCAATTGCCTATCAGCGCTATCCGTACGGATGCGAAGGAAAATCTGATGACGGCTATTGAAATAGCCAATGCAAAAAAGAACGATCGTGCACGGGTACCTGAGGTTTGTATCTATTTTGATTATAAACTGTTTAGGGGTAACCGCTCATTTAAATATAATTCATCAAAGTTCGAAGCATTCCGGTCGCCAAACTACCCAATACTTGCCGAGTCTGGCGTACACCTGCGCTTTAGTGTTAATGATATTAGACAACCTGTCGATGCACCGCTGATCAAGCATAAAAACCTGGTTAACGAGGTGGCGGTACTAAAACTATACCCCGGCATTAGCCCTAAAGTTGTAGAGGCCATTTTAAGTGCCGATGTACGCGGCATTGTAATGGAAACCTTCGGTGCCGGCAATACCACAACCGACCAGTGGTTTATAGACCTGCTTAAAGGTGCCATAGACAGCGGCAAAGTGATCCTTGACATATCCCAATGTAAAGTAGGTACCGTGGAGCTTGGCCGTTACGAAACCAGCAAGCATCTAAAAGAAATTGGTGTCGCCAACGGTTATGACATGACCTTTGAGGCAGCCGTAACTAAAATGATGTACCTATTGGGCCAGTTTGATGACCCTAAAGAAGTGAAACGCTTGTTAGAGGTTGATTTAAGGGGTGAGTTGACAGTGTCGTAAATTTAAGGGGCATACTCTACATTGCTTATAATCGCACTAAGGTGGAAGAAGTTCTAAATTAGTGGATTGGAGATGCCGGAATTGCAGAAAATAATAACCCGTTTTTTATCCCGGTTTTTCAAAATTTTTTTGGCGAAATAATTAATTTTTTTTCAATTTTTTGTTGGTAGATTTCTGATTAATAGCATTTTACAAAAAATCACCGATAGTTGCCATATATGCACCTGCAGCCACCATTTATGCATGTTTAGTTGCCGTATAGCTACCAAAATCCACCACTTTTTACAACTTTTTATGCATACTCATTGGTGCGTTAACTGCAGCCATTCCGCCGGTTAAAAAACTTAACTCAAAATGTGGTGACAAACCAGCGCCACCATTCTATTGAGCGATGTTGCCTTAATTTGTAATGATAGCCAAGTATGACCCTAAAGAAGTAAAACGTTTGGTAGCGGTTGATCTAAGGGGTGAGTTGACGGTGTCTTAGCATTTTATAGTGTAGCGCTACACCTGCTACGCCCGCTACAAAATTTAAATAATTAATTTCAATAATTTCCCCGCGCGTCATCGCGAACGAGGTACGAGTGTGGCGATCTCTACACGCCAGGTAACAAATGTTTTCTTATTTTGCAGTATGGTTTTCAAACGAGGTGGCTGTGTTTATATCGTGACTAACAAGATGCATACTGTTTTATATATCGGTGTTTCGTCTGATATAGTCGGAAGAATATGGGAGCACAAAAACAAAGTTTATCCCAAAAGTTTTACTGCCAGATATAATTGTGATAAGTTAGTATATTATTATTTCTATCCACATATTGAGGAAGCGATCGCTGCTGAGAAATCTCTGAAAGACAGAAGCCGGACGTACAAGAATAATTTGATAAGCGAATTAAATCCTGGTTGGACAGACCTATACGATTCAATAACTGAATAGTGTCTACCTGTCGTGTAGAGATCACCACGCTGCGCTTGTTATGACGTGGTGGTAAGTGTTATTCTCCCTCAAACTCATAATCCCGTTCCACCTTACAGATTCGCACTTTATAATTAGCATACCATTTCTCGCGGCCATATTTTTGGGCGATCAAATGATCGGTATTGGCTTTCCAGTTGCGGATAGCTTCAAGCGATTGCCAGTAAGATACAGTTATTCCAATTTCGTTTCGGGCGGATTCAATGCCTAAATAACCTTCTTGCTGTTTGGCCAGTTCGTCCATAGTATCAGCCATGGCGGCATAACCGTTATTGCCTTCGGTGCGGATTGAGGTAAATATTACGGCGTAATAGGGTGTTTGCGGGGTTTGGGCGATCATGTTTTGATGTGCAAATGTGTGGATATGCAAATGTGCGGATAAAATTAATATGTAATATGTTAAAATCCTATTAACAAAAAATGTGCAGACAATTCATCATTATCTGCATATCTTCCCGTTAGTCAGGATTTTCAATTGGGAGCGTTCGAAAGATTTAAATCATAAGAAGCGTAGCTTCGCACCATATTGTAGCAACGGATTTTAATCCGTTGAAAATTGAAACAAAAACGAGTCGAAGAACCATAGGTTCGGTCCATATTAAAAAGGGATAATTCGCAAGCTACATTATAATATGTATCGTGTCTACGACACTCATTATTAAGGGGCATATTCTCCAACGGGTTAAAACCCGTTGCTACAATACATGTCGAGCCGATGGCTCTTTAATCTTTCGAACGCTCCCAATTGAAAATCCGCACTAACATATATTAACAAAAAATGTGCAGACAATTCATCATCATCTGCACATCTTCTTATCTGCATATCTGCATATCTGCACATCAGAAAATCAAGTTCCGTATTCCGGCGTTGTTACTTCGCTTTCTTCAAACTCATAATCAGTTAATGGCGGGCATGAGCATATCAGCGTTCTGTCGCCGTAGGTATCATTAACCCGGCCTACTGACGGCCAGAATTTATAGGCTGCAACATAAGGCAGCGGGAAGGCTGCTTTTTGGCGGCTGTATGGATGTTCCCATTCGTTACCTGTAATAACGCTCACGGTATGCGGCGCGTTTTTAAGCGGGTTATCTGTTTTGTCTGATGCACCAGCTTCAACAGCGGCAATTTCTTTACGGATAGCTATCATCGCATCGCAAAAACGATCCAATTCATGTTTTGGCTCTGATTCCGTAGGCTCGATCATTACCGTACCCGCAACCGGGAACGATACTGTCGGCGCATGGAAACCATAGTCCATTAAACGTTTAGCAATATCAACCACCTCAATACCTGCTGCTTTAAATGATCGGCAATCCAGTATCATTTCGTGAGCGCAACGGCCATGCGAGCCGGTGTATAATACCGGGTAATGACTCTCTAACCTTGTTTTAATATAGTTGGCATTAAGTATGGCGTATTTAGTGGCGTTGGTTAAACCATCGCCGCCCATCATCGCTATATAAGCATGCGATATGATGAGGATAGAAGCCGAACCCCAAGGCGCTGCAGATACCGCGTGGATAGCTTTACCATTGTCGATATCAACAACGGCGTGTCCCGGTAAATACGGAACAAGGTGTTTAGCCACACCGATAGGGCCCATGCCCGGGCCGCCACCGCCATGTGGTATACAGAATGTTTTATGCAGGTTTAAGTGGCAAACATCGGCACCAATATTAGCGGGGCTGGTTAAACCAACCTGCGCGTTCATGTTAGCGCCGTCCATATAAACTTGTCCGCCATTATCATGTATGATCTGGCAGATATCAATAATAGATTCTTCAAAAACACCGTGGGTTGATGGATACGTAACCATCAGGCAAGAAAGCTCCGCGCTGTATTGCTCTGCTTTTGCTTTCATGTCGGCAACGTCAATATTTCCGTTATCATCGCATTTAACAACTACGATCTTCATGCCTGCCATTGCTGCAGATGCAGGGTTGGTACCATGTGCCGATGATGGGATCAATACGATGTTACGGTGATGATCGCCACGGTCATGATGATAAGCGCGGATAACCATTAGGCCCGCGTACTCGCCTTGCGCGCCTGCATTTGGCTGCAAGCTCATGGCTGCAAAGCCGGTGATCTCGCTTAGCCAGCGGTTCAACTCATCAAATAATTGCATGTAACCACCAACCTGGTCAACCGGTGCAAAAGGGTGCATTCGGCTAAACTCGGCCCAGGTAACTGGTACCATTTCGGTAGTAGCGTTTAGTTTCATGGTACATGAACCCAGTGCTATCATCGAATGGCAAAGCGAAAGATCTTTAGTCTCTAAAGATTTAATATAACGCAGCATTTCATGTTCTGAATGGTGCGAATTAAAAATGCCATGCGTTAAATAAGCTGATGTACGTTGCAGATCAGCAGGGATAACTGTGGTTAAATTAGCCTGCAATCCGTCAAAATCAATAGCGGCAATGGTTTTGCCTTTTACTTTAGCAAATAGGCGCACCAAGGTTTTTATATCATCAGGCGATGTAGTTTCATCAACAGAAATAGTAACTACCGATCCATTATAATTCAGGTTGACCTCGTTGTTTAAAGCTTCCGAGTGGATAGAACCAGCCAGATCGCCCAGATCAAACTTAACGGTATCAAAATAAGCTTCGTTTAATTGTTTAAAGCCTAAAGCGGTTAAGCTTTGTGAAAGTAATATTGCCAGCCCGTGCACACGTTCGGCAATCAGCTTTAACCCTTTAGGGCCATGATATACCGAATACATACCGGCCATAATAGCCAATAAAGCCTGCGCGGTACAGATGTTTGAAGTTGCTTTATCTCTGCGGATATGTTGCTCGCGGGTTTGCAGCGCCATACGTAAAGCGTAGTTGCCCGCGCTGTCAATAGTAACACCAATTATACGGCCCGGTATAGAGCGTTTGTATTCGTCTTTAGTTGCAAAAAATGCAGCATGCGGACCGCCAAAGCCCATTGGTACACCAAAGCGTTGGGTGCTACCCACTACAATGTCAGCACCCCATTCGCCCGGAGGAGTTAGGAGAACCAAGCTCATAATATCGGCAACAACGGTTAACTTAATGCCTTTTTCGTGGCCTTTGGCCGCAAAATCAGCATAGTTATAAACAGCACCGTGGCCGGCTGGATATTGAACTATGGCACCAAACATATCATCAGTTAACTTAACCGTACGGTGGTCGCCAATTTGCAGGGTAATGCCATAAGGCTCTGCCCTGGTTTTTAAAATATCTATGGTTTGGGGGAATACTTCTTCTGATACAAAGAAGGTTTTAGCCTCTTCTTTTTTACGCAAGGTATATTGCATAAACATGGCCTCGGCTGCCGCGGTGCCTTCATCTAATAAAGACGCATTGGCAATTTCCATCCCGGTTAAGTCAATAACCATGGTTTGGAAGTTTAACAAAGCCTGTAAACGGCCTTGTGCTATCTCTGCCTGGTACGGGGTGTACTGGGTGTACCATCCGGGGTTTTCTAATATATTACGTTGGATAACACCCGGTACAATAACATCATAATATCCCTGGCCAATGTAGCTGCGATAAACTTTGTTTTTTGATGCTGTTTGTTTAAGATCTTTTAAGTAGGTAAACTCGCTTTTTGCAGCTGGCAGGTTAAGCGGATTTTTCAATCGTATTTTTGCCGGTACCGTTTGCGCTATCAGCTCGTCAAGCGTATTTACGCCTGTAGCTTTAAGCATTTCTGCGGTATCTGCCTGATTAGGTGCAATGTGCCTGCCCTCAAATTTTTCCTCGTAAGCGGTGTTTAATGCCATGAAAAGTATCTGTTATTGTATATCGCAAAGGTACAATTTTACCCGTTGACAATCAATTTGATAACCAAATAGTAACCCTAAAATTACATGGGAAATTATATTTGTTTTGAGGCTTAAAAGGCAGAATAAAATATATCTTTTTGATGCTGTAACTTTGGTTTTAAACCAGTTGCCTTAAATACATTTGGATAGTATTTTCTAATCCATAATATAAAGCGTCTGTTATCAGCGCATGGCCAATGCTAACTTCGTCAAGCGCAGGTATATTTTCGGCAAAATACTTCAGGTTATTTAGGTCAAGGTCATGCCCGGCGTTAATGCCTAAACCAACTTTTTGCGCAGTTTCGGCAGCTTTAATATAAGGTGCTATGGCTTTTTCTTTATCCTGCAAGTATTGGTGCGCATAGGCTTCGGTATAAAGTTCTATACGGTCGGTGCCGGTTGTGACGGCGGCTTCAACCATTTCAACTACCGGGTCAACAAAAATAGAAACACGGATACCGGCATTTTTAAAGACCGCTATCATTCCTTTTAAATATTGTTGATTTTTAATGGTATCCCAACCATGGTTTGAAGTGATCTGCCCCAGCACATCAGGCACTAATGTTACTTGCTCTGGTTTGTTAGCTAATACCAGGTCAATAAATTTTTGTTCCTCGCAATTACCTTCAATATTAAATTCGGTAGTAACTGTTTTTTTCAGTTCAAAAACATCATTGTAACGGATATGCCTTTCATCCGGGCGGGGATGCACGGTTATGCCCTGCGCGCCAAAGCGCTCGCAATCTTTTGCAACTTGTATCAGATTTGGGTTGTTACCACCGCGCGAATTACGCAGGGTAGCTATTTTATTGATGTTGACAGATAACCGGGCCATATTATATCACTATTTTGGAAGCGCAAATATCATTATTAGTTAACTAATAGTATTAAACAATTTAATGGTTATTTAGTTACCATATCAACCTAATAATTAACTCCTTGTGTTGTTTAAAGTTATATAACGTTGTTGTCTGTAACAATTATGGTATTAATAAGCTAAATGGCATTAATAATGTAACAATAGTATTAAGGTTAATTATTAAACGTAATTTAAATTGAACATTTGCGTCTGATATGTTTTTTAGCATATTTAATTATTAAAATATGAGTACCATAAATCTTATGAAATATATATTTACACCTCTAATTTTTATTGTTTTATTTGTTGGCAATAGCTATGCACAAACGGGCCGCGGGGTCCAGGGAAAGCTAATAGATTCTACAAAACAATCATTGCCCGGCAGTACTGTTAAGTTAAAAACCGACCTTGGTGATAGCACTCAGGTAGCTACCGATATAGATGGAAAATTTAGTTTTTTAAATATAAAAGGCAGCAAAATAACACTCACTATATCATCGTTTGGTTACCAGGGCGTTATAAAGCACTACTCTTTTTCGCCAACAGACAACAATACGTTTGTTATCCCCCCAATAATTTTAAAAAGCGAAGCTAAGCAACTTAAAGAGGTTACTATTGTTGGCGTTAACCCAGTTAAATTTAAAGAGGATACGATTGATTATAAAATTGCAGCCTATCCGGTACGTGAAAACGCCCCGGTTGAAGACGTTTTAAAGAAAATGCCGGGCGTTGATGTTGACGCGAATGGCAACGTTAGCGCGCAGGGAAAATCAATTACTAAAGTGCGTATTAACGGTAAAGATTTTATGGGTGGCGATGTACAATCGGCCACAAAAAATATCCCTGCCGATATCTTAGAGAGTGTACAGATAATTGATGATTACGGCGACCAGGCTAACCTTACAGGTGTTAAAACCGGCGAGCCTAACAAAATATTAAACTTTACTATTCGGGCTGATAAAAACTACGGGTACTCTTTACAAGCAACTGCCGGTGCTGGTAAAGATGCTTTGCCTGCAGCACCGGGTATAACTAATGAGAACCGATACATAGGTTCTGTAAACTTGTTCAATTTTAAGGGCAACAGGCAGGTGACAGTTTTAGGCAATATCAATAATATTAATTCAAACACCTTCAATTTTGGCGGTGGCGGCGGTGGTGGTAATAATGGCGGCGGCGGTGGTAACCGTGGCGGCGGCAGGCAAGGTGGTGGTAATACCGGTTTAGCCAGCACTAAAGATGGTATTACTATCGCACGTGCAGTAGGAACCAACTATCGCGACCAATGGGGTAAATTCATATCTGTATATGGCAGCTATAGTTTTTCTGATAACTCTACATTTACTAATAGCAACACATTACGTACCAATAGCGGTTTGGGTACTACCACCAACAATCAAACATTAGCAAATGATAACCCTATAAACCACAGGTTTAATTTTAACCTTGAGTACAAGCCCGATACGATAAACTATTTAAAAATATCACCTTCATTTACTTATGCAAGTACAAACTCATCGTCTTTAGAAGATGTACTTTCAAAAAATTCGGGATCGGTAGATAAAGCATACAAAACAAATATTTTAAGTAATTCAACATCGCCTAATTTTAGCATTAATGCTTTATTTAATCACCGTTTCGCTAAAAAGGGCCGTAACTTTAGTTTGTTTGCTAATGCAAGTACTGCCCAAACAACATCTTATAATAATCCGGTAGCAACTTACACTGTTGGTTCGCCAAATGTGCCGGCTAACCAGGTTATCAATACAAATAATCATACCACAACCTACGGTGGCAACATGTCTTACCTGGAGCCAATTGGTGCTATATCTTATCTGGAATTAAACTATAGTTTTAATCATTCTTATACATCAAATGATAAAGAAACAGATACCTTATCTGCAGCCAATACTTTTAACAACTACCAAAAGCTAAGCAATAATTACAATTACACTTTTGTAACCAACAGAGTTGGTCTTAACTACCGTGTTATTGATATTAAATACAATTATACTTTAGGTATTGGTGTGCAGCCGTCTGTTTTAGATGGCCGTTCAATAACCAACAATATAAATACCCATAAAAGCCAGCTAAACTACATACCGGCTGCACGTTTCATATATAATTTTTCACGAAACGAGTCATTGAGCTTTAATTATAACGGGTCAAGTAGTCAACCATCTTTTAACCAATTGCAACCGGTTGTCGATCTTTCAAGTGCATCATATCCGGTACAGGGTAACCCCGATCTGGAACAACAATTTGTTAATAATTTTTCGTTGCGATATAATTCATTTGGTATAGCATCAGGCAATATCCTGTTTTTAAATGCCTCGTTTAACAAGATCGATCATTATGTAGCAACCCGTACTACCAGTTACAGAACACTTAGCTCTGCTGTAATTACAGCCAACCCTGATCTGAAAGATTTTTCGAATACTACTTTAACAAGATATTTAAATGCTGATGGTTATTATTCAGCATCGGCACAAGCATTATATTCAAAACCTTGGAATGAGCGTAAATATACAGTAACCTTTAACGGTAATATTAGCTATACAAGGTATCCTGCATTTGTAGATGTTGTAGATGCTAATGGCATACAATCGCCAACATTAGAAAACCTGGCAAAAACATTAACATTTACTCCGGGCGCACGGTTTAGGTTAGACATAACCAATGTAATTGATGCCCAGGCAAGCGCTAATTATTCTATAAGCAAAACCGATAACTCTTTAGCAGGCACAAGTTCATTAAGCCAAAACACCAATATAAGGGCGTTAACTCTTGGTTTGACAGGTAAAAACTATTTTGGCAACTGGACATTCAGTTATGATTATGCAAAACAAATAAACGCTGGTTATACTATACCTGTAACTAATCCTAATATATTGAGCGCTTATTTAGAGCGTAGGTTCCTGCCACAAAACAGAGCTACTTTACGTATGGCTGTGGTTGATCTGTTTAATCAAAATACCGGATTTTCTGTGGCCAGTGATGGCAGCAGCACAACCCAAACCAGTGTTAACAGGTTGGGCCGTTATTATATGTTAACGTTTGCGCTGCGCTTGCAAAAGTTTGCAGGCCGTGCACCAACACAAGACGGTGAATTTAAAAGAGGCGATGGCGGTGGACGTGATCGTGGTGGTGATCGCCCTCCACGTGGTGACAGGCAAGGTGGCGGTGGTTTCGGCGGTGGCGGAAATGGCGGCGGCGGTTTTGGTGGCGGCCCTCAATAATAATCTAATCATCTAAAACGATAAACCAAAAAAGAAAACCCCCGGCTATTAATAGCCGGGGGTTTTCTTTTTTGGTTTATGTTGGTTAGGCAACAGTGCTTATTACGCGCTCCAGTTCTTCCAAATCAAAGGGTTTAGCCAGGTAAGTTTCGGCACCGGCAAAGTTGGCCAATAACTGAATATCGCTGTTTGCCGAAAAATAAATAACCGGTATACTTTTAAGGTCATCAGTTTTTTTTAGGGTCTGTGTAGCAATAATGCCGCCTGCATCAGGTATCCAGTTATCCATCAGTATAACGTCAGGCATTATGCCCGATACCCGCTCGGCTATTGAATTACAATCTGTAAAGGTGTGTACTTCCCACCCTTTTTCTTCTAAAATATAGTTACAGATAGACAATATATCCTCATCATCATCAAAAATAATGATCTTCCGTTTGGTATTAATATCGCTCATAGGCATATAAAAGCTATTGGTGTGAAGCTATATATAACTATAATAGAAAACAAATGTTTTTGTTTGAGATAAATTTAATAAAAATGAATAAGCTAAAACCGGATATAAACTGAAACAGAGACCTGTTTATTCCTGTGATTTATATCAATATAATTACGCTTCAACTCTCTTCGGTTCCAAACGTGTGCTTATGCTGATCCTGTTCCAGACATTAATCACCGTAATAGCTATAATAACTTTAGCCAGATAATGTTCATCTAATACGCTGGCAGCTTGCTGATAGGTTTGGTCTGATACTCCTGCATGGCTTATCAACGTCACTTCCTCGGTAAGAGCAAGTATTGCCTTTTCTTCCTCCGTAAAAAAAGAGGTATCGCGCCAGGCATTTAAAACGTAGATGCGTTGCTCGGTTTCGCCGGCTTTGCGGGCATCGCGGGTATGCATGTCCAGGCAATAGGCGCAGCCGTTTATTTGTGACGCGCGTATTTTTATCAATTCAAAATGTGTTTTACTGATGCCGCCATTGGCAACATAGTTTTCTAAACCCATTACTGCTTTATAGGCATCGGGTTCTGCTTGCAGAATATTTATTCTTTTACTCATGACTGTATGTTTTTTATACATGCAAAGGTGAGCATTAAACAGGTTGCAAAAAGTTAATCAGGATTAAGAAATGAGCGGTGAGGCGATTACTCACCCGATCATCACTTCGCTCAATCACCCTCTCTTTCGCAAGCGAGAAAGAGGGGTTTAGCCGTAATTTATTAACCATCTTTCCGCCAAAGGCGAAGAGAGGTCGCCTAGCGCAGCGTAGGTGGGTTGAGTAACCGCTGCCTTACTTCTTCGCCCTTATCTTACTCAAAAACTGCGGTGTAAAACCTAAGTACGATGCGAGCATATATTGCGGTACGCGTTGTAAAAAGCCAGGATAGCTGGTACTAAACAAACGATAACGCTCTTCGTCCGTATAGTCAAGAATGTAAACTATCCTGCGTTGGGCAGCCGTATAGGCCCGTTGTAATATTTTTCTGAAATAAGTTTCTAACTGAGGTATAGCATGGGTTAATTCGGCTTGCGTTTCCTGTGTCCAGGCAATTACTTCGGCATCCTCAACCGCCTGTATATAAAAGCCTGATGGTTTTTGGGTGTCAAGGCTATCATAATCAGTTATCCACCAGCACTCTAATCCAAATTGGGTTATTTGCTCCTGCTCTTTTTTGTTGATGAAGTATAACCGCAAAAGCCCCTTGCTTACAAAATAATTGGCCTTACATACTTTGCCCGGAATTAATAAAAACGCCTTTTTTTTAATGGCGGTAACCTTGAGTTTTGAGCAGATCAGGCCGGCCTCATCATCGGTTATAGCTACGTACTTACGTATGTGTTCCAGCAGGATGGTGTACATACCTAAATATTTTAATTATTTTTTAATCCAAGGCGATGATTAGTGTAATCAAGCAGGTATTCATTGCTCAGGAAAAAGTCTATACTGAAAATGGTACGGGTATCGTGCGAGTAAGACGGATTTTGAACTTGCGTTAAGTTATAATTACTGCTGGTAGTGTATTGGTAGCTAAAGCCCTGCCCTGTTGTTATAGCTACCGTTGTATTTGCAGGTAGAGCTGCCGAATTAGTAGTAGCCGCATTGTTTTCAATAATAGTAGTTGCCGGTGTGCCGGTATCAAATAAAATAGTACCCGGTATGCTTTGCCCGTTATAAGTTATGGTTGAGGCAATGTTGGGCGAGTAGCCGCCTATGGCATTATAAGTAAGTGGGTGCATTATAAAGCCTGATGAATTAAGATCATTAGGTGTTAAGCCAATATAAAGCAAGCCGGGAGTATAAGTTGCAGTGCTGCTAAAATTTGCAGAGTTAAGCATTGCCAAACGGAAACCGCTGGCAACATTATTGGCCATTGAAAAGTAACTCAACGGACTGGCTATTTTGCGGCTGGTGGCGCTAACTCCAGGGCCGACGCCAAAAACATCGGCCGAGTGTGCCGCCAATTGTTGATTAGTAGTGGGATTAACAATTTTATAATATAAAAATATAGGTATGCGTGGGGTTACTAAATTACCGTTACCATCGCCAATGGTTACTTTTGCATAAGCCAGGTTACCATACTCTTGTATAGAGCCGTCAACACCACCATAGGTTATTATAGCCTGTTGCGAAGTAATAGTAATGCCGCTTACGTTTACTGAGTCGCCGACTATCTGGAAACCGTTTGAAGTGATCATAGATGCGGGTATAATTCCGTTAGCATCAATAGTCATCCCGGTAGACCCGGTATCAAATACTAAGCCATAGTTAACAGTGGTTATATCTCCCAGTTTTGAAACAGCCATAAATATGCGCCTGTTGTTGCCGCTAGCTTGTTCATACAAACCCAATTTTGCAAAATTAACCGGCTCGATAGAGGGGGGTGTTACTTGCGGGTCTTTTTTACAGGAAACCACCAATAGTATTAAAAACAGTAAGGACAATAAAGTGGGTGGATGCCCTAAGTAACTTTTTCTCATTCTTGTATTTTACGTTGTACAATAATAGGCAATAACGTTAATTTAATACCTAACTGTATAACAACGTATTAAAAATAAATTTAATTATATTTATAGGGGCTAAATAATAAAGACGATATTTAATTAATACTTAATTTAGCCTGTTAGTAGATATTAAATATTAAGCGTAAATAAATGCAGTTTAAACTGTTTAGAGCCATACGTTAAAAAAATATTTATTAATTTCCAGAATTAAACCTATAAGCAAAAGACTATATAATTAACTTCTGATCGGCTTAGTTTTATAAAACTTTTTGGTGAAACATACCTAATTGTTTTGTCGTTTAAGGCTTACCTTTTTAATAATAACTATTGATATTCTTTTTTATAAACAACAAATGGATGGTGGTATAAATAAAGAAAACCCGGAAGTAAGACTAAGAGCATTTAGGGCGATTGATGAGCCCGAAACCTGTGCTTTATTTATCGAAGGACATACCAAAGTTTTAACCAGCATTGGTGTAACCAAGGTATCATACAGTAAAAACAAATGGGTAAACAACCCTGCTGTTTTTGTTATGGTCGTAGAGTCGTTAGACAGGAAGCGGGTTTTTGGTGGTGCACGTGTCCATGTATCAGGCGGAACAGAGTTTTTGCCTATTGAGATGGCAACAGGTGCTATTGACCCCGAAATATATAACCTGGTTTGGAAATTTGCAAAATATGGAACCGGCGAACTTTGTGGATTATGGAACTCGCGCGAAATTGCCGGGTACGGCGTAGGTAGTATTTTTTTAATACGCGCGGCGGTTGTTATTGCGCACCAGATCGGCCTTCAATCGCTATTTGCACTATGTGCGCCCTATACTGTAAAGCCGGTACAAACGGTGGGTATGGAGTTAGAGGACAGCATTGGCAACAATGGAACATTTTATTATCCCAAGCTTGACCTGATAGCTACAGCCATGCTATTGAAAGATGTACCTGAACTTACTAAAGCCCATCCCGAAGAAAAGGCAGCTATAATTAAAGTAAGAGAGAACTTAAATACCGTACGCACCGAAGAATTAAGGGGAAAGAAAATAGTTATACATTATGAAGCTAAAATACCTAACCTGGATCAATGGGATCTGAAACAGACTATTATCAATGCCGAAAAGAACCTGTTAAGTGCCAAAGTGACCAAAAAAGAGTGGGATTTTATTTAAAAAAAGTTTAGCAACAAAGAAAGAATAACAATTTAATGAAGAATTTAACCAGCCTGGTTGCCGGTACCAACCAATTAAAACAAATACATCAGCCGCAAATATTACGGCTTAATAACGCGGTGGATAAAGAAGTATTTAATGACCTGCTTGCCGGTGAAAAGGTACCATTTGTTACTGACGAAATGTATGGCCAGTTATACGAGCTAATAAAAAGCAGGAACCCATCCATAAAAATACCGAAAGAAGAATACCCCAACCGTATCAATGATTTTTTAAACGGGACAGATATAAATGAATATGGTGCATGGGTATATTATCCATGGAGCCAACGCCTGGTGCATATTTTGGATGAAGATGAGTTTATTGAAGTACGTACCAACCGCAACCAATATAAAATTACCCGTGCCGAACGGGATATATTAGGCACCAAAAAGATCGGTATAATTGGCCTTTCGGTGGGGCAATCCATAGCGTTGACGTTAGCTATGGAGCGTGGATTTGGCGAACTACGCCTGGCCGATTTTGACGAATTGGAACTAAGTAATTTAAATCGCATACGTGCCGGGGTGCATAGTTTAGGATTACCGAAAGTGGTTGTTACCGCCCGCGAGATTGCCGAAATAGACCCGTTTTTAAAAGTGACTTGCTTTTTTGACGGCTTGACGGATAAGAACATGGACGATTTCTTCTTGCAAAATGGCAAGCTTGATATTTTGGTAGATGAGTGTGATGGGTTGGATGTAAAAATAAACTCGCGTATTAAAGCCCGCGAGCTTAGGATACCGGTAGTAATGGATACCAGCGACAGGGGCATGTTAGATGTGGAACGTTTTGATTTAGAACCAGACAGGCCCATACTACACGGCACGGTTGAAGGTGTAGATACTTCAACAATTAAAGAATTAACTAACGAGGAGAAAATACCCATTATATTACAAATGCTGGGTATTGAAAATGTGTCGTTGCGCATTAAGGCATCTATGATAGAGGTAGAACAAACCATTAATACCTGGCCGCAATTGGCAAGCTCGGTAGTGTTGGGCGGTGCGGTTGGTGCCGATGTTTGCAGGCGTATTTTACTGGATCAGTTTCATGACTCAGGCAGGTATTATGTTGATCTGGACGAAATCGTAGGGGATAGAAACCCCAAGCCATTTGTTACGCAAGTACCCAAAAATCCATTCTCGCCAATGCCGGTTGATGAGATGCGTCTACTCGCACAAAAATATCAGCCTAAAAATAATTTAAATACCGTTGACCTTGATGATAATATCATCGTTGAGTTGGTTAATGCAGCTTGCGCTGCCCCCTCAACAGGTAATGACCAGCCGTGGAAATGGTTGTATCATAAAGGTACACTGTTCCTTTATCATGACGAGTATCGCTCTTTCTCATTTGGTGATTTCCAAAAAACGGCATCGTTCATATCATTTGGTGCCGCTTATGAGAATTTAAATATTCATGCCCTAACATTAGGCCTGGAACCTGTATATGAGTTTCTGCCTAATGAACAGAACGAAAGGCTGGTAGCCGCTATCCGCTTCAAAAAAGCAGAAAGCCCAAAACCCGAACTGATTAAATTAGATCGGGCTATTTATAAGCGCCATACCAACCGTAACCCGGCACCCAAAACTGCCATACCAGTTAGCATCATTGAGCAGTTGGGCGGCATTGCCGAAACTATCCCCGGCGCTAAGTTTCAGTTTTTTACTGATGAGGATACACTAAAAGAATTAGGTACGGTTATTGGTGCCTGCGATAGGGCGCGGCTTTTAAACCCGGCCGGGCATAATGATTTTATCAATCATGAAATGCGCTGGACATCAGAAGATGCCGAGCGTACAAGAGACGGCATCGACACCAAAACACTGGGTTTTACCAATTCGCAATTAGCGGCTCTAAATATCATCCGGAACGAAAAAGTAATTACCACCATAAATAAACTGGAGGGCGGCTATGGCTTTGATGGGTTGGCGCATAAGATAATTAAAACAGCATCGGCTATATGCATGATCACCCTACCCGAATATAACCTGGCAAACTTTTTTGAAGGCGGCCGCGCCATGGAACGTTTTTGGCTGGAGGCAACTAATCTTAATTTGGCGGTACACCCGGTTATCTCACCATTTTACCTGTTCTCAAGGATATTGCATGGCAATGGCGAAGGATTAGATGCCCGCGCTATTAAAGAACTTACAGAACTAAGGAAAAAATTTGATAAAATAGTGAACTTAGGCAATAACCGGGCCGAGGTGTTTTTAACTAAAATAGCTATAGCCGAAGAACCGGTATTAAAATCGCATAGGTTACCTTTAGAGCAGGTATTGGTATTAAATAAGTAATGATTAATATGAAAAACTTCTACTTGATTGTATTTGCTGTTCTTTCTGTCTTTTTTACAAAGGTAAATGCGCAGCAGGTAATTATTTTTAAAGGCCAGAATTTAGTTATCGGTAAAAATGTAGCCATACTGGAGGACACTACCAATAAACTTGATATTGACGAAGTACGCAAATCAACAAAGTTTATACCATCACAAACCCAGGTACCCAATCTGCAGTTAAGTAAATCTGATTTTTGGTTGCGGTTTATTATAAAGAATGAAAGCGCAAGCAATCAAATGCTGCTTAATCTGGAGTATCCTACACTGGATGTATGCGAGTTTTATTACCCTGTTAATGGTGTATATAAAATGGAAAGATTAAGTGATAATGACCCTTTTGCAAAAAGAAAATATAAGCACCAGGATTTTTTATTTGATATAAACACATCCAAAGATAGTATAGGTACTTATTATTTAAAAGTACAAAGCGGCCAGGAAATGGTACTGCCAATTGTATTGGGCACACCACAAAAAATAGCCGAATCAAAACTTACCAATGATATGTTATGGGGTTGCCTTGTAGGCATATTGCTGGTAATGATGCTTTATAACTTGTTCGTTTACATCTCAACTAAAGATATCAGTTACCTGTATTATGTATTGTATACGTTGTTTATAGGGCTTACTCAAACTACGCTATCAGGCTATACTTATCGGTTCCTTTTCCCTAATTCGCCGTTATTGTTTAACAACTGCATAATAATATTCCCTGCATTGGCGGGTATTTCGCTCATGCTTTTCTCCCGCTCGTTTTTAGGAATAAAAGACAGGATGCCTGTAATGGGGTATATATTTAAAGCGGTTATAGTAATGTATGTTATAGCCATAGGTATAAGGCTTTCCGGCCATCCGTTAATTGGTTACCGGGCCATTGATATTTCTGCTTTATGTTTATCACTAAGCATTTATGTTGCAGTAATTACGCTTTCTATAAAGGGCTATAGGCCGGCTAAGTTTTTTGCATTGGCATGGACTATATTTTTAGCGGGCCTGATATTATTTGTATTGCGTAATCTGGGTATATTAAGCTATAATAACTTCACCAATAATACCATGCAGGTGGGCACAGCTATCGAAGTAACTCTGCTATCGCTAGCTCTTGCAGACCGTATAAATGTTTTTAAAGCCGACAAAGAAAAATCACAAGAAGAAACGGTGCGGGTATTGCAAGAAAATGAACGCATTATACGTGAACAAAATGTAGTGTTGGAATTAAAAGTTGAAGAACGTACGCACGAGTTAAATGAATCATTAGAAGATTTGAAACAGACACAGTCGCAATTAGTCGAGTCAGAAAAAATGGCGTCACTCGGTCAGTTAACTGCTGGTATTGCGCACGAAATTAATAATCCTATCAATTTTGTCACATCAAATATTAATCCGCTTAAACGCGATGTTGAGATGATACTGGAAGTGATGGCAACTATTGAAAGCGTGAGCCAGTCTGACCTGCCGGCTGAGGAGAAGAAGAAAAAGATAGAAGAATATAAAGAGGAGATAGATTTTGATTACCTGGTGGTGGAGATAAGGCATTTAATAAAAGGTATAGACGAAGGGGCATCGCGTACAGCTGAGATAGTTAAGGGACTTAAAATATTTTCGCGCCTGGATGAGGATGACCTTAAAAGAACAAATCTTAATGAAGGATTGGAATCAACACTGGTTGTTGCCAATAATTTATTAAACAATAATATAAAAGTGATAACAGAATTTGGTGAACTGCCATTGGTAGAGTGTTACGCAGGAAAGCTTAACCAGGTGTTTTTAAATATTATATCAAACGCTATATATGCTGTTGAAAGGAAGTTTGGTGATAAGACAGGCGGCGAAATAAAAATAAACACAACTGCCGATGACGAAAGTGTAATTATTACCATAGCCGACAATGGAATAGGTATGAATGAGCAAACACTAAAAAAGATGTTTGAACCATTTTTTACTACTAAAGAAGTTGGCGAAGGAACTGGTTTAGGGATGAGTATAGCCTATAATACTATTAAAAAGCATAATGGGCAAATTACAGTTAACTCTGACCCGGGTAAAGGCGCAGCACTTATTATAAAGATCCCGGTTATTTTTGACACAAAAGTTGTTTGATTTTCGTAAACAGATAATCCTATTAAAATTGATTGAACCAAATACTAACTGCACATAAAACTCACCACAATGGCAGAGAAAATTAAAATACTGTATATAGATGATGAGATGGATAATCTTACAGGTTTTAAAGCTACTTTAAGACTAGATTACCAGGTATTCACTGCAGTAACCATCCCCGTTGCATTAGAGCACCTGGAAAAACATCCTGACATAAGAGTTATATTTTGTGATCAGCGTATGCCCGTTAAAACCGGCGTTGAGTTTTTTGAAGAGATTAGAGTTACCCATCCGCTACCCATGCGGATATTGATAACTGCTTATACTGATATTGAGTCGGTTATTGATTCTATAAACAGGGGTAACATCTTCAGATTTGTTAAAAAACCATGGGTCGAGGCCGAAATAGTTTCTGCTATTGAGGAAGCAAACAAGTTTTACCAGGCAAATTCTATGCTCTCTATAAAAAATGAAGAGCTGCAAAGAGCCTATAATGAGTTAGATAAGTTTGCTTATAGTGTAAGTCATGATATACGTGGCCCATTATCGGGTATTTTGGGTGCCATAAATGTTGCCCGGGATATGCATGATATAACAGAAATGAAGGAAATGCTTTTTTTAATGGAGAAATCATTGAAAAAGTTAGACACCTACATCCTGAGTATGCATGATTATTACAGTTTGCAACGCGGCGAATTGCATATAGGCGACATTGACTTTAAAAAGTTGATAGATGAATTTAAAGACATTTATAAAGCTTTTTCTAATACGGCCAGTATAAATTTTAAAATAAATATAAACCAGCGCGAGCCTTTTAGAAGTGATACTGTACCGCTAAAGCTTATTTTGAATAACCTATTATCAAACGCGTTTAAATACCAAAATAAAAATAACGATGCCAAAATGGTAGAGTTAAATATCGAGGTACATAGAGGCGTAGCCACAATACAGGTAAGCGATACCGGTATTGGTATTTTAGGCAATCATTTAGGCGAGATATTTAACCTGTTTTACAGAGCCAGTTCGCAAGAAGCAGGATCTGGCTTTGGTTTATATAATGTTAAAAGTGCGCTGTTAAAACTAAATGGCCAAATAGAGGTTAACTCTGTTTTAAATAAAGGAACTACTTTTAAAGTAACTATTCCTACTAAATAAAGTGTCGCATGGAATTGTCATTTATTATTATTGATGATACCGAACTGGATCATTTTATTGCCCGAAAGGTGATTGCGAATGCAAACAAAAACTATAGTATTAAAAGTTTTTTAGATGCCCCGCAAGCGCTGGCCTATATCCAGGAGGATAACCATGATGAAGATGCAAAGATCATACTGGTTTTCCTGGATATTTATATGCCGTTGATGAACGGTTTCCAGTTTGTAGAAGAATTTGAAAAATTAGATCAAGCCATACAGGATAAATACTATATAGCAGCACTCACCTCATCGATAGAGATATCCGACATAAACAAGATCAACTCTTACCGATCATTCAGAACACGGATAACTAAGCCCATAACAGCCAATGGTATAACCCAACTGTTAAATAAAATAGCTACAGAATTTGGAATAGAATTGGATTAAAGGTTTACGACAGCAATTTTTGCCTTAACAGAAACTCCAACTGATCATTGGACGTACCCAGTTTTTCATTCTCTTCTTTCAATTTCAACTTTTGCAGGTAAGCATCATACGCCCGGGTAATGGTCATGTCAAGCTCTTCCTCGTTCCATGGTTTGGTAAGGTAATGAAATATTTTGCCTTTATTAACCGCGTCAACAACCGCCCCCATGTCAGCATAACCGGTTAATAAAATACGCATTGGATCCGGAAACTTTTCAATAACCTTCTCTAAAAACTCAACCCCTGTCATATTAGGCATGCGCTGGTCTGTAATAATTAGGTGTACGGGTTTTTCTTCCAGAAACTTTAAGGCTTCGTTGCCGCTAATTGCAGTAAATACCTGGTATTTTATGCGGAAAGCTGCTTTAAAAGAAAACAGGTTGTTTTCTTCATCATCAACATAAAGGATTGTTATTTTTTTATCGGCCATTAGGGATTGACTTTTAAATAAATGATAACTGTTAAACGTATAATAAGATCGTTTCTTACTTGTTTAGACAAGAAACGATCCTGTTGTTACAATTTAAGTATAAATATCTAAAAAAAATCGATCAATCAGAATATTATTTTACCCGCCGCGGTAACTAATGATGCAATACGTACGGCATCAAATATCCGCTCTTCGGTTGTGCCTAATTTTATTAGGGAATCTTCATGGGCATTAACACACATTTCGCAGCCGTTTACCGCAGATATGGTTAAGCTCATTAATTCAAAAAACTCTTTGCCGGTTATAGGTTTCATCATAATCTGCATACGTATGCGGGCAGGTATCTGGCTGTATTTTTCTTTCTGGGTAAAATGCCTGAAACGGTAAAATATATTGTTTGATGCCAGTAATGATGCGCAAGCAGTCGCCTCGGCTATATCTTCATCGGTTGCGCCTTGCTCTGTAGCATATTTGGTGTAAAAATTAGTAAGCGGCAGGTTGTTGTTATTAACAGCAACGCTTAATCCAAGCAAAGCGCACTCTTTAGTGCTTAAATGTTCAGAGGTTAACGTGCTGGTGAAATTCAACTTCAAATCGCGTAAATAGCGCGACTCGCCTTGTTCAAGCAAAGATAGGCTGGCTGTACGATAAGCTGTGTCTACGCCAATGCTTTGCAATAGTTCGTTTATAGTTTCTGTACTTTCGCTCATGGTATTTGTATAATTTATGGTAATAAAAAATCCCCGTTTTGTCGGGGATCTTTAGTTTTTAAACGGTTAACGTTTCCTGGCCTTTTTCCCAGTTACATGGGCAAAGCTCATCGGTTTGTAAACCATCCAGTACACGTAAAACTTCTTTAACGTTACGGCCAACGCTCAAATCGTTAACACACACCCAACGTACTATGCCGGTAGGGTCAATTATAAAAGTAGCACGGTAAGCAATTTTTTCGTTAGGCTCTAAAATGCCCAGATCTTCGGCCAATGACTTTGATGTGTCGGCCAGCATCGGGAATTTAAGATCGCGCAAATCCTCATGATGAGTTCTCCATGCAGCATGTACAAATTCAGAATCAGTCGATGCGCCAATTAAACGGGTTTCGCGGTCTCTAAACTCGCCAAAGTTTTTATTAAACTCGGCAATTTCTGTAGGGCAAACAAAAGTAAAATCTTTTGGCCACCAAAACATAACTGTCCAAACGTTATCATCATTAACTAAATAATCAGATGTTAATGTTTCAAATTCTTTTCCTTTTTCTAAACTAACAACTGCTGTTTTAGAATATGCCGGAAATTTTTGTCCTATAGTAATCATATTATAAATGTGTGTTTTTAAATTTTATGCAAATATACGGAATTTGCCGATGCGAAAATATTGCAATTTTAAATATAGTATAGATTATATCTATATGCTAAACAATATTAAATAGTTTTTGTAGATGATGAAAACATGGTGCTTAATAAACCTCTTCCGCAAGCGGAAAAGCGGGTTTGTAATTCCCTTGCAATTATCAATACCACTACCTATCTTAACATCACCAATATAACCCTCAATCAAAGTAAGTTATGAAAACCAATATCCGCATTTTTATCGCGCTCCTGTCGTGCGCTGTCATTCTACTAGCTGCATCATGGCGCCCGTTTGCTAAAGCAAACGTTGCTTCAAATGCAGTGCCATTTTTAATGAACGGGCGATATTTATTTGCGGCGGTACCGGGCGTGCGCGATTATTTAGGTTACGGCGGCCACGGCTTATTGATATTTGATATAGATCATGGGCATAAGTTTGTAAAACGTATTCCGTTTAAAGGCTATCACCCTAAAAACGGACAACCCTCAAATATTAAAGGCATCGCGGTAAGCATTGCGCTGCATAGCGTTTATGTAACCACGCTTGAAGGTTTGCAGCGCCTGGACCTGATAACCGGTAAATTGATCTGGGAAAAACCAATCCCCAACGGCTGCGACCGCTTATCTATAGCCCCTGATGGTAAAACCATGTATTTGCCATCATTGGAGAGCCATTACTGGAACGTTGTAGATTGCGAAACAGGCGACATCATTAAACGACTGGATGGTTTTAACGCATCACACAATACTATATATGCATTATCGGGCAAGCATGTTTATTTGGCCGATATTAAAAATACAACGGTAAAAATTGCTGATACAAAAACAAATACAGTTACTGCCGAGGTTGGGCCATTCAGCAATTTTGTGAGACCATTTACGGTTAACGGCAAAGAAACCCGCATTTTTGTTAATTGTAATGAACTGCTGGGCTTTGAGGTTGGCGATTTAACAACCGGCAAAAAAATAAAGCAAGTTGTAGTTGAAGGCTGGGATAAGGGCAGCGTAAGGCGCCACGGTTGTCCAAGTCATGGTATTGGCCTAACGCCCGATGAAAAAGAAATTTGGTTGTCTGATGGCGCAAACATGCGCCTGCATATTTTTAGCGGTGTAGAGCCGTACCAACAATTAACCACCATACCCTTGCAAGATATGCCGGGATGGGTAACATTTACTTTAGATGGTAAGTATGCCTACCCATCAAGCGGCGAGGTTATTGATGTAAAAACCCGTAAAATACTAACCGTACTTAAAGACGAACATTACAATACAGTTGAAAGCGAAAAGGTACTGGAAATTGATTTTAAAGATGGCAAACCAGTTAGGGCCGGCGACCAGTTTGGATTGGGGAGGGTGATGTAGTGTTCCACTTTCAAAATGGAACACCTGTTTGCCAGTGAAATTTCATTCATCTATACAAAATACTTATTCACCGATACATTTTTGCGCTAAGCTTACGTTTAACTAATTTTAAGCCATAATGTCACTTCAAAATAGATATTGTGCGATGGATTGTGGTATCTTAGTTAATGAAAATAAGCGCCCCGATTAGTCGGGGCGCTTATTTTAAAGCCGGGTTGATTTGTTACTGGACTATGCGCATAAAAGGTATATTAGCTTTTATAAAAAAATATAATTTATTTTTTATTCTTATGGGTTTGCTTGCAGGCAAACCCGGCGCAAGCTATGCACAACTATGCTCTGGCAGTTTAGCCGATATGCCAATAGCAGCTTTTACTGTAGCTAATAATACTAATGCTAATTGCCTGGTTAGTACCCTTGATTTTAAAGATGCTTCAACATCCACACTCGCCATAACTACCCGGTTCTGGGATTTTGGCGATGGGCAAACATCCACATCTCCAAGCCCAACGCATACTTATACTACTCCTGGCGATTATGATGTAAAACTAACTGTTTACAATAGTGCTGGCTGTTCTTCAACATCAGCGGTACAAATAATGCACATTGTGCCAAAACTTGTAGCGGATTTTAATGCATCAGCATCAACGTGCCCTGATTCGATTGTTACATTTACAGATAAGTCCACTAATGTTGATCCAATTGCGCAATGGCAGTGGAATTTTGGCGATGGTACCACACTTACCCGTACTACCGGTGCCCCATTTACCCATACTTATGCAATAAGCGGCAGTTATAAAGTAACCCTGGAAATCATATCAAATAAAGGTTGCGTAAGTGATCTTCGTACACAAACAATTAAAGTAGTTGCTGTCAATTTTAATGTTTGCCCTTATGATATTACGCAATTTACAGATATAACTGCTACTGCCAACACTACCGGTCTTACTTATAACTGGAACTTTGGTGACGCGGCCTCTACCCCGTTAAATCCAAACACCTCAACAGCTCAAAACCCTACGCATAAGTACACCAATACCGGGGTCTATACAGCTACGCTAAAAGTTACTTCGTCAAACGGCTGTGCGCCTGTAGGCAAGACAAAGACATTTACAATAACCAACACGCCGGTTGCAAAATTCGATATTGAAAACCGGACTATGCTCTGCGGCGGCGATAGCGTAACTTTTATTGATCAATCAGATACTGTTAATGCCAAAATAGCCAAGCTGATATGGTATTATGATATTGATAATCATCCAACAGATTCAATAGTGTTTAAAAAGACCACTATACGCAGCGATAAAAAATACCGGCATTTTTACGGGATAAATAATACAGCGTTGCCACAAATCTATCATGCGGTACTAGTTGTCTATACAGCCAGTGGGTGCTCTTATACTACCACGCGGCAGGATGTAATCATAAATCCTACGCCTGCGGTTACGTTAATGGTAAATAACAATCCGCTTGTAAGTCCGGTAGTATTATGCCAGGAAGGTGGTACGGCAACTATAACAGCTCAATCAAATGTGCCCGGAAGCGCAACATTTAGCGGTACCGGCATATCGTCACAAGGTGTTTTTGATCCTAAGATCTCCGGAACAGGTACTTTTACAATAAGTTGCGTTTTTGTAGCTGATAATAGCGGGTGTACAACTACTACACCTTTTGTTATTGCTGTTAGTCCTCTCCCTGTTATAACATTGCCGGCAACAGCCAATATGCTGGAAGGAGAGCAAAACACTTTAAACCCTAAAGTTGCCAGCGATAGTTTAAAATACCTATGGTCGCCAACTACCGGTATTGGTAATCCCAACATACTTAACCCTTCTTTTAGCCCAACAGTTGATACAAGATATACGCTGACGGTCACTTCGGACAAAGGATGTTCGGCGTCAGCACAGGTTGATGTACATGTAGTAAAGAAGCCCGTAGTGCCCAACGCGTTTACGCCCAATAATGATGGCATCAATGATACCTGGGATATAAAATATTTAAACACTTATACTAACGCTACTATAGAAGTATTTAACCGTTATGGGGTAAAAGTATTTTCATCAAACGGCTATACTATCCCCTGGGATGGTAAGTTTGACGGGAGGAGTTTACCATTTGGCGTTTACTATTATATAATAGACCCTAAAAACGGGGCTAAAAAAATGACAGGCAGTTTAACTATCATAAAATAATGGGTAAAGCATTAATTAATATATTTATAAAGCATAATTTTTTAGCAGATGTATCGCTCTAGACTCACCGTTTTTATTATACATGCAGCAGGCTGGCTGATGTGCAGTTTGTGTTCAGGAAACGATATTTTAGTTATGGCATAATTGTGTTGTTGTTAACAGGCTCCGTTTATTATTTACAACCTTTTGATAATTTATTGCGGCATAAGCTGCGCGAAGGTGCAAAACCAAAAACTACAGCTGCATCGGAGTATTCGGTATTTATAATATCAAGCAGTACCAGGTATGTTGTGCGATTTGATGCCAGCGGAGTTTTCATTAAAGCAATGCCTGTACGCTAATTACTCTTTTCCCTATATTTACTTTAGCCCGGCCTCTGTATAAGAGCCGGGTTTTTATGTTTGTTTGTTACTTTTACCGGGTGGATAAGCACAAGAGAAAAAGAAACCTGTTTATTATTGGTTTGGTTATAGGTATTGCTGTTGGCGAAGCCATGCATCACCTGGCACTGGGTATTGCATTTGGCATTTTATTAGGTTTAATTATGCGCGAGCTATATGAACGTAAAACCGGTTATTAATTAGCGATGATTTTTAGGCGCGGGTTTGTATTTTATAGAAAAACCTGTAGTTTCATCAGTTTGCTGCCTACCGGTTTTGGTGTTTAGTTTAAGCGGCTTTTGTGATAGTTGTTTGTCTTTCAATAAAAACTCAACACCTATGGTGTCTTTATCCAGCCCTCGCGGAAACCCCCAAATGGCATGAATAGTATCATTCTTTAATCTGCCTTCTATAACGCCGTTACGGCCTTCTTTTTGATAGGGGTACCAATTTATAAGGCCGGTTACCTGCTCGCCGTGTATTAACAGGTCAATAAGGGTGCTATCCTTTCCCTGTTTATTTATAAAATGCAATGTATACGCAACAGTTTTAGCATTTTCGGTTTGTTTAGGTATCGCGTAGCTGTTAATAGCACCATCAGCACCACCTTCTTTTTTTTGTGGCGATGAGCAGGCAGTTATAAATAATGCTGCAATGCAGATTAAGGTAATATATTTCATTATGATCTAACGGTAATTAAATAGTAAAAATGTGCTGTAAATGACACCTTAACCAACATTCAAATTCTTTTTTTATAGGTTTGCTTATGATGGAACATGTATTAGATAACCCGGCCTACAATGCTTTGGCTACGGGCAACAAACAGCTGGCTAAAGGTAACGAACAAATTAAATATTTTGATAAAGAAGTTTCGCCATTTATAGGTTTTAAAGAATATCGCCCGGATAATTTTCAGCAGCTTTATGATCTTATTACTCATAGCGGCCCTGTAGGTTTTGTATCACCAGTTGAAAGAGAAATACCCAAAATATGGAATGTTTTAAATGCCATAAAATGTTTGCAGATGGTATATACCGGGGATGCTACACCTACCGATGTATCTATAGAGCTGCTTGCACTAACGGATGAGCATATCCCTCAAATGCTCGCACTTACAAAACTTACCAACCCCGGCCCGTTTGCAGAACGTACTATTGATTTTGGATTTTACTACGGCATTTTTGATAATAATAAACTTGTGGCCATGGCAGGGCAGCGTATGCATCCATCGCCTTATGCCGAGGTTAGCGCGGTTTGTACACATCCAGATCATACCGGGAAAGGATACGCAAAGGTATTACTGCAATTCCACATTAACCGTATAATAGCCGCAGGCAATATCCCGTTTTTACATGTACGGACCGATAATGAGCGCGCTATTAAAGTTTATGAAACTATGGGGTTTGAAACCCGCCGGGAGATCTGTTTTTATATTATGAAGAAGTAGTTTATCTTCTGTTTCACTCTTCACAAAACCGACAAATTTCAATTATTTGATATTAAGGATTTTATTAAAAATATACGTGTAAAAGCACTGACGAAAGGTTGTTTCATTTTGTTTCACGGGTTTTTCACAAATCACTTATTTTCAATATATTAAGTCAAAATCTTGTTTCATCTGTTTCACTCTCGCGTGAAACAAAACACTTCTTTGAGCTTATAAATATCGAACACCAAAAATCCTTCATTATTCAATATTCGGTGTTCGATATTATTGATTACCAGCTAAGACTCACATGGATGCCATCAGGGCTATTATCATAACCCAAATACAACGTGTTTGACGATGCATCCCATGATGATTGGAAATTGGTAATGGTTTGACCCCGACTATCAGTAATGGTAATATTTTTGGCTTGTGCAGGTAATAATACACGCATGCTATTTAACGTATTGATAGGGCTTTTGGCTACAAAGCTGTATTGTTTGCCGGCTACCTTCTCCTCATATACTCTTGACGCTGATGCCAGTATTTGGGGCTTGGCTTTATTTACTACACGCTTAACATCATATAAATAAGATTGCTCGCCGGGGTTTACCACCTTTTCTGCAAGCACCGGTAATTTAGGGTCGAACAGGTCAATAACAGGGCCTTTAACAGTGTATGGTTTGGTGTCTTCATTTTCATTCAGCACGGCTATTATATCATAAGGTCCACGCTCTAAATACAAGCTGTTTTTAAATACCAGCTTACCGGCTTTGCTATCGGTTTCGTAAGCCTCTTTAACGGTATTAAGGTACTTGCCATCGTTATTGGCCTGCATTACAAAGTCTTTAGGGTTTTCTCTTATCACGTAAACGGCACCCAAGCCAACTTTAAATTTTTGCTTGCCGCTTGATGGATCTATATTAAGCAGTTTAAACAGGTGTTGTGATGGCGCGGTAAAGCTGTTCCCTTTGGTGTTCCACCATTCCATAACAGATTGATATGGATCATCATCTTTGCCGCAATATATCAGCACCCCGCCCTTTTTCACCCAGGCCGCCAATTGCTCATGCACCAATGCCGAATTTGGTTTCATGTTCGAATAGCTCATCACCAAAACCTTAATATCCTTTAAAGTTGCGGCATAACCCAGGTTCTCCATGTGTACGGTTTGTACCGGTACACCTCGTTTTACCAATGGCAGGGTTTGGCCATAAAATATAGAAAATTGAGGATCTTCAAAACCATTATGCGTTGGGAAACGCTGGAACATTAAAGAGTTGCTCATTAACACCCCGATCCCATTTACGCCCGATACTTTATTAGTAGACTCAGGTATGCTGTTTAAAGAGTTAACCATGATCTGCATCTGGGTAGAATAGTACTTAGGGATGTTTACGCTTGAGTCGCTATTGGCCATTTTATACTTACCGGTATAAATACGTTCCGGCCATGGCATCACCTCGTAATTGGCAACTACCGGGTATAACAATTTAGCGCTGAAAGTGGCCTGGTAATTACGTTTATAATCTGCCCAATCGCGGCGTGCATCTTCAATAGGATCTGTTAAAAAGAAAAGTTTTCGTTTGGTTGGAGCTGTCATGGATACCATTGAACCATACTCTAAAAACGCGTTTTCAAAAACACGTTCTTTCCGGTCGCCGTTA
The DNA here is from genome assembly GCF_028288185.1 of Mucilaginibacter sp. Taxonomy (GTDB): domain Bacteria; phylum Bacteroidota; class Bacteroidia; order Sphingobacteriales; family Sphingobacteriaceae; genus Mucilaginibacter. The sequence continues at coordinate 96,632 of NZ_JAQBOF010000037.1, read as the reverse complement.
AAATAAGTAGCCTCGCGGGATGTGCCTGTCCAAACCTGGGCTATATAGCCATCTATACCCGGCAATGATGCCAAACTAGCCTCAGGGCTTACAATGCGCCATGACGAATAGTTAACCAGAGAGTGTGTAGCTATGTATATTTTAATGTTGATTCCTTTGCTTTTAGCATAGTCCTTTGCGTAATCTGATACTTGTTTAATGGCATTGTAATACAACTGGTATTTAAGTTTGCTTGACAGATAGGTGTTCTCTGCACTTTCATCCTGTGGTTTCCATGGGAAGCCGTAAAACTTTTGCCACTCCTCTTTAAACGGAACGCTATAACCACCACGCGCCCAAAACTCTGGCTCCTCTAAAAAAATCTCTTTAATGCCGACATCGATAACCCGTTTCATTACAGCTTTTTTCATGTATTCAATAAATACATCGGTAGGTACAACGTAGGGGATATTGCGCCCGTGCATAATAGGCTTGCCATTTTGCTCAACCTGTGCCAGGTCAAGGTGATTTTTGCCATCCCATTTGCCTAAAAAGAAATCATCATAACTACCCCAGGCAATACCCGTCATAAAAGCGGTTTGGTAACCATGATCGCGCCATGATTGTACACGCTGCTCAAACGTCATATTCGGGCGGTCATTCGTTCCATAAACTATGGCGATGTCTGATCGTACATCAATTTGCGGTATCCATGGGCTGCCGGTTTGGAAAGTGGTTTTTTGTGGCAGTTCTGTCGTTGCTGGTTTTACCTGTGCTAGAGCCGCAAAAGCAGTAGCCATAAAACCAAAAAAGAGTATAGTTTTCTTCATAAAATTACGTTTGGCGGATATCTGTTTGCAAAGCGTAATCACAGATTACAAATACATATCCAATACAGTAAGAGGTTTATAACTCTTCTGAAGCAAGGTAGCAATTTTTGCTATGCCTGGTTATTTGCGACAGGTTTTTTACAGAGGTGAATAATCTAAGTTGATGAATATCATCTCTTTAACACCGTTGTAGTAAAGCCTAATTTTTTCAAACCTTTTTTAACATCCGGGTTACTCATAAATAATTTCCAAAGCAGGCCACTTCTATAATTTTCTATCATTACAATTATTGGCCCCTGGTCAATAGCTAAATATGATTTTGCATACCATTCATGCTGCTCACTAAAGGCATCTACAAATCCATATTCGCCCCAAATTTGCGAACCCAGATCTTCATAAAAATGCTTCAATGCCTGCATGGAATATTGCGGAGCATACGGGAATGCCGATAAAGCAGCAGTAGGTGTAATCACCCCAAGATCATTAGTTGGCGAGTGGCCCGAATAGCCTTTCCAGCTATCACTGGCGGTTAATCCCCAGCAATTGTCGCCATAGCCTTTATACTTTAACGGGTTGTCAATACAATACCGGCGGTTAATTAATGTATGGTTAGTAGCCTGCTGCCAATAATCTGCATATTGGTCTTTTAGTCCTTTTGGATTTAGACCCATAAATGAATATTGTGTCCAAAACAATGGTCCGCCATAATCGGGGCCCAATGGCAAGGTTAGATTAATGTAATAAGTTTTACCATTGATAAACGTATTGCTCTTAGACCAACCTTCTGTATAAACTGATTTGCCAATAGCGTACATTGGCGATGATGCCGCCATAACGTAAGTGATCAGGCATTCATTCCAGCCTCTTATCGGCATGTTCATATCCCAATTATAATTGGGGCTCCAGTGCCAGTATAATACGTTTTGGTTGCGGGTGAACCAGTCCCACTCAACACCATTCCATAACTGCTGTATTTTAACACGCAAGTCCTTTTCAACTGGGTTGTTAGCTTTATAGTATTGCTGCGCGGCTAATAGCCCTTGGAAAAGATAAGAGGTTTCAACAATATCGGCTCCGTCATCTTTTTTGCTAAAAGGTATCGTTTTGCCGGTTTCGCCATTTAGCCAGTGTGAGAAAGCGCCATGAAATCTATCGGCCTTTAATAAAAAATCTACAATTTTAAGGGTATGTTCGGCGGCTTCCTTGCGAGATATAAATTGGCGATCGGCAGCAACAATAGCGGCCATTATGCCAAAACCAGTCCCGCCACTGGTTACCACATTGTTTATTGGCAGTAGATTAAGATGGCTCCGCTCGCGCGCCATGCCACTTGTTGGATGCGCGTAGTCCCAGAAATATCTAAAGGTTTGCTTTTGTACCAGGTCAAGCAGTTGATTATCGGTTAAACCCTTTTTTATGGTCAGATCTGCGGTAATAGGTGTCTGAGCATAGTTTTGGGTGCAACTCAATACCAAACATGCAACACCAAGCAATATTTTTTTTACATCCATTTGCGAAATTTATATGTTATCACTGGTATATGCAAGTTATGTCATTGTACTAACCAACTGTTTTTACATATTTGTCCTAACCATTTAATATAAGCCAGTGAAAAATACTTTTAAAATAGGTGTAACTGTTTGTATACTCTTGATATGTTTTCAAATCAATGCAACTTTTGCTCAAAGCAGATTAGTGAAGAATTTGGCAGCAGGTAAACACCAAACATTGGTAACTTATGGCACCAGCCTAACAGCGGCAGTTGGTGGCCATGCCTGGGTAGATTCTGTTAACCGCGCGTTAAATAATAAATATCATGGGTTGTTAACTACCATTAACTCGGCCAAGAGCGGCATGTGGTCGACATGGGGTGTGCAGAATCTGGAGGACAGTGTAATTAAAAAAGCCCCCGATGCAGTACTGATGGAGTTTAGCATGAACGATGCTTTTTTAAATTATAAAACAAGCGTTGAATTGGCCAGGCTAAATTTAAATTATATCATCGATCGTATTAAAATTTATAATCCCGATTGCGAGGTTATTTTGCAGGTTATGAATATACCATTAAACATACATGCCCAACAGCGCCCCGATCTGCTGAAATATTACCAAATGTATCGGGATGTTGCTAAAGCAAGGAAATTATTGCTGATAGACCACTATCCGCATTGGAAAAAACTATTGGATCAGAGTCAGGATGCTTATTTAAAGGCGATACCCGATGGTATCCATCCGGGTGTGGAAAGCTCTAAAAATATAATAGCCCCTTACGTGGTGAAACGCCTGGAAGGTAACGATTAGGATAGATAATTGACAGATTAGCGTTAATGTGTATCTTGCTTCGACTTAAATATAGACATCAATTATTATACAACAATCAATGAATAAAGTATTTGTTTGGGCAGCCGGTTTTATGGTTGCGGCTATTGGATTAACAGGATTCATCGCCAATAAATTAACTGTTTACAATGCAGATTTGAAACTACCAGCAGGCTTTTCGGCCACTATCCTTGCCGATTCGCTGGGACCATTAAGGCATTTGGTAGTTACTAAAAATGGCGATGTTTATGTAAATTTAAATTCGACAAGAAAAAGCAAAGGTAAAGGGATCTATTTTTTGAGCGATACCAACCACGATGGCAGGCTGGATAAAAAACTGGCGTTTGCCGACTATCCCGGTACGGGCATTAAAATAAAAGATCATTATTTGTATTCAACTTCAAATACAGGCGTGTTCAGATATAAACTGAATGATAGGGACGAGGTGATTAATGCCGATAAACCTGAAGTAATTGTTCAGGGATTATTGGACAAAGTGCACGATAATTCAAAATCCATCGCTCTTGACGATCAAAATAACTTATATGTAACCATTGGCTCTTATTCAGACGCATGCAGGCAAACAGGCTCTGCCTCGGGTATACCGGGTTGCCCTATTTTAGATTCGGCAGCAGGTATATGGAAGTTTAAAGCCAATAAATTGAACCAAGGTTTTAGCGATGGCGTTCGCTTTTCAACCGGGATAAAAAACGCGGTTGGTATTGATTACAATCCGGCATCAAAAACAGTATTTGCTACGCAACATGGCCGCAGTTTTGATAAACTATCGCCGCCTTATTTTTCCGGCCAAAAAAGCTCGGAGCTGCCTGCTGAAACTATTTACGAGCTAAAACAAGGCTTAGACGCCGGCTGGCCGTATGCGTATTACGATCAGCAACTAAAAAAGAAAATGGTATCGCCCGAGTATGGCGGCGATGGCAAAACACCTACCGATAAATATGCCGACCCAGCGGTTGCGTTCCCGGGCCACCTGGCACCCAATGACCTGTTGTTTTATACCGGTAATATGTTTCCTAAGCGTTATAAAAACGGCGCGTTCGTAGTTTTCCATGGTCGTGCTAACTCGCCGGTTAAAGGGTACCTGGTAGCTTTTGTACCATTTGTTAACGGCAAGCTATCAAGCGATTGGGAGATATTTGCTGACAACTTTACAGGCTCAGACCTGGAGCATCCAACCGGCCCGATGAAATATCGTCCTATGGGGTTAGCACAAGGGCCTGATGGCGCTTTATATGTAGCTGATGATGTGAAGGGTGCTATTTTTAAGATCGTTTACAAATAAAATATAACTACTGATCAAAAACCTCAAGCCGAAAGCCTTGAGGTTTTTTGTTTTATAGGCATTTCATTTAAAATACTTTATTTTTAGATAAATAATAGTGAAATGGCGTTTAGCATCCGGGTAAAATACAAGCAAATTATAGTTTATGGCGTAGCGCTTGCCCTGCTATTGTTTTTATTACAATGGCTGGAACTTCGATTTGTAATTTTTGACCACGCCTTTGAAGTTTATGCCGGTGCGATAGCCCTCATCTTTACCGCGTTGGGTATATGGCTTGCCCAGAAACTCATCAAACCCAAAGTTAAAACCGTTGTGGTTGAGAAGCAGATTTTTGTAGATAACAACGCAGGCTTCATTTTAAATCAGGATGCCGTTGACCAATTGCGAATAAGCAAACGCGAGCTGGAAGTTTTGCAGCTAATGGCCGATGGCCTGAGTAACCAGGAAATTGCCGGGCGTTTATTTGTATCATTAAATACTATTAAAACACACTCGGCAAATTTATTTGAAAAATTGGAGGCCGAACGCCGTACCCAAGCTATCGAAAAAGCAAAGCGTTTACGTTTGATAAGTTAAAATAAACTCATCCTAAAGAACGAATTGGCTCTATTTTATTAAAATCACCCTAAAGTATGACCGAAAAGTTAAGCCGATAATTGAATTTTGGACTATTAATGTTTAACACTAAACTTATTTAAGATGAAAAAGATTGTACTTGTTTGTGGCGCGATAGCCGGGCTGATAGCCGGTGGCTGGGCCGTGTTTTATATTTACCTGTGCAGCAATAAAATGGATTTTGATAATGGCGAGATATATGGCTACACAGCTATGATCGTAGCATTTTCGTTGGTTTTTGTGGGCGTTAAAAACTATCGGGATAATAATCTGCACGGCCAAATTAGTTTTGGCAAGGCTTTCCAGGTAGGTATATTAATTGTGATGGTGGCATCAACTATTTATGTAGTGTTATGGTTGATAGATTATTATTGCTTTATATCAAATTTTGCCGAGATCTATACCGCGCATGTGCTTGATAAGCTAAAAGCATCTGGCGCAAGTACTGTGGTAATAGCTAAAAAAGCTAAGGAGATGGCCGAGTTTAGCCGGATGTATAAGAATCCATTTTTCAACGCCATCATGACCTATTGCGAAATAGTACCTGTAGGTTTGATAGTTGCTTTGTTGGCGGCGTTGATATTAAAGCGAAAAACAAAATTGAATGATACGGTTACCGCATAAATTTAATCTGGATTCCCCGGTGGAATTAATTAGCCTTTTTTACAATGAAATGGCGCTGATATTCCATCGGGGTTTCGCCTTTTAGTACCTTAAACTTCCGGTTGAAATAGGATACATTATTAAATCCCGCGTCAAGACTGATCTGCGAGATACCCATGTTATTATTTTGCAGTAATTTACAAGCATAACCAATACGCAGATCGATTAAAAACTCTGACAAAGTTTTACGGGTAAACTTTTTAAAGTATCTGCAGAAAGCAGATGACGATAAGTTAGCTATCGTGGCAACTTCATTAAGCGATAGGTCGCGTTTAAAATTATCCAGAATGTAGTCGTAAACATTGCTCATCCGGGTTGATTCATCAAAGTTAAGATTGTTAAGAAATCCGGGGCTGGATAAGAGCGTGTATTCCTGAGAAATGGAAAGCAAATGCAAATATCTAATAAGCCAATAACCGTTTCGGCTGGGTTTTTCTCAACCAGGGCAGTTATTTTTTGTGTTAAGGTTAGTCTTGTTTGCCCTGTAAATACAATACCTTGCGATGACCGCTGCAACAGATCCTTGATCTGTTTAAAATGTTTCCTGTCGAAAAAACCGGGACCGAGAAAGTTTTCATGAAATTGGATTACAACTTGCTTTACTGCCTCGTTGCCTAATCCTTTTGTGTAAAATGTATGCGGCAAATTAGCGCCGAACATGCAAAGATCAATCGCGATAAATTCTGTAATACTATCGCCCACTATTCGTTGGCCGGCGCTTTCCAATATTAAAATTATTTCATACTCGGGGTGCGAATGAAACGGGAAATCATTAAACTTAAATTCCTCTGCTTTAACAACAAAAAGATTTTCTGGACTAACAATGTTCTCACGAAAAATTCTCATAAAGCAATAGTTACCGGTTTGTTAAACTTACTGAATTTTATTCCCGGAAAAATACTTTAGTCAAAATTGAATTAAAAAACATCAAATTTGTTCAACCAGTGTCCATTTGGATATTAGATTTTTGAGCATGTTAATTCAATACATACCAGATATTATATCATGATCAATATAAATAGTACAAAACAACTACTTGCAGTTAGTTTAATTGCATTTTTTTCGCTGACAGCCCTTGGACAAAACGCGCATATAATTGTGGATGCATCTAAGGTGATGAATAAGATACCAGCTAAAATGTATGGCTCATGTATTGAAGATGTTAACCATGAAATTTATGGCGGTCTGTATGATCAGCGACTATACGGCGAAAGTTTTGAAGAACCGGCACCATCCCCAAAGTTTAATGATTGGAAAATATTGCAAGGAAACTGGCGGTCTTACGAAAGTGGGGTGGCAGTAAATTCGGGCGAGGGCTATAAGTTTATTCGGGAGAACACGGTAGTAAAAGATGGTAGTCTTGAAGCAGATATCAAGTTTACCCGTAATGGTTTTAATGCCGGGTTTATAGTTAGGGTAAATAATGAGGGCAGCGGTGCCGATAATTTTGACGGTTATGAGGTCAGCATATCGGCTAGCCGTCATAATGTGATTTTAGGCAAGCATGTACATAACTATAAACCACTGGCCGAAGCTAAAGCAACTTTTGATGGTAAGCAGTGGCAGCATGTAAAGGTGACTATGCAAGGCGCGCATATTTTGATTTATCTGAATAACGAGACCCAACCTGCTATTGACTATGTTGACAATGACAACCCGATACTGACAGGAAAGATAGGGTTACGCACCTACAATGCCGCCGCAGCATTTAAAGATATAGTTATTGCCGATGGCACATCCACCATAAAAAACGAATTTAAAACTACGCCTCCTATACAAATAAGCCGCGTTTGGGATGCTATTGAAACCCAGGGAGCGAAGGCCAGATTTGCGCTGGACACCATTAACGCTTACAATAGCAAACAAGCCCAGGTTATAGAAAATATTACCGGGAAAGGCAAAGTTGGCATAGCGAATAACGGGTTGAACCGCTGGGGTATTGCGATAAAGGGTGGCCAAAAATTTCAAGGATATGTTTGCCTGCGGGCGGGGCAATTAAACGGCCCGGTTACCATTGTCTTGCAAAGTGCCGATGGCAGTAAAACCTATGCATCGCAAAAAATAGTTAACGTATCACCAACATGGAAAAAATACCCTATTGCGCTAACTTCAAACACAACCGATACAAAAACAAGATTTGCCCTATTTATTGAAGGCAAGGGCAAATTAACTATTGACCAGGCTGTCCTGATGTCGACAGGTGCTGACCAATTTAAGGGTTTGCCTATTCGTGCTGATATAGCCACCAAAATGCAGCAAGAAGGGTTAAACTTTGTACGCTACGGTGGGACAATGGTAAATGCGCCTGACTATAAATGGAAAAACATGATAGGCCCGCGAGATAAACGGCCACAATATAACGGGCACTGGTACCCTTATACCAGTAATGGCTTTGGTATTGAAGAGTTTGTTGCCTATTGCGAGGCAGCCGGATTTGAAGGAGCATTTGCTATAAATGTTGAGGAAACGCCGCAAGATATAGCTGATATGGTAGAGTATCTTACCGGTTCCACAACAACCTCATGGGGTAAAAGACGGGCAGCAAACGGGCATCCAAAACCATACCCTTTGCATTATATAGAGCTAGGCAATGAAGAAGTTATTTGGGGCGATCTGGAAAATGACTACAAGCATTATACTGAGCGGTTTAATTTGCTGTATGATGCTATCCATGCCAAAAATCCGGATATAAAAGTTATTTGCGCGGCTTGGTGGCGGCCAAGATCGCCAAATATGGAAATTGTGTTTAAAGCCGTTAATGGCAAAGCCGATTATTGGGATCTGCATACAGATGCAGATGAGGCGCGCGCCGGTATAACAGTCGACAAAAACCTGCAAATAATGCATGACCTATTCATGAAATGGGACCCAAACACTAGACTAAAATGTACCATATTTGAAGAAAATGGCGGCCTGCATAACATGCAACGCGCGTTAGGCCACGCTACTACACTAAATGCGGTACGCCGACATGGCGATTTTGTATTGACATCATGCGCGGCTAATGGCTTACAGGCATTAGGCCAAAATGATAACGATTGGGATCAGGGGCAGGTGTTTTTTACGCCTGCGCAAGTTTGGGGCATGCCGCCGTTTTACAGCGAGCAAATGGCTGCAAAAAATCATCAGCCGTTAAGGGTTTTTAGTAGTGTTGAGGGTGATCTGGATGTTACCGCAACTCGTAACGATGCAGGTAATGAGCTGGTAATACATACGGTAAATACCTCTGCCAACGCTATTAGATCATCGGTTGATTTAACAGGGTTTTCGGGAAGGCCATTAATAAAGGTTTATACCTTAACAGGCGATCCAAAAGGTGAAAACACACCGCAAGACCCTGAAAAAATATCGACTAAAGAAACCACTATACAAATCACCGGTAATAAAATCGACTATAGTTTCCCGGCTAATTCTTATACGATTTTTAGGTTTACAAAATAGGAGCCATCCAATTATTGGCTCATTTAGGTTTAAACATTTAATCAATATGTTGGTTTAAGATGTATCCGGTTAATACAGCCGGGTATAAATTGACAACATGTGGCATCGGTTATCTAATAAAAAGAATTACTTACCCAATTTATTATTATTACTTTTTTTTATTCTTCCGGTATTTGCTTATGCCCAGGTAATTACTCCTGCTGATTCACTAAAAGAAGATTCTCTACGCGTAAAAGCTTTGAAAGCAAAAGCGTCGATTGAGAACACTAACCAACAATATGATTTTGGTGACCTGCTCAGTAATGTTTTTAACCCGAAAAAGAAGGCTGATACCTTACATAGAAGATCGGGTATTACCATTGTGCCAAATATCGCCGCCAATCCTACAATCGGTGCGCAGATAGGTATAAAGGCCGTAGCTGGTAAAAAACTGGGCAACGATCCAAAAACACTCTTATCAATTGCTGCAACATCAGCTTCCATCACCAGTAAGGGGATTATTTACTTTTATTTAAACCATAACATATTTACACCGGGCAATAGGTGGAATTTACAGGGCAATATGGTTGTCGCAAAAACGGTAGCACCTGATTATGGACTGGGTATTGGTCAAGCTGCAAATGGTGGGACCGCTCCTCAAAACTTGTTGGCTGATGCCGCGCACAAGGTTTACGCTATCCATTCATACTATTATAATATCAGAGAAAAGGTATATAAAGAAGTTGCCGAAGGGTTGTTTGTTGGCGCTGGATTATCGTTCGAGATAAGGCGTAACATTACCAACAAAGACACTACTAACAATGCCACACCATCAAGCGTTTATAATAATGAGCACGGTTTCCCGCAGGATCATTACGCGGCAGATGGTTTCCTTTTTAACATAGCTTATACTACCCGCGATAATCCAAACCGTGCTTATAAAGGTATTTATTTTGATGCAGGTATCCGGGTAAACCAAACTTGGATAGGTAGCACAAAAAATTCGGTGCAGGTTACTACGGACCTTCGCAAATATGTAAGCCTGTCAGATGTAAGTCCCGAAACCGTGCTTGCATTTTGGAACTGGGGGTCGTATTTGGTAACCGGCAATGTACCTTATCTGGAATTGCCGGGTACGGCAAAAGATGGCTCTTCCAGAAGCGGCAGGGGGTATACCAGCCAATATTTTAAAGGGACCCAGTTTAATGATACAGAGGTGGAGTTTCGATTCCCTATTTTAAAAAATAAATTTATCAGCGGTGTAACCTTCGCCAGTATGCAAACCGCTAATGACGAGCATGGTACTAAACTGTTCCAGGTATTCCAACCGGGATATGGTGCCGGTTTACGGGTGTTGTTTAATAAAGCTACCCGCACCAACCTGGCCCTCGATTATGCTTTTGGTAAATATGGCAACAAAGGCTTCTTCTTGAATTTAAATGAGTCGTTCTAAAAATTAGCTATTGCAAACGGGTTTGTAAATGCTCAAATTAGTGCACGACTTTTATAAACTATGAATTTTAAAAATAAAGTAGCTATTGTTACCGGCGCAGGCCAGGGTATTGGCTTTGAAATATGCAGGCTATTGGCCGCAAACGGAGCAACTGTATTATTAAATGACCTGAACACCCAGTTAGCCGAAAGCGCCGCCTTACAAATTAAGGCCGAAGGTGCTTGTGTTGCTTTTCCGGGCGATGCCAGTAACGTTGCATTTATTAATAAGATGGTTGACGCGGCTATAGATGCTTACGGGCATTTAGATATTGTAATTGCCAATGCAGGAATTACCTTATACGGCGATTTCGCTACCTACTCCCAGGAATCTTTTTTTAAAGTTTTGCATGTTAATTTGGGCGGATCGTTCTTTTTGGCGCAGGCGGCATCCAACAAAATGAAGCTGCAACCTAATGGCGGAGCAATATTGTTCACTTCATCAGTAGTAGGACATCAGGCACTTAAAAGCCTGGCTGCTTATGCCATGACCAAAGCCGCTTTAGAAATGCTGGCTAAAAATCTGGTGATTGAACTGTCGCAACATAAAATTAACGTAAATACAATTGCCCCTGGTGCTACGCTTACAGAACGCACGATGGAAGAAAAAGATTATGAACGCGTATGGTCTGAAATTACACCGATGGGGCGCCCTGCTTACGTAAGTGATATAGCCAACACGGCTTTGTTTTTGGTGTCAGAGGAGGCGAAACATATAACTGGGCAAAGCCTGATAGTTGATGGTGGCTGGACATCTGTTAGCGCCTTACCTAGCGGGATAAAATAAGCAAGTGTTTATACACCACTAAAAATAGAGAATCCACCATCTACATTAATCACCGTACCTGTAACAAATTTGGAGGCATCGCTTAATAGCCATATTAACGCGCCATTTAGTTCATCAGGCGAACCAAAACGTTTGTAGGGTGTTTGTTGCAGTACGAGCTTACCACGGGCGGTATATGAGCCGTCCGAATTAGTTAATAAAGTGCGGTTTTGTTCCGTTAAAAAAAAGCCCGGCGCAATAGCGTTCATTCTTATTTTATCACCATAGCGGTTGGCCATTTCAACCGCGAACCATTGCGTATAGCAATCAATAGCAGCTTTACCTAAGCTGTAGCCCAAAACTTTGGTTATGGCCTGCCTGGCACTCATTGACGATATGTTTACAATACTACCGCCGCCAGATTCGGCAATGGTTTTTCCAAAAACTTGTGTAGGTATAATGGTTCCCCAAAGGTTAAGGTCGGTTACACGCTGCATACCGGAAATGTTCAGATCAAATACACTTTGCTCAGGCTGTAATACTCCTTCGGGCATATTGCCCCCGGCGGCATTTACCAGGCCATATATTGCGCCAAATTGAGTTAATATTTTGTCTTTTGCTTCTTCAAGCTGTTGTTCATTTAAAACATCGGCCACCAGCGCAAGGGCTTTGCCGCCGGCGTTGTTTATTTGGTTGGCTCTTTTTTCAGCTTCTTCTTTATTTCGCCCTAAAATACAAACTGAGCCGCCTGCTTTATGGATACCATTAATAAACGATTGCCCCAACACGCCGGTACCACCGGTTACAACTATTACTTTATCTTTTAAATCCATTTTTATTTCCTCAACGCTAACTTATTAATATCCTATTAACATTCTCAATAAATGGCTCCATTTTTTTGGAGTGCTTGTTTTAAATAGCTATTGAAACTAAAATAAGGTATGTTTATTAATTTAAGTTATTATCTATCAAAACTCATAAATTACCCGATATTTGTAAGGCGTTAAAAGACTATGCACCAGGTATTTGATCCATTTATAAAAATCTTCAGCACATCAGCCATCAGGTATTTTTTGGTGGCGGGTATCCCTTTTGTATTATGCTACGTATGGCTTAATGAATGGTTTGACGCATCAAAAATACAAAATAAGGCAGCATCACGACATGATTTTAGGCGCGAGATACTCCACTCTTTACAGTCCACCATTGTTTTTGCAGCAGCTGCCTGCTTAGTTTTATACAGCCCGGTTAAAAATATAACGCGTGTTTATACAAGTCCGCATGCATATCCCGCATGGTGGTTATATGTTAGCGTTGTGATAAGTTTGATTATACACGACACGTATTTTTACTGGACACACCGCCTGCTACATCACCCTAAACTATTCAGGCACGCGCATTTATTACATCATAGATCTACCAACCCTTCACCGTGGACATCATATTCATTCCATATTTTTGAGGCCTGCGTAGAGAGTTTAGTGCTACTGCTAATTACTGTTATTTTGCCGATGAATGTCATTTCCATAAGCTTATTTGTATTTATTGCCTTTATGATTAATGTTTACGGACACCTTGGGTATGAAATTGCCCCCAAGTGGTTAAGAAAAACCATTTTGTTTGAATTTACCAATACTTCTGTACATCACAATCTGCACCATAGTAAGTTTACAGGTAACTATGGTTTATATTTTAGATTTTGGGATAGGTTGATGGGCACCGAACATCCTAATTATGTAGAAGAATACGACCGGGTTCAGCAAAATCGTATCAATAAAAAAGGTGCGACTATTTAATGAGCCGCCGGCTGCAGCAATTGCGGCCACCAAACTTCAAAAAACGAATTCTCATTATTATTTCCTGCCGAGGCATAATCACAAAGTGTGATAGCTACCGGGCCTTTCGCGCTTTCAGTGTACGATTCGGGGATGAAATTTGCTTTATACAGCATACCATCACTTGCCTGATTAGGTACTTCGGTTAGGTTGATATAGCCATTTTTATCGGCAACAGGTTTTAGTACGGCAATAATGTTTGCGCCTTCGAAACGAGTGTCCCGTGCCAAAACAATCGGCCCGCGTACAATAGTCGCGCTGCGGATATTTGTTCCGGTTTCAACTACGCGGCCCCTCATATCCAGGGTAAAGGATATTTTATCACCTGTTTTCCAGTTGCGTTTTAGTTGGGTATATTGACCTGGCTGTACCTCAATAGCTACATTGTTTACAGTTAGCTTAGTAGTTTTGCTCCAGGCAGGTATGCGTACATCAATAGCCATATCCTCCGGTTTTTGCAGATCGACAGTTATTTCTACTACCCCTGATTTGGGGTAAGAGGTATGTTCTGCCAAATTAATTACCTGTCCTTTAGGGGTGTTTAATTTATAAGTGCCATCGGCAAAATAATTTATCTGTAAACCTTCCAGCCTTTCCATTACAAAATGCATCGGGGTAGCAAACAGACCCCTCGGACCGCTGGCTTCGCAACAGTTTAGGCCCATGCCGCATTGTTCGCTGCCCGGCAGACGCTGGCCATTTAGTGGCGTATACTTTGCCCATGACGCGCCGTTATGACTCATGGAACCTAGCAATGCATTGTAATAAGTTTTTTCGGCTTCATCAGCATATTTAGCCTCGCCGGTTAGGCGCAGTAACTGCTCGGTAAGCTTGAGCCAGGTTACAGTAACGCAAGTTTCCTGGAAATGATTGATCGGTGTATTTTCAATTGCCTTGCCCCCAAACCACATTTCGGTTGACGCGCCCGAACCTACAATATCTATCTCTGTTTTTTTGATATTTGCCCAACAATCTTCAACTGCTTTTTTATAAGTTTCGTTACCAGTTATGCGGTAAAGTTCCAGCAAGCCCTCGTGACACGACATCATTTCATATGCTTTCTGTCCCTGCTCAGGGCTGTACCAATTTTTAGGTTTCGGGAAACGATCAGCCACATTTACATTGGCTTTGCTTATTAAATTCGGCCCTTCGGGGGTTTCCCATTGCCTAACTATCTCCAATGCGAAATCCAGGAACTTTTTATCGCCGGTGCGGGTGTACAATTGACAAACCGGTTCTAGTACTGATGATGCCGCCATACCCCGGTAATTGCCTTTGGTTACAATAATGCCGTCTTTTTTATGCAGATCATCTATTAAATTGTCAAAAATGCGGGAAGCGCCTGTCAGGCTTTTTTTGTCTTTGGTAAGGTCATAATAGGCTAATAACCCCAGCATGCAATATTTCCGGCCCCAAATGTCCCATTCTTCTAAACGGTGCGCCTGGGCATAATTACCTATATAGCCATCGGGGGTTTGGGTAGCCAGTAATCCGGTAACTGCATGATCAAGCACAGCTTTTAAGCGGGCATCCAGACGATACTTATAAGCCAATACCGCCGAGGTAAACCATTTACCCCAAAACTCATTTTGCCATAGGTGAGTCTCGGTTCTATGTTCGGGTTTAAAGGGCTCTATCAGCCTGTTAACATCCTGCGCCAGAATACGGTTATTAATAGAGCCGCTTAGCTTATCAGCCAGGTAACCGGTAAAATGTACTTCGATGGATGGGTATAATACATCATTTACTTTTTGCCTGTTGTTATTTTGAGCGAAGCTGTCATTACAGAAAACGCAAAGCGATATAAGCATTATAGCTATCAATGGTTTTAATTGGCGCATATTTTTTAAATGAGGTATAGCAGATTTATGCTATGGTTATAATTATAGCCTAAATTAATGTTTTTGTTTTAAAGCGACTTGTAAAAAACATTGGTCCATATATTGCTTAACACTTGGTATGAAGAAGAGGGTCCTTGTAATTGAAGACGAGCCTGTAATAGGCGAAATGATGAGCATATTGCTGGAGATTGAGGGTTACAAGGTAATTAGCCTTGATGATACGGGTATGGCAAGGCGCAAACTGCATGCTAAAGAGGTTGACCTGGTGATGCTTGATCTTAACTTAAAGGGCGAGAACGGCCAATCCATGTGTGCCTACATTAAAGGTCAGGCCGACCTTAAACATATACCGGTTATCCTGGTTTCGGCCAATAGCGAACTGGAATCAATTAGAGATGAATGCGGTGCAGATGATATTATTCATAAACCTTTTGATTTGGAGCATTTTATAGCTAAAGTACGCACACATTCAGGCGGGGGTAATTTTATTTAACATTTAAATCTCTTCGGGCTTTTGATTGTTATTCTAGTATTCAAACACTGTCAAAATCCCCAAATGGACTATTATAAATAGTCGGCGTGCAATTTATTTATCTTTTATTAAATATGCCGGGAACTTAGCCTCCGCAGGCCCTTTTTTACTGCGAAAATTTGATTGTCCACCCACATCTGTATGTAATGGCAAGTACATGCCTTGCGAGTCATCCAGAGCTTTAAACAATTGTTGGTTCATTGATTTTACTACAGTCGCGTATTTTGAGTTCCTGATCAAATTTTTTGTTTCCATCGGATCGGCTTGCAAGTCATAAAGCTCATCAGTATCCCAAATGCCATAGTAGTGGATATATTTATATTGATCATTACGTAAGGCGTGCATAGTTGGTGTTTGCGGGAAAGATCGTTCCCAATAATATTCGTATAAAAATCCCGTGCGCCATGTTGCGGGTTTTTTACCCTCTAATAAAGGCAGGTAGCTCATGCCATCCATATATTGAGGGGCTTTTAATCCGGCTGCATCAAGCAAAGTAGGAGCAATATCAATATTGGCTACCACCTCTTTAACAACAGTTCCGGGCTTGATCAACTCGGGGCAATAAGCCAGCATCGGTACCCGCATTGACGCCTCGTAAGCGGTGCGTTTATCAATCAACCCATGTTCGCCAAACTGGAAACCATTATCGCCCATATAAATAATAAGGGTCGATTCTAACAATCCTTCTTTTTTCAAATAATCCATCACTTTACCTACCGACGCATCAACACTATACAGTGTTTCGGCATAGCGTTTATAATAAGCGCCGATATCTAAAGTGCTATGGTAAGGAAAGTCAACCCCATGCCATGAGTTGCGTTGATTTTGAACCCACATTGGTGCACCTTCTACATTTTTGGGGTTCATGGTATAGGGTGGTTTAAATTCAAATTTTTGTGCACGACCCTTATCGCGTTCGGCAGGGATAAAATCGGCATGTACGCCTTTATGTGCCAGGTACAGCATAAAAGGCTTATCTTTTTGCCGGTGACTTAAAAAGTTAAGCGCATAATCGGTCAGCTCATCAGTGATATAGCCTTTTTGGGGCACATGTTTGCCGTTAACGTTTAAGCCGTTCTTTTCGGGCAGGTAAGATCCCTGCCCTTTAAATGATACCCAATAAGTAAAGCCGCGTTGTGGCTGGTCGCCGTCATTCCCTGCATGCCATTTGCCCACCATGGCGGTTTGATAACCAATTTGCTGTAAATATTGCGGGAAGAATATCAGGTTTGCCGGCACCTTATGCTCGTTGTCAACAACAGTATGTTTATGCGAGTACAACCCTGTTAAAATAGATGCCCTTGAGGGCGAACAAAGCGAATTATTTACAAACGCGTTTGGCAGGTAAGCGCCCTCGCGGGCCATACGGTCCAGGTTGGGCGTTTCAATAAAATCCTGCGTTTTTAAAAAGCCCAACGCGTCATACCGATGGTCATCGGCCAAAATAAATACGATATTGCGTGGTTTGCCATTGCCTATATTAAGCAACTTTAAAGAACCCATAGGCTGGCTTAATATCGCGTTTTGTGCGATAACCTGTGTTACCGAAGAAAGCAAGAATAAAGCTAGTGTAAAATATTTTGCCTTCATTTTTAGGTATGGTTTTAAAGCCAACTTATCAATCAATGATATAATCAAGCCGGGCATTTCTATAAATTGGTTTTTGTAAATGTATTTTAAATTTTTTAAAACTTTGCAAAGGGCCCTGGGTCACAAATAAATTGGTTAACCAGGCGGGTATGTTGCCACCGGGGTCGGCATGAAGCGTATAAATAATTTTTACATGGTCCTTGCCAGATGCATATAATACCCATTTCCCATTGGAATTAGTAATGCGTACTATTTTTGATTTTACCGGTACCATATCGGCTACGCAAGGTGCATCTATCGTTACAGTTTTGGTAACCGCATCCTGTGATACTTTAAGATGCGCAATAAAATCGCGGTTGCTCACCGGCCATGGCATCTCAATTAGCGAATAGTAATACAACTCTGCCGGTGATACCTGTTTGATCAAATAATTACCCGTAGTATGGTAAAGCCACTCTTCACTGTTTTTAATATCCATTAGTGCTGCCACAACTTGCGATAGGGTTGCCTCTAATTTGCACTCTACTTTTATCGCTTTAATTTTTGATGACTCTAAATCGCGGGTAAATATTTTTATTCCGTTATTGTTTTCTTTTAGCGCCCAATTATCGTTGGTTTGTGCTATAGCGCAATTTGCTAACAGTAAAAATAGTAGAATAAGCTTTTTTTTCACGGGATATAGTTTATAATGCAATGTACCAATTCTTTAAATAATTATTGCAGGCACTAATACCGGTTTGCTTTGTAACCATTGGCTGGGGTGTTATAAACCAATTTTGTTTGGCAAATGGTAACGTTTGCATAAATAAATTTTTATTCCAATACCTGATTTTTTTTCTTTTGATTAACTTGCCCTTGTTATAAACTATAAGCAACAACCAATTGGGCTGCATTTAAACCTCAGCCGTACATACTAAGATTGTTGCAACCAATAAAATATTAAAAAATTATGGAAAAATCACGTCGTACTTTTATCAGGCAGGCATCAATAGCGGGCGCGGGTGTAATGTTGGCTAAAACCGGTTTCAGCGCTAAAAGTTATAACCGTATTATTGGCGCTAATGACCGTGTGCGGGTTGGTGTAGTCGGGTTTTCTGACAGGCATAAAAGCTCGCACATGCCCTCCTTCATGAACCATTATAAAGAACTAAACTTTGAAGTAGTTGCCGTATCTGATATCTGGAACAAACGCCGCGAGGAAGGTGCCGCCGCCTGGAAACAGAAAATGAATAATGACGTAAAAGCGTATCGAAATAACGAGGAAATGTATAACGCAAAAGCGGTAGACGCGGTGTTTATGAGCACTGCCGATTTTCAACACGCGAGGCATTGCGCCGAAGCCGTGCGCGCCGGGTGCGATGTTTACTGCGAAAAACCTTTTGCCGAAACCATGGAAGATGCCCGTTTTGCATTAAAAGCAGTAAAAGAAACAGGCAAAATTGTACAAATAGGCTCACAACGCCGTAGTGGTGCTAACTACCATGCAGCCGACGATTTTATAAAATCGGGGCAGTTTGGGCCAATAACCATGGTTGAATTAAAGTGGAATGTAAACCAACCGGGACGCTGGAGAAGGCCCGAGTTATTAACTGTATTAAAAGAACAAGATACCGACTGGAAACGCTGGCTGATGAACCGGCCTTATGAAGCCTTCGATCCGCGTAAATATTTAGAGTTCCGCTTGTTTTGGCCTTATTCATCAGGATTACCGGGGCAATGGATGAGCCACCAGATTGATACGGTGCATTGGTTCAGCGGGTTGAAACATCCGCGTAGCGTAACAGCTAACGGCGGTATTTATATGTGGAAAGATGGCCGCCGTAACTGGGATACCATAACGGCTGCTTTTGATTATGGGCCTGCAAACGACCCATCATTAGGTTTCCAGGTGACATTTGCCTCGCGGATGCATAATGGCGATGATGATCCTTCTGAAATATATTACTCAAATGGTGGTGAATTAAACCTGATGACCAATAAGGTAACCCCAACTGGTGGCCTTACAGAAAAGATGGCGAAAGCCATGGGCATGAAAGCCAATCTATTGCCAACCATAGAATTAAAAAATACGGAGAAAGTTGTAACATCAGCAAATACAGGTGGCGACGTATTAACATCAAACCATGTGCGTAACTGGATGGAGTGTGTGCGCAGCCGTAAACAGCCTAATGCGCCGGTTGAAGCTGGATACAGCCACGCTATAGCTCTTATAATGACTAATGCGGCAGCACATACAGGCCAAAAAGCTACCTTTGACGAGGCTACGCAGGAGGTAATGGCTGGTGGTAAAGTGTTTAAATATTAACCTGAAATATTGATAGTGGATGCCGAATATCGAACGCTGAAGTTCCGCGATATTCGGCATTTGTTATTTGATGTTCGATATATTATTAAAAGATGAACCAGATCAAACAAGTAACATTAGCCCTAATGATGACGGCGGTATCAACCGTAGCCATTGCACAACAGCAACCAGTAGCGGTGGTTAGATCTACAAAGGATAAAAAGATAGATGTGATAATTGGCGGCAAGTTGTTCACCAGTTTTTTATATCCTGATTCATTGGAAAAACCGGTGCTGTATCCGTTGCATGATGCCGGCGGAACGGTGGTTACGCGTAGTTTTCCGTTAGATAAACGAACAGGGGACCCAACGGATCATCCGCATCATATTGGTCTTTGGTTCAATTATGAAAATTTAAACGGACTTGATTTCTGGAACAACAGTTATGCTATACCGGCGGCCAAAAAAAGCCAGTACGGCTGGATACGTACCGATAAGATATTAGAGGCCCAAAGCGGCAACACAGGCGTAATAGCCTACCACGCCAACTGGACAAACCAGGCTAAAGATGTGATATTGGAAGAAACTACACGGTTTGAATTTAGCGGCAACGCTAACCAACGTATTATTGACAGGATCACCACTTTAAAAGCCAATGTTGAAGCCAAATTTAACGATGCTAAGGACGGCATGCTGGGCCTTCGCTTGGCACATGAGTTGCAGATGCCAAGTAAAGTAGACCAAAAATTTACAGATGATAAAGGGATTGTAACTGTAGTAAAAGGTGGTACAGATAACCTGGCCAATGGCAACTACTTAACCAGCCAGGGTAAAACCGGCGATGATGCCTGGAGTACCCGTGGTGTTTGGTGCAAAGTGTATGGTAAAATGGGTGCCGACTCGGTAAGTATCGCAATTATTGATCATCCCCGAAATCCAAACTACCCTACCTTTTGGCATGCCAGGGGCTATGGCCTTTTTGCGGCTAACCCATTGGGAGAAAAGATTTTTACCAATGGTAAATCAGCCAAAAACCTTACCTTAAAAAAGGGAGAATCGGTTACTTTTATATACCGGATAGTTATTAATAATGGAGGCAATACACTTACAGCAAAACAGCTTAATAAATCGGCAGCTGATTTTGCTAAAAAGTGATGTGAGTTTTTAAAAGAGTATTACAAATAACTTTGCAATAGCATAGATTTAGAGTTATGACGCAAACGCGCCAACGCTTTATCTTTTATTTGTCTTACACGTTCTCTCGTCAAGTCGTATTTTTCACCGATTTCTTCCAGCGAATGTGCCGAACGGCTATTTAGTCCGAAAAACAGGGTAAGTACTTCTCTTTCTCTTTCTGCAAGTATACCCAATGAGCGTTTGATTTCGCTTGCCAACGAATCTGTCATCAGATCGTGATCCGTGGCCTCTGCATCATTTTGCAATACATCCAAAAGCGTGTTGTCTTCGCCGGCTATGAAAGGAGCATCCATTGATAAATGACGGCCGGAATTAGCTAACGAATCAGATATTTTTTCGGGTGTGGTTTCTAAATCCTCGGCCAACTCTTCTGTTGTGGCCGGGCGCTCCAGTAATTGCTCCAATTTGGAAGATGCATGACGGATCTTATTCAATGCCCCAACCTGGTTAAGTGGCAAACGCACTACGCGGGATTGTTCTGCAACTGCTGTTAAAATAGATTGGCGTATCCACCAAACCGCGTAAGATATAAATTTAAAGCCTTTGGTTTCATCAAATCGGCCCGCCGCTTTTATTAAACCGCAGTTGCCTTCGTTAATTAAATCGCCAAGTGTAAGGCCTTGATTTTGGTACTGTTTGGCTACCGAAACCACAAAACGGAGATTTGCTTTTGTTAAGCGCTCTAATGCCGCTTGGTCGCCCTCGCGGATTTTTTGTGCTAAAACAACCTCTTCCTGTGCCGTGATCAGACCAACTTTAGCGATCTCTGTTAAATATTTGTCAAGCGATTGTGACTCGCGGTTAGTGATAGATTGGGTGATTTTCAGTTGCCTCATGTTTTGCAAAGATACCCAAAGAAATGCATGGATTTGTTGATATAAAGTAATTTACGCTAAAAAGGAGTTATTGTTAACATTATTTAACAATATTCGAGCTTTAAATGCTAGATTGGTTAGGCGAAATGGCCTACATTAACTCTATTGGTAATTGATGAACATCCTGAATTTTTATATTTCGGTAAAATATTTCAGCCCCCTCTGATTGCAACTGTATTTTTCCTTTAACTAGCGGTAGTATGTTTTGTCCCTTATCGCTTTGTTTTAAATGATATAGCACCATCATCACTTTCCCGTTTATTAGGTGGATAGCAGTGTCGCCATGGCAATACAGATCGAGCGTGTTCCATTGGCCGGTTGGGTTTTCTGCGTCGCCACCTCTTTTTTGGCAATGACGGCTTTGTTGGGTTTCTTCGGCAAAGGTATATAAGGTACCGGTAGGGCTATACTCATAATTGTTATCAGGCTTTTTATTAGCGGGGATATCGGCCAGGCCACCGGCCACGCCCCAATACTCGCCGCTATTGGTTTGCTCTATCTGGAACTCGTGCGACCGCATCCAGGCACCATAATCTGCACCGTATTTACCTACGGAGTGATACAGTAACCCGCTATCTTTATTCTTGCCTTTTTTCTGCCCCCATACAAGTGAGCCCCATTTATATTGTAATTGCAGATGGTAGTTTTCATATTCTTTTTTGGTAGATATAGCGCCCCAGTTCTCGCCGGATACTCGGATCACATTTTCACCATCCAATTTAACAATAGTAAACACATGCCGGGGGTCATTGTTAAGGCCGATTGGGACGTTATTGATATGATTGCCTTTATCATCCTGGTCAGGGCCAATGTAGCTATCCCAGCCAGTTAGGTCCTTGCCATTAAATAATGGTTTCCATACAGATTTTTGTTGGATGGTGGTAAAACCCAAAGCCACAACACAAAGAAGCAATGTAAAAAACAAGTTAGCGTATTTCATATTTATAAAGGTTTTAGCCGGATGGTTATCCTACTGCTAACCTACAAAATATCTTAATAAAAAACACGTGATCTGCCTTGTCCCGAAAACTATAAATGCACTTCCATTGATCTTAATAGTAGGCTATTTACTTTTCTTTTTAAACCGGCGATCTTTTTCCCAAAGCAGTCGGGCAGTTATGGGTATTGATACAGCTACTTTATTGGTATTGATCTCTGTTTGAGCCATCTCTATAAACATATCCGGCCTAAACTCGGTAAGATAAAGATATTCATCGCGTACATAGTTATCGCCGCCGCCGTGCCCGGTACCGGTTGTGCCGTCAACCCTGCCGGCAAACTTGCCGTTGGTTACAGTGCCCATTACCAGATCGCAATAGGTATTGGCATAAGGTACTATATCATTAAATGTTAAATGATACCTGCCGCTATCGTAAGCTATCCAAAGGCCCTCGCTATCATAAGCGGCATGGTTGGTGTCTTCTATTCCTTTTGGGTAGGCATAGGCCCAGGTATAGCAGGCCGTCCCTTTGGCAGATGTAGCAGGTTTGCAATTTGCCCTAAACCAATCAATATTTGGTTGAACTATTGCATCATAACTTGCTATTCTTTCAGCGCCATCCTTCAATAGTAAATGGCATTCCACTAATCGCACTAAGGCATTAGTAACCATCCAGGCCTGGTTCCAGGGTGCAGGGTCATTAGGTTTATAAGTATTGGGTGCACCAGGAAAATAGTAGTGGTTGTTTTCGCTCGCGCGGATAAAATGAGGCAATATCCAGTTATCAATCACGAAGTCGCCTTCTTTAATATATTTCAGGGCGCGTTGTTTATATGTTGCGCCAAATTGGTAGGTATCGCCAATGTCGACCTTTAAATCCCATAATGCCGGGTTTTGTAATATCAGCTTGGCGCAAAAAGCCATATGGGCAATTTCATCGCCTTGTTCAACACCCGCGCCCGCGGGGCTTACGTCAGGGTTTGATGATGGCCAAACAGGCTCGACTTTGCCTGTCCAAACTGCTTTTTGTCCGCCTTTATCAGCGGGCCAGATATCGTTACGGCGCGATAGCATTTCATCGCAATAATAGATCATTCGATCCATGATCTCTCTGTCGTGCGATACCTCATACATTAATCCGCAGGCCTCAATACTTTTGCCGCCATTGCCAAAAACCCATACATTTCCGTTTCCGGGTGGTGCAGGGGCTGTTTTGATATGAGCCTTAAACGCATTGATCTCGTTTGCAGTAACCGGCCCATCCAGGTTTTCGATGATCATTTTTTGGGCTATTGCGGGCGTTACCCCTAAAAGATAAAACAGATTGAAACCACAAAACAAGGTTTTGATTTTTAAAGATAATTTGCCCGGATTAGTGTTCATGTATTACTGAATATTATATACTCATCGCGGTACTAACTTACAAAAAATAGCTAAACAAAAGTCTGGGGTTGGCTATTTTAAACGCATGTCTTGGGCTACAATCTGGTCTATAACCAAACTACGGGTATCGGTTGCTGAAGCATCAACTTCTATCGCGCCATACTGGTTAAAAACATCAACGGCTTCCTGCGCCTCGCGGGTTGAGGCGGCGTGTATGGTTACAATGGAGCCGTTTCTTCCTAATGATGCATAGTGTGTGGCTTCTTTTTCGTTTTCAAAAAAATGACTGAAAAAGTTACCTATGCGATCTGTTTCGGGCTCGTCAGCATGTGTATGGATATCTATATTTTCGCTTTCAAAGTTGTTAGCTATAAGATAAGAGCTGGCCTCATCCGCTAGTTCAAGGTTTTCAAATATGCCGATCACTGTTATCATAATTACATAATAAACAAAGGCTTAAATTGTTTGTGATTTTTTTTAAGGAGTCTAAACAGCTTCCTTATTATATCTGGCCTTATAATCCAGCGGCGATAAGCCGGTTATTTTTTTAAAGACCTCTCTAAACGCTTTGTCGTCTGCATAGCCTACCTCGTTCATTACCTCAAAAATGCTTTTCCGGCCTTTTTCTAAAGTGCTTTTGGCGACTTCAACTTTTACACGCTGCAAATACTCAACCGGGGTGTTACCGGTAGCTTTAATAAACCGGCGATCAAAGTTGCGCCTGCTGATAGCCAGTTTGGATGCCAGTTCCTCAAAGGATATCTTCCCACTCAGGTTTTCTTCGATATAAGTTTGTGCCTTGTCTATCAATTCATCACCATGATTCTTTTGCTTTTGGAAAATAAAAAAAGGCGATTGGGACGTTCTATCCATATCTATCTGGAAAATTTTTGAACAGTAAATGGCCGTCTGCCGGTCAAAATATTTTTCAACTAAAAAAAGCACCAGGTTTAAAAAAGAGTAAGCGCCGCCATTAGTATATATTCCTTTTTCTGAAGTGAGCAGTTTATCCGGCAGCAGATCAACTTTTGGAAACAACCGCTTAAAATTAGCTGCATGGACCCAATGGGTAGAACAGGTTTTACCGTCAAGCAAACCGGTAGAGGCCAGTAAAAACGCACCCGAGCACATGGTAGCTATTTCGGCGCCCTTTTTATATTGCTCTTTTATCCAGTTAAGCAACTCTTCATTCTCTTTAAACAAATTTTCATCATAAACAGTGGCGGGGATAAGGATTAAGTCGGCTTTTTGTATATCGTTGATATTTACCGGGTGGATTGAGAAGAATCCTGCGTCTAATTTCAATTCGGGCATAAAACCGGCTATGCATATTTCCATCATCGTTTTGTTGCCAAGCTTTTGCCAATGCGCGTTGGCTGACCGCAGTATCTCGAACGATCCGGTTACGCTGCTTAAAGTGACCTTGCCTTTTGGTACAACTATGGTTACTTGCTTCATGATGATTTTTTTGATAAAGGTAATTGATAATGTTGTCCAAATCAACCCGTTATAATGTCTATTTTACACCCGAACAATATCAAATTAAGCCCCTAATTTTACTTAAACATAATTAAATAATTAATAACTAAGATCATACTACAATGAGCACACCAGATTTTACTACTACCTTATTGGTAGACCAAACTACGAAACAAGTATTCGATGCCATTAACAATCCTCGCGGATGGTGGTCCGAAGAAATTGAAGGTCCTACAGATAAATTGAACGAGGCATTTAACTATCATTTCCAGGACGTTCACATCTGCAAAATAAAAGTTATAGAATTAGTGCCCGACCAAAAAGTGGTTTGGCAGGTGTTAGAAAACTATTTTAAGTTTACTACTGATAAAACCGAATGGATAGGTAACACCATCAGCTTTGAAATTTCTAAGGAAGGCAATAAAACGCAGATGAAATTTACTCACCACGGGTTGGTGCCTGCTTACGAATGTTATGATATATGCCATGATGCCTGGACTACTTACATACAAAACAGTTTGCGCAATTTAATTGCCACCGGTAAAGGAATGCCTAACGGCAAGGAGAAACCACAAACTGAAGATGAAAAGAGGCTAGGATCTGAGGGGAAGTAATATATTAAATTTACGATATGAACAATTATAAAAACAGCTTTACGGTAAACAACCCGGCTAGCGAAGTATACGCGGCGATTACCGAACACATCCAGGATTGGTGGAGCGATGATCTATCGGGAGCGGCAAATCAAAAAGGCGACCAATTTAACATCGCCTTTGGCGGAACAAAAAAGACCTTCGAAATATTTGAAGCAGTGCCGAATGAGAAAGTTGTATGGCTATGCCTAAAGGCCTATATTGATATGGAGACGCTGGCGAAAAAAGATGAATGGGTAGGCACTAAGATAATATGGACAATTACAAGCGATGAATACGGCGCTACATTAACCATGCTGCATGAAGGTTTGAATAAAAGCGTTGAATGTTATGACGTATGTGAACCGGCTTGGGATTATTTTATGGGTAGCATACATGTTTTCTTAACTACCGGCAACGGCACGCCTTATAGAAAAAAGGAAGGTACCTTAGAATGGGAAAATAAGGATTAATAGGTTGCTTACGCGATTTTGCTGAAACAATTTTAGCCTTATAGGTATTTTACTAATACCATGAAAAAGCAAACAGTACCAAACGAACCCGATGAAATGCCGGTACAACCCGAGCGTCCCGAGATACAACAACCTGCAGACCCAAAAGGGCCGGATTTGCCCGAAAAAGAAATAGAAGAGGTGCCGCAGGAGTTACCGCCACCATCCATTCAAAAAGAAGTTGGTGATGTATAAGCTTAAAAACTAATTATTTATTAAAAGCCCTGCATTTGCGGGGCTTTTTTATGTTTAAGTTTTTGATGTACCTTAGTGCGTTGTACATCGTAAAGCTATGGCTTGCGTTGCCACTTAATTAATATAAAACAGATCTCTATGAGTACTATGACCCTATCACCAAATCATACTACCACCCGCACGCTGCCGGTTTACATTTATGCGGTTGTATTTGCATCCTTTTGTATAACGGTGGGATTGATCTGGGATATCTCATGGCATACCAGTATTGGTCGGGATGGTTTGTTTTCGCCACCGCATTTGGCTACATACATCGGTGCTATAACATCGGGGCTATTCTCGGGCTATTATGTGTTACGTTTAACCTTTGCTGGCCGTACCGAAGAAAAACAGCAGTCTATAAATTTCTGGAAAGTATTTTATGGATCGCTAGGAGCTTTGTTTTGCATCTGGGGGGCTTTTGCCATGATCACTTCTGCGCCGTTTGACGACTGGTGGCACAATACCTTTGGGCTGGATGTACAGATACTTTCGCCGCCGCATACCGTGCTTTTACTGGGAATGATAACTATACAATTTGGAGCCATGGTGAGTGTAATAGCGCTCCAAAATCGTAAATCGGCAGTGAATACTTATTCTGCTAACGCTATATCATGGTGCTTTATATTATCATCGGGCTTTTTATTGGTGATGTTATTTACCATCGCTTCCGAATACCTTGGCCGTTACGCCATGCATAAAACGCTGTTTTACCAAGTGGCATCGGGTTTATTCCCGTTGTTTTTGGTGGCCATATCGCGGGCATCAACCAGTAAATGGGGCGCTACGCGGATGGCTGCTATCTACACCATTGTAATGGCGGCTATGGTATGGATACTACCGATATTCCACGCCGAACCAAAACTGGGGCCGGTATTTAATCATATCACCCATTATCAAGCATTTCATTTTCCATTGCTGCTGATATTCCCGGCCATTGCTATTGATTGGCTTAACCAGCGTCTGCAAAATAAAATTTTTTTTATTAAGGCCCTGGCATTAGGAGTGGCTTTTACATTGATACTATTTGTCGTACAGTGGCCATTCGGAGATTTTTTAACTACCGAATATGCCCGCAACTGGTTCTTTGGTACTACATCATGGTACTTTGGCTCCGACCCGGCCTTTCAATATCGTTATGCATTTGCGCCTTATAATGTGGAGGGTGGTACCGTGCTGATAACCGGCTTGACTATAGCTGTTGTATTAAGCATCCTGTCGTCATGGCTGGGATTAACCTGGGGCCGTTGGATGAAATCAGTTAAACGGTAACTTTATTATGAAGAAAATTATTTTTTGCATCACACTGCTTTTAACAGTATGCATAAGCTACGCGCACGTAGGCAGCCCCGGTGTAACCTTTGAAGGATATGCCGGCCCCTATAAAGTGATAGTAAGCATTATGCCGCCCGATGTAATACCCGGTACTGCCATGGTAACTGTTTTTTTGGAAGATGGTGTTAAGGGCGTGCAGGTAAGCGCCAAACCTGTGTACTGGAGCGCCGGAACAGACGGCACCCCGCGTGCCGATCTGGCCAAACAATCAGACACTCAACCGGGCCGTTTTGATGTAAAAATATGGTTCATGAACATTGGCACCTCAAGCATTGAAGTTATGGTTGACGGGCCAAAAGGCAAGGGCACTGTATTAGTGCCGGTTATGGCCGTATCGACAGCTAAAAGATCAATGCCTGCCGGTTTGGGCTGGGGGTTGTTAGCGATGTCGGTTTTTTTGGTGTTGCTGATGGTGACTATAATCAGCTCGAGTGTGGGGGATAGCCAGCTTAATCCCGGCGAAGAAATGACCAGACGTTTGCGCAGACGCCGTGTTTTTGGCAGCATTAGCGCGTTGGTTATATTGATACTGATACTTTGGGGCGGACGCGCCTGGTGGAACTCGGCAGCCGATAGCTACAATAAATTTTTATATCGGCCATTGCGGGCCGCTACAAAAGTAGACGCGCAAAACGGCACGCTTACACTGACTGTTGATATCGCCCAACTAAACAGCATGGGTCGCAGTCGCCGCATGAACATTACCCGTAAAATGAATTACCTGGTACCCGATCACGGAAAGCTGATGCACATGTTCCTGATAAAAGCAGGCGATCTGGACGTATTTGCACACCTACACCCGCACAGGTTAGATTCGGTTACGTTTGTGGCTAAAGTACCCAATCTGCCTGCCGGTACTTATTGGGTTTATGCAGATATAACTCGCCTTAGCGGTTTTGCCGAAACCATTGTAGATACATTGGTAGTTAAAGAAAATATTTTCCATAACGCCAGCCTTAAAACAAACGCCGGCCCGGCATCTGATCCAGACGATACTTATTACATAAGTAATCCCGTAGGCAGTAAAAATGCCATCAGGGTAGGCGCTGCTATTTGTGGCCTGCCGGGCGTTGAAACTAAATTAAACGATGGCTCGACCGCTGTATGGATGCAGAGCCCCGGCCAGCAAATTAAGGCTAACGAGCTAACCATGCTCAAGTTTGAAATATTGGATCCCGATCATAAACCCGCCAAATTAGAACCCTATATGGGTATGATGGCCCATGCCGTAATATTAAAAGATGACGGCAGTGTTTACATACACCTGCATCCCGCGGGCAGCTACTCGATGGCATCGCAAAAGGCGTTACTGGATAGGATAGCTTTTCATGAACCTTTGGATAAATATTTACCGCAACCTAACATATTTGCCGATAGCATTAATCATTTTATAACCCGTTTAAACGCTATGGATGAACCCCAGCGCAATAAACTGCTAATGGTTAATATGCCGGAGATAACGACTATGAAAGACGGCTCAATGGCGCACCAGATAAGTTTCCCCTATACGTTCCCGCAACCGGGTAAATACCGTATCTGGATACAGGCTAAACGTAATGGTGTTATTTTGAATAGTGCTTTTGATGCGGAGGTGAAGTAGATTAGTTCTTTGTTGATGTTACCATAACTTAATATATCTTTGGGCTTCAAAAAAATTTAAAAGGATATTCATGGCAAAGGCATCTGAAATTAAAGTAGGGAATATATTACGTTATAATGGCGAACTGGTAACCGTTACCGAAGTTATGCACCGTACACCAGGTAAAGGCGGGGCATTTTATTTAGATAAGTTCCGTAATATTAAAACCGGAAAAATAGTTGAGGCCCGTTTAGCTACTGACGAACAGGTTGAAATTTGCCGGGTAGAAACCAGCGATTACCAATATCTGTATGATGATGGTGATTTTATGGTGATCATGAATAATACTACTTATGATCAGTTTAATATTTCAAAAACACTATTGGGCCCGTCTGTAAGGTTTCTGAAAGAAGGCATGAATGTTATTGTATCGTTTGAAAGCGAAGAGCCTATTATGGCACAAATGCCTAACAGCGTTGAATTAGAAATTACGTATTCTGAGCCGGCAGTTAAAGGCGATACCTCATCGGGCGCGCTAAAAACCGCTACAACAGAAAATGGTGTAGAAATAAAAGTGCCGCTGTTTATAAACCAGGGCGATAAAATAAAAGTAGATACCCGTACCGGGGATTATATTGAACGAGTAAAATAGGGATTAAATAAAAAGCCTCCGGTTGAAAGATCGGAGGCTTTTTTATTTTATATCCCATCTTTCCTGGTGCTTCCCCCGGTTCAGTGGTTATTCACCAGCCGGTTAAGGGTGGCAAGATTTTGCACTGCGTCACCCATTGTATTGTTAAAATACACATAAACCGTTTTTCCTTCTCCCTGCCAATCACGGATGTAGGTACTGTATTCCTGTAAAATATAGTCGTCATAGCTGCCCCGGTATTTTCCACCAGGCCCGTGAAAACGCAGGTAAATGGTCACGTTGTCCGCGAAGTCAAGTGGTGTGGCCGAAGCCGGGATATCCTGCAGAACGATAGACAAGACATGATTTGCTGCAAATTCCCGGATGTTATCGTTGTACCAGGAGGCATGCCTGAACTCCAAAGCAATCTTCCACCTTTGTTCCCGGTCTGCATCGCGAATGTAATTTACTAATGCCGTCAACTGCGGCATGAGGTGAGCTTTGGCACCCGGCGGGAACTGGACCAGCAGGCACCCTTTTTTTTCTCCTGCGGAATCTATAGCCTGCATAAACCGGTATATATCGTCCCGGTTAAATACCAGGCCTTTTTCGTGCGTGATTCCCCGCCAAAGCTTAAAAGTAAACCTGAAATCAGGGGGGACATCCTGCGCCCATTTAGCGATAGTCCTGGCCTGCGGTATTTTGTAAAACGAAGAATTGACCTCGATACTGTTGAACAGCGAGCCATAATAGCACAGCCTGCTTCGTTCTTTAAATTCCTGCGGATAATAGCTTTTATTAGGCACCGGCAATACCATACCGCTGGTGCCGGCATAATAGTTAGCCATTGACCACTTCGCCTCCGTTTACATGAATCACCTGCCCGGTAATGAACGAAGCATCGTCCGAGGCCAGGAAAACATAAGCCGGGGCGAGTTCCGAAGGCTGTCCAGCTCTTTTCATCGCGGTTTCCGAGCCAAAGGATTTGATTTTCTCTTTATCGAAAGTAGAAACGATTAGCGGAGTCCATACCGGCCCCGGCGCGACCGCATTGACCCTGATCTTCTTTTTGACAATATTAGTAGCCAGCGAGCGGGTAAAAGAGGTGATCGCGCCTTTAGTGGAGGAATAATCTACGAGGTTTGGCGAAGAACGATAGGCGGTTACGGAAGTAGTATTGATGATGCAGTCGCCCGCTTTCATATATTCCAGTGCTTCATTGGCGAAATGGAAATAAGCAAAGATATTAGTGCGAAAAGTATCGTCCAGTTGTTTTTCATCAATAGCCTTCGGGTCTTTTTGCGGCACCTGCATACCGGCGTTATTGACGAGTATATTCAAACCACCCAAATTTTTGATGGTTTGCTGCACGGCTTTTTTACAAAAACTGCTTTTCTTGACATCCCCTTTTAATAATAAACATTTCTTCCCCTCTGCTTCCACCAGTTTTTTGGTTTCCTCCGCGTCAATATCCTCGTCCAAATAAACAATGGCGATATCCGCCCCTTCGCGGGCGAAATGCACGCTGACCGCACGGCCTATGCCGCTGTCACCCCCGGTGATCAACGCGACCCTATCTTTCAATTTAGCGGCACCCCGGTAACCCGCTTTGATATATTCCGGTGCTGGGTTCATTTTGGATTCAATCCCCGGTTGCCTGTTCTGTTTTTCTGGTGTCTTTCCCATAACCTATAAACTACGACTGCGGGCAATGGTTTTATCAATTTTTAAAAACACAGGCTGCCCTTTGGTGTTGAAAAGACAGAAAAATATGAAAGACCTGGCGAAACGTTATTTGCTGATGCTTGCCGAAATCAGTAGCTAATGCTAATCGCAGCTAACGCAAACAATGATTTTACCGGACTGTTAAATAGTGAAACGAATGGATAATTATGGCAGAAAGCAAGATCAGTCAATGCAGTAAATTAATGGCCGAACGGGGTTGGACAGTCGCCTTTGCCGAAAGCGCAACTGCGGGCTGGCTCTGTTCTGAATTCGCGCTGACCGAAGAATCGGGAAAGGTATTAAAGGGCGGGCTTGCTTGTTATGATGCTGATCTTAAAGTACAGTTATTGAAAGTGCCCCAGGAATTGATCGATAAATACACACCGGAATCAATGGAAGTTACCCGCGCCATGGCTTATGGCCTGCGCGGGCTCATCCCCTCGGATATCCAGGTAACGGTTACCGGCCTGACGACACCCGGTGGCAGCGAAACACCCGAAAAGCCGGTGGGGACCATGTTTGTATTTGCCCTTATTAAAGCTAAAGAAGCCAGCTTCCGAAAGGTATTTACCGGTACTTG
Source organism: Mucilaginibacter sp. (assembly GCF_028288185.1). GTDB lineage: Bacteria > Bacteroidota > Bacteroidia > Sphingobacteriales > Sphingobacteriaceae > Mucilaginibacter. Next base: position 64,063 of record NZ_JAQBOF010000037.1, on the reverse strand, counting down.
CGAAGAGATCATTCATCAAACCGTTGAAGCTGCTGCAGAACTCCTTACACTTGAACTGGATCCATCAAATGATCGTTAACTATACAATCACAGGTTGGGAAATCATTACGCAGCGAGCGCACGGCCTGCTGGCGGCGCAGATCGCGGCGCAATGGGAATATAACATCCGAACGGAACGGTGGATAGAAACTTTGTTGGCCATTGCCGAGCATGATGACGCGCAGGTAGAACTGGAACGGGACAATTTGCTGACGCCGCAGGGCGGGCCGGTTAATTTTAAGATGAAGGAATTTGAGCAACGCCATTGCACGCAAACGATGGATTTCGCACTGTCAAAAAGCAGGTACATTGCCCTGCTCTGCTCGATGCACCTGGCGTTTGTTTATGGAAAGGAATGCGCTGATAACCCTGACGCCGCTAAATTCATGCAGGCGCAACGGCTGCTGCAAAAAAAATGGCGGAAGGTACTGGGGCTGACGGCTGCTGAAGCGCAACGGGATTACCGCTTGCTGGAATGGTGCGATGCTTTGTCGCTATTGCTTTGCCAGCACGAGAACCAACCGGAAGGACGTACCATCGAGATTAGTAAAGGGCCGAAAGATTGCGCTTACCAATTAGTACAGCCCGGCGCAGGAAATTTGACCGTTGAACCCTGGCCGTTTGAGGATGAACGATTCGAGCTTTATTTTGAGACCCGCTTGATCCCGCAGCTCAGTTTTAAAAATGCCGCGGAATTCCGGTCCGCTTTTCGTGCAGCCAAGGTTAGTGAGAAACGCTGGGTGTTTAAAAAAGAAAAGCCGCTTCATTAAGCGGCCCTTCTAAAAACTATTCAATCCGATACCTATTTCATACTGTCATGGATCTTTTGAATGGCATTCAGGTGCATCTTTAAGGTAGGCAGAGTCTTTGTAGCGAATGCCTTAAGATCCGCATCTTTGCAATTTTTAGAGGCATCCTCAAATTCTTTGATATCTTTTTTATGGTCATCGATCATATTGCTGACATAGGCTTTATCGAAGTCTACACCGGTTTTTGCGGATAGGTCATCTTTTACCTTCTGTTCATCGGTGTCGATCGCTACCGGCAGCGTTATGCCCTTGGATTTCGCTAAAGCCTTCATTTCGTCATTAGCTTTGGTATGATCCGTTACCATCATGGCCCCGAAATCCTTTACCTTAGCATTCGCCGCTTTTTGCTGCGCCAGCTGGCCCAATTCGACTTCGGCCATGCCGCCATTTGCGGCGGCTACCGCGAATTTGGCATCGTCTTTATCTACGGCTGCCATCGATGAATCTTTTTTAGCGGTGTCCGCTTTAGCCATGTTCGCGCTGTCCGCGCTGGCCTTGCTGTCTTTAGGCCCTGAGCAAGCCTGACCCAGGCAGGCAATACTTGCGATCAGAGTGATGTAAGTTAATTTTTTCATGAGTTTATATTTTTAGTTGCCTGTATTAACAAGTTTTTATTCGATAAGTTTTATCAGTCTTCTGCCCGTTCGGTACTGGCTTCATAATTGACATGGTTTTCGGCGATCTCCGTTAACAAAGCATCGGCGGATTTTTCCTCGTCGATGGTCAGCACCAGCATTTCGGCAATGTCATAATAGCCCAGCGTTTTAGCCAGGCTGATCATGCCGCCGTAAGAAGCGATCTCGTAATGCTCGGCCTTTTGCCCGGCGAAGATCAAACCCACATCACGTTGCGCAGTGCCTTCTTCCGTGTCGCTGATGATGCCGTCACCCTCATCAATAATACCAGACATGGCATCGCATTTGGTGGTTTCCGGTTCCAGTCCTAATAGGCCAAAGATCTGTTCCAAACGGGTTACGTGCGTTTCGGTTTCTGCCAGATGGTTGGTAAAGGCGGTTTTCAGTTCCTGGGTGGTCGCGGCTTTGGCCATATCGGGCAGCGTTTCCACCAGTTCCCTTTCGGCCCAAAGCAGGTCTTTCAATTCCTCAACGAAAAATTCCATTAATTTCGAATTGGCGGATGAAGAGGCTTGTTCTTCTTCCCAGGCTTCTTCCTGTTCGATACTTTCGGGTTCCGGGGCGTAGGCTGCCTGGTTCTGGTACTCGCCCGCAGCCCCTTCATAGGACGGCTGTTCGGTGAACTGCTCCTGTTGTTCCTGGTAAGCAGGTTCCCTGGTTGTGTTACTGATATTTTCCGTTTCGTTCCTGTCATCATCCGTGGTTTCCACCTGGTCGCGTAAGGATTTAATGAGGTCATGGCCTTCCGTGATTCCGCGTTGCTGTATTTGCAGGACTTGTGCCAATTCCGGATTCAATTCATTTTCGGGGTCCAGCGCATCCCTGTAGGCTGCCTTGGCTGCGTCTTCGCCACGCTCACATTCGTTCAGGATAGCCAAAAGATCGCTGCCGGTAAAGGTGGCTTTAATGTCGATCCAGGCCCGGTGTAGGTCGCCGGAGGTACTGGTGCCTTCGGCTGCTTCGTCGCCATATTGCCGGGCGATATCGGTGAGTTCAACTGCATATTGCCGGCTTTCGCCCGCCAGTTTATTAAAGACGGCGATCAGGCCGTTGTCATAATCTTCCAGGTCGGCGCCTGCTTTTTCAAAACCGGCTACCCGGTCATTGTTAATTTTGATGAGATCATTGATCACATCAAATGCTTTTTCAGAGATTTCCATAGGATTTTGATATTTTTTGTTGATCGTTAATAAGTGCTCCATTGCGCTACGCCTTCAGGTTCAGCGTCCTTTACCTCGGCGCTTTTGACTTTGCTCATTTCCTTATCCAGCTTTTCGGTTTCCTTTAATTCTTTTTCCAGCGCTTTATCAGTTTTGGTGAGACCCTGAGTTTCCTTCACATAGGCAACCGGGTCCGCAATATAGTTCCAGTCTTTGCCCATATCCGGCATTTCGCCTTCATTCCAGGGACCGCGCACCGTAGCGCCATCGGATAAATTGAAAGCTTGTTGGGTAAACCTCGGATCGGCGGCCAATACCCCCGGCGGAAAGTTGGGCTGAATATCATTCAGCGCAGCTTCGAACATTTTATAATGGGCCACTTCGCGGGTCATTAAAAATGACAGAGTTTCGTGTATATAGGGATCATCCGTGAATTTCATTAAATGCTCGTACACGAGTTTGGCCCTGGACTCCGAAGCCAGGTTACTGCGCAAGTCTACTGTCAAGTCCCCGTTTGAATTGATATAGGATGCGCACCATGGAATGCCCTGGCTGTTTCTCGGGGTCACGCCGCCTCCGGTAATGATGCCGAACTGCGGGTTGGCGCTCAGCGCCTGGTGAATGATGCTTTCTTTAGCCGCCTTCCCATCCATGACCTGCATGATCTCGGAGTTATCTGCCGCATCCTTCAACTCCCCATTGACCCCTTTTAACAACATCTGTATAGTAGCGCCGACAATCTCGAGGTGACTGAATTCCTCGGTCGCAATATCCATCAGCATATCGTATTTGTCCGGGTATGGCACTTTCGCACCAAAGGCCTGGGTGAAGTATTGCATGGCCGCAGCCAGCTCTCCATTCTCGCCGCCGAATTGCTCCAACAGCAGGTTGGCAAAGCGCGGATCAGGGCGGGATACCCTGGCATTGAATTGTAGATCTTTTACGTGGTGAAACATAGTTGTAGATTTTGAAAGGTGAATTAGACAGCATACAATTTTCAGTCCAAACACGTGCTTTGAATTAATAATATAATTTATAAAGAAATTAAAAACAAAAATATGCCTAATCAGTTAATGTTTTACCCTTTTTTTATTGGCGCTACCGCAGCGCTCACGGAGTATAAAAATTTGCTTAACGATTATTTTTTTACAATGAATGCAATATCACCCTGGCTGTTAAATGTTAATGCCGCCCTGAACGAGCCCGATCTTCCGCCAGTTTACGAACAAGAGCGAGGCTATCTTTTTAAGGTATATCTGATCCAGGATTCCCTGTGGATCGTGGTGTCCTGGCCTAAAGGCAGCCGGATCGCTTTCCGCCTGGCCTATTCGCCCAATGATCAGCTGGAGATTAAAAAGGTGACCGAGAAAAATGGCCGGGTCATTCTTCAGATCGGGTCTTTGATTGGTGATTATGAGGCGACCTTCCAATTGCCGGATGAGGGCACCCCGGTTTTACATTTTACAAGTGCGCTGACCCCATCGGCATCGTTGCTGTTCCCTTACTGGCCGCGGGACATCGTGCCCCTGGGCGCAGCGGGCAGCGACATCCTGGCTGAAGGCGAGATTAAGGTCAGCCAGGTCGGCACGCGGTCCGGCCAGCTCTATTTTAGCCTGACCCGGCCAAAGGCGGGCTCCATATTATATTTGCAAAACCTAACTTCCCTGGCGGATTACAACCAGATTACCGAAACCTCGGCCGGGGACACCGTGGGCGGCGAATGGCCCGAAATCGGCTTCGCCTTACCGCCAACACTCAAAAACAAACCACTTGAAGCAGGCAAGACCTATATGTTGAGTGACGCCCTGGTTTCTTTTTCTGAAGAAGTACCGGCGGATGAATCGGCTATGGTCAGACAATACCTGAACTTGTTGGCCGATGTTTACCTGGCTTTACCCAAACCGCCTACCCATTATCAGCACTGGCCGGAAATATTGAATAAAGGCCTGACAGATCTGATGGACAGCCCCGGCTGCTGGTCGCAAGTGGACGGGCATCACTATTTTAACGCTTATGTCTGCGATTACGCCACGCCCCCGGAGATCATGGTGCAACTTGCGATCTTGCTGCCGTTGTTTGACTATGTGGAATGGAACGATTCGCAGTTGGCAGTCATGAAAAAGATCAAAGACGGCCTGCCGGCTTTTTATAACAAAGAACTTGGCACCATTATGCGCTGGCACCCCAAAGTGGCCCATAACATGCAAGGTGAAGAAGAGCACAAGAAACCCATGGTGATGGACTCCTGGTATCTTAATCACCCTTTACTCAACCTGTCCCGCCTAGCCCTGAAGGGTGATAAGACCGCAGAAAAGTTATTCCTCGATTCCCTGGACTTCGCCATCAAAGTGGCCCGTCATTTTGATTATTCCTGGCCGGTATTTTATAAAATGGATACGCTGGAGGTTGTAAAGGAGGAAACCCAGCCCGGTAAAGGCGGCGAAAAGGATGTGCCAGGCTTGTATGCCCACGTGATGCTGCAGGCCTGGGAACTGACGGGGGAAAAGAGATTTTTAGCGGAAGCTGAAAAATCAGCACAAAAACTGAAGGGGCTGGGTTTCGAACTTTTTTACCAAGCCAACAATACGGCATTTTCTTCGGGGGCCCTGTTGCGCTTATATAAGATCACTAAAAAAGAAGTTTATAAGGAGCTGAGCTACCTGTGCCTGTCCAATGTTTTCAAAAACGTCAGCTTATGGGATTGCAACTATGGTTACGGAAAAAACTTTCCGTCCTTTTTTGCGCTTTTCCCGTTAAACGATGCACCTTATACGGCTGTATATGAAGAACAGGAAGTGTTTTGCGCCTTCCACGATTATCTGCACCACGCCGAAGGGCAGGAAATCCTGCCATCTGTACGCCTGCTATTAGCAGAATATATCCGTTTCCTGGTAGAACGGGCGGTATACTATTATCCAACCATGTTACCAAAAGAGATGTTGTCGGAGGAGGTCAAGACCGGCGAGGTAGACCCAAACCTCTGGATCGCGCTGGAAGACATGCACGACGGCTGGGAAAAATCAGGCGAGGTCGGCCAGGAAGTTTATGGCGCGGGCAACGCTTTTGGTATCCTGCCGCGACACTATATGCAGGTGGAAGGAAGACCTTTTATGATCTATACCGATTACCCTACCTACGGGTTCTCCCCTAAAAAACACCGCCCTGCTAATTTCAAACTTGCCGGCGATTCCAGGCTGGCCTGCCGCCTGATGCTGGTGAAAACGGATAAAGGGAAAATGCCCGAATTCTCGGTGACATTGAACGGCAGTAAAAAAGTTGTTAAAGGAGAACAAACGAGAGAAGGACACCTGGAATTTACAGTGCCCGGCGACAGTGTAATCCATATCAGCTGGAAATCATGAAAATCGAAAAGTTTTATAACCAGGCTTACGACTGGGTGATTCGTTACGGGCCGCGCTTCCTCGTGGGGATGCTGGTCCTTTTTATTGGTTTATGGATGATCAAATTACTGTTAAGCTGGTCGCACCGCGGCATGCACCGCAAAGGGGTCGATCCGACGCTCAAACCGTTCCTGATCAGCATCCTCGGTATTGCGTTGCGCATCCTTTTGGTCTTAGGGGTCATGCAGATCATGGGCATCCAGATGACGCTGTTCACCGCATTAGTGGGTGCTTTTGGCGTGGCCGTGGGCCTGGCTTTATCGGGCACCCTGCAGAACTTTGCCAGCGGCATCCTCATCATGTTATTAAAACCTTTCGTGGTGGGCGATAATATCCTAACCAACGGTATTGAAGGCACAGTCACATCTATTCAGATCTTTTATACCCTGGTGACTACGTTTGACAACCGTTCGGTCATCCTTCCCAATAGTATGCTGTCAAATAATATGATCATCAATATTAGCCGCGAAGGCAGCCGCAGGCTGGATATTAGCTATAAGTTTAGCAACGCTGTGGATACAAAACAGGCAAAGGGCGTCATCAGTAAAACAATCGATGAGGAAGAAGCGTGTTTAAAAACACCCGAACGAAGGATCGGGGTGTCGTTGCTGGAACCCGACAGCTTTACCTTAGTTATTAATGTCTGGGTCGCTGCGCACGGTTTTGAAGACACGAGACTGATCCTGCAGGAAGCCATTTTACAGGACCTCAAGGATACGGGTGTCAAAATAGGAGGTTTACCATGAAAAAGAAAAAAAACTTTTTTGAGAGCTTTTCCAACTGGGCGACGCTGGCCACCGGCAGTTCTGCGGCGTTTTTTACCGCCATCTCAGTCATTGTGGTCTGGCTGGTCACCGGTCCCGTATTTCACTATTCGGACACCTGGCAGCTCATCATTAATACCGGCACAACCATCATTACCTTTTTAATGGTCTTCTTGATCCAGAAATCGCAAAACAAGGACTCCAAGGCCATCCATCTCAAACTGAACGAGCTGCTGGCCTCGCATGAAGGCACCAGTAACCGGATGGTTAATATTGAAGACCTAACCGAAGAAGAACTGGATCATTTATATAAATTCTATATCAAATTATCCAGCCTGGCGCAGCGGGATGCCGACCTCACCAGTACGCATTCGATTGACGCGGCGGAAGCGAATCAGAAAAGAAAATCAGGCAATCGCAAACCTGCATAAAACCTAACAAATTATGACGAGCCTTGCCGAACGATTGAAAAATTTTAATGCGAGCCTTTTGCCGGATAAGGTGCAGCTTAAATATGAGGCGATGGCAGAAAATGCCTTTGCCTTTTTTCGAGGCACCTGCCATTTATTCTACGAAGACCTGGCGGCGGCAGAGGCCTTACCACTTTCGCCGCTGGGCTGGATATGTGGTGACCTGCATATCGAGAACTTCGGCAGTTATAAAGGGGATAACAAACTGGTGTATTTTGACCTGAATGATTTTGATGAGGGGTTACTAGCCCCGGTTAGTTATGAACTGGCCCGGATGCTCGCCAGTATTTTTGTCGCCTTCGACCATTTAAAGATCGAACCCGAAAAAGCAACAAAGATGGCAGGCCTGTTTTTAAAAACCTATTCTGCTACCCTGGCTAAAGGTAAGTCCATCAGTATAGAGCCGCGTACAGCTAAAGGAATCGTTTACGATTTCCTGACTGCCGCCACAAAAAGCGGCAAAAAAGAGCTGCTCAAAAAACGCACGGTAAGCAAGAAAAAACGGATCATGCTCTCGCTGGAGGATGAACGGCACTTCAAAGTGGATAAAAAGCTGCGGGGAGAACTCAAGGCACACATCAATGAATGGATCAAAACCAGCAGCGATGGCCCCTATAATTACGAGGTCATCAGCGCGGTGTTCCGGCTGGCTGGTACTGGAAGCATCGGTGTCAAACGCTATTTGTTCCTGCTTAAAAGCACCAATACCAAGAATAAATATCTTTTACTGGATATGAAGCAGGCCCGTGCATCATCGTTATTGTCTTATATCACCGTGCAACAACTGCAATGGGAAAGCGAGGCCGCAAGGGTGATCAGTGTCCAGCAGCGGCTGCAAAACGTACCGGCAGCCTTGCTCAGCACCACCATCTTTCGCGGCGAGTCCTATATTTTACAGGAATTACAGCCAGTTAAAGACACGATCAGGTTCAAATTACTCAAAGACAGTTACCGGGATATGTATCAGGTCATTAATGATATGGCCGCGCTGACCGCGTCCGCTCAATTGCGCAGCGGCGGCATACAGGGCTCGGCGATCATCGATGAGCTGATGGCCTTTGGTTTGGACCAAGGCTGGCAGGAAACCGTGATTGCGTATGCGAAGAAATATGCCGCCAAAACCAAAAGCTATTATAAAAGTTATTTAAAAGCATACGAAGGAGGCCTCTTATGAAAACAGAAAAGATCGTTACTGCCATGATCGAATGCCCCAAAGGCTTTAACCAGAAGTTTGATTATGAACCCAAAGAAAAGCGGTTCAAGCTGAGCAAGATCCTGCCGGCCGGGCTGACCTTCCCGTTCGATTTCGGGATGATTCCCGGTACCAAAGGTGAGGACGGCGACCCGCTGGATATCATCGTGGTTTCTGAGGACGCCACTTTTCCCGGTTGTCTGATCGACTGCCGCATCATCGGCGCGCTGCAGGCGGAGCAAACCGAGCGTAATGGCGAAACTATGAGTAATGACCGTTTTATCGGCGTGTCCGATGTCTCGCAGCTATTTGCTGAAATTCAAACACTGGAACAATTGCCAGAAGCGATCCTGAATCAGCTAGAAGCCTTTTTTAAGAATTATAACGAACAGGCCGGCAAAGCATTTCAAGTGACTGCACGGTTAACCGCCCGGCAGGCTGCCAAATTATTAAGTCAATGAAAAACAAAAGAACCCAAATCATGCTGGCTATCCTTATACTACTGATAGGCATCGCCTGGGGCATCGGCCGGCAACCGGCGGCAGTGTTAAAGAAGCCCGTAGCTGTCTGCGGCAAAAAGAACTGATTTATAGACCAAAATCAATTGCTATGGAACTGTTATTAAAATTTTTTGGCGAGGGCAAGGACCTTAACGCACTTCAAATGAGCGACCGGGGTATTGTAATGTTCTTTATCGCCCTCATCCTCATTCGCATTTCAGGCCGCCGTTCTTTTGGTGTGCGTTCGCCGCTGGATAATATCATAACGATATCGCTGGGTGCTATCATGAGCCGCGCAGTCGTGGGTGCATCGGATTTTGCACCAGTGGTTGTTTGCTGTTTTGTGATCGTCCTCCTGCACCGCTTTATAGGCTGGCTGATCGCCAGCAGCAAACCTTTCGGCCGCTTTATTGAAGGCGAGAAAATACTGCTTTTTGAGGACGGAATGTTCAAAAAAGAGAACATGAAAAAGGCGCTGGTTTGCCAGGAAGACCTCATGCAGGGTGTCCGTAAATCGGCACTCACTGAAGATATGGGCAAAATTGAAAAAGTTTATATGGAACGCAACGGAGAAATCAGTGCTATCAAAAAATAAGACTTTTTGGAATAAGAATTGTACAGCATACACGTAAATAAGAATCATTTAAATCTACAATTATGCCTACAAAAACAAACAGAGGTGCGGCGGCAGCAGCTGCAAGCCGTACACCGGAAGCTGAAAGCGCTTTAAAAGAACTATTTATTGATGAAATCAAGGACATTTACTGGGCTGAAAAGCATTTGGTTGCCGCCCTGCCTAAGATGATCAAAGGAGCGACCTCGGAAGAACTGAAACAAACCATCACCACCCATCTGGAGGAAACCAAGAACCATGTGGTCCGCCTGGAAAGCGTTTTTGAATCTATTGGCGAAAAAGCCGTAGCAAAAAAATGCCTGGCTATGGAAGGCTTATTGGAGGAAGCCACCGAACTGCTATCGGATACGGATAAAGGAACCGAAGTACGCGATGTAGCGATCATCTCTGCCGCTCAAAAAGTAGAGCATTATGAGATCGCTTCATACGGTACACTGCGCACCTTAGCCGGAACTTTAGGTTACAGCGAAGCACAAAGCCTGTTCGAGGAAACCTTAGCCGAAGAAAAAAATGCCGATTCCCTGTTGACCCAGGTAGCCGAAAATTATGTAAATGAAGCCGCTGCCGCAGAAGTAGAATAAGTCCAATGCTAATTTTGAAGATCAGGGGATGCCAGGAGGTATCCCCTTTTTTAAGAAGACTGGACCGGCAGGCTGAAATAAAAAGTTGAGCCTACACCGCTTTGGCTTTCCGCCCAAATGCGCCCGTCATGTCGCCGGATGATCTCGGCGCTCAGGTACAGGCCAATGCCGAAACCGGAAATATGGTGCGTGTGACTGGATTCCACGCGGTAATAGCGGTCAAATATCTTGCCGAGGTCATCCGGTTTGATGCCCATGCCTTCGTCTTTCACGCTGACAATGAGCTCTTTTTCGTTGCTATGGCAGGCCACTTCGATGTTTCTGCCCTTAGGTGAGTATTTGATGGCATTGCTGATCAGATTGGAGATGACCGAGCCGATCTTATCGCGATCCGCGCTCACTTGTAAGGCCGCGCATTGAGCGAAGCGGATGTCGTGGGCACCGGCGGTGAGCTGCGCTTCGCTCACCATATCGCTGATCAGGCTCTCGATCTCAAAGCTCTGCTTTTCGATGTGGATCTTACCCGATTCCAACCGCGAAATATTCAGGAAGCCATTAATTATGGCGGTCATCCGTTTCACCTGGGTGGTGGATTTTTCCATCGCATTGGCGAGGAAGCCATCGGAACTGTCCTTTAACTTCAGGCTGGCCATCTGGAGCAACGCGTTCAGCGAGGTCAGCGGCGTTTTGAGTTCGTGGCTCACCATACCGATGAAATCGTTTTTCCGGATCTCGTCCAGTTTCCTTTCGGTGATATCGCGGGCAATCTTGGACAGGCCGATGATCCGGCCTTCGGGGTCCTTGATCGGCGATATGGTGAGCGATACGTCGATCAGCCGGCCATCCTTGGCCAGACGTTTGGTTTCAAAATGCTCAACGCGGTCGCCGGACTTTAAACGGGCAAGGATCTGCGGCTCTTCTTGCTGACGGTCTGCCGGGATGAGTTTATAAATGCTTTCCCCGATCATTTCATCGGCCGTGTAGCCGAACATCCGCTGCGCGGAATCGTTCCAGCTGGTAATGACGCTCTCAAGGGTTTTACTAATGATGGCATCATCCGAAGTTTCAATGATGGCGGCGAGCTTGGCGCTTTTTTCCTCAGCCAGTTTCATTTCGTTGATGTCCAGCACCGTGCCGACAAAGCGGGTTGCCTGGTTGTTATCAAAATAAACAATACCCTGGGCCCTGATCCAGCGGGTCTCCTGGTTGCCGAAACGGAGGATGCGGTAATTGAGGTCATATTTCCCGCCGCCCTGCGGATCGAGGCTGCGTGTGATCGTCTTTTGCACGCGGTCGCGATCTTCCGGGTGAATATGCTCAGAAAAAGTTTTAAAGTTGGGCTGCTCGCCTTCGGGGATGCCGTAAATATCCCGGCATTCGCGAGACCAGTATAATTCGCCCGTCGTCGGCTGGTACTCCCAGGTACCCAGGTTGGTGGCTTCAATCGCCATTCGTAAGCGCGACTCGCTCGCAGCCAGTTTCTGGTTGGTATCTTCCAGGCGCTGTTGCACGGTCATCAATGCTTCGTTAGTCGCGGCGAGTTCTTCATTGGAAGCATACAGCTCCTCATTGACTGATTGTTGCTCGTTGTAGCTTTCCTTCAACAGTTCGCGCGCCTTCACTTTTTCGGTGACATCCTCGCAGGCGACTATGATGCCCGCGGTATGGCCGGCCGCATCAAACATCGGGTCGTAATAAAAACTAACATACTTTAATACCCGCCCTTCAGACGATTCGAGATAGAACCGCTCTTCTTCCCCGGCATAGGCAATGCCGGTATCAAAAACCTGGTCTAGCAGTGCCGGGAAAGACTGGCCTTCCAGTTCAGGCAGTACCTGCATCAGTTTCTTACCGGTGATCTCCGCCAGTTCCTTTTGCCAGAGCATGGCAATTTGCTGGTTGACGAGTTCGATCTTCCATTCCCGGCCGGTCAGGATCATCAGGCCGTAGTGCGAGGTCATGACCAGGCTGCGCAGCTGCCGTTCCCGTTCCAGGATGGCTTTTTTTGTCGTCACGGTCTCCGTGACTTCGATGACAAAAACAACGATGCCATCCGCCTCGCCGCTTTCACCCTGCCTGGCCTGGTAGATAAAATTAAAATAACGATCTTCTACCGGCCCATCGGGTGTCCGCGCGAGCGGGACCAGCAGTTCGTTGCCTTCAAAGGTTTTGCCGGTTTGGTAAACCTCCTGCAAATGATCCCAGATGGGCGTGCCTTTGATTTCCGGGAGTGCTTCGAGCAGGGGTTTGCCGAGGAGATCCCGGCCGGGAAAGAGTTGCTGGTACAGCGGGTTGACCAGTTCGTACACGAGCTCGCTGCCGCTCACGATGCAGATACCCGCGGGCGCCTGCATAAAAAATTCTCGCAGCCGGTCGCGCTCGCGTTGCAGCGCAGCTTTAGCAGTTGCGACCTTTTCGCGCTCATTGACCTGGTGGGTATTTTCCAGTACCCAGACGGCGACTTTGCGGACCTTGCCGCCCTTATCTTTGACCGGCGCGTAAACAAAAGTAACAAAGACTTTTTCTTCGCGGCCATGCCGGATCAGCAGGAGCGGTACTTCATTGGCATAAAAAGGTTCACCAGTGGCTACAACGCCAGCCAGCGCCGCTTCGTAGTAAGCTTTTGCTTCGGCAAAAGGTTTCCAGTACCAGTGGCCGATGATCGCCTCCCGCGGCTTGCCGGCGACTTCCTGAAATTTATCGTTCAGTATTTCGGCGATCAGGGTGTCCGCATTTAAAATACAGATGCCGATAGGCGCCGTGAGCACGGTGTCGCGCAGGTCTTCTTCGTTAATTAATTGCATGATATACCGCCCGGATAGAAATAGTCCAGTAAGGTTAACGAACACAGGCGCGAATTGTTTAGGTGGCAATGTCGCTGATTGCCGTTATTCCATCTGGATGGTGCTGGGTCAGGCAGGTATGACGTGGAATTAAACGCGTCACCTGAGCTGAAAAATTGACATTTCGGCTAAAAAAATTTCATTTAAACACTGAAAATTTTTCAGCATTTCCAAGCTGGCACAGGGCTTGTACAATTGTTATAAAGTTTAATTAATTATTGTTCGTTCATTTTTTAAATTAACATTTAAAGGAGAAAAAGGCCATGACCTTAGTTAAATTCAACAACAACCGTAACAACGCATTATTGCCAGGCATTAATGACGTTTTTGATTCCATCTTCAACGATACTTTTTTTAACGACCGCATGATGGCCCGCGTCCCTGCGGTGAACATCAGCGAAAGCGAAAATTACTACCATGTGGAACTTGCAGCTCCGGGGCTAAAGAAAGAGGATTTTAAATTGAGCCTGGAACGCCATGTGCTGACCATTTCCGTAGAGCAGTCCGCAGACCAGCAGGAAACCCAAAGGGATTACAGCAAACGCGAATACAGGTTCAACTCCTTCGTGCGTTCCTTTACGCTGCCTGAAAGCGCCGATGCCGGCCAGATCGAAGCTACCTATACCGATGGCGTGCTGTGTATCGATATCGCCAAACGTGAAGAAGCGAAAGCGGTGCGCAGGCAGATCGAGATCAAATAAGTTAGTTTTTTTTAAAGGCTCCTGCAGGCAGGGGCCTTTAATTTTTTATGCCACTATGAAAACACAATTCTATATTTTGTTGAGCCTGAAAACCCCGCACGGCTTCGTGGATTACGGGCAATGTTTCTTTGGCAATGACCGTGCAGCCGCTTATGACCTGTTCGGCCAGCTGAAAGGTGATGAAACGCTTCGTGACACCGCTTTGCTGCATATCGACCTGATGGAAACCGTTGATGAGCTGCCGGTACGGATCAAAAGCATTTGCTGTACGCTGGACGAGTTGGGTATCAACTGTAAGCTCATCGCGCGCGAGATCTTCCGCTTGAAAAACCTGGAGGAGATGGCCTGACTGGAAGAAGTATTACCGGCGCAAGCGATCCGGATTATAGGCTACCAGGTATTGGTAAACCGGCGGCACGGCAAAACGGTCCGCTACAACGGGCCTTTCTTTGATGGCCTGTTTCAGTTGTGTTTTTACCAGCCGAAAGGCAGCGTTTAACAATTCTGGCAGCATAGTCGTTGCCACGGTCGGGTGATACTGTTTTTCAATCGCCTTTTTCTCGGCCATGGTGGCCAGGCTGACTTCCCAGCGTTCGTCTGGTTTAAAGCCGTTCTCTAAAGCCGCGTTGCCCAGGTCATAGATGTATTCCCTGGCTTTATATTGTGGGGTTTGCTTATCGTTACTCATTTTATTTTTTTTTGTTAATAGATACGTCGTCTTTCGACACGGTTTTCTTGCCGGCCTGGTAATCGGATGTGACCTTTTTACCTTCGGTGGCCGGCGCTTTTTTGACATTTTTACTGCCTTTATCTTTACTCATGTTATTGTCTTATAGATTAATATGCTTTTCTTAATTTGATAATGCGCAGCCAGTGCATGATTTTCATCACCGGGTAAACCGGGTCGATCTCAAACCAGCGCTTACCAAAGTTGGCGCTGTTGGGATGCTTGTGGTGGTTGTTCTGGAACAGTTCACCCAGCATCAAAAAGTCAAATGGGGTCGTGTTTTTGGATTTATCCTTATTATCAAAATTGGTATAACCGTATTTATGGCCGCACCAGTTGACAATCGCGCCGTGGATCGGCCCCATCATAAAGTGGATTGGCAGCAATAGGAACAACCACCAGTAAGGCGCGAAAAAGATATAGAAAGTGGTATAGGCTGCGCCGAATACTAATCTTGATAACAGGGATGAGCCCATCCGGTCTATCAGTGGCCATTCAGGGTAATGTCCCGGGAATTGCGCTTCAGGATCTTTGGTATGTTTGACATAATCACCGAAAGTGATGATTGTCGCCTTCATCATCTGGTAAACGTCCACAAAGAAATGTGGCGAATGCGGATCCTGTTCGGTATCGCTGTAGGCATGGTGCGCGCGGTGCATCAAAGCATAGGCACGCGGGTTTAAAAATGAAGCGCCTTCAAACAGGTAGGCCAGCAGGTAAAATACCCGTTCCCAAAACTTATTGGTGGTAAACATGCGGTGCGATGCATAGCGATGCTGGAAAAAGGTCTGAAAGAACAGCGACAAGAACCAGTGCGCGATAAAAAAGATGAATATGATCAGCATAAAATAATTTAATAGCATTAAAAATTACAGGCATGGCTTTTCCATGACTGGTAGCAGGTATAGTAAACAGAGAAAGTAAATGGTTCACTGTTGGCCTGTATGGTGGGGTGTCGGGCCAGAAAGCAGGTACTTGATATCCCGAAGGACTATAATTAAAACAGCGGATCTGGTTATTTATTGTGAGATCAGCATGAGGTTTAAACAAAAAAGCACCAGCCAGTAAAGGCTGATGCTTTACGATAAATTCAATTTTATGTATTAAATAACTTTTACATTGATCGCGTTAAGGCCTTTTTTGCCTTCTTCTACATCGTACTCCACCCGGTCATTTTCACGGATTTCATCGATGAGTCCTGATGCGTGAACAAAAATATCGCTTCTGTCCTCGCTTTGTGAAATGAATCCAAAACCTTTTTGGTCATTGAAAAATTTCACGGTTCCTTCTTTTTGCATTGTATTTATTTTAATAAGTACACAAGGTAAGCAATTTAATTGGCCTATTTTTCTTTAGGATTTAATATATTAACAATGTGTTAAATCCATGACATGCTTGAAGGTGGCACGTTCTATTATTGGCGAGCGCTGGAAAGCACGTGTCCCGCAAACAAAGGTTTACTAGCGCGGCCAAACAATCGCCGTTGTCGGCTGTTCACTATTGATGAAAGGAAAGACAGTCCTGCTGCCATTAACGATACATTACCTGGGGCGCACTTACACGACAAAAGCGCTGAAGTGCACCTATAGCCGGGGAAATGTATTGTATAAAGTGGCACTCCCCTCGGTCATCGCACTGATCAGCCAATGCTGGTTCGCGCGGGAGGGCTTGTCATTGACGCCGGTGATGGGCCAGTGTATAGCACCTGCGCTGCTGGCCGCTATCCGGACGGCGCTTCAGGCATTGGACAACCCGAGACTGAAATCCCCGAAAGGCAAGCCGCAAACGCGGTTAAACTATGCCTGAAAACATTTAAGCCTGATGATGGTTATTAAAGTATGGAATGCCTGAATTAGCCCTCCCTTTATCTCCCCTTTTTGGTGAAGCTATTTTTTTTAATCCTGCTAAAAAACTATCTTTATTCAACCGTAGTTTTGACTACCGCAAAATGAAACCTATGAAAATGCCGGAAGATACCCAATGGATGACTGCTGATCCACAAGTTTTTTGGGGCGAGATCGCACCGACCGATCACGTTGTCCAGATCTATGAAAACGATGACGCTTTTTTAAATTTGCTACTGGGCTTTGTCAGCAGCGGCTTAAACGCGGATGAATGTGTCGTGGTGATCGCTACGACTGTTCATTTGACCGCTTTAACCGAGCGCCTGAACCGGGAAGGCTATGATGTAGCCGTGCTGAGTGCCGACAAGCAACTGATCCGCCTGGATGCCGAGGAAACGCTGGCTAAATTTATGGTAAACGGCTGGCCGGATGCGCAGCTGTTCCAGCAAACCGTTTCGCGTATCATTAAACGGGATAATAACAAAAACCGCCGGGTGCGCGCTTTTGGCGAAATGGTTGCCTTATTATGGGTGCAGGGCCAAAGCGCCGCCACGATCCACCTGGAAAACCTATGGAACCGCTTTTGCGAAACGGAAGCCTTCTGTCTTTTTTGCGCTTATCCCAAAACCGGATTTACGCAGGACATCCAGGCTTCGTTAGATACTATCTGTTGTGCGCATTCGAAAATGATCTCTGGGGAACACCGCTCAAGGACAAAGGTTTTTTATAAAACTGCCCATCAGCAAGCCAGCTAAACTGGTAGCCCCAGGGGTATTTCGAAATGAAATACGGAACCCTTTTCCTGTTGGCTTTCCACCCATAACCTGCCTTGGTGGCGGTTGATGATCTCCCGGCTGATAAATAGGCCGATGCCCAGCCCTGAAATGTGGGCGGCCATATCTTCGACCCGGTAAAACCTGGAAAATACGTGCTCCAGTTGCTCCGCGGCGATACCCATCCCGAAGTCCTGAACACTCAACACAGCCTTGCCCTGGATCTTAGACAGAGACACGTTAACCTGGTCGGCAACCGGCGAGTATTTGATGGCATTGGAAAGCAGGTTGATGATAACCTGTTCGAGCCGCTGCCTGTCCGCTGTTACCATTAAAACGTCCAGGTCGCTTTGAAAAACGATCCGGTGGGACTTGGTGCCATATTGCTGCAATTCAATAACTTCCTGCACTAAAAATTTCAAGTCAAACGCCGTAGGGCTGAGCGGCAATTGCCCGGTTTCGATCTTGGAAACATCAAGCAGATCCGAAATCAGCCCGGACAATTTCCTGACCTGGTGGATCGCCCGGTCAATAAATGGTTTATTGACATCCCCTTCCGACAGCCGTCTGCTGATAATCTGTAAATAGCCGGTCAGGCTGGTTACGGGCGTTTTTAATTCATGGCTGGCCAGCCCGATAAATTCGTCTTTTTTGGAGTTCAGCTTTTGAACCTCTTCGTACAGTTTCGCATTATCCAGTGCTATGCCGGCCTGGATCGCCACAGCGGCGACCAGGTTCTCATGTTCGAGCGTAAATTTCGCGGGTTCCGGGTGGCCGTAAAATAATCCGCCGATCACCGCGCCTGATTTGGAGATCACCGGCACCGCCAGGTAGCTAACCACCGGCAGATGGCCTTTGGGCACGCCGTAATGCGGATGGTTTTTTCCGTACCGCGGGTCCTTGGTAATATCATCCATCCGCACAATTTCGTCCCCGCTGAAGGTAGGGTGAAAAACGGCCGTGTTCCGTGGCATGCCAAACTGTTCAAACGCTTCCCGGGGTGCACCGGATAAGGTGAAAAGCATATACGATTCTCCGTGTTCATCCAGCTTGTTATAAAAAAACGCGCCAAAGGCTGCACCCGTTACCTGGGTGGTCACGTCCGTTACCTGCTGTAAAATGGCTTCGATATCAAGGCTTTCAGAAATGACTTTACCGATCGTATTCCTGATCTCGAGGTTTTCGGTATAGCGTTGCAGTTTCTCTTCGTAGGTCTTTTGTTTGGAGATGTCCAGTACGATCTTGGAAGCGCCGATAACCCTTCCCCGGGCATCATGTATGGGCGATATCGTCAGGGATACCGGTATTTCTACGCCGGTTTTCGTAAGCCTGTAAGTTTCATAATGTTCGACTTTTTCGCCGTTGCAGATTTTACCGAGGATCTCTACTTCCTCCTCCAGGCGGTCTTCCGGGAATAGCAGGAGTACCGGTTTACCGATGATTTCTTCCGCCATATAACCAAACAAATGTTCAGCTGCTTTATTCCAGCTGGTAATGATACCGTCGAGGGTCTTGCTGACGATCGCCACTTCCGAAGACTCAATGATGGAGGCCCACCTGGTCTTTTCTCCATCGCTGCTTTTCTGTTCGGTCAGGTCGATCAACGTATTGGAAGCGCCGGTCATGATTCCCTTGCCGTCAAATACAGGCGTTGGAAAAACCCGCACCGGCACTTGCTGTCCGTCCGGCCGCTGCACAATAATTTCTTCGCCTGCGATGGCGATGCCGGTCTTTAGCGTGCGGGCCATAGGGCAGTCATCTAACGAAATAGGCGTACCATCGATCGAAAATATTTTCCAGGAGCCGCACCACAGGTCGCGGCCAATTTGGGGCGCGCGGCCCCAGAGCTTTACGGCCGCCTGGTTATAGGAAGTAATATAGCCCACGTGGTCGCATGTGTAAATCGCTACCGGCAAATTGTCAAATATTTCACCGGGCGGTTGATAGTGACCTTCCGGCCGACTTCCCCCTGACTTGGTAATATTACCTTTAAGCATAATAAATTGTGCTGATATATAGTAGCTGTTAAACAGTAATTACTCCGGATTTGTTGTCATCAAATATGATATAAATTTGTAATAATAAACGGGGTGGAGCGGAGAAAATAATCAGTGCGGCCGTATGTCGATTCATTTCCGCGCCAATTCAACATCCGTAAAATATTGTGTCGTGATGATCCCTACCATGATATAATGCTTTTTTTGGCTGATAATTGACTGAATGTGCTTGACGAAAAGATATGCGCGAATACTTTAGGCCCGCCTGCTCCATCACGGAAGCCATCCATTGCCTACTCAATTCACTGCATCCTACCAGTTCCCCTGCACGTAGGTATTGTCGTTAACGATGCGGTCACACCCGTTGTAATTTTAAAAGGTTGATGCTGACTACATCGTACATTCATAACCATTTGTATATTTGCGGCAGCTATGGCAAAATTATTCATTGTCGGTTTTCCGAAAGACATGCAGGAGGTTGAACTGGTCGAAATGTTCAGTGCGCATGGAATTGTTAATACCGTAACTATCGTCACTGACCAAAACACCGGCAGTAGTAAAGGCTACGGTTTTATCACGATGACTGACGAGGCCGGTGCCCAGAGGGCGATTGCGGCATTCGATGGCGTCAGCATCGACAGCCGGACGATTAGTGTCCGCTTCGCGGAGGATAAAAACGTAAAACCAGTGACTAACAGCCCTGCTCCACGCCGCCCTGATCACCGGAACGCTGCACCAAAAGCCAAACGGCCAAGGCGTCCATTATAAATACGTCTATGAAAAGACCGATGCCCTTTGACTTCTTGCTGGACTATTTACCGGCTGGTGTGGTGATCAAGCTTGCTATCGGCATGTATTATATTTACTGGGAGAAAAAGATCGTATTGATCTTTCGTAAGGTTAATAAAAACATTCATCATAACGGCGTTTGGCTATCAACAAGGCGAGAACATCACACCAGTCTCAAAGCTGATCTACCGGCCATCACCGATTTTGTATTTAACGAAGAAGAAGTATTCGATACCGCCTGGCTGCTGCTTAGCGATAACCATGAAGATTTTGAAACCTCGGCCATCCAAATCTGCGAACTCATCTCGCATCGGGACAAAAGAATCGGAAAGGAAACGCCGAAAGCCGCTGAACTTACACGTTAAGGTATTATCGATGAATTCGCGGGTCATCCTGCGTCCCGGTAAAATGGTAATAGCCTAGTGGCTATCCTGTGTCGTCTTCGAAAAGGTTTCCCTGTTGAAGCCCGGGCGTTACTTCTTCAAAGGGATATTTACCCTTGATATGCCGGTTAAACCAAATGCCCTTGACCATCGTGGAGCGCATTTCCTTGAAAACTTTTTCAGGTACTTGCCGGTAATGATAAACCTTTCCCGAATGGTAGCGAATCGTCAGCGTTTCCGTGGCGACATCATAATCATATGCGGCGATGATGGCTGAGGGCATAACTCAATCCTTTATTTTCGCGGCTTTTTCCTTAGCAAAATGCAGTCGCGCCTGTTTCAGGCCGGTAGCAATGGCCTCACCTTCGTTGCCGGTTGTTTTCAAGACTTCGTTCGCAATCTCAACCGCCTTATCCCGTATCTTCTTAGGTTGGTTCTTATAAGATGGCGGGTAATCTCCGTTATACCAGGGCATAAAACCTCCTTTTGGGTATAACAATGCGGGTTAAGAAATGTTTAACCGGATTACAGCGGCCGGCGGGGACGTTTGGGTTTCGGCGCTTCGGTACGGTTTTCGCGGCGCGGCGGAGCGGGCTGGCTTCGTTGTTGGGGATGCGGGCTGGCGGCTGGTTTTGCTGTCGCTTTTTCTTCGGCCAGCCTGACACTGATCGTGCGGTCGTCAATCGTTATCCCATCTATCGCCTGGATCGCCCTCTGGGCACCGGCCTCATCGGTCATGGTGATGAAGCCGTAACCTTTACTACCGCCGGTGTTCTGGTCAGTGACGATCGTTACGGTATTGACAATTCCA
Source organism: Mucilaginibacter sp. (assembly GCF_028288185.1). Taxonomy (GTDB): domain Bacteria; phylum Bacteroidota; class Bacteroidia; order Sphingobacteriales; family Sphingobacteriaceae; genus Mucilaginibacter. The sequence goes on along the minus strand of NZ_JAQBOF010000037.1, from coordinate 43,010 downwards.
TGCGCACTGAACATTTCGACCAGTTCGATCTCCTGCATGTCCTTGGGTATCCCAACAATAAAAAGCTTTGCCATACTGCAAATATAAGGATCATTCATTTAAAGGCATATCCAAAAATATTTTCAAAAAAAACTTGACGTTTATGAAATAGTTAGTAAGCTTGCACTTACGGTAAGTTAATACTTACCATTAAGTTTACGATTATGAGTACAAGCGAACATGCCTTTAACGCCTTGGGCGACCCGACCCGCCGGGCGATCTTCGAAAAATTACATGACCGGCCTTTGGCGGTGGTGGCTATCGCGGATGGACTGCCCATCAGCCGTCCCGCCGTATCGCAGCATTTAAAAGTACTGAAAGAAGCCAAACTGATCTCGCTGAAAACAGAAGGCAATAAAAATATTTATGAACTAAATAGGGAGGGGATTTTAGCGATGCGGGACTACCTGGATAAATTCTGGGATGATGCGCTGGCCAATTTTAAAGCGCTGTCTGAAGCGGCCGAAAATGACAAAAAACAATAACCTTATAAAATTATATGCAAACCATCAATTTAACTTCAATCAAAAAAGAACTTACGGTACAGGCTACGCAGCAGACCGCCTTTGAAGTATTCACTAACAAAATGGACCTCTGGTGGCCACGGAGCCACCATATCGGCACTTCGGATATGACCGAAGTTGTGGTAGAACCTTATGTGAACGGACGCTGGTATACCAAACATACCGATGGGAGTGAAGCCAATGTCGGTTATGTGCTCACCTATCAGCCTTATGACCTGTTCGTACTGGCCTGGCAGATCAATGGGGACTTTAAGTGCGACCCTGACCTGATTACTGAAGTTGTGGTAGAGTTTATTCCGGAAGGACCAAATACCACCCGCGTGAAATTTGAGCACAAGGACCTGCAAAAATTGGGTAATGGCAAAACGGTGGAAAGTATGGATCAGGGCTGGGGCACCATGATGGAACTCTACAAAAAACAATTTGACCAATAAAAATGGACATTGACAGTCCTCATTAAAACAGTTAAATTTATTACCTACTAATTTTCAATCATCAAATTATGGCACATGCAATCAACTGGTTTGAAATTCCAGCCAAAAATTTAGCGCGGGCGAAAACCTTTTATGAAGCGGTACTGGGCATCGAAATGATCACGCCTTTTCCCGATATGAAATACGCGATGTTCCCGGCGGACATGCAGAACGGCGAGATCGGCGGCGGTATTTCGGAAGAGGAAGGTTTTGAACCGTCACAGCAAGGCGCATTAATCTACCTGAACGGCGGCGAGGACCTGGACACTCCCTTGGGCAAAGTGGAAGCTGCCGGCGGCAAGATCATTATGCCGAAGACATCTCTTGGGCCGAACGGTTTTATGGGGCGTTTTATCGACACCGAGGGCAACCGGGTTGCTTTCCATTCGATGAGTTGATCAGTGAAAAAGGTAAAGGCAGACCAATAAGGCCTGCTTTTACCCTTTCGACTTAAATGGTATTTTTATTTTAATTGTTTTTCAATGGTTTTAATATGTTCCAAATGCATTTTTAAGATGGGGAGCACCTGTTGCGCCCAGACACGTACGGCAGGGTCCTTGCCTGTGGTGGCATAGTTCCCGAACATTTGTACCGTATTGCCGTGGCCTGCGGACATGGCATGGACATAGGCGGAATCGAAGTTAGCCGCGCCGGCCAATAGCCGGTCGGGCTTAATCCCGCCGGTCGCGGCGGGCGGTAAACTAATCCCCCGCCTTTTTGCTAATGCAAGCAGTTGTTGTTCCGACTGCCCGTGATCCTGGATCATCATTTGCGCGAAGGCACGGACCTCCGGTTGTTTCGCTTTTTGCAGCGCTTGTTCACCCGCGCTAACTTCCTGTAAGTTTTTGATACTCGCCACAATCAAAAAATGTTTGGCCGTCGTATCCGGGTCGGGCTGGGGAATCTGTGCTTTGACAGCAAGTCTGCCAAAGCATAACAGAAATAGGAATGTTATTTTTTTCATCACTGTCAGATTAAGGTTGTCCTACACCACCTGATGAACCATAAACCTGTCCGCTGGCGAAACTGGCATCGGCAGCTGCTAACTGTACATAAATAGAAGCCAGCTCCGCGGGTTGGCCCGGCCTGCCCAGCATGGTCCAGCTGCCAAACATTTGCTGTTTTTCCGGCTGCGCGCCGCCGCTGATCTGCAAAGCCGTCCAGATCGGCCCCGGTGCTACGCCGTTCACCCGGATGCCTTTCGGGCCTAATTGTTTAGCCAGCGATTTTACATAATTCATAGTAGCGGCCTTGGTTTGTGCATAGGCGTACAGATCCGGTGAAGGATCATATGCCTGCTCGGAAGTGGTACCGATGATGGCCGAACCCGGCGGCAGGTGCGGCAAGGCTTCACGGATAATAAAGAACGGCGCATAAATATTGGTTTTCATCGTAGCGTCAAACTCCTCGGTGGTAACATCCATGATGGAATTGATAGATTGCTGCCTGCCTGCATTATTAACAATAATATCCAGTCCGCCCAAACCGCTGATCGCTTTCTGCACCAGTTCCTTACAAAAAGCTTCACTGCGCAGGTCGCCCGGTATGGCAATGCCTTTGCGGCCTTCTTTCCTGATCAGGGCGATTACCTCCTGGGCGTCCTGTTCTTCGCTCGGGTAATAATTGATCGCGACATCGGCCCCCTCGCGGGCATAGGCGATAGCGGCTGCACGTCCCATGCCGGAATCGCCGCCGGTGATCAATGCTTTTCTTCCCGTTAAACGGCCTGAGCCTTTATAACTGGTTTCCCCGCAATCAGGCACCGGGTCCATTTTACTTTGCAAACCTGGCCAGGGCTGGGGCTGGCTTTTAAAAGGCGGTTTCGGGTGAATTTTAGTCGGGTCGCTGATCTTTGCAGCGCCCGCGTCTAACGGTTTTTCCATGGTAGTTCCTCCTAATACTGGCGATACCGCAACGGCCGCCAACGTGGTTCCTAAGCCGGCGACTACCTGCCGCCGGGTCATTTTATGTTCTTCGTTCATTGCTTATATTATTTAGGCTGTTTTTTGTTGATTGGACATAGGAATATGTTTTAATGATTAGTTTTCAATCTTTATTGGCTCTTTGTTTTCGGTTGGTTTTTGCTGCTCCCAGGGTTTCAGTACCACCTTCACGCAATCATCTTTTTTCTTGTCGAAGATCTCGTAACCATGGGTCACTTCGCTAAGGGGCAGGGTATGGCTGATGATATCATCCAGCACCACTTTTTCTGTTTTCACCAGCTCGATCAGGTGGTCGATATAATTCAATACCGGCGCCTGGCCCATTTTGAGCGTAATGCCTTTATCAAATACCCGGTGCAGCGGGAAATTATCATAAGTCGAGCCGTAGACACCCATAATGGACACCGTACCCATCCGGCGCACGGCCTTAAAGGCCATATCCAGTACTTTCATACTGCCTACTTCGAAATTGAATAGCGCTTTCGCTTTATCGAGAATATCCCGTTCCGGCTCAAAGCCTACCGCATCTACGCAAACGTCGGCACCACGGCCACCTGTCATCGCACGGATAGCTTCCACCACATCTACTTCATGCGGGTTCAGTGTTTCCACTTTGTTGACTGCTTTCGCTTTTTCCAGGCGATAGTTCAGCGGGTCTATCGCGATCACGCGGCTCGCACCATTGATCCAGGCGGCTTTCTGCGCCATGAGGCCAACAGGGCCGGAACCAAAAATGGCAACTACCTCGCCACCCTTCAGTTGCGCCCAATCAATAGCCGACCAGCCGGTTGGAAATATGTCGGTCAAAAATAGCACCTGCTCGTCCGTCATGTTATCCGGCACCACCCGCGGGCTGATATCCGCATAGGGCACCCGAACATATTCCGCCTGCCCGCCGGAATAACCGCCGTACAGATCTGTATAACCAAAAAGCGCAGCACCCTTTTGGTCAGTCATATCGCCGTCCGGGCCATAATGTTTATAATTGGAATTCTCACAGCTTGGTGAAGCGCCGTGTGTACAAAAGAAACAATGCCCGCAGGCAATCGGGAAAGGCACCACCACGCGGTCGCCTTTTTTTAATTTGGTCACCTCCTTGCCCACTTCTTCGACAATGCCCATAAACTCATGGCCCATCACCATCGGTTTGGGTTGCGGTACGCCGCCACTGAGGATGTGCAGATCGGAACCGCAAATAGCGGTGGAGGTAACTTTTAAGATGACATCCGTGTCCTGCTCGATACGCGGGTCTTCGACGGTATCATAGCGGATATCGCCGGGTTTATGGAATACTGCTGCTTTCATAAGTAGAATTTAGTTTTTAATGTCTTTAATTAACTGGAGAGAAATTATATTGTTTAATTAATTATAAAATATTCAAAAACAGTACGGTTATCGGTTTGTAGTAGGTATATGGCAACCGGAAAAGATCAAATTATCGCGCGTGACGGAGTACATGAAAGCCCGTGGCAGAGCGGATTAACACCAATAAAAACCAACTCAACCGCTGATCCGCGAACCGTCTATGATGTACTGATCATAGGCGGTGGGATTACCGGCATGACCTCCGCGCTGATGCTACAAAATGCCGGAAAAAAATGTTTACTGATCGAAGCAGAAACCATTGGCTTTGGCACCACCGCCGGCACAAGTGCCCATATCAATACCTTCGCTGATACAACCTACACCGAAGCGCAAAGCGCGTTTGGCAAGGAGGGCGCGCAATTATTTGCTGATGCGGTCAATGAGGGCTTTGCCATTATCAAAGAAAATATCAAAACGTATAAAATAGCCTGCGACTTCGCCATCAAAAAAAGTTATGTCTACGCTGAAACTGAGGGCCAGGTGAAACAACTCGAAGATCTTTGCAAAGGAATGCGCGAGGTGGGTTTGGATTGTACTTATACGGATGAGGTGCCTATACCGGTACCGCATCAGATGGGTGTCGTGATGGAGAACCAGGCACAGTTCCATCCGCTGAGATATCTGCAAGGCCTGCAAAAAGGCTACGGCAAGGCCGGCGGGCAGGTGCTGGAACATACACGTATCGATTCGGTCAAAATTGAAAATAAAATACATTTGGCTAAATCGGGCGACCAAACTTTCAAAGCCTTAAAAGTCATTTACGCTACCCACGTACCGCCAGGTATTACCATTTTTAGTTTCCGCTGTGCGCCCTACCGGAGTTATGTATTGGGCGTGAAGTTAAAAGATGAGAATTATCCCCACGCGCTGATCTATGATTTGCAGGAGCCTTACCACTATTTCAGGACACATATTATAGACGGTCAAAAATATCTGCTGGTCGGCGGTAATGATCATAAAACGGGCCATGACGACCCGGAAAAAGCTTTTGCCAGCCTGGAAAGATACGTGCGCAAATATTATAAAGTAGCTTCGGTTGATTACAGGTGGTCTTCCCAATATTATATCCCGGTGGACGGGTTGCCCTATATAGGGCATATTGACGGGATCTATTGCGCCACAGGTTTTAACGGCAATGGCATGATGCTGGGCAGCATTTCCGCTAAAATTTTATCTGATCTTATTTTGGATAAAAAGACAAAATACGAAAAAGTGTTCAGCCCGTCCCGTATCAAACCCATCGATGGGTTTGCCGAGTTTGTAAAGGAGAACGCAGATGTGGCTTACCATTTTGTAGCCGACCGGTTTAAGGTGCATGAAACCGATTCGGTGAAAAGGCTCAGCCCCGGTACGGGTAAGGTAGTCGAAGTGGATGGTGAAAAAGTCGCTGCTTATAAAGATGAGAGCGGCCAATTACATAGCCTGAACCCGGTGTGCACGCACGCAGGTTGTATCGTCAACTGGAACGGCGAAGAAAAAAGCTGGGACTGTCCCTGCCACGGCGCACGGTTTGATATTGACGGTAAAGTCCTGGCCGGGCCTGCAACCCGTGGACTGGAACAAATTAAAGCGAAATCTCATGAATAAAGCAGCGAATACCTTACTTTCGGCAACCGCCGGGACAACGATGATGACCCTGTTCAGTTACCTGGTTTCAATGGCAGCGGATAAGAATTTCAGCGAACCGGAGCATCTGGGCACGATGATCCACCGGATGATGCCTGGAAATTCTAAACGGGCGACGCAACTGGCCGGGTGGGGTGCCCATTACGCGGTAGGATGGCTATTTGTATTGGTGTACCGGGAATTATGGAAAACGGGGAAGATCAAAAAGACCGTTGCCAATGGTTTCATCCTCGGGGCTTTGAGCGGCACACTGGCTGTACTGGTCTGGAAAGCAACGCTGAAAGCACATCCTGCGCCGCCCTGGATAGATTTTACCAATTACTATATCCAGCTGGTGCCGGCTCATATTGTTTTCGCGGTTTGCGCGACCTTGACCTCACGCCTGCTGGACGAAGGTATTTAAGGTCGCCAGGTTCTGTACCGCATTGCCCATTGTGTTGTTAAAATAAACAAAGGCGGTTTTACCTTCTTTCTGCCATTTCCGGATAGTAACTGTATTCCTGTAACACATCTTCTGAATAAGTACCGCGGTATTTACCGCCGGGACCATGAAAACGCAGGTAGACCAGGTCGCTCCTCACATTGTCCAGTGTGTAGCGGAAGCCGGGATATCCTGGATCACCGAAACGTTATGGCTTTCCGCAAATTCGAGCAGGAATTCGTTATACCATGAACTATGCCGAATTCCATCGTCAGCGGCCAGGTCCGGTCCGCCTCCCGGATGCAGCCGATCATTAATGTTTTGGCGGCCGGCTGTCGATCCATTCCCTGGCCAGTTCGATATCTGTGAAATATTGCGTCGTGATAATACCCGCCATGATGTCAATGCTTTTTTTTGCTGAAAGCTGGCTGAAGGTGCTGGGTGAAAAAAGATGCGCGAAATACTTTAACCCGGCTTTTTCCATCATGGGGAACCATTCATTGCCCACCCATTCCACCGCGTCCGACCAATTGCCCTGAACGTTGGTATTATCATTTACGATTCGGTCGCAGCGCGTGTTGGTCAAATAATCCAGCATCAACAGGCAACCATGTTTAACCGATTCCATATCCTGGAATCCCGTCCAGTCCACCTCCATACGGCCAAATTCTTTTATATAATTGATCGTAATTTTACTGTCCTGGTAATTCGTTTCTGTTTGGATGACTGGCGCAAGCGCTGCATTTGCGGCCAAAGGCAGCCGGAAATAGAAAGTCGAACTTTTACCCAATTCACTCTCGATCCAGAAACTGCCCTGGTGGCGCTTTAATATTTCCGAAGAAATAAACAGGCCCAGGCCTAAGCCCTCAAACCGCATGGCTGTATTATCCACCCGGTAATACCGGTCGAACAGTTTATCCAGGTTTTCCGGCGCGATCCCGATCCCAAAGTCCTGTACAGAAACGATAATGCCATTATCCTCCAGTTTACCGTTCACAATGATTGTCGTCCCGTCTGGCGAATACTTAGCCGCATTAGTCAGGAAATTATTCATCACCTGCTCCAGCCGTAGCCGGTCGCCAGTGAAAGTGACGTCCGGAGCGCTTTCCAAAATAAGTTCATGGGTCGCATTATACTGCATATTGGCAATACTGTCCCGGAGCAACTGGCTGAACAGGAACGGTTCCATCGCATAATTCATCTTCCCCGCGTTGATCTTCGTCACATCCAACAGGTCATTGATCAGTCTTTCCAACCGGTAAATATGCTCAGCGGATTTGTCGATAAAACCAGTAAGGCGCTCCTCATCTTTCGTCCGCTTCATCAATTGGTTAAATGCCTTGATGCTGGTCAGCGGTGTTTTCAGTTCATGGCTGGCGATAGACAGGAACTCATCCTTTCGCTGCTCGTTTTGCTTTTGCTCATGTATATCCGTGCTCGTGCCTACCCATAACTGGATCTTACCGTCAGCGCCTTTGTGTGCTGAATACCGCGATAGATGCCAGCGGTACTCACCGTCACGCCGGCGGAGGCGTTGTTCAACGACCATCTCTTCCCCACGCCTTATGGCTTCAGGCCAGGCTACTGCCGCTATGGCGCGATCTTCCGGATGCAAAATATCCCAGATATGTTCCCTTAACTTTTCAAAATCGGAAACGCCCGTATAATCATACCAGCCCTGATTATAATAGGTTGCATGGCCTTCCGGATCTGAGGTCCATATCTTATGAGGTATGGCATCGGCCAGGAAGCGGAACAGTTCACCGCTTTCCTTTAAGGCCAATTCGGCAGCCTTGCGCTCAGTCACATCGATGATTACCCCGGTGAAGACCGAAGGTTTACCCCCGGCATTGTGTTCGGTTTGCCCGCGCGCAAAAAACCAGCGCGTCGCCCCATTTACGATCACCCGGTATTCGGTCTCGTACTGGTCGCCCAGGCGGATGGCGTCCTTTCGCTGCTGATCGATCAATGTGCGGTCATCGGGATGTACTTTGCTGCTCAGGTCGGCCTGCTTGCAGCCGTTGGGCGGGTAGTCCACGCCGAACATTCGGGATAGGTTCTCATCGGGGAATAGGATATCGTTCTCAATATCAAACTTCCATGTACCAACCAGCCCTGAAGACAGCGCCGATTGCAACTGCGCCTGTGTTTTTTCCAGTTGTTCGTTCAGCCGCGCGTTTTCCAGCGCCAGCCCGATATGATTGGCCAGGTTCTGCGCGAAACGCAGGTCGGCGGCGTCATAATAATGCCCGGTCTCGGAAGACACAAAGCTGATGACACCACTAATAATTTCTTTGGTATAGATCGCCACAGTAATGACCGATTGCAGGTTCATCCGTAAAATAGCTGCTAACTGAACAGGGTCTGTGATCGAAGCCCGTACCATTTGTTCTGTAATTACCGGGATCAAACTGGGTTCGCCGGTCTTGACTACCCTGGCCGTGCCGCTATCACTAGCCAGGTCAATCGGATAAATGTCGCGGTATTCCCTGGCCCAGCTGATCATATCAGGGTCTTCATGCGCCAGCACCAGTTCTTCAAACTGGCCATCTTTGATCAGGTCGATGCTGAACCAGGTCGCAAACTTAGGTACGATCAGGCCAGAGATCCTGGCCAGCGCCCCCTTTGTATCTCTTGCCCGCGATAATTCCGCTGTCGCAGTATTGAGATAAGCCAGCAGGTCTTCCTTTTTTTTAAGTACACTGATATTGCGTATAAACCAATAGGTCAGGCTCACTTGTGCCTCATCGGTGAACACTGTGGAGCTGATCAACACATCGGTCGCCTCACCACTTGTATCAAGTACCATAAACTCATCGTCAGCAAGAACCGGCTTTACCGGGCCCTTAAAGAAGTGTTCCACCGCCTGACCCTTGTAATCCGTCACTGGAAAAAACTCCCTGATAGCTTTAGGATTGGCGTAAACGATCCGCCCGTCCTTATCCATGGCGATCACCCCGTTGGCGCTGTGATCATGGACCCGCTGAAAATCATCGTGGCTTAACATGGTTTATTAACGATAAAATAGCAAGGCTGCGTCAGTGATACTTGCCGAAGGCCTCATAAATGATGATGATTAATAATAGATTAAGCGGTTAACAACGAAAACTTCTTTTAGTTTTTCCGGCCGGCAACAACCCATCCTGATTTCGTTTATGCAGATTATTATTAACTCCGCAATATTCAAATCACAAATGTAACTGTTTGCGGACTTTAGTTATTAATTATGTCCTCATCTACTAGTTTTCCATATTAAAATTCCTCTAATCGAACCAAGAATTTTCTAAAAAACATTTGGAATGATATTGATTAACAATCAGTTATGAGTTAAGAACAAGGAATTACCAGCCTGTTATATATACTCCCGCTCGGTTGGGGGAATAGGACTCGAACACAAATAGCTACAAAATTAAGATTATTGTAAGTGATGTAAATGAAAAATGCAATGAACGCTATTATATAATAATAGTTTCATTGCATTGTCCTCGTTCGGTAGACGGAACGGGTCAAATCTCGAACTTTTTGGAGGATATGCAAGCTATCGCTAATATTTGAACTTCAAGAGACAAGACGATAACAGCTATAACAAAGGCTGAATACCTAATAGTCGGTTAATCAATTATTGTTTTGTCCCCCTGATCAAACTCAGACGTTCGGGACACAAAATGTGGACAACTATCCCCTGCGGAAAGATAAAGTTCATTGTAATCGCAGAAACCATCCTGATCTCGGACCGAAGCAAACCCCGAACTCATGATCGTGAGTCCGGGATAAGCATCTTCAATAACAGCGGGGTCATTTCGGAAATAGGCGCACTTTTGACAAGTCGCACCGATACTTTTCCCCAGTTGAAGTGAATCAAAAATTTTCATGCGTTAGTGCGTCACAATAGCAGACCAGTAATGACCGAAAACGATTATTGACAAGACGTATCCCAACGCCACGTTTACAATAACTCCGCAAGTGAATGCGATAAAGGGTTTGGTACCGGCAGCAGCTAATTCACGGAATCGCGTTGTCAATCCGATACTTAAGAAACTAAAGGTGAATACCCAGGTACGTAATGCTGTGATCGGTATGATGAGTGATGGTTTAACTAATTTATTATAATCAGCCAGCGTATTTCCATGGACGATCAATGTCGTAAGCACCGAAGCGATGAGAAACCCGATCACGAATTTAGGAAAGCGCCACCATATCTGGCCAATTTGAACTTTTGAATTGGTTTCTGAACGTTCCCAAACTGTGACTGAAATAAGTGCCAATACTAACGACCAGATACCGATCCAAATATCCCGCCCAATAACTTTGATCAGCGTATATGAGGCAAGTGCCTGTTCTGCTGTGCCTGAAATGCCTAAATGTGTTCCAGCTAAATTACCATAAGATTGGGCGGCAGCCAAGCCGGCAGCGTCCGCAAATTCAGAAGTGCCGATCCACGCACCGGCTACCCCTGTAGGCAGGTGAAGCACACGTGAAACCAACGGCAAAAGGAAAATAAGAATGATAGCCCAAAATACCACCAAGCTTATAGCAATTGGCGGATGTTCTTTTTTAGCCCGTACAGCTCCGGCAACTGCTATTGAGGCTGAAACCCCACAAACAGCACCACCTGCCCCCAATACGGCTGCCAGCCGGTGGTCAAGACCCAGCTTTCGGGCAACAAAGAATATTGTTAAAAAGGTAACTAACGAAACAATTGAAGCTTGTAAAATAGCCACCGGCCCGGCCCATATTATTAGCGTAAAAGGCAAAGTGGCTCCTAGCAATACAATGCCCAATTTAATAAAAAATTCAACGCGGAACCCTGCATCCAGCCAACGGGGCAATCCAATCACATTTGAAATAAATAATCCTAGCGCAAGAGCCATCAGCGGCGGTTCCAGGTTATATCGATTGGCCTGATCCCAGCTACCAAGGACGTAGATAATTGTTGAAAATATAAATATAAAAATGAAAGATGGAATAAATGCCTTCGGCTTTTGCCCAACAAAGGAAACCACAGTAGTAAAAACAATTAAGCAAGCAGCGAGCAAAGCAACATACTTAATGCCGTTCTTTGAAAATTGTGTAGCCAATTGTGACAGGGTTGACCATTTGGCCGGAGCCACCGCAATCCATGAAATGCTGGAGCCGGCCAGATAAAAGATATATGCCAGGCAAACGATGCCCAGGCCAAGCCAAACTGCCCACCAGTCTTCCTTCGACCAGAATTCCTTCCAGCCGGAAGATTTTATACCAGATGTTTCACTATCATTTGTTGTCATATCAGTTATTTCGGTTTTAAGATTAATTAGTTTATTGGTTATTATATTTATTGATGTTATTTAATTTCGATGTTAAAAATATCCTTTAAGGCACGCTTACCGGCATTATACCCACACATACCATGTACCCCGCCACCCGGAGGTGTTGATGACGAGCAAATGTAGATCCCTTTTGCAGACGTGCGATATGGCGATCTGCGCAACGCCGGCCTTGTAAACAATTGTTTTATATCTATTATCCCTCCATTAATATCGCCACCTATATAATTAGGATTGTATTGTTCTAATTGCTCGGTATTGATGGTATGCCTGCCAAGTATCCGTTCGCGAAAACCCGGTGCAAAACGTTCTATTTGCTTTTCGATGCGTTCGGTCATATCTTTTGTTGAACCATTGGGTACATGACAATAGGCCCATGCTACATGCTTTCCTTTAGGTGCGCGGGTATCGTCAAATACTGAGGGTTGCGTTAACAATACAAAAGGCTTAACAGGATGAATGCCATCGCTGCTATCTTGTTCGCTGCTTACTATCTCATTTAAAGAGCCGCCAATGTGTACTGTGCTGGCTGTACCCGCTCCATAAGCCGTAAAAGGGATAGTATCGGCCAATGCCCAATCCACTTTAAATACGCCCATCCCGTAACAATAGCGCTCCAATTGCCATTTGTAGATATTAGAGAATTTATGCCCGGCTATTTTTAGTAGCTGCCTGGGTGTTACATCAAACAAAACAGCTTTTGCCGATGGCAATTGGTCAAGGGATGTTATATAAGTATTGGTTTCTATCTCCCCACCAAGGCTGATGAAATAATCTACCAACGCTTTGGCTATATTTTTTGAACCGCCCATCGGGATGGCCCAACCCTTCAAATGTCCGTTAGCTATTAATACCAATGCGATTGCGGATGATGCGATATTGCTTAGCGACTGGATACTGTGTGCCGCCATTCCGGCGAATAATGCTTTGGCTTGTTCGGTTTTAAACCGTTTAGCCAGGTGTGTTGCCGGGGCTAAAGCATTCAGTGCAAACAAAGCTGTATCAATTGGATGAGAGGGAAAGCTCAGCGGCCTTAAAACATCCGCCGATATTTTGGGCCACGATTTAACAAGTGGACCGATCAATTTTAAATATGCGTCTTTGTCCGCTCCTAATGATATCGCAGTTTTTTCGACAGACTTTCGCAGTATTGCTGCCGTACCATCATCAAACGGGTGCGCAGCAGCAACATCCGGGTAAATATATTCCAGCCCGAACTGCCGTAAAGGTAAACTTTCAAAGAACGGAGACGCCGCCGCCATTGGATGCACCGCCGAGCAGACATCATGAAAAAAACCGGGTAACGTCAATTCTTCGGTACGTAAACCACCGCCAATTTTATCTTTCCCTTCTAGTAAAAGCACAGACAACCCTTGTTGCTGCAACAATATAGCCGCGGCAAGCCCATTAGGGCCCGAACCAACTACTACAGCATCATAATCTTGATTTTTAAAACTCATCTGCGTTGCAAATATATTATTATCTATTAATTATATGGATTTAATAGATAATAGGTTCGTGTAATAATTCTCTTACCTATTATCTCCTATCTAGCTTTCAACTTTAAATAAAACAGTACCATTTCCTTTTATTTGCCACGCGGTAACAGGGTTCATATGGTACCCGCCTAAGGCCGTTCCGCGGGCTTCAATTAATTGTTTTAAAGTGGGTTGTAGATAGCCTGTTTCATCTGTAACGCGGCTTAATATTTCTGTCGCCTCACCGTTCCAGTTCCACAAATGCCTAAAGTATGTGTGTGCCTTGCTTAGTATTGTCCCCTGTAAGTTTGCAAACTGCCAACTTTTTCCGACATCGGTGCTTACTTCAACCTTTACTATTTTGCCCCTGCCACTCCAGGCTATGCCACGGATCTCTATCCAGCCGCGTTCTACTTTTTGCGGATAAGATGGGTACGTAATTATGGAACGTGCATCCATTTCAAAGCTAAACATCCTTATCTTGTCTTTTACAGGGTAGGTATATTTAGAGGTTTCTTCGCGGGTCATGTAAGGTTCGTCTGATAATTCTATCCGCCTTAACCATTTAATATTCATGTTGCCCTCAAAGCCCGGCAACAGCAGTCTTATGGGATATCCCTGTTCGGGCCGCATAGCTTCGCCATTTTGGGCGTAAACTATCATTGCATCATCCCAGGCTTTGGCAATAGGTATACTGCGGGCCATAACTGTAGCATCTGATCCTTCGGCTAAAAACCATTTGGCTTTTGGACTAATCCCTGTTTCTCGGAATATAGTTGATAACATTACGCCAGTCCACTCGCTTTGACTAGTTAAGCCTAATACGTCCTGTGGTGTCAACTCCTCTTTACCTGTGCGGAAATTACCCGCGCATTCTAAAAAGCAAATACGGGTAACCGATGGAAACCTTTTCAGATCGGCCATGGTAAATTTTATGGGCCTTTCCACCAGTCCATGTATAAGCAGCTCATGTTTTGCAGGATCAATTACCGGCACACCTGCGTGATGGCGTTCATAATGCAGATCGGCAGGCGTAATGGTGCCATACATATCCTGCAAAGGCGTGCGCGAGGATATATCGGATGGTTTACGTACCGGGTTCTCAAATGGCGACCGTTTACCAACCGGGCTCGGACCGGGACCCGGTATTTTGATAGGGTCGTCACCCGGCCCGGATAAAGCAGGCGTACTAGTTTGCACATAGCCGGCAAATGTATTAACTGGTAAAATCGCGGCAGCAACCATACCACCTAATAAAGCGCGGCGGCTTATTTTGGTTGGAGTTGATACCGTGTGTTTTTCATCGCTCTTTTTCATTATTTAACTTCGGGCCCTCCTTTACGATCGTCCATTATAAATAGCTTTTTTGCGGGCATAATTATTTTAGGCAGGTTTTGAGCGTTTAGTACCGCACCTGCCTTGATTATTTTATTGGCGTTAAGCAGGTAAGCGGTTATGCTGTAAACCTCATTATCTGTCAACGAGCCGGGTTGGTTATAAGGCATAGCCCGGCGCACATAATCAAACAACGTAGTGGCGTAGGGCCAGTAATTGCCAATGGTTTTAGGTTTACTTTTGGCCGCTGTATCACCTACCAAAGCTGGACCGGGTAGTTTAGCACCCGTTTCAACTCCGTTTGCACCATGACAGGAAGCGCATTTTAAAGTATATAAACCTTTGCCTTTTTCCACATCACCCTGCCCTTTGGGTAAACCTTTACCATCTGGCCGCACATCTATATCCCACGCCGTTATTTCTTGCGCGGTAGGGGTATAGCCAAAACCAAACCTGGCCGGCCACTTTGTAGTGTCGCCGGCTTGTATTTGGAATGATTGGTGTAATGCCCTGTCTTTAAATGCCAGCAAACTGATTAATATCACTCCGCTAAAAATGGCTGTAAGTTTCGTCTTAATGATCTTTGTTAGCATAGCTACGCCCTATTAATATTTACCCGCGCTTAAAGTACTTTTCGGTAATACATATTTACGGTCATAACGATCAAGCACTACATAAATAGAATCTTTACGTTCGTTAATACCCGACAAAATTACTCTTGAACCGTCGGTAGTATCATACTTCAATACCATACGGTTTCTTTTTGGTTCGCGTTGTTTGGCGGCAAACTCTCTGTCTCTCCTGGTCGACCATGCGCGTTTGTCGATCATGTTTTTTTCGCTGCCAATATGCTGCCAAGCCGTTTTACTTATCCAGTTGTCTTCCTTTGGTTTGTCGCCGTCATTGCGTTTTGCACCACTCCTGCGGCCACCTCTGCCTCCCCTTGCGGCTATGACGTTTTTATCCTGCAGATAAAGGACTTTATCTACCGTATCAGCATAGTAATGAAATGCGCGTTCGCCACCAGCGACACCGGTGATCTCGAATGTGCGTTGGATATCCCGCATCGGGCTGCCGCCACCGTTTGACGGATCTATCAACACGGGGTGATTTACTTTAAAGGTTAGTGTTGTCCAGTTTTCGAAAGTCGCCTCCTGCCATCTTGTAGAATCAAGCGGGTTGTAAGGGATATCCTGCCCGTTAATTTTAAACTCGGTTACATAATAATTACCCCTTAGCTTTTTAACTCCCGCGGTTGATGGCTGCTTATAAGGATCATACTTAAAGTTTATTACCTCGGTATAAGTTAATACACCAAAAAAGATAATGAACGTAAGCACCTTCAAGCCAATGCGAGTATACTTTAACCATGGCTTTTTAAAATCAGGGTAAACCCTGCACGGAACGGTATAGCGCTCCAATATCAACAGGTTATATAGTTTAGGGAAATCATCAGCAGCTATGAACAGGCCAAGCAATACAAAATAGAACGCGTATACATGCACGCCGCCGTCATAAGCATAGTTTACAAAAGTGATATCGCCCAGGGCACCTATTAATAGTATTGCGCCAAATGTGGTAGTTTTTCTGAAGAATAGCATCGTACCGGCGGCAATCTCGACTACTCCCCCAAACACCTGGTACCACGGTACAATACCTACCGACATCCAATAGATTTTTTGTGCAGTAAAATCGCCAAAATTACTATTCAATAAGCCCAATGATGGATATGGCATCTGTGTTGGGAATAGCTTGGTAAACCCAAATCCAATAATACCTATACCTGCGCGGTAACGCACAACAACCCGGATCCAGTAATATAAAATGTTGTACGATTTACTTTTACGATCAAACATGGTCCAGATCAAAGCACCTGCTATACCAATTAATAAGGCTATACCCCAATCGGTATAATCTTCTAAAAAATTTCTTTTAGGTGGCAAAGCATCAGCTAACCGGTCATTATTATTTCCTTGTCCTCCAATTTTAGCCAACCCACGGCCAGGAGAATCTGCTGTTATGCTATCCCGATGATGCCTGTCGCGGAGGCCATGATTATCATTAGCAAAAGCGGCACCGGTTGTATCTCTGTGGCGATGATGCTCCTCGGTATCGTTGTCATTATCGGCTATTGCTGTCAAATCTCTATTGTGGTGATGTTTGTGGTGTCCCTCGCCACCATTATTTGCCGCCTGCGCGGTATCAGCATTGCCACGATGGCGTTTGCCGTCTTTCTTTTCATCGCCTCCGTGTGCATTGTTGTCGGTAGGCGCATCGGTGATGTCGCCATATCTTTGGCCGCCAAAAATGGACCGGAAACTTGGTTGAAAGCGGGCTATATCATAAAGGTCGCGGTAATGCGGATGCAGCCAATCCAACATAAATACGTTGTTGTACCAACTGCCCGTAAAAGGGATAGACATAGCTAGGAAGAATACAAACAGAACACGAAATCCAAACTTTTTGTACCATGACCATGGCGTTTTAGCTGCCGGTGTTTTATCTATCGATTCAGAATAATCTGAAGTTTGTTTTTTGTAAGACATAACATTTAGGATTTATATTGTTGATGCTTTTGTTAAAGTTTAAGAGCCTTACGGCGGCCCAGTTGAAGGGGATATTTTTTATCGACCTTATTTAATACCACATAAATGGAATCGCGATGCTGATCCAGTCCCGAAAGGATAATCGTAGCACTATCAGGCCGGGTATAGGTTAAGGTCAGCTTCTCGCCTTTATAATGCGAGTTTTTATTTTCCAGAGACAAAACCTTCTTAGCTGTATCAATAGTATAGCTGTAATAATGCCTGCCTGCGGATCCTGCCAATTCATAATCTCGATCTTTATCATTTGTAAAAACCTGTTCATAATTTGCCGAGTCGATCAATACTGGCCGGTTAGAGCGTAGACTTAGTGTAGCCCATTTTTCAAACACTACATCTTTCCATCGGATAGGGTCGGTTGCAGAATATGGCAGGTCTTTGTTGTTGATCTTAAACGTGCTCACATTATAAATGCCAGCTGCTTTTGCCAAACCGGGCGTACGCGGAAACTGGTAAGGATCATGATGCAATCCCGAATAGGTTTTAAATCCATACAAAAACACAAAAAAGAAAATTACAAGACTCTTACACACTAATAGGATAGTTTGTTGTTTGCCTGTATGAACAGGTTTAAATTTGGCTGGCTGCGTAGGCCGCTCAAGTGATATCAGATTGTAGATCCGCACCGCGTCAAACGATAATACAAATATTGCTAAGCTAATAAGGTAAACAGCGTATACATATTCGCCACCCTCATAAGCCAGGTTTGATATAAATACGTTTCCAGTAAATACCAGAATGATCAAGGCCCCTATAGTGGCTGTTTTTCTGAAAAACAATAGCAAGCCCGCCACTATCTCTACCCCTCCTAAAAACGACTCGTAGTTGGGAACAATACCCAGGCTCATCGAAAATATTTTCCAATCGGTAAAGTCGCCGTAAGCTGTATTTAAATTACTGATGGACGGAAACGGCGCTTGTAAAGGGAAGAATTTGATAAACCCATAACCTATAATACCAATTGCCAAACGGTATCTAACAATCACCCTTAACCAATAGTACAACTTGTTATAATCAATTTCTTTATATTTTGATCTGCCCCAAACAAGTGTGCCAATCAGCGCAATTACGGCAACGATGATCCAGTTGATAAAGCTATCCGCACCCGGGATAAACTTGGCCGACAGGCGGGTTAACTGGAAGATGTCGCCATAACCAATGTGTAGCCATTTAAAGCCAAATAATACTTTAAAAATATCGACACTTAACGGCAGCGCCTGCAAAATAAAAAAGATGAAAAAGAACCGAAAAATGTCCTTCTCTTTTTCCGCCCACTCATAGCGTGGGCGGGTTGTTATAGTTTTACCCATTGTTTTAATTTTAATAAGGTTAGCGTAGACGCCGGGGGCAGATTCGAACTGCCGTAAAAGGTTTTGCAGACCTAAACCTCACCACTCAGTCACCCGGCTATAATTGAGCTTGCTTTGATACTTCAAAGCAAGCTCAATCAATATCTAACTATTCGTCACCATCATCATCTGCTTTCGCTACTTGTTTACCTGGCTTGCGCGGCTCTTTTATTACCAGTCTTTTAGCCAGATCGTACTTTTGACCGGCGCTCAGGAAGAAAAACGGCCCGTTTGACGCGGTGAAATCCTCACGCCCATTTACTACATGTTTTTCGCCGCTATTTATTATGGTGTTATAATCATATATAGCCGCGTATGATTTACCAAGCACCTGCAGTGTATCGCGTTGTACTAACACTGCGGTGGCTTCGTTCAAACCAATGCCTATCAACTGCGGCGATTTGCGTATGAAATCAACCAAATCAAACTCGCGGTTACGCACTAGGATATGTTGGTCAATAGCTGAGTTTTTAAGGAAACCCAGGCCCTGCGTATGATCGCCTACCAACACTTGCGCGCCTTTGGTATCACCCCTCCACAGAAAAGACCCCAAAATACTTGCACCTGCCGAGCTGCCGGCTATTACGCCGCCACGGTTCAATACGTCAATAAAAGCCTGGTGAGTAAGCGTATTTAAATAAGAGTCGGCAATGCGCCATTGGCGGCCACCTTCAAAGTAAACTGCTGTAGCATTTTTAAGCGGCGCGATGAATTTTTCGCTGTTAGCCTCTTTAAAATCGCTGGTATGAAACAGGGTGACATTTTTAATGCCTGTTTGTTTCTTTACTTCTTCAACGTCTTTTTTGTCGTAAGCTGCTGAGTCGCCGGAGGCAGTGGTTACCACTACCAATACGGCTTTGTCTTTTCCACCGGCCAGTTCTGTAAATTTATCCCAGATATCACGCTGCGACCCAACGTTACCGCCGATGATGATCAGGCTGCCTTTTTCGGGCCCATGCCTGGTGTCTGATTTTTTTACGGTGATGGGTGATCTTTGTGCAAATGATGTATAGCTAAATGCTGTTACCGCTAAAAAAAGGATGCTTAATTTTTTCATGATGATATTTTTAAAGTGATTAATAGCCTGGGTTACGGTTTGCTCCGGCCAATTGCGGATCAACCAATGTTTCGTTATATGGTATTGGGAATAAGTACAAATGTTTATCGGGCAATGCCAGTACGGTTTGGGCGCGGTCTGTACGCACCAGGTTAAACCAACGGTCGGCCTCGAACGGAAACTCCACCTGGCGCTCTTTCTCCAATGCCAGTAAAATATCCGGTAAGGTAGCGGCAGTACTTGCGGCTACACCTGCACGGCTGCGCACCGCGTTCAAGTCAGACTGCGCACTGTTTGCTCCTATTAAATTTCCTTGCTGCGCACGCGCTTCCGAGCGGATAAGATACAACTCGGCAATACGGATAACGTAAGCAGGGTCTGTACCCAATGGGGTACGGTAATATAATTTACCATACCATAAGTTTCCCGGAGGGGCAGTTTGTGCAATTAAAGCGCTGCGGTTACCGCCAATAGCCGGATTATTTAATAAAGCTACCAAAGCATCATTAGGCGACCATTCCCTGCGGCCACCCAAAGCCGGTGGCAGCCACCAATTGCTGTGACCATTAGTGTTTGATGCCGTATAAGCCAGCTCAAAAACAGACTCATTAGTGGCAACGGCGTTGTTGGCGAAAAACGCGCTATAAGGCGTAACCAACGAGTAATTTGCATTATCGCCAATTACTGATGTTGCAAATTGCTCTGCCATTGCCCATTGTTTTTGATACAGATAAAAACGTGCTTTAAGTGCCTGTACTGTTCTTAAAGTTACCCGGTTGCGGTTAACACCTGTAGGCACTAAGGTCTCGGCAGTATTTAAATCTTTTAAAACTTGCGCGTAAGTATCTGCTAAGCTGCCGCGGGGTATGCCTATGTTATCTGTTGATGCATAAGTTGGTTTCAATATCAACTGCACTCCACCCCAGCCTCGTGCCAGGTCGAAATAACCCAGGGCCCTTACAAAATAGGCTTCGCCAAGGTATTGATTTTTAAGAGCCGTGGTTAACAGTGGATCTGTAACAACAGGCACTTTATCAATAATATAATTAGCCTGTGATATGGTTCTATAAATAGCCGTCCATGCAGATTGTACATAGCCATTAGTGGCCGATGTTAAATGTTTTGTGATCTCGCTTGGATCTCCCTGCGAGCCGGACCATTGAATATCACCGGCAGATAGATAAGCCAGCGCCGGGAAGTTTGAACCATAATAACTATTGTTTGCCACCAGGTTAAATAAACCGTTTGCCGCTGTTTTTGCTGTTCCGGCATTAGTAATTGCTTCTGATTGATCTACCTGGAGCTTTGGCTGCACTTCCAGGAATTTCTTGCAGGAAGTGAAGAGTAATAATAAAGAGAATATATAAGTTACTTTTTTCATGATTTGCTGTTTTTATGATCAGAAAGTAATGTTTGCGCCTACCTGGATAGTTCTTGGTATGGGTGGGGTACCCAGGTCATAACCTAACACTGTAGCCGATGACGACACGTTGATCTCAGGATCCGGCCCTTTATATTTGGTCCATAACCAAAGATTTGAGCCGCTTACGTAAACTCTGACAGATGAAATCTTAGCTTTCCCGGTAATGCTTTTTGGTATGGTATAACCCAGGTTAACATTGCTTAAGCGTAGGAATGATCCGTCCTCGATATTGCGGCTGGTTGGGCTTATGGTATAGTTTTGTCCATAAGCGGTTAGCCTTGGCATATCGGTAACATCACCCGGTTTTTGCCAGCGGTTTAGCTGGTAAATATCAATTGCCCGATTAGCATCGCGGGTACCGCCGCCTTCAAGGAAAAAGTTGTTGTTATTATAAACCTTGTTGCCATAAACAAAATTGAAGAATACAGAAAGATCAAAACCCTGATAACGGAAGTTATTGGTTAAACCACCTGTAAACTTAGGCAAGGCGTTACCCGCAGGCTCAATATCGTTAGCGTTGATAACCCCATTGTGGTCAACATCTTCATAAACAGAATTACCTATTTGCGGGTCGACATATAGTTGTTTGTACACAAAAAAAGTATACATAGACAGGCCTTGTACCATCCGTTCGGCAGCGTAGGCCGCAACAACCGGTGTTGGCAGTTTTTCTATTTTGTTGATATTTCGCGAGATGTTAAAGTTGGTTGTCCATTTAAAGGCCCCATCAAGGTTAATACTGCTGATGTTTAGCTCCCCTCCCTTATTGCTCATCTCGCCGGCATTGGTTAGGATAGATGAGAAACCTGAGCTGGATGACAATGGTAAATTAAGCAGCAGGTTGCTGGTATATTTATTATAAACGTCACCACTAATGGTTAATCGATCATTTAGCACGCTTAAATCAAACCCAATATTGGTTTGGCGGGTACTTTCCCATTTCAAATCAGGGTTGGCCAGTTGGGCTGGTGTAGTACCCGGGTTGTTCTGGTAGTTATTACCTGCACCCCATAAACCACGTGATGCAAAATCGTTAATACCGTTTTGATTACCGGTTACACCAATGCTGCCGCGTAATTTAAAGTCGGTAATAAAAGCTACGTCCTTTAAGAAATCTTCTTTTTTAACGCGCCATGCTAAACCTGCTGATGGAAAATATCCAAATTGATGATTCGCGCCGAAACGAGATGAGCCATCTGCACGAATACTGAAATCAGCATAATACTTTGTATCGTAATTATAGTTTACTCGGGCAAAGAAAGACGATAGCTTATAGCTTGTTTCTGAAGCCGTTGATGTACTGGTAGCTGCCGATGATATTTGCGTGAAAGAGTCATTAGGGAAATTGGTACCCTGAGCCGTGGTTTGGTTTGATACCGAACCTTGCAATGAGTTACCTATTAAAGCACCAAGGCTATGTTTACCAAACAGATGATTATAGTTTAACGTTTGCTCATTAGTCCAGATTGTATTATTGCTGATTGCCGATGTACCTAGCCCAAGGTTAGCTATACCCAAATTAGTTAAACTATTCCAGTACTGAAACTCGTTATATTGGTTATAATCAACGCTCCAGCTGGTTTTAAACTTCAAGTCTTTTGAGATCTTTACCTCAGCATACAAATTACTTATCAGGCGGTTACTGGTACTGTTCATATTAGTGTTGTTTAACAACACGTTCAGGTTATCAAAACCGGCCCACTTACCGGGGGTCCCATCAGCATTAAACTCAGGCAAATAAGTTGGTGTATGCAGGGCCGATTGCAAAATACCACCCTGCGGCCCATCACCTACACGGGCGTTAGTACGGTAAGTTTGCGTTAAAGAGTTGCTGGTTCCAACGGTTACGTAGTCGCTTATTTTTTGATCAAGGTTGATTTTGAAAGACGCTCTTCTAAAATCATTTGTCTTCAAATCTGCTTGTTGTTTATTTAAACCGCCGCCTATATAATAAGTGGTCTTATCATTACCACCAGCTACAGATAAATCATAGTTCTGCAAAAATCCGGTACGGAATGCTTTATGCAAACGATCGTAGGTAAGCTGGTCTTGTGGTAAACCACGTGGCGCGGGTGAGGCGGTAGGGTTATCAGTTAACGCGCGGAAAGGTTGGAATTTATAAGTTGCGGCCGGTGTTGTTCCGCCTGCAGTTGCAATAGCTATAGCATCAGCGTTCGAGTTTCTGTAAAACTCGTTGATCAACTCTGCATGCTGTGGACCGGTTACCAGATCCCATAATTTTGGTGCCCGCGCGCCACCAAAATAGGTACTTATGCTTACTTTGGGCGCAGTGTTGTATTTACCGCGTTTGGTAGTTACCAATATAACACCATTGGCAGCACGTGCGCCGTAAATAGCTGTTGCATCGGCATCTTTTAATACGGTAATGCTCTCAATATCATCAGGGTTAATATCTGATAATGGATTGTTGGCCTGCCCTTGGGTAGTAATGCGCTGTAACGAGCCACTGTTTACATAAACTCCATCAATTACATATAATGGATCATTGCCGGCGTTGATCGATGTAGTACCACGGATTCGGATAAACATACCGTCACCAGGTATACCTGTTGAAGCACTTACCTGTAAGCCGGGCGCTTTGCCTTGCAACTGCTCTTCAAAAGTAGCGGTTGGCTTATCCTTAACTTCATTAACCGAAATGGTAGAAACAGAACCGGTTAATGATTTACGGGTTTGGGTACCGTACCCAACCACCACCACGTCATTTAACTGGCTGTTTTGTTCTTTTAGCCTGATTGTTACAGGGCTGCCATCAACTACAATCTCCTGAGTTTCATAACCCACATAGGTTACCACCAAAATAAACGGCAGTCGTTGTGCGGTTATTAATATAAATTTACCATCTGCATCGGCTGTCGCGCCGTTGGTTACTCCTTTTATACGTACTACAGCTCCAGGAAGCGTTTGTTTAGTAATAGAATCGGTAACGATGCCTACGATCTTTGAATTGTTTGGCGGGACTGCTTCGATTTGGGCCAGCGTTGTAGTTGGGAGTGCCAACGCGAGCAATAAAATAAAAAAGCTTACCGCTATAAACGGTTTTTTCTTACGGATAAATATTTCCATATTTAACGAGTTTTATGTTAATGATTAAATTCATTGCTAAGACTGGGAATGAATATCAGTGAGTGATTTGCCGTTACAGAACTGATATTTCATTATGACCGGCGAGGCTTCCTTGCCGGTTCATTTTTTTATATTGATTTCAACACATTTTTTTGGGGATTGATAATAAGCTAACATGAGTTACCAAACAGGCAAATAACCTGTGGCTCTCCTGATTGACAGAGATTTAGAACTAACAACAACACGTCATATCATCTATTAAATAGATGTTTGCGACCTGGCTTTTTACAATGATCTCGGGGCGAGATGAGTTTCCAATTATTGCTGTTGTTTTCATGATGATGGGACAAACATAAAAATTAATATTTAATCTACCAAATCTATAGAGTAAGTATTTTTTAATAAATCTCTTAATTCACCCGCACTGCGGATCTGGTGCATCGTAAGCTTTTAAAAGTTTAATACGGATTGCCTCAAGACCTAAATTGATGTGTTGCGCGTTTACTGATGTACCTCGATAACGCTGCGTTTGCCCATTCCAGGTATCTTCTTTAAGATAGAAGCTGCTTGAAAATTGTTTACGCTTACCATTTAAAGTAAGCCTACAGAAGATCGGCATAGTGCCTTTTTCATTTGCCTTTGACCTGTATAGAAAAAACAGGATGTGAATGTTGTGTACCACTTGGTTTAACTGATTATATGTGATGAAATCAGAGCTTCGATACTACTTATTGATATACAAGTTATTATCTTAAATTTAGGCGGTGTGCCTATGGCGATTTTGTGTACCTCGCGGTGGACCTTTTATTCAAAGTTTCACCAAACAAAAAAGCCCTTAGATCATCTCTAAGGGCTTCTTAATCGTCTCAGGTGGTCCCGACGAGAATCGAACTCATATCTAGAGTTTAGGAAACTCCTATTCTATCCGTTGAACTACGGGACCAGTTTGATGTGCAAATATGCAGAAGTGCAAATGTGCAAATTATAAGCGATTATGTAAAGCCCAAATTAAAGCCATTTGCACATCCACACATTTGCACATTAAAATTATCTCACAACCGATCCGTTATGCAAATCGTCAACCGGGGCTACAAAGCTTAGTTTGCCTTCGCTGTTCTCTGCCATCAGGATCATGCCTTGCGACAGGATACCTTTTATTTCGCGCGGCTCCAGGTTAACCAATATGCTTACCTTTTGGCCTATGATAGCTTCCGGCTCATAATATTCGGCGATGCCCGATACTACGATGCGTTGGTCTATACCAGTATCAATGGTCAGCTTTAACAGCTTTTTTGTTTTGGCAACCTTTTCGGCAGTTAAGATGGTGCCTGTGCGGATGTCCATGGTAGCAAAGGATTCGTAGTTGATATTATCCTTTGCGGGGATGATTGGTGTTGCTTCCACTACTGCGTTTTCTTGCTTTTTGTTATGTAGTTTCTCTATTTGTTTTTCAATTACTTCGTCCTCCACCTTCTCAAACAGCAATGCTGCGGGCTCAAGCTGATGACCGTTGGCAAACACTATCTCCTGGTCGAAAGTAAACTGCTCAGGCAAGTTCAGCATGCCGAATATCTTTTTAGCCGTTGCCGGTAAAAACGGCTGCAGGCAAGTAGCCAAATGGCCTATAATAAACAGGCAATTATGTAAGGCATCCTTAGCGCTGGCGGGGTCTGTTTTGATCGATTTCCACGGCTCTTTATCCGTTAAGTATTTATTACCCAGGCGGGCTATGTCCATAACGCTTTGCAGGCCCTGCCTAAAGCGGTAGTTTTCTAAACTACTTTCCAGCGAATCATAAAATATGCCTATCTCGTCATTCAGGTAGCCGTCTGTTAGGGTAATTTTGCCCGATTCGCTTTCAACCCTGCCATCATAAAACTTATGCATCAGTATCATTACCCGGTTAACAAAGTTACCCAGGATGGCTACCAGCTCGTTATTTACGCGGGCCTGGTAATCTTTCCAGGTAAACTCGCTGTCGCTGGTTTCTGGTAGGATAGAGGTAAGCACATAGCGCAACTCATCCTGCTTACCGGGGAACTCCTCCAGGTACTCATGCAGCCAAACCGCGTGGTTGCGAGAGGTTGACAGCTTATCGCCTTCCAAATTTAAAAACTCGTTAGCCGGTACATTTTGTGGCAGCACGTACTCGCCGTGAGCGTGTAGTATAGACGGGAATATAATACAGTGAAACACAATATTATCCTTGCCTATAAAGTGTATCAGGCAGGCATCGTCTGCCTCGTTCTCTTGCTTTTTCCAGTATAGTTTCCAGTCTTTTCCGTTATCAATGGCCCATTGTTTGGTGGCTGATATATAGCCAATTGGCGCATCCATCCACACATATAGCTTTTTGCCTTTGGCTTCTTCTAACGGAACGTCAATGCCCCAATCCAAATCGCGGGTCATGGAGCGGGGTTGCAGGCCCGATTTTAGCCATGATTTACATTGCCCAAAAACATTTACCTTCCACTCGCCTTCTTTGGTATCAATCCATTTCTCAAGCCAGGGTTGGTATTTATCCAGCGGCAAGAACCAGTGTTTGGTCTCCTTTAACACCGGCGATTTACCGCTCAGGGTCGATATCGGGTTGATCAGGTCTGTAGGGTTTAAAGAGGTGCCACAGCGTTCGCACTGGTCGCCGTAGGCGTTCTCGTTATGGCAGTTGGGGCAGGTACCAATGATATAGCGATCTGCCAGGAACTGGTTATAATCCTCGTCATAATACTGCTCAGAGAATTTCTCTATAAACTCATCCTTCTCATACAAATTCAGGAAAAACTCTTGCGACAGGTCATGATGGATCTGTGATGATGTGCGATGGTAAATGTCAAACGCGATACCAAACTCCTCAAAACTGGCTTTTATCTGGTTATGATATTTATCAATAATAGCCTGCGGAGTGGTACCTTCTTTTTTAGCTTTTATGGTGATGGCCGCGCCATGCTCGTCCGATCCGCAGATGTAAACTACATCGCGTTTTTTAAGGCGTAAAAAGCGTACGAAGATATCGGCAGGTAAATAGGCCCCGGCTAAATGGCCAATATGCAGGGGGCCATTAGCATACGGCAATGCCGATGTTATGGTATATCTTTTAAATTTATCGAGTTGCGACATAATGGATTTGGCAAAGATAAGCTATTTGCCCAACAAGCTCAAAGCCAAAATAGAACCCGGCGTTGCCGCGGCCCGTGCGATTCCCTCCCCCTGGGAGGGGCTGGGAGGGGTTTAGCAAAGCGATAGGTTTTACGCTGCCAACCACCTTAAACACTGTAAGTAGGTGTACCACGCGCGAGTGTCTCTCCGTGATACACTTTGGTACACCTGTTTTTTCAATTTGCTGATAATAAAATGGTTAATTCTTTAAATCCGGTTTCATGATACAGTTTGGTACACTTTTTATGACTTTTAAGTAAGTTTTGGAACACTTGTTTACTGACAATATGGTGTCACCAAAAGGTATTAGATTTTAGTTATATACACCTCCAAAGGAGTGCTACGGACCTTGGTTGTATGGCTTATACGCTTGCCAATTGCCGACGTTTGTACACCCGCACCCACCATTTGCACACATTTTTATGGACACTCATCATGCCGATAACAGCAGCAACCCGCCGGTTAAAAAACTTAACTTAAATGTGGTGACAAAGTAGCGCCACCATTATTTACAACGACGTTGCCGTACTTTGTAATGGCCGATGAAAGAGGGTAATTGCAAGGGCGTTTCCCCTCTTTCATCGGGGCCGTGCTATCCGCTTATACGGCTGCAGGCATTAGGCGCGGCGCCTGCACTGAGGCCCACGAAGTGGCCGGTATCCGCTGCTGTCACTAACGCGGGATGAGGCTACCATTTTTCCGATGTCGGTAAAATGATCAATGCACATTGTTTGCTGTTGAATTATATTATAAATTAATTTAGATAAGATCATAGATGTATTAGGCGGCTCATCGGTATACTCGACATTTTCAAACTCATGCCAGGTAGGGTCGGTTTCGAAATTCCAATCTATGAAACGCAGGTTAGGCAACTTCCATTCGTCATGATAAAACCAAGTATCATAAACCAGTTTTGATTTAATGAGATTTTCTAATTCTGATACCTCAATCCTATTGGGATTTGCAAAGACTACAGAATCGTAATTTTTATAATTTCCACCATCGCGATAGAGGTATGAAAATTTAATATTAGCCATTTACTAAGATAGCTTAGTAAATGTTGGCTGTCAATCGGATATAAGTGAACTTATCCTATAGCTAACTTTCCACTTTCTTTCCAAATATAGGCTGGCATAGGTTCATTCAACTCCCATTCTATATTCATAGGTCTTGCTCCACTAGAGTTAATAAATTTGGCCTCGCCTAAAAATACATACGACATTGTAAATCCATATTCATCGTCGTTTTGCTCTCTAACAAAAAGCAAAATTTTCTTATTTGTCGCTTGTTGTCTTATGTATGAAACACCTTTGGACGATTCAGGAGTAGTGGCATTTTGAGATTGCCAATGAAACAAGGATTCATTGATAGCATAATCATCATAGAGGGTGGTTGGCGAATACTCTTTCTCTGATTTTTTTAATGTGACAAATAATGCTTCTGTGTTTAAGTCTTTATTTAATGCCACTCCTTCTCTATTTGACGATGACTTTTCAAATTGATGTAGTTCAAGCGCTACTAAAATTTGATCGCGATTATATCTGCTATGAACTTTAAGGGGGAATGGATAGTCAAATTCTATTCTTTTTTCGACGAAGTCTATTTTGTTTATTAAGTATTGAATTACTTCTTGAAGTTCCAAAACTAAAATAGGGTTTTTTGCTATTTGCCTTATACTTTCTTTAATTGACTTAAACCCAGCTTTTGGCCCGTCCTTTTGCCAAATGTCATAGTGAAGCATTAGTAGCATTCGTTCTTCATTGTCATTTAAACCAACAATGTTAAAATCGTTATCAATTAACTGTTTAATAAAACTTAAATAGCTAATAGAATTACACTGCAATAATCTTTTTATTCCTCTTGTTATCTCATTTTCATTAGGTTCATAAAAATCTTCTATTACCCCTGCTTCTGCGCAAAGTCTTTTCCAACTCCCTTTTTTATAAATTAGTTGTATATCAATATTTTGAAACACAATAAAATTTTGAAGATTTAAAGCAAGCATTGATTGGTGCTTAAAGTTTAGAATTTTGGCTAATAATTGCCGTCTGTTAAACCCGATGGCTTCTCTAATATTTTTTAGAATTACTTCTTTAGCTTTCTTTTCCAATACAATTGAACACCCTAATGGTAAGTGTGGAAAATCATCTTCAATTTCCTTAATTATTGATGTGTGTGTTTTGCCAACTAAAGCTCTAAATTTATGTTCAAAGTCATACTCTGGTCTAGCATTTCCTACAAAATCTAAAACAGTTAAACAATCTTTATTTGGAGCCAACCTTAATCCTCTTCCTAGTTGTTGGAGAAAAATTGTTAAACTTTCAGTTGGTCTGAGAAACAGCACTGTATCAATTTCTGGAATGTCTACACCCTCATTAAAAATGTCTCTTACAAAAAGATAATTAATTTCTTTATTTCTAAGGCGCTCTCTTAACTCTGTCCTGTTCCCAGAGCTTTCACTAGTCAAATAAGCAGCCTTTAGCCCTGCTAAAGTAAACTTCTCCGCCATATAACGTGCATGCTCTTGACTAACACAAAAACCAAGGGCTATAACATCGTTTACATCTGTTAAATACTTTTCACAATTGGTTAAAATATCACTAACGCGTCTATCGTCTTCGGTATATAGCTTCGTTAATTCATTGATTTCATACTTGCCGTTTTTCCATGATAGTTTGGATAAATCAACATTGTCTGATAAAGCAAAATATTGAAATGGAGATAATAGCTTTCTATTTAACGCTTCAGGCAATCTAATTTCTGCTGCAATTACATGGCAAAAGTCTTTTAAGATATCATCGCCATCATTACGTTCAGGTGTTGCTGTTAAGCCTAACAATACTTTTGGTTTAAACTTTTCAAGTACAGGCCGATAACTCGATGCAGCAATATGGTGCACCTCATCAATTATGATAAAGTCAAAAAAATCTTCGGATAGTGTTAACCTATCAATGCGATTAGCAAGTGTCTGTATTGATGCAAAAACAAACTCATAATTTATGGGCTCAATGCCATCTACCCAAAGTTCGCCGAAATTTGCGTTCCTTAATACATGCTTAAACGTCTGTTGAGCTTGTTCTAATATTTCCTTTCTATGGGCTACAAACAATAGTCTTGCCCTTGGATTATTATCCTTAAAGTTTTTATAATCAAATGATGATATAACCGTTTTACCAGTACCTGTAGCTGCAACAATAAGATTTTTAAATCTGTTATGAATCACTCTTTCTGATTGCAATTTTTCTAATATTTCTTCTTGATAAGGGAATGGCTTTAAATCAAAAAAAGTTGTTATTCCTTGATTGTCGAATGACTTTTGTTGCCTTAAAGCTGTAGTCAGCTTTTGAATATCTTTACCAGGCTGATACAATTCAAAATCTTTATCTAACCAATAAGTATCAAATGTTTTCTTGAACTTATCTATAATATGACCAATCTCCTTTGAAGTTACCTTCAAATTCCATTCAAGACCATTTGTTAGCGCCGATCTTGAAATATTTGATGAACCAATATAGCCTGTATTGAATCCGCTATTTCTTATAAACAGATATGCCTTAGCATGTAGTCGTTCATGATCTGCATTATAAGAAACTTTTATTTCCGTGTTTTTTAAACCGGCTAAAAACTCAACAGCCTTTACATCTGTTGCTCCCATATAGGAGGTGGTTATAATCTTTAACTTGTTACCCGTATTCGTGAACTCTTCTAATTCTTCTTTAAATATTCTAATTCCCGAAAATTTAATAAAAGATACCAGCCAACAAATCTCATCGGAAGAAAGTATCTCTTTCTTAATTTCACTCTCTAGAGAAATTCCGACATTGTTACCCGTAAAAAGCTCGCTCTGACTTAATCTGGTATAAGGAGTTATTTCCTTAATTCGCGCATCTAAGTTTGGATATGGGGAATCTATTTTTGAAAATATAGCTTCGAGTATTTTCCCTTGACTTTCAATAAGATTATCTGATAGCCCAATTTTGGGGAGTTCTTCTATTAATAATTGAATTATCTTATTTGATAGTTCAATTTGTTTAATCGTCTTGTCCTCATCTTTGATTTCATTAAGCGCAAACTTTATTGTTTCAGATAAATACAAGCTTAAATAACGTGATGCTTCTTCCTTATCTAATAACGCACTCTTTACATAAAAAGCTCTATCATCAAGTAACTGAAGTTTATTGGAGATTAACTTAGTAATGAGTTGCTCATAGAGCCCCAATTCAAGTGATGACATTTAGGTGTTTTAAGTAATTGTTAATAATAGGTATATCAGCCTCTGCCCAATCCAAATCTAATAATTCATTTGTATTACGCCACTTAAACTTTGCATGTTCTTTTAATGATATTACGCCGCTAACCTGTTTGCAAATGAAAGGAATAAGGCAAATAGTTACAGATGGGTAAGTATGTTTATTAGATTCAAGGCTTTTAACAATTTCTATTTCAACATTTAGTTCTTCTTTTATTTCTCGAATCAAGCAACTCTCTGCAGACTCGTTCGGTTCAATTTTGCCGCCAGGCAATTCCCATTTTAAAGGCAAACTCATCTTTTTACTCCTTTGAGCGGTAAACAAACGATTGTGCTCATCAATAATTAAAGCGCAGGTTACATCGATCACTTATTAGATTTTAGTTTTCTAACTCTAAAAATACGTGTTTACAATTGATATTTAAACATTCATTAATTAGCAACTGTAAGTTGGTATGATAAAGATCGGCTATTATATCAATTCTTGCACCACACAAAGGGCAGGTTGTTGGCTGGTCTGTCATTAAATAAAACATCGAGCTAAAGTATTTAACATGGGTTATAATGGCAATCGGATATAAGTGAACTCCGAGGACTTAGATAATTAAAAAGAGCGCAAAGGCCCGTCAGCACACGCGGCCGGGAGTCTGGCCTATGAGGTGGCAGCGATTGGGCTGACTTGATGTTTGGTTACTTTGCATCTAAGGTAAAGTAACTAGGCCCAGCGGCCATGAGCGCTACGGCACGTTCAATTACGAAATTATACTTATTTGATTAGCAAGTGCAGAGATTGCTTCGTTCCTCGCAAAGACGTTGTGGTTAGTGAATAATCCGGACACCCACATCCCTTAAAAACATTCAATGGTCGCATAATTAGTGGGGGTGGTCTACTTTAATTTTTTGGTATCTTGCTTATCTGCATCTTGCAGTATATTAATAATTGCATCCGCATGAATAATACCCGCCGTTTACTTTTTGCCTTTTTGCTGCTGATGCTGGCCTGCCGGGTTAGTGCGCAGATCAGTATCAGCGGTAAAATTACCAATTCGAAAACCGGGCGGGACATCAACCGTGCGGGTGTGAGTATTAACGGTAGGGGAATTGGTACAGCCACCAATAACGCGGGCATGTTTGCGTTGATAATCCCCCCCGCTAACCATGCCGATACGTTAAAGATCTCGTGCATCGGCTATAAAACTAAACTGGTGCCATTAGCCGGATTAAAAGCGGGTAGCCAGCTTAACATCCTATTAGAGAAAAGCAATACCGAACTTAAGGAGGTCACCATAGCTTACTATGATGCTTTAAAGATCATCCAGAAAGCCATTACCCGCATACCGGTAAATTATATTAACCATCGCCATATTTTACGCGGGTTTTACCGCATGTACACGTATAACAGTGCTGTCCCGCTGCAACTGTCGGAAGCGGTTTTTGATGTTTATAATTTTGGCTATGGTGATAAGCACGCTGATATCTTCCGCCTGATAAAAGCGCGCAACGAAAAAAACGACCGCGATTTTACCTCGCTGGAGTTTGGGCAAAAGCCTAACTCTATTTTCGAGCAGGATATTATTAACCACCTATATGCCTGCGAGTTTTTAAACGATGCGGGGCTAGCCAAACATAAATTCGAGGTAAAGGGTATTGTTGATTTTAAAGGCTACCAGGCTTATCAAATTGATTTCAAAGAAAAACCAGGTTCGGGCGAGCGCACCTATCGGGGCCGTATGTATGTTGATGTCAAAACCTACGCATTTATCTATTTTGATTTTGGTTTAAGCCCTGCCGGGTTGAAGGATTTTAGCTCGGGCGTTTTTGCCGAACGCTCACTAATGCGCACTGGCAATGTAGATATTGGCTTACAGGCCGACAATGCCAAAGTAAGCTACCAGGAAGTCGGCAACAAATGGGTGCTATCAGGCGTTGAGGGCGATGACGCATTGGCTGTTAAAAGCGCCGACCAAAAGCATGACTATGTAGCTCACGTAAAATTTAACTACCAGATCACCGCTGTTGATACCACTCAGAAAGAATCGTTTAACTCGAAAATTGGCCGTAATGATAACATTAACGCCTATAAAAGTAATGGTGATGAAAAGTTCTGGAAAGATTATAATATCCTGCTATCTGATTATAACGCCGAGGATGTTTTTACGCAGTTAAAGGACATTAATAAAGCCAACAAGGCGAAGGGTAAGTAGGGGGGCGACCGTCTAAAAGTCGTCCGCTATTAATTATAAGATATTGTTAAACTAAACCGACCGATACCAATATTATGTACACCTAACAAATCTCTCAGTTGATCTTCTGCATCTTTATCAATTGCCCCTGTTGATATTAAAACCATATCTGGTTTAAACTTTTTGCATATCGTCAGCAACTGCTTTTTACCCCCATGTATTTTATACCCATACAAAAGTTGGTTATACTTTGATGGGTCATCATCAATCCACCCGATTGGTTTTAATTCGTGCCGGTGATTTTGCAAAATTTCTTTTATCAACAAATATCCACTATCGCCTGCACCATAAATTATTACCTTTTTCTCCGAACTTCTATTTCTATTAATTAATTCACTTAGTGATCTATAAAATAATCTTGAAAAAACTATGCCTGTAAAAGTCAGTAGGAAATCGAACATAAAAAAATACAGCGTGTAGGTGCTTGTTCTATCTTTGATATATAGTATTACAACTAATATGATTGTTGCTATGCTGATAAAAATAAAGTATCCCGCAACCTCTAAAACCTCCATGTAACGCCACATACGATAGTAGAGATTACTTAAATATAACACAGTAATTTTTACGCAGATAAAGGTGGCCAGTACAATATAATCATACTTTAAATTAACCTGGGTAGCTTTGTTAGCAAATAGAAAGGCACAGTAAATTATTAAAATATCAGTACAAAGACCAATCATTATTTTTTTATGGAGCAAGAAAAAGCGAAATGTGAAGTTATTATCTATTTTTAAACCTCGCTTTTCCAAATAGGACAACTTCTCTGGCGATTCGTTATACACCTTTACCTTAGAAAGCAGCAACGAAAACGCAACTGAAAAAATAATGAGCAAAAGCACACATAAAAACAAGCTGTTAATCTGTATGTGATACATAAACAAGCATAATATACCCCATATAGCGCTAATAATATACAAAGTGAGTACAGCTTTTTTTTCGCTTAACCCAAGAGCTACTAAACGATGCGAGGCATGATCCTTTCCACCTTGATCAATCCGCCGGCCGGCCGCAAGGCGTTTAATAGTAACCAATGTTGTATCCATAATAGGTATTGCCATTAAACTTATAGGAATTAATAACATTAACACAGGTGATGATGAGCCCATTTTGCCCTGCACCGCTATACTTAGGAAAGAAAGGGAGAAGCCAAGAAACAGGCTCCCAGAATCGCCCATGAATATTAAGGCAGGTTTAAAATTATAAAACAAAAATCCAATAGTTGACCCTGCAATAGCAAAAGCGAAACCAGCCAATGCATATTCGTTATTTAAAACAGCTAATGCGCCTGAAACTATCGCGACAATGGCCGAAATACCACCAGCCAGGCCGTCCATATTATCCAACAGATTTATAGCGTTAGTTATACCTATAACCCAAATAAATGTTAATGGAATTCCTGCCCACTCCAGCATTCCGCCGCCAAAAATGTAACCGTTATATATTAAAACAAAAGAGCAGGCTATTTGCGCCAATAGTTTAATAACAGGTTTTACTTCCCATACATCGTCTGCCCAACCTACTAAAAACATAACAAAGGCTGCGGCGTATATCATCCAATAATTTGTTTCTGATATACCTCCTATACTTAGCACAGTGCCGCTAAAAGCCACAAAAATCCCAATACCACCCATTAAAGCCGTAGGCTTTTTGTGCCAACGGTCACTACGCGGAAATACGACCCATCTTTTATATTTCGCTAACTTGATAACAAATGGCATAATTGCCACACAAGCCAATAGCGAAACACAGCCTGATAGAATTAACTTAAGCTGGAACGACATTTAGAGAGTGCTTATGGATTGACACATGATGTTTAAGCTCTAAAACTTTAGAAATACCTTCTTCAATAGTTAATAAATTCCGGTTTAAAACCCGCAGCATTTTTGAATTATCGGGCTGACGACGCGTCATATCCCCTTCTTTTAATGCTTCGAGATGAACTATTGCCGACGAAGAGCAGGTTATTGATATTACTTTTTTAGCGAGCTCAAAAACCGTCATTTCTTTTGAGTTACCAATATTGATAACCTCATTTATGTAAAGCGATTCTTCAAAAATTTTGGTAGTGGCTTCTATATTATCATCAATATAACAAAAGGTACGGGTTTGGCCTCCATCGCCAAAGATGGTGATATCCTGATTCTTTAATGCGGCGCTTAAAAATTTAGATACTACAAAATCATTACTTTGTTTAGGCCCATAAGTGTTGAAAAATCTAAAAATGGTAAACTCCAAACCAAACTCTTTATGATAAGATTTGAAAAAAGCCTCTCCAACGTTTTTTACAATGGCATACGGCAACCTTGAATTTAATGGAGTTGTGTGTTCATTTTGAGGAAATTCTACCGGCTCGCCATATACTTCTGACGAAGACGAATAAAATATACGTTTAACGCCTGTATTTTTTGAAAGCATTAATATGTTTTTAATGCCTTCAATATCTTCTAAAACAGAAATGGGATTATCTAACGTACGTGCTACACCTACCAGTGCTGCATAATGAAAAACGTAATCAAAATTAAAACGAAACATAACAGCTGATAAATCCGTATAACGATTTACATCACACTTAACAAATGTAAAGTTATCATATCCTTGAGGAAGATTATGGAGTGAACCTGTAATCAAGTTATCAGCGACAACAACCTGATATCCTTTCTGTACGAAATGGCAGGCAAGGGCACCGCCAACATTACCAGCGCCACCGGTGATCAATATTTTTATCATTATTAGGGTAAATCTATTACTAAATATAGTTATTTAATAAGAGGTTAAGTTAATAATTTAATTTAATAAATTATTATATAAATTTTCCGTTTCTTTAACTAAACGCTGATAAGAATAATTTTCAAATACAAATATTTGCCCGTTTATGGCCATCTTATTTCTAAGGCCCTTATCTTCAATAAGTTTTATTAGTTTGCTAACAAAACTCTCTGGCGTTTGGTCACATAAAAAACCGCTATACCCGTCTTTAACTACATCCTTTACTCCGCCTACATTTGTGCAAATCACAGCTTTTTGCGATGCCATTGCTTCTATAATGCTAACCGGTGTGCCTTCATTTAGTGATGTTAGTGCCGCAATATCCGATCCTGAATTTATTATATCGATATCTTTTCGCCAGGAGGTAAAAATAATATCTGCCTGATAGTTATTATTGTCGGCCCTACAAAAGCTAAGCCCTGATTCCTTAATCATATTTATTATTGGCTCCATCAATTCACCATCGCCAACGATAAACGCTTTAAATTTAAGGGTTGGTTTTTGTTGTTTAAGCATTTGTAATGCAGCTATAAATAAGTAATGATTCTTAATCGCCGTAAGCCTACCTGTAATAGTAATAACGATTTCTTCTTCTTGTATGTTATAAAAACTCCTGAATTCATGCCGCTTTTGATCTGTGTTTTGCGCAAACCTGTCCAAATCAAACCCCAATCTGATTACATGAACTTTATTCTCGGGTGCTATTTTGTATTTATTTACCAAGTCATTTTTTTGCTCATCACTTATTGCAATTATAGCACTACTTATGCTTGCAAGGTACCGTTCAATACCAAGAAAAATTTTCGTTTTAACAGGCGAAAAATAACCATCAAAAACATTTCCATGGTAGGTATGCAAAATGGCTCTGGGTCTTTTGGAGTTGTGATATGCTGCCAATCTGCCTAATACACCAGCTTTTGCAGCGTGAGTATGTACTATATCGGGCTGGTAATTTTTAATAGCAGACTGAATATATTTAAAGGCACGATAATCTTTAACCAGGTTTATGCTGCGATACATATCCGGCACATAATCATACCCTATATTCAAATCATTCAACACATATTCTGAACTGCCCTCGTAAGGCTCTTTATGCCCCGCCAATACTTTTGTTTGATAATTATTTTCAATATATCCAGACAAATAGGCTACATTTAAAGTTGGCCCGCCAACATTTAAACGGTTAAGTATTCTTAAAATTTTGGGCATAATTAATGAATGTTAGCTTTAAACCATTTTTGAAAGCAATAAAGTGTCCATAACTGACGGGAGTTATTCGCTTTATTTTCACAATGATCTGAGATTAGTTTTTTTATATAACTGATATTAAACAAGCCCGATTGTTTTAAGTGAACATCGGATAACGTTTCAAGCATATCATTTTTCAAGGGCCCTCTAAACCACTCTCCTACAGGTATCTCAAACCCGGATTTTGGCGAATTAAAAAACTTTTCGGGCAATAAATTTTCAAAAGTATCTTTCAATATCCTTTTTTTATTTCCTTTATGAATTAAATAATCATCCGGCAATTTATAAGTATATTCCATTAAACGATGATCTAAAAATGGCGACCTGCATTCTAAAGAACACAGCATGCTAGCCCTGTCTACTTTTACCAGCATATCGCCTTCTAATGATATTTGTTTATCTATATAACGCAACTGCTTTAATTCATCTACTTCCGGAT
This sequence comes from Mucilaginibacter sp., assembly GCF_028288185.1. GTDB lineage: Bacteria > Bacteroidota > Bacteroidia > Sphingobacteriales > Sphingobacteriaceae > Mucilaginibacter. The sequence goes on along the minus strand of NZ_JAQBOF010000037.1, from coordinate 4,877 downwards.
CAATTGTTCCGAGATGATCTGCTAGTAGTTTTTTATAATCAGATATCTCGCCGGTAAATAACTGATCTAATTCGTCCTGCCTGAATCCTAATGCTAGTAGATTTAAGTGGCCAGATATTAAGTCTTCATTTAAAATTCCAACAACTTTCCGGGCTTTTGAAAATATTGATTTGGAATCGCCCCGACTTAAAAGGATATCTGCCAAGCTTTTTTTGGCCAGCAACGGTTTAATAAAATCCGGTATATACATATTTACCCTTCTTCGATAATGCGGCAGCATATATTTGTTATATCCCCCAAACACCTCATCGCCACCATCGCCTGTAAGGGCAACTTTAACATGTTGTGCCGTTTTTGATGAAATAAACCACGTTGGCAGGCATGATGAGTCTGCATAAGGTTCGTCATAGTTTAAAATAATTTTATCGGCAATGTCAAAAATGTCTTTATAATCAAGTATATATTCATGATGTTCGGAACCAATATGCGCTGCAACCTGCCTCGCCCTTGCTGATTCATCATAGCGCTTGTTTTCATATCCAACAGAAAACGTTTTCACCTTTTTGTCAGATATTTTGGCCATAATTGCAGCAATAATTGTTGAGTCAACTCCACCACTTAAAAACACACCTAATGGCACATCGGCTATCATTCGTTGTTCAACAGATTCAAAAAGTAATTTATGTATGTTCTTTTGAGCATCCACGTAAGAGATATTTGTTTCAACTTTATCATGTAGGTTTATATCCCAATATTGCCTATCCTCAACTGCCAAGGTAAGGGTGTTAATTTTCAAATAATGACCGGGTAAAAGCTTCTCAATGTTTTGATATATGGAATATGGGGCAGGGATATACGTTAACGAAAAAAAAAGAGCCAAAGCGTCTCGATCTACTTTTTTTAATTCCGGGAATAGAGAGACAATGCTTTTAAGCTCAGATGCCCATACAAACTTTTCATTATTATGGTAATAATAGAGGGGCTTTTCACCGAACCTGTCGCGAGCTATAAATATTAGTTCTTTTTTTTTATCATGAATGGAAAAAGCAAACATGCCATTCAATTTGCCAAGCATACTTTCTCCATATTTTTCATATAGTCTTAATATGACTTCGGTATCTGATTGGGTATCAAATTTACACCCTGCTAATTCCAGTTCGGCTTTAAGAATCTTATAATTGTAAATTTCTCCATTGAAAACAATGGCTATATCGTTATCATCATTATACATTGGCTGGTTGCCGGTTGAAAGATCAATAATAGATAATCTTCGCATTCCCATAGCAACTTGGCCGACATGATATATTCCATCATCATCCGGTCCCCGATGAATGATGCGATGATTCATTAATTGTAATTGTTCAACGATATCAAGGGTAGCTTCCTTGTATAATAGGCCGTTAATTCCGCACACTAAGTTTTAGATTTAATCAATTTTTTCTAAGGTAATAATACTGAAATATATTTTGTTATTTTACATTTATTGATAAAACACCAGAGCCATTTTTGATATGGGTGAAATTACTTCGCTTGATTATATTTTACTACCTTTTTACCTGTTTCTTATTTATAGAATCGCTTATTATTTCCGTAATAAATATTATCCCCAAGGCCATCCTTACAGATCATACTTAATTCCCGGACTTACAGCAAAAATTGCAGGGGCAATATTTATAGGTCTAATTTATAACTATTATTATGCCGGTGGTGACTCTTTAAACTTTTTTTACCATTCCAAGATTATTAATTCGACTTTCACTAAATCATTTGGGTCTTGGATTAGATTAATTACTCACCATGCAAATACTGATAATCTAATCGACGGACAAGCAGTAGCTGATATGTATTGGTATGATGATATTCCATCATATACAACTGCTTGTTTGGGCGCTTTCATAGGAATATTCTGTTTTACAAAATATTTAATTATTAACGTAATTATTTCATCTATAACCTTTATAGGGATTTGGTTAATGTTTTTAACATTTGCAACTCAATATGATAAATTGATTAAACCAATAGCTATAGCCATTCTTTTAATGCCTGGCCCAATAGTCTGGGGATCAGGCTTATTTAAAGATAGCTTCTGTATGTTTTCTGTAGGATGTTTAGTTTATTGCTTCCATACCTTATTTGAAAAACGGACAATTAAACTAGTTTTAATTCTACTCGTTTCTGTTTCCATTATACTTTTAATATTAATTAAAGCATATATACTCGTTGTTTTATTACCTGTGCTGCTATTAAAAACAATTTTGATTTATCAGAAAAAAGCCGCTTTACAACCTGAAAAGAAAATGGTTTTTTATATCATTTTAGCAGTATTTGCTTTTGCAGCATTTATTATCTTCAGGAAAATTGCTATTTATTTGTCTTCTTTCACTATGGATAACCTCTTATTAGAGGTTGTTAAACAAAAGGATTATTTATTAAGAGTTTCTATAGATCAGGATGGCGCCGCATATAATTTAGGAGATTTTGATCCAACTTTAGCAGGGATAATAAATAAAATACTACCGGCTATTAATGTAACGCTTTTTCGGCCGTATCCTTGGGAAGCCAAAAGCATTATTCAATTTTTTAACTCTATAGAATCTACAGGCGTATTACTGCTTACATTGTATTTAATTCTAAAAAGAAATATTTTTAATACAATTACAAATATTTATAAGGACCCAAATCTTATCATGTGTTTATTTTTTACCTTAATATTCGCTTTTTTTGTTGGGATATCCAGCTATAATTTTGGTTCTTTATCAAGGTACAAAATTCCTTGCACTCCGTTTTATATGCTGTTTTTGATGGTTCTGATATTTAACAAGGATGAAAAAAAACTACCAGAAAATTTTAGCGAACCGGATCCTCTTCTTTAATACCGCGTAATGCAAATACTATGCGTTTTATAAAATAGTTATTATTAATCAGGTAGTTATAAAGTTTAGGGTAGGTTTTTATCCGGCCTTTCTTCAGCTTCATATGGAAGCTGTCGCTGCTCTTAACGAGTGGTTGGTTACTTAATCTAAAAGTAAAATCATAATTGACCCATTGGCCTTTTTCTATAACCTGTAAAATTGTGTGATGTGCAATATTGTCATAACCGTATAAATCCACTAACCTGGTTTTATAGCCCAGTTTATTATCAAGTGTCGCCATAACAATTGCGCCTTCATCGCACCACAATGATTTATGTTTTTCTATTAAATATCGTGGAGAGAGATTAGGATGAACATATAAGGATTTTGGAGTACTGAAATTTTGAGTTGTCCAATTAAATACCTGTGAAGGGTTAGACAGATTATTTGACTTTAATAAATTATCATAATATAAACTATCGCTTTTAATATAACCTACAATTAACAATATAAATCCAACTACAATACAAATGATAGTTGCATATTTTAGTTTTCCTTTAGCCATATCAATTAATATAAAGCATGTTTAACAATCAAACGCCTTTAAATATTTGGCCAAATTAGCCTCGACCGAATAAAAATCAACTGCATTTTTTCTTGAATTGTTACCCATTGTTTTTCTTAAAGTTGAATCGGTAACCAGTAAATCCAATTTATCAATCCAGTCTTTTTCGTCATTCACTAAAAATCCATTATAGCCATTCTTAATAACCTTAAAATTGGGCCCAATTGCTGAAGCCACTATAGGAATACCGGCTGCCATATATTGAACCAGCTTACCACCGCTTTTACCATAAACCCATTCCTCATCCGGTAATGGGTGGATACCTATATCAAATTGCATTAAAGAATTTACTTCTGTATTTTCTGTCCATTCTATTAATTGGATATTTAATCCTTTAATGTAAAAACTCGTGTCACCCATAACCATTATTTTTATATTATGCTTACTTGAGATTTCTTTTAAAACATTATCCAGTAGATGCAAATATTTACTGGTTGTATGACTGCCGCTCCAGCCAATTACTACTACATCAGATTCCTTTTTATTATGATCAATATATTTATTCACATCAATCGTTGCAGGTATTACACTGATCTTGGTTGTTAATCCTTTCGCATACTCCAATAACTTGTCTGTACTAACTAATACATTATCGGCATATTTCATCAAAAAATTTACTTTAGAACCTGATTTGAAAATTCGCATAAATTTATTGTTAGGGCTTGAGGCTCCTTTGTATATTAAGTCATCTATATCATAAATGATTTTTTTTGAATGTTTACGCAACAACCACTCATATATTGGTAAACCGAACGGGGTGCCCCATAAATGAATATAAACAATATCGAATTTGTGAATTTTAAAAAGCAGGAGATAGCGCTTTCCATAAGCCAGAATAGTATACCAGGCTTTCAAAAACAAATAATTACGCTTATATACAATATTCCATAGCTTATCATCCATAAAAGGGGTTTGTGTTATTGTATAACCTTTTTGCTGAAAGGAAGCGTAATACTGTTCAAACTTTAGGCGCTGACTGGGAGCAGTATTGTACGGATAAGGGACGATAAAAAGAATTGAATTTTTCAAGCTATTTAACAGTATCCGGGACGCTATAAATTTGCTTATAGATTTTTTCCGCGATATCAAAATTACGATATTTATAGGCTAAAGCTCTAATTCTTTTTTTCAAAAGGTCCTTATCCTCTTTTAATAAATCATCTATCTTTACTATTGCCTGATTGTATTCTTTATCAGTTAAACTTTTCAATACATAACCGGCATTATTTTTCTCTATTATATCCGAATCATCAGAGATATTTGAAGTAATAACTATTGGTAAACCAAATGGAGTGCCCCATAAATGAATATAAACAATATCGTATTTGTAAATTTTAAAAAGCAGGAGATATCGCTTTACATAAGCCACAATAGTATACCAGGCTTTCAAAAATAAATAA
>NZ_JAQBOF010000008.1 GCF_028288185.1 Mucilaginibacter sp. | reverse complement strand
GAATATATCTTGTTTCATCTTGATTTTAATTGAGCAACCCTCAGGTTGCAAATATATATGCAACTTTTGAGTTGCGCAAATATGTTTGCATTTTTTTGGCGAGGTATAGTGACGGGAGATTGATGTTAGAAAAGACCTTAAAAAGATTTGCACAACCAAATGGTTGTATTATATTTGGCAACCATTTGGTTGTATTATGATAGAAAGAAGAGATGTTTTTCAGGCAATTGCCGATCCGACAAGAAGGGCTATACTTTTATTGGTTGCCTCGCAATCTATGACAGCAGGTGCATTAGCCTCAAACTTTGATACAGCAAGACCAACCGTTTCAAAACACTTGCAAATACTCACCGAATGCGAATTGCTTAAACAAGAGCAAAATGGCAGGGAGATTCACTATCATATTAACGCAAAAAAAATGAAAGAAGTAGCTGACTTCATTGAGCCATTCCGCCAAATGTGGGATGATAGGTTTAATAAATTGGAAACAATAATGAAAAAATATAAAAGCGAATAATATGGAACTAAAAACAAAAATTAATGCCGAAGATGGCAAACAGGACCTACTTATTACAAGGGAGTTTGATTTACCCCTAGAATTACTTTTTAAAGCGTATGCAGAACCCGAAATTGTTGCGCAATGGATGGGAACGAAAGTGCTGAAACTTGAAAACAAAAAGCACGGCAGTTACCAATTTGAAACATCCGATACTAAAGGAAATGTGGTATTTCGGGCTAATGGGGTAATTCATGATTTTGTTCCAAACCAAAAAATAATACGAACATTTGAAATGGAGAATACCCCTTTTGGAGTTCAGATTGAATTCTTAGAATTTGAACAACTTACTGACGACACCAGCAAATTGAGTATGCACGTAGTATATGAATCTAATGCAAAAAGAGACCAGATGCTGCAGTTGCCTTTCGCCCAAGGCATAAATATGGCACATAACCGATTGCAAGACATTTTAACCAAATTAAAATAACACATTATGCCAAAGAGAAATAAAATTATTTATTGGATCGCTACTATTTGGCTTGCCTTAGGAATGATATCAACCGCAATAGTACAGTTATTGAAACAGAAAGCGGGAGCCGGAGGACTAGATAGTATCACGCATTTGGGCTATCCCACTTATTTTTTAACGATATTAGGTATATGGAAAGTTTTAGGACTTGTAGCAGTGTTTATTCCTAAATTACCTTTACTAAAGGAATGGGCTTATGCGGGCTTTTTCTTTGCTATGTCGGGTGCTGTTTTTTCGCACCTGGCCGTTAGGGATAGTGCTAAAGAATTTTTTGGACCGATATTATTACTAGTTCTGACTGTGGTATCGTGGTATTTCAGGCCTAATGATAGAAAGATTAGTTCAGTAAATCAATAAAAGTATGGACAATAGCAATAACAAGTACTTATCGCCAGAACAACGTGAAGAACTATTAAGCACGCTGAAAGCCCGGTTTGAGAAAAACATCAGTCGTCATAAAGGTCTTGAATGGGCTAAAGTACAAGCAAAGCTGGAAACTAATACTGCAAAGCTATGGTCGCTTAATGAAATGGAAAGAACCGGCGGCGAACCAGATATTGTTGGTCATGATGAAAAGACAGGCGAATACACTTTTTATGATTGTTCAGCAGAAAGCCCTAAAGGCCGAAGAAGCCTTTGTTATGATGGCGCAGCCTTGGAGTCAAGGAAAGAATATAAACCAGAAAATAGCGCTGTTGATATGGCGGCGACTATAGGCATTGAACTTTTAACAGAAGAACAATATCGTGACCTTCAGAAACTTGGAAACTTTGATCTAAAAACATCAAGTTGGGTAAACACACCTGCCGATATCAGGAAACTTGGCGGGGCCCTTTTTTGTGACCGGCGCTATAACACGGTGTTTCTTTATCACAACGGAGCAGAGTCTTATTACGCCGCCAGGGGTTTCCGCGGCTCGCTAAAGGTCTAAATTTTGTACAGACAGTTAATATTAAACAAAGAGTGAAATGAATCCGAAGGTTGATTTTTATTTTACCAAAGCCCAAAAGTGGCAGGAAAAGATCACAAAATTAAGAGCTATTGTACTTGATTGCGGGCTTACCGAAGAGTTGAAGTGGGGTTGCCCGTGTTACTCGTTTAATAAAAACAACATCGTTTTAATACATGTGTTTAAAGACTACTGCGCGCTTTTATTTTTTAAAGGTGTATTGTTAAATGATGCAGATGGCATGCTGATCCAACAAACGGAAAATGTGCAGGCGGCGCGTCAGATCCGGTTCACCAGTCTTATGCAAATAGTAGAGATGGAACCTGTTTTGAAGGCCTATATTTTTGAAGCCATTGAAATTGAAAAAGCCGGCTTGAAAGTAGAGCTTAAAAAGACGGCAGAATTTAACATGCCTACAGAATTTCAATATAAATTAGATACTATTAAAGCTCTGAAAACTGCTTTTGAGGCATTAACACCTGGACGGCAAAGAGCATATTTGCTGCATTTTTCTGCTGCCAAACAATCAACAACCCGCCTGGCAAGGATTGAAAAATATATGCCGCAAATCCTTAATGGAAAAGGTTTAGATGATTAGATCATGAATAAATTATCAAACTTTATGATTATTTTACCTTTCAAATAACGTTATCCCGTTATATGTAACGGACATATCTTTACTAAACAGTCCAACCTGTGATGCAGGCCACGATCCTTTGATCTCGGCAACTTGTTTCCCATCAAGAAAGAGAATTACTTTGTCATCCAATTTAACAGTCCTTAAATTATAGTCGGATGTTTTTTCCTCGGTAACATAAAGTTTATAAACATGGACTGAATTATCAGCAGCCGAACTGACCAGCCTAAGCGCATTCGCAGTTATTTTACCGAACTCAATTTTATTCACAGCCTGATTATCACGCGCTGCTACTTTAAAATCCAAAGGATGCCATTCTCCATTATATCGGTAAACTATTTTCAAAGAATCAAACTGATTAACCAGAAACTCCCCTTTGTTATAAACCGATTTTACAATCTCCAATGATGATAGCTCCGTGTTTTTCTTTAACGGGTAAAACTTCATTAATCCATCGCCATATTTAGGATCGGGATATTTAACTACTTTTCGTTTCAATGGAAGCACTGAATTTACAATAGCTGCACCCTTTAATTTTCCGGAGATGTCCAGGTTACCGCTTTTAAAATTTAATCCTATTTGCAAATAATTGTCTTTATCAACATACACCGGATAGATACCCGCCGTTCCTTTATCGGGTTGGGCATTCTTATTTAAGTTCTTGTAAATCTGAATATCAAATTCATACTGGTTCAGCAAGTCGCCCTTAAAAGCCGAAAAACTTCCTTTATCTTCAGATTGAGAGATGCCATTTTTCGAAACTGTCCACCTTCCGGTGGCCTTTTCACCATTTGCCGAGTTATTCCATCCTGCGATAGTAGAATTGTATTCGTCCCATCCGGGAGTATAGATCGCTCCGTCAAATGAAGCGCTGCTGTTTTCGGTAAATAGCCCGGGGATTCCCTGTGCAGAGAAAGTAGAAGTTATTTTGTTGTTACCCGGTGCAGGGTTATCATCAATCAATACATCAAACTGTTGAGCATTTTTATATACCGACAGGCTATGGTAAACACTAAAATTGAACTCCTTAGATAACTTATTCTTTTTAACCAGTTCCTTCCCGTCCTTCATCAATCTTGAATACCACGTCCCCTCTTTGGGGTTAAACCCTACCTCCAAAAAATTTGCAGCACCCAAGTAATAAGCTATAACACCTGCATTTCCTTTTTTTGGTGAGTCGTTCTTTACACCAACCTTGAAAAGATAATTATCTGATTTGTGGCTTTTAATTAAGGCAAGAGTCTTGTTTAATGCATCGGTTTGTTTTAGTTCATTATTCTGTATCTGCCACTTACCTGCCTTAACCTCCCATTTGGTTTTAAGTTCCGTTTTATCAGCAGATTCAAAGCCATCACCAAATATGGGTAATGAAGGATTTGGATGATAACCAGATGTTTTATTGCCGGTTGGTCCGTCTACGGTTAATTCATGGTCGTTAAAAACAACACGGTTTACAAACTGGCCCCGTCTTCCTCCGTTTTTAATTCCAAAATATACCAGCCACCATCAAAACCGTTAGGCCCTTTAACAATATTAGGCTGCCCGGGGTTTAACAGAATGTCATCACCTGGTTTTGTCAATGGGTCTATTAATTCTACATCCACATTGGCAGATCTTCTTCCCTTTTTACTATGTACCGCAATTACGTTATTGCCGGCTTTTAATTTTTGTATGATATCGCTTTTAAGATCAATTGTCGCGTAGTTGGTTACTACACCGGTATATACCAGCTGCCCGTCAATATATACTTCAGTTGGCCCGGCATGGTTAACCAGTAGTTGTAGGTTATCTGATGGTGCAGGAGTCATAGTAAAACGCTTCCTTATCCAGATATCATCACTGTTCCATAAGGTTTGTCTTCTTATTAGGGTACTACCCTTTACCTCCTGGTTTGCAAATCCTTTTTCTCCGCTTTTCCAATCCGAATCTGTAAAGCCGGGTTTCATCCAATCGTCAGCGGGTTTATCAAAGGCATATTTCCAGTTACTAAAAGCTTCAAGGGACGAGGTGAAGAAGTATCTCATTTCATCCGGGTTATCCGTTAAATTTTGTTGTACAACAGGTTGCAAATATTTATTGCCACTGTTAAAACCAAGCGGATCATCAGCTTCGGCCACCCCCAACGCATAGTTACCGTATAGGTTTGCGCTATGGTTTGCATTGTACATCATGTAGTATTTTGAGCGGTATTTCATAACCCAGGGGCCCTCCGTCACATTATTATCGTACCGTTCCCAGGTTTCGGGTAATGAATTAAATATGTACTTGGGGTCTCCTTTAAGTGTCCATGGGTCGGCCATGGGCTGCCCCCAAATAGTATTGCCATCGGTAAACTTTACCGAATAGAAATAAAACGTACTATCGGTATTGATAAACAAATTTGCATCGATACGGTTGTCAAACCAGGTTTTTTTATTCGGCTCAATATAGGGGCCAAGGATATTGTCGGCAACGGCATGCCCTATATGCACAGTCATGTTTTTTATACCCCAAAAGTTAACAGACCAGTAAAAATGAAACTTCCCGTTCCAATATTTAATATCAGCAGCATGGATCTGGTTGTCGCCAAAAGGTTTTCCTTTTGTCCATTCATTATCCATTGAAAAAACATGGACCGGCCCGGTCCACTTTATAAGGTCGTCTGATATATAAAAACCGCCATTTGTAGCAACACCAGCCAGATAATATTTACCGTTAAAATTTATTACCCCGGCATCAGCAACCCCTTCAACAACCGGATTGCTCTGCGCATATAAGGAGTAATTTGACAAACCTGAAAACAGGAAAAACAGGATGAGTAAGGCGATTTTTAGATCTTTCATTTGGTTTACTTTGATCTAAATGTACAAATTGTTTTTTATCAGGTATTATATTCCCCGCCCTTGTGATGATAACACCAACAAAGGCGGGAAAATAAACGCGAGCGGATAATACGGTCCGGCTATACGCGGAAACGCCCTGTTTATTTCCTATCACTTCGCCCGGTATTACAAAGCACGGAAACCTCGCTTAATAAAATGGTGGCGTAACTTTGTTACCACATTTTAAGTTAAGTTTTTTAACCGGGGAGGGTGTTATTGTTAAGGCACCAATGAGTACGCATAAAGTATGGTAAAATATGGCAGTTTTGTGCAGTTACAGGTTCATATCGTGTGCACAAATGGAGGGTACAAGTATATAAATGACAGGTGCCGGTAGTTTTATATAAAAAACTATAAATCAATAATATAACAATAAAAAATCGCCCGGATTTCTAAATTATTCTGACATTTTTTGGCCCTTATTGGAGTTGTCAATACAAGGACGCAAAAATTAAAAAACGGCCATAAAAAAAGCCTATTCACTATACGCGAACGGGCTTTATTTTTTATTACATAGGTTACCTTCGCCTTTATTGATGCTATCATCAACTAAGGCCAGGGACTTTTCTATTTAGAAAGTTTGACTTTTACCGCGGTAGGTCCTTTTGCTCCCGGCTCTATCTCAAAGGTCACTTTGTTGTTTTCCTTGATGGGCTCGGTCAGGTTATTGACGTGAACAAATATGCTTTCCTGAGTTTGCATATCCTTGATAAAGCCATAACCTTTGGCTTCATTAAAAAAGCCAACAATACCATTCCTGACGATCTCCTGCACAACGTCCGCCTGTTTGGGGATAGCGATTTGAACATCTTCCGACTTGATCTTTAACTTTTTGGTAGGGTCCGGCGGTGTGGAGGTGATGTTCCCATATTCATCAATATAGGCCATCATATCTTCCAGAGTCTTCCCCTTAACAAAATTAGCTTTACGATCTTCGGCTTTTTCTCTTTTGTCCTGCGATTTTTTAAGTCGTTTCTTTTCTTTTTCTTTTTTACTGAAGGTTGCTGTTGATTTTGCCAAGACTAATTACGCTATTTTAACATTAACCGCGCTCGGACCCTTTTTGCCATCTTCTACTTCGTAAGTTACCGAATCACCTTCGCGGATCTCATCGATTAAACCCGTTACGTGTGCAAATACTTCTTTGCCACCTTGATCCGGAGTAATAAAGCCGAAGCCTTTTGATTCATTAAAAAATTTTACTGTTCCTGTTGCCATGATTTATATTGATTAAGCGTGCAAGATACGGCTTATTATTGATGACTTAGCATAAAACCGTCAATCACTAAAAATTCACCTGCTTGTCACACCTATTTATTGTAATTTTTAACCCTATAGGCAACCTTTTGCAAGCAACGCTCGTGTTCATAATAATCAATCCTGTTAAAAACATAATTAGCAATTTCATGATACCTGTTTCGGTTATTATTATTACCAAAAATGAAGCTGACATTATAGCCGACTGCATTGCTGCAGCTAAAATGATCACGGATGATATAGTGATAATTGACAATTACAGCACAGACGAAACGCTAAATATTGCCTTAACAGAGGGCTGCCGCGTATATCAAAAAAACTGGGACGGATACGGCACTAATAAAAACAAAGGCATTGAGTTAGCCAAATACGACTGGATATTAAGCGTTGACGCCGATGAAATAGCTGACCTGGAATTGGTGATGTCTTTACACAGTTTAAAGCTGAACGACCCAACTATGGTATATGATATCAGGTTCAAATCCTACTTCGGTAAAAAATTGATACGTTATGGTAGTTGGGGACGAGATCATCATATCCGCTTATTTAACCGAATATTGGTAAAGTGGGCGCAGTCTAATGTACACGAAACATTAATATTGCCAGACAATGCAAAAATGCAGCGTTTAGATGGCTACATCCACCATTACTCTGTAAAAGACAGCACCGAATGTAATAGCAAGGCCCTATACTACGCCCGCCTTAGCGCCGAAATGTATTTAAGTATTGGTAAAAAAGCAAATGCTATTAACCTACATATATCACCTCTATTTGGCTTTATAAAGGGCTATATTTTATTTGGCGGATTTTTAGATGGTAAAGAAGGCCTGCAGATTGCCCGCATTACCTACAAAAACAAATGGCTTAAATACCATTACCTGCTTCGACTGGAAAACAATCTCAAGAAAAAGCAATACATAAAACCTAATTTAGTAGTTGAATATTAAGTATTTAACCGGCTAGTGAGCAGCAATAATCTTAAAAACCTATCAGCGAATGCCTTGCAGCTTGTTGCCAACCAGGTTTTTGGGTTAGTCATATTTTATATCCTCTCTACTACCCTAAGTAAAGATGGCTTTGGGCAAATTAACCTGGCCTTAGCAATCTTACTATCGGCATTTAATATTCTTTCTTGCGGGATTGATCAGCTCATCATCAAAAAAATTGCCGCAGGGGATGATAAACAATCGGCGTTATCCCTATACATTACACATACATTATTTACAGGCTTGGTATTTTACGGGATATTGGTAGCGGTGTTATTTGTATTTCCGCACCCGCCGACTATATATAATTTATTGCTATTGATAGGAATTGGCAAACTAATGACCTATCTGTCTACCCCTTACAAGCAAGCAGCCAGCGGATTAGAATTATTTAAACTATTGGCTTGGCTATCAATCATATCCAATTTTGTAAGATGTATTCTTTTAGTGGTTTTTTTATTCCTCCATAGGCTTGACCTATATACTATTGTCGCTATTTTTATTATTGGCGATACTTTAGAATTTGTATTAGGGGTACCTTTATTTAAAAAATGGGCCAAAATACCGATAGCTATAAAATGGGATAAAACAAACTACGTTAACCTTGTTCGCGAAGCGCTGCCACAAATTGGCGTAGTGTTGATCACTTCCTCATTAGCCAGGTTTGATTGGATATTTATCGGCTTCATCCTGTCAGCGGCAAAACTGGCCGAGTATAGTTTTGCTTATAAGTTATTTGAGATCGCTACGCTACCCCTATTAGCTATCGCGCCATTGCTTATCCCCCGTTTTACCAAAATGTTTAAACAAGACGAGGTTAATACTGATGGCTTAAAGTTTTTAATCAGAATGGAAATGATCCTGGCTGCTTTTACTGTGCTGCTGTTAAACGTATACTGGGCACCTGTTATCGACTGGTTAACGCATAATAAATACGGAACAGTGAATATTAACACCATTTTTATACTATCGCTCTGTTTACCATTGTTGTACATAGAAAACTTTTTTTGGACCATCTTCTTTGCGCAAGGGCGGTTAAAAATGATCCTGAACGCGTTTATGGTGACACTGGCAGTAAACATCGCGGGTGATATTGTGCTTATTCCCATTTACAAAAATGAGGGAGCCGCTATAGCATTTCTATTGGCCTGTATTGCACAAATTGTATTTTACCTCAACAAAAACACTTTGCCCGAATTAAAAAAAACAGGGCAACCGTTAATTATTTGCACCATTTGTGCCTTATGCAGCGGGTTTGCAACCAAAGCCATTTTTGCAGATAATTGGCTGGTAATACCAACTGCGATATTAGGTTATTTGGCGTTGCTAATTATTACCGGGCAATTGCAATTAAAAGACAGGCAAAGACTTAAAGCAATTATCGGTTAATATGCCTCAACATAGTCGTTAGCAGGCAACCAAACTCCTTTTTTAATCGTAATCCCTCTATCGGGATTAACCATTTTATCGGGCCCCGAAAAACGCGGATGACCCAACTACTATCAGCTTTAAATTTAAAAAAACTAAAAAGTTATGCAGACTGGAAACTGCTGTTGTTTTTGCTGTTGTTTTTAAATGTGAAGCTGGCAGTAAAAATTCCGGCCATAGCTATAATTTATTTATTACAGTTTGATTTCAAATTTGGCTTTCAGTTAAAAAATTCAAGGCTGCCGCTGTTTTACCCGTTAATAATTATTGTGGCGCTGGTAGGTTTTGTAATCAATGGCAATTATTTCAACAGCAATTATAACCTCGTTTTTATAACAGGGATTGGATTTTGGTTAATCTGTATACTGGCCATACACCAGCTTAAATTATCGGTAGAAAAAAATGATGCGGAAGTAATTCACCGTACTATTGCGCTTTTCTTCATTATTAATGCGGTGGCCTCACTATTAAACCTGGCATTCATCGTATTAGAAATACATGCGCTTAACCCATACACTTATCAGGGTCAATATCAAAAATATTTTATCAGTACCGGCGATTTTGTTAAAGGGATCACCTTTGACACCTCGACAACCAATGCTGTATTAAATGCATTCGGGGTAATTTATTTCCTGACCAAAAAAAACACAGCGATGACGTTGGTTTGCATGGCTACTTTGTTATTTACGGGTAGCAACTTCACCAATATATTTACGCTTATAATACTTGCTGTTTTATTTATTTTTAACAGCAACAGAGATCAAAAAAGCGTTATAGTTATCTGCCTAATGTTTTTGGTGATATTTATGGCCAAAGTATCGCCACAGAATAATAATTATGTGGTAAACACTATTAAATCGATTTTTTACAAAAAGCAGATCATATCTCCCTGGCCTACTGACAACCATATACCTATTACCCAAAGGGCGGATAGCACATTAAATTCCGAAGAAAAAAGAGTAAAGTTTGCTACGCTTTATTTAGATAGTTTAGCCGCCTTACCTATTAACCAAATAAAACGCGAACCGCTACCACCGAATGTTTTGGCAACACCCACAGGGAAAATAGTTCTTCCCTGGCCTGATCTTAATGGGCCATCATATCAATGGCTTAAAACAACACCGCCCGAGCAACAGCAGTTGGTTGATTTTGTTCAGGCTCATAAAGAAAGGCTTCCTATTTCAGGCAATTCGCATTGGGGAACTGTGCCGGGAAAAGTTACAGGATTACTGCAAACAGTCAACTTTTTAAAGCAACATCCTACCAAAATTATAGCAGGTGATGGCATTGGTAATTTCTCTTCGAAACTGGCATTTAGGGCAACAGGGCTAAAGTTTACAGGTGAATATCCGCAAAAACACATTTATATCAATCCTGATTTTTTAACCAATCATTTAGATATCTATTTGAACTTTTTTAGCAAGGGCGCCAGTGCACATTCATTAACCAACAGCCCGTTTTCTGTATACGATCAGTTACTAGCAGAATATGGTTTAGCGGGATTACTGGCACTGTTTGTTTGCTACCTGTTTTTTTTTGCAAAGCATTATTTAACACTTACTTATGGCATACCCTTAGTTGCATTTGTGATGTGTATTTTTTTTATTGACTACTGGTTTGAGCAGTTATCGGTAGTAATATTTTTTGAATTACTGCTGTTTTTAAATATTAAAGAAGGACAAGAATTATTAAGCCAAAAATTGCCAATTACAAAATGAAAGCCACGCCTAACATAACTGTTTTAATGCCTGCTTATAATGCCGAAAAGTATATACGCGAGGCTATTGAATCTGTTTTGCTGCAAACGTATACAGACTTTGAGTTGTTGATTGTCAATGATGGATCAACCGATGGAACCGTGGCTATCATTAACAGTTTTAAGGATGATCGGATCGTATTGATCAATCAATCTAACAAAGGCGTGGCCAATGCTCTTAATACCGGTCTTAAATATGCAAGGGCTCCCTATATTGCAAGGTTTGACGCGGATGACGTGTGTTATCCCTATCGGCTTGAAAAACAAATACGTTTTTTACATGATAACCCCGAGTATATTTTAATAGGCAGCGAGGCTAAATATATTATTGAGAATGGCGATTTCCTGTTCGATTTTCATTGCATAGCCTACTCGCATGAGCAGATCATGGATAAGCTGTATTTCTATTGCCCGTTTGTGCATCCAACCGTCATGTACAAAAAAGAAAATGTAATTAATGCAGGTGGCTACCCTACTCACGCGCATAATTTTGAAGACTATTTATTGTGGACTAACCTGGTAAACGAAGGCCATTTTTGCAATTTGACAGAGCCGCTGATAAAATACCGCCTCAATTCATCATCAGTAACTATTGACGAAAAATGGCGCGGAAGAAGGTTCCGCGAATTAAAACGAGAGATAGTTTTACGTGGCTCTATCACCGCAGCAGAAGGCAACGAATTACTGGCAATTATCAAGGACCAGGATATACAAAAAATAAAGGAAGGCGCCTATAATGCCTTATGCGGCAAAAAATTCCTGACAGATAATCATCAGCCTGAAAGGGCGCGCGACTATTTTAACAAGGCGATAAAAATATACCCTTTACGGTTGGAAAACTACTTATTGTACTTGCTAAGCTATTTCCCGGAAAGCCTGGTGGCATGGTTACATAAACTAAGCCCGAACAAACTATAAGCAGCCATGAAAGTAGCCATCATAACCCGATCAACTTTATATAATGCCCCTGGCGGGGACACCATACAAGCTATGGAAACCGCCCGGCATTTAGCGGATATGGGGGTGATTGCGGAGATCAAACTTTCTAATGAAACAATAGCTTATGATAATTATGACTTGTTGCATTTTTTCAATCTGATACGCCCTGCTGATATTTTACACCACAGCAAAAAAGCGGGAAAGCCGTTTGTAGTATCAACCATATTGGTAAACTATAGCGAATATGATAAACATCACCGCAAAGGTGCAGGGATAGTGTTTAGCTATTTTTCATCGGACAGTATTGAGTATTTAAAAACTATGGCCAGGTGGTTCTTAGGCCGCGACCATTTAGCAAGCCTGAGCTATGTATGGAAAGGGCAACGCAAAAGCATTATGGAGATATTGAATAATGCCGCGTTTATACTGCCTAATTCAGAATCAGAATATAAGCGTGTTATACAAATGTATCCTGCGCCTGTAAGATACAGTGTGGTGCCTAATGGTATTAATACTGATCGTTTCCAATATAACGATGGGCTAAAAAAAGATGACTTATTAGTCCTTTGTGTAGCGCGAATTGAAGGGATTAAAAACCAGCTTAACCTTATTAAAGCATTAAACAATACCCGGTTTAAACTATTATTGATAGGCAATCACAGCCCCAACCAAACCGCTTACTATAATCAATGCCGCAGTATTGCCGCAACCAACATCAGCTTTATTGACCATCTGCCGCAGGGCGAACTGGTAAAATATTACCAGCGGGCAAAAGTGCATGTATTACCCAGCTGGTTTGAAACTACCGGCCTAAGTTCGGTTGAAGCTGCGGTAATGGGTTGTAACCTGGTAATTACCGATAGGGGTGATACTAAAGAATACTTTGAAGACTACGCCTTTTACTGTGATCCGACACAGCCGCAAAGCATATTCGCCGCCATTGAAAAAGCAAGCGCAGCTGCCCCCGATTATCAGCTCCGCGAAAAAATATTAGATAAATACACCTGGACCAAAGCCGCAGAGCAAACTTTTAAAGCATATCAAAAAACTGTTGTCGCATGAAACTTAAAATAGCCATATTAGGAACAAGAGGTATACCCAACCATTACGGTGGGTTTGAGCATATATCAGAGTATGTATCGGCAGGCTTAGCTAAACGTGGGCATAATATAAGCGTGTACAACTCGCATAATCATCCTTACACTAAGGATAGTTGGAACGGTGTAAACATTATTCATTGTTATGATCCCGAATATCTAATTGGCTCTGCCGGGCAATTTGTGTATGATCTGAATTGTATCCGTGATGCCCGCACCCGTAATTTTGATGTAATTATTGTAATGGGTTATACCAGTAGTTCGGTTTGGGGAAGCCTGTACCCGGAAAACAGCGCCATCATTACCAATATGGATGGGCTGGAATGGAAACGATCAAAATATTCGAAACCAGTACAAACGTTTTTAAAATATGCCGAGAAACTGGCGGTAAAACATAGCCAGTATTATGTATCAGATTCTATGGTGATAAAATCATACCTGGCCCGCAAGTATGATATCAACAGCCGTTACATACCTTATGGCGCTGATATGATCACCGAGATTGAAAGGGAACAGCTCTTCCCAGCCGAAGCTGCTAAAGAAGATTATTTTTTGTTGATGGCCCGCATGGAGCCCGAAAATAATATCGAAACTATTTTAGAGGGGTATAATCAAAGCAACTCTGATAAACCATTTAAAGTTTTAGGCGATACGCGTAACCGGTTCGGCAAGTTCATTACGCATAAGTTTCAAAACGATAGCCGTATTGAATTTAAAGGGTCAATTTTTGATACGGCGAAAGTACGCGCGTTGCAAAACAACTCATACCTGTATTTTCATGGGCATAGTGTTGGGGGCACCAATCCATCGCTTTTAGAAGCCATGGCCAGCGAGGCTTTAATAGCCGCGCATAATAACCCTTTTAACCAGGCTGTTTTAAGTACCGATGCCTTTTATTTTTCAAACCCTAATGATGTTAAGCAACTGGTAGAAACCGTGAAACACCAGGACACCGAGAAAACAATGGTTAGTAACAACCTCCAAAAAATAAAGCACCTGTTTAACTGGGAAAGCGTAGTTGATGGTTATGAGCAATATGCTATAGAGTGTTACCTGCATTACAATAATGGAAAGACTATTTATTAAAAACGATACGCTGGCTAATAAAATAAGCTATTACCATTTGATGGTATTTATGGCCAGCTTGCCGTTTGATTTTTTTTATAGCCACATTATACTGATAAGTTTTATTATTCACACCTTAATTCAGTTAAATAAAAAAGATATTAAACCTGTTTTTACGGTTAGGAATCTGTTATTGCAATCGGTATTTTTTGTTACGCTGCTAAGTACCATTTATACCATTAACCGCCAGCAAGCTTTTAATGAATTGGGGCGACATATTAGCATTTTGCTTTTTCCTATACTGTTCTGTTTAACATCATTTGATATTAGAAAATACCGATTTCAATTACTATTAGCCTTTTCATTGATCTGTACGGCCACGATAAGCTATTTGTATTTAAATGCTTTCCATACCATTAGGTTTTACAACCTACCTTACAAAACTATTGCAACATCCGCGTTTACCAATCAAAACTTTGCCGAGCCTATTGATATGCATGCTACATTTTTTTCATTGCAGGTAGCTATCGCGTTGATCTATTTATTGTCGGTATTACTAAAAGAACAATCTAATTATTACCGGGTTTTTTATGGTATTTGCATAGGCATCCTTTCTGCAGGTCTTATCCAGTTATCATCAAAATCTGTTTGCGTGCCTTTGTTTTTCATTATAAACCTGGCGGTTCCCTACTTTTTATTGCAGGGAAAGAGCAGATTTAGATTTATTGGAATTACAGCTTCATTATCTGTATTGGTCATTGCGACAATATTTACGTTAGGCATTTTAAAAGTGCGATATATTGCAGATTTTAAATATGATCTCAGGCTAACATCAAAAGATAACCGTTTTGATTCGCGGCTTGACAGGTGGAGTACAGCCGTTGATCTAATTAAGAGATCGCCGATTATTGGTTACGGTGCAGGTTCGGAGTTAGGCTTATTACACGAAAGTTTTTTCACCCGGAAATATTATAACTCATTTATAAACAACCTAAATGCGCATAATCAATATTTAAGTTTCCTGATAAAATCGGGCATAATAGGTTTGTTGGTCTATTTGGCTACGCTATGGTTCGGTTTTAAGCAAGCCTTGCAAAGAAAGGATTTGTTGTTTTTTACCTTTATAGCGCTGATAGTATCGGTGTCGTTCTCAGAAAATCTGCTGGATGTAGATAAAGGAATTATATTTTACGCGTTCTTCTTTTCGTTTTTCTTGTTCTCTGCAAAAGCTGAAACACGCAAAGCGTTATAGCGAGGCTTACTTTTTCCTTAACGAAATAATATAATAATCGCCGATAAAACGCCAGGGCCAGCTTAACCTATAACGGCCTTCCAACTTCTTTAGCCAACGATAGATTCGGGGATATTTTTCGGCAAAATGTTCTATGTATGATGGCGGTACAATAGTACATAAACCCTCTACAGACAGCAAATCAAATGAACCTTTAACCGTCTTAATGATGTAAGATGGGTTGTAATACCAACAAGTAAAATATGTACCTTCTACATGCGCCTTTACGCCGTTTTTGCTGAACCACCGGCGGATAGCCGGCTTAAATTTACCTCTAAACAACAATAACGACTCCCACAAACAAAACTTAGGCAAAATAACCAATGTAGCCACGCCATCTTTATTTAACAGCCCAGGTAACGATAGTAGAACTTTATCTAATTCGCCCGTGCAATTAAGACCGGCAAAGTTGGAAAAGATATAATCGTAAGGGCCTCTATTTCTAAGACTATCCAGTTGGGTAAATGAGCATAACTCGGTTGATATTAAATTATCCAGTCGGTGCCTCACCGCTTTTTCCCGAAGTTGTTGCTGCATGCCTTCGGCAATATCTGTAGCATGTACGGCATGGCCCAGGCCTGCAAAAAATATAGCGTCTTCGCCGGTACCGCTATTTAACTCCAATATAGATGCGTTGGGATTTATGTATTGCAAAACATGCGCCCTTACCCTATCGCGTTTGTATTTTACAATAGTGTTATCAGCATATATATCATCAAATACATTCGACTGTGCGGAAAAAGCTCTTGCCGCATATTGCTCGTTTATATTGTCTGCAACTGGCGTCATCACACTTTTTCTAATTGGTTAAGTTTTATACGCTCAATGTAAGTGGCCGGCGTGTAGTACAATACAGATGCAGCTTTTTTTAAGCTACTTACATTAACACCTAATGGGTTTTTAAGCAACTTAACCAAGCTATTTTTTGCCAGGTGCATGTGGTAATTTTTATGCACGTATTTATGTAATTGCTTATAATAAGTGGCAGGGAAAGTATTGGTAAACATTAAGGCCATTTCGTCACTATCTGTCCAATTGGTTTTTTTCTTCAGATCAGCTTTTACCCTATCATAAAAAACAGTACCCGGCAGTGGGTATGATACGGATATACCTATCTCGAACGGCAGCAATTCGTTTATCATTTTTATAGTTTGGGCTATATCGGTCTTCTCCTCGCCGGGATAACCAAACTGGATAAAGAACGAAGGTTTTATTCCCGCTTTCTTCATCGCTTTGGTGGATTTTCGTATCTGATCAACCGTAATGCCTTTATCCATGGCATCCAGTATTTTTTGTGAGCCACTTTCGGCGCCTATCCAAACATTTTCGCAGCCTGATGCAGCCAATGCGTTTACCAGTTCTTCATCAACCAACAGGTCGGCCCGCGATTGTATTTTAAAACGGGTACATAAATTTTCTTTTTGAATTAACTGCGAAAACTCCAGTACCCAACCCGGTTTTAACCCAAAAATATCATCGCAGAACCAGATATGATCAATAGGGTAGCGCTCTTTTAGCATTTTTAACTCTGCTATTACATTCTGCGGGCTGCGCGAATTATAGCGATTACCATAAATGGGTTTAGCGCACCAATTACATTTAAATGGGCAGCCGCGTGTAGTGCCCATGTTGATAGAAAAGTAACCGGCATTTTTTAACCAGCTATCGCGATAAAGTTCTATATCCACCAAATCCCAGGCAGGTAGTGGTAGGCTATCCAGATCTTTTAAAACATGGCGGGGTTGTGTTTTAACAACTTTGTTATCCTCACCTATAAAAGCTAAGCCTGGTATAAAAGCAACATTTTGTTCGCCCGCTTTAATGTTATTTGTTAATTCAAGCAATGTTTGTTCGGCTTCGCCGATGATCACAAAGTCGGCGCCTTCTTTTAAATATTCTTCGTACCGGTCTGTAGAGTCTGAACTGGAAACAATTACCGTACAGCCTTTAGCCTTCGCCATTTTACACATACTAAAGGCTGCCTCGCGCATATTGGTAAGGCACATTTTGGTGAGGTAATTAAAGCCATCATCGTAGATCACAAAAAAATCAGGGGCAGTTTCTTGTAATACAGGTTTAACTTCGGCGGGGTCGGTAACAAACATAGTATCGAATAACGAAACCTTGTAGCCATTTTCGCGCATTAAAGCCGCCGCGTATAGTGTACCCAGTGGTGCATAAGGCTGGCCTAGCGCCCATTGTTTGGGATCAAATCGTAAAAAATAGGAATGTGAAAATAATATATTATTCATAACCTATAATGTTGCAAAAGGCGATAGACTTAAACTGCAAACACACTTTACGCAAGTTGCATTTGTGCTCATATTTAATTCTTTTCTGAAACTTATGGCCTCTTTAGTATTCAATATATCCGCAAGTGAGCTATCCCTGATATTACCGATGCTATCGTGAAAAAAGCAAGGCCGCACACTACCATCAGCCTCAATAACGGTTGATACCCAGGGCGCATTACATTTTTTAAACGGGAACGCGTTTAAACCATAAAAGGCCGCGTAGTAATTATATATGTCCTGTATCTTCTCTTTTGATTCGGCAATAAACCGATTTTCAAAATCAGCCTCATTATCATTAATTATATTCGTAATAATTGATTGTAATTCGGGTAGTTCATGCTCATCAATTAATATTTCGTGCTGTTTGGGTTCGGCCCAGGCAGTTTGGCGGTTAAAGGCATGGCTGCTAACATCAGCAGGTAAAAAACTTACCTGGTCAATTCCCATTGCCTTTGCCGCGCTAATAATAGCCGGCCAGTTCCTGAAATTTAAACGATGAATAACCGTACGCGCCGTAATGCGATAGTTTGGATTGATTGATTTAATATGCTCCACTCCTTCTTTCAACTTTTTAAAAGCGTTGGGGATATTACGGATAGCATCATGCATAGCCTCATCACCATCTAATGATACCACCATATCATCAACCCATTTTAAGAGTTGATC
The DNA here is from genome assembly GCF_028288185.1 of Mucilaginibacter sp. GTDB lineage: Bacteria > Bacteroidota > Bacteroidia > Sphingobacteriales > Sphingobacteriaceae > Mucilaginibacter. The sequence goes on along the minus strand of NZ_JAQBOF010000008.1, from coordinate 383,771 downwards.
TGCATTGTTTTTTATAGAAAGGCCGGTAGTTAACAGGCTGATCTTTATATTTTGCTTTTTAAGGATCTCACAAAGCTTAAAAAAGTTGGCATTCAGCAATGCCTCACCGCCAGACATAACCACTTGCTTTGTATCAAATTTTTTTAATGAGAAAAGCAGATCTGTTATATCACCCTCGGTAAGCTGTTTCAGGTTTTTATTATCTTTCCATATATCGCACATTACACAGCGGCAATTGCAGGCACTATGCGGCATCAATATAACAACCGGCAAAGCCGATATGTAGTGCGTTTGCAGTGTGCGGCAGCGCTTGTAGGTATGTACTATGGATGAAAACTGCATAATAGTTAAATTTTAAAACCCTTGTATTTCAGGCTGGCGGTATTTCCATACCTTTTGCAGTAGTTTTATCTCATAAGGGTATTGGTATACGTTTATTTTATAACGTAATGTTGATACCGCTTTTATTGCCGCGCGTTTTAGCTTGCTTAACCTTATATCGGTTGTTGTAGGGTAAACGCCATTTAATACCGTTTCAAAATTCCGTATCTTATCAATCATTTCGGCAGTTAGCCATGGAGTAAGCGGGTTTTTCCGCAGATCGAAATTCTCCCATGCCGGGCTTATCCAATCCTCCAGTGTTTGCGGGAATTTAAAGCCACTGGCTAATACCTGCTTATACATTTCTGACCCTTCGGTAGGTACCGGGCTATAGGTATAAATAATTATTTCTGTTTTGGGATTGATAGCTTTTACCTGCTTAATAAAATCAATCTCAAAATCTATCTGCGCCATTACCTGCTCTGGTGTTGGTGCAGGTGTACCTAGTACAAATGAATATTCGGGTATAATATCAAATTTCTTTAGTCGCTCGGCAAATTCCAGTATTTGGTCGCCGGTTTGTGTACCGCCTTTATCCATCTGCTCCAATATGGCATTGTTACCACTTTCGGCACCGAAGAATATTATTTTACAACCACCCCGGCGTATAGCTTCTAATGATGAGTCTTTAAATTTGCTCATGGTATCAATACGGGCCATGCCCCACCAGGTCATATTTTCAGGTTCTATCAATCTTGAAAACTCAACCGCGCGCTTTTCTGATACAAAGAAGTTGTTATCATGAAATTCTATAGCGGTAGCACCCCATTTATCCTTAATATATTTAACATCATTATAAACCGTTTGTGCCGACTTTGCCTTCCATCTTGCTTCATAAATAGGCACCACTGCACAAAAAGAACAGGTGAAAGGGCAACCGATGCTTGAGTGATAAGCCAGCGTTTTTTCGCCCAGGTAGGTTTTGCCTAAAAACTTGGGTATAGGATAAAGCTCATTTAACTTGTTATAAGGTAATGGCGGTAATGAGTCCTGATCTATCAGATCTTCTTTAGCTGTTTTAACTATACGGCCATCAGTGCCCTGGTATATCAGGTTCTTTATAAATTCAAATGGTTGATCATTCTCTAACGCATCTATCAATGCAGGGAAGGCATGATCGCCAGGGCCGTTGATAATAAAATCGACATAGCTTGAATACAATACTGACTCCGGCTGGTTTGATGGAAAGTACCCTCCCCATATCATTTTGGTAGCAGGATATTTTGCTTTAATTGATTTAGCGGCTATTATGGCCTGCCTTAATTGCGGGCCGGGCATTACCGTAAAGCCCAGATATTTAAACTCGCCGGTATCTAAATAAGATTCTATTTTTTTCTGCGGATCAGCCTCGCAATTGCCGTCAACAATAACCCATTCGTACTTTCCTTCAACGGATGCGGCTATGTTTAAAATAGAATTTGGGATCCTATATTTAGCATTGGCGCTTTTGGGATTGAACAATAATATCTTATTCATTTTTTTTATTAGGCGGCTAAAGTAAATAGTGGTGGATTTGCACCCCACCACTATTTATGAGAAACTAAAGTAACTATGAACTACTATCAAAATAATTACGCCCCATACTAAATAAAGGTTGCCCGATAGCCTAAATAAACTGCAGGGGGCAACCATTATAAATAACAGTCCGTAATTGGTTGTAGAAGTGCTTTAAGCCCTATATGGCATCTAATTAATACAGACCGATGATATTAAATAACGTTACAACAATCACCGGCAATACCCCTGTTAATATCCAGCTAAAAAACGGGGAGATGATACCTGTAAACAAGGGCTTTTATAGTGATGGGATACAGTTAACGTTTGATAACGCATTGGTTTTTCCGGGGCTTGTTAACTCGCATGATCACCTTGATTTTAATTTGTTCCCCCAACTAGGTGATAAGATCTATAGTAATTACACCGAATGGGGCAAATACATCCATGAAAATTACAAACAGGAAATAGCTGCCGTTTTAAAAGTACCACTTGCATTGCGTGTTAGCTGGGGGATATTTAAAAACCTGCTATGCGGTGTTACCACAGTAGTAAATCATGGCGAACAGCTAGCCATAGATAACCCGCCTATCAATGTAGAACAAAGCCATAGTATACACTCGGTACAGTTTGAAAAACGATGGAAGGTAAAGCTCAACAATCCTTTTAAACGCAGAGGGCCGGTAGTGATACATGTTGGCGAGGGTAGTGATGATAGCTCGAACAATGAAATTGACCAACTAATTAGATGGAACCTTCTTAACAAGAAATTGATAGGTGTGCATGGGGTAGCTATGACCGAAGAGCAAGCTAAAAAATTTGAAGCTTTGATATGGTGCCCTGAATCTAATTACTTTTTGCTGAATAAAACCGCGGCGGCGGATCATCTAAAAAAGCATACCACTATCTTATTTGGCACAGACTCGACCCTTACCGGTAACTGGAATATATGGGACCATATACGCCTGGCCCGCAAAACAAAAATGCTAACCGATACAGAGCTGTATAATTCGCTACACCTGGGCGGTTCCACCAGTTGGCAAACAACCACCAATAATGAAGGAACAGTTGTTGTTGTAAAAAAGAAAGATGATGAAACATCGTTGGAGTCTTTTTACGCTACGGATCCCTCAGATATTTTGCTGGTTGTGCATAACGAACATATCAGGCTGTTTGATGCCAGTTTATTAAATCAGTTAAACCATATCAACTTAAATGAGTTTAGCCAAGTTTATATAAACGGAACCTGTAAATATGTGCAAGGAGATTTACCAGGTTTAATGAAACGGATAAAAGAATATTACCCCGAAGTAGTTTTCCCTATAACCGTTAACTAATCCCCCCGCATGTCCCTCTCTATCATAAAGTACGTTCAAAACGGTGCAGCTACGAATTAAATTCGCCTTAACTGATATTGATTTTTTAATATTTAGCATCAATGCTTTGGTAACTACTGTTTTGATATTGCAAAAACCCAACATGATAAAGCGATGCAGGATTGGGGTTAATAACTTTGGTATTAACCACTTTTCCTACTAATAACATGTGGTAACCCATTTTTCGGTTAGCTATAATTTCAACTTCTTTATATGAACCAATAATGGCAGGCACCGGGAAGCCAAATAACTCGCTATCATTTATAGCAAAAGGCATTTCGTTCTTTTTAGTTGGCGATGTGCTGGGGTGTTTCCCTAACGCATAAACAGTTTCAATATCAATGGTATCAGTATCGCAAATAACCACCTTTTTTGCAGCCAGTATTTTATCAAGGGTAACGTTGGTGGTTCTTAACCCCAATATATAAATATCTTCTTCGGCAATATATCCTTGTATATCCATTGGGAATATATTGTAATAGTCTTCATCCTGGTAAGAAACAATAATAATTTTTCGGGGATACGAATACAGCGCGCTTATAACCCTGCGGCTTTGGTAAGTATTCTTTTTAGAGCGTAACAACCAGGCAAACAAAACCAGCCGGTGTATAGCATTGATCTGATAATTTTTTACACTTTCAATTTTATATAATAATAACGCGCCATTTGCTGTTGGCAAGATTTCTATTAAATCAACATTTATTTCGGCCATTGTTTTATCTGCTTTTGTAAAGTTGATCCCTACATTTTTAGGATCAAACAAATCCGTTTGATCTGACGGCAACCATACCGACATACAAAACGGATCAAGGCAGATCATGCTATGTTTGGCTGTTATGTCAAACCGTAGTTTATTCTTACAGAGCCATACTTTTTCTTCGATCTGGTTTTCGTGTAAACGGGTTATAAAAAAGGTATTTATAGCAGTATTTTTGAAAAATATATTTTTTACAGACAACCCCATCGGTTAGTTACAAGTATATGTTAGGTATGCTTTATCTAAATACGAATATAGCTGGCTTGAGGTTGCTTAAACAAGTATCTTACAAAATCAAAAACTTTAAATTGCACCAATAATGAACATTGTTTTTGTAAGTTATAATTACGACCCCGGCTATAATTCGCCCGAAAAATGGATCACGCGCATTAAAGGCTATTCGGGAGTGTTAACCTGCCTAAGCCAAAACAACAACGTTACCCGCATAAAACAAATAAATTATGAGGGCGATGAATTATACAATGGTGTTAATTTTAAGTTTGTAAACTATCATGACTACACTTTACGCTTTCCTTTAAAGCTACACCGGCTTATTAAAAGTTTATATCCCGATGTGGTGGTTGTACATGGTTTACATAACCCGTGGCAAGTTATACAACTACGATTTCATTTAGATAAAAAGACAAAGATCATTGCCCAAAACCATGCAGAAAAACCGGCCCGGGGCTTAAAAAAACACCTGCAAAAAATAGCCGATAAATATATTGATGCCTACTTGTTTGCATCAAAAGCTATGGGGTTGGATTGGATTAATAAAGGCAATCTATCATCTCCCGAAAAAATTCACGAGGTAATGGAAGTATCATCGGTTTTTTATCCGATAGATAAAGCAATTGCAAAGGCGAAAACTAATGTGGATGGCAATAATGTATTTTTATGGGTAGGCCGGTTAGATGAAAATAAAGATCCTTTAACTGTAGTTAAATCATTTTTAAAGTTTACAGCTATAAATCCGCAAGCCCGGTTGTATATGATCTATCAGACTGAAGGACTATTGCCAGAGATAAAAGCATTATTAGTTAATGAAACCAATACATCGGCAATTACTTTAATAGGTAAAGTACCTAATGACGATTTGCTTTATTGGTATAACAGCGCTGATTTTATTATTTCAGGTTCGCATTACGAAGGCAGCGGTACCGCGGTTTGCGAAGCCATGTCATGCGGATGCGTACCCATTGTTACAGATATATTTTCGTTCAGGATGATGACTAATGATGGGCAAATAGGCTTGTTATATCCTGCCGGGAATGAGACCGCTTTACTTACCGCCTTAACTGAAACACAACAAATAGATCTGCAACATGAGCGCGAAAAAGCATTATCTTATTTTGAGTCAAATCTTTCCTTTAAAGCTATTGCTCAAAAAATTCAGGATATAGCGGCTTCTTTGTAGCTCGGGTCGTCAAATAAATTCATAATACTGTTTGCCATTTGGGTCATTTCGTTTATTAGTACGGGTTCATGCCCCCTATCGGTATCATTTAACAAAGACAAAACTTTATCGCTCATTTCATCGGTACTATCAACAATATGGTGATGTAAAAATGAATCTTCCATCGGTTTAAAAAAAGAAACCACGTGTGCTCCGGCATACAACGCTTCCAACAGAACAGTACTAAAACCCTCATATTTTGATGGATGCAGCAATATTTTTGAACGCTGCATATATTCTAATACTTCTGGATGACTTAATTCACCTTTAAAAGTTATATTTTTTTCCAGTTGATAAGATCCTGCCCGGTCTTTTAACTTTTGCATTTCCGGGCCCTTACCGCATATCACGGCTTTAATATTGGGCAAATGATTTTTTAAGAATTTAACAGTTTCAATAAATAACTCAAATTGCTTTAAAGGGATTAACGAGCCTACGCCTAAAATATCAATATCTCTTTGGGATGTTGATGGTTTAAATAGTGCTGTATCTATTGCACCCGGCACAACATATTGCGGTGTAATACCATAGTTTTTGTTAAACTCATTTACCAGGTAATCAGATAAGGCTATTAAATTCTCGCCATTAGGCATAATGTGGTAAACATATTTATTTCCGGGCCGGGCATCCTGCCCCAGCAGCCATATATAATGTTTCAGCTTAAATTTATTAGCAAACCTATCAGCTATAAAGGCACATTCGTCCAGCCAAAAACTCAATAGGCCGATAACGTTATATTCTAAATCTATCTTTTTAAGTTTGCGCCAGGCATGTAGCCATGTCATCCGGCGGTACAGGCCGCTTTTGTTCTTTCCGCCCAGGGCAATAATTTTTATGCCATTCCAGTGGTATTCACGCGCTTCATAAGGATATTGAAAAGCTAATACCACAATATTTACATCCGGATAGGTTTCTTTTAAAACCCGTACAAATATTTGCCTGTCTGGCATACAGGTACTATCCGCCTCGTCTTTAGGGAAACCCGGAGTAACTATAACCAGCGTTTTACGCATAAGCTAAATCCAATGATATTACTCTGTCGCAAAAATCAAAGCTGGCGTTATTATGTGTTATCAGCATCACCATTTTACCCTTTTGTGTAAGTAATCTTAACTTTGAAAGAATGTTGTTTTCTGATTCAGTGTCCATTTCAGAAAAAGCCTCATCTAATATCAACAAGTCAAAATCATGATATAGCGCTCTTGCCAACATCAGCCGTTGCCGCTGACCGCCACTTATATTTTTGCCATTTTCTTTTATAAATTCATTTATTCCATTAGAATATTGAGCAATTATATTTTCCAGTCCGCAAAATGCTATCACATCATCCAATCTGGCCTTATCAAATCCATCATCACTAAGCGTAATATTTTTCAGTATGGTATCATTTATAATAAATGATTGCTGTTTAACGTATGATATCCGACTCAAATATTCCTGTCTTTTTATCCAGTTGGTTTTTACATCATTAAAATAAATATTGCCTTTATGGTGTTTTAAAAAACCAAGCAGCAAATGTATTATAGTTGTTTTGCCTTTACCTGATGCCGCGGATATTCCAACAAAATTGCCTGCTTGTATCTCAAAACTAATATTGTTTAATACTCTATTATCTTTATACTTAAATTTAACCTGCTCAAATATTATTGATCTGATAGGTTCAGTTTCGTCAGTTATAATAATTGCAGGTTCTACAGGTTGCAGATCTGTTATGGTAAATTGGTAAGTTTTTATCTGGCTGGCACTGTTTAATATCTTTACAACACCGGGAATGATCTTATAACTGGCTGCCATAAAAACACCAATGGTTAACAGGCTTACAGTTGGTGTACCTGCTGATAGTTTATTAATAGCTATCAAAATAAAAAAGCCAAGTATGACAAAAACCTCCACCAGTCTTGAGGTTAAGCCCTGCAAAGTTTGCTGGGTTGCAATATTGTTATTTAACTGTAATTGCTGTTTATAATATCTGTCAACAAAAAAATCACCTTTTCGGTAAATATTGCTGTCCATATACCCGGCAAGCGACTCCTGTAAATGCTGTATGGTTTTTTGGCTCACCACACGGTTATTTGCACGTATGGCTTTTAACTTATTCCGTATAAAATTGCCTAATAAAATTACCGGGGGCAGCAGTAATAAAAACAACATAAAAAAAAGGTCGGGGTGCCAAAAAAATATCCCGATAATAGTTACCAGTATCAATATACTTTGCGATACAATTTGCTGTAAATTGGTGAGTATATAGTTACTAAACTCTATTGGTTGCTGGCTTATTCGTCGGATAAGTACCGATGAATCAACATTCACAAAACGCAGGTAATCATCCGTTAAATAGCTTCGAATATTACGTTTAGATAGCCTTGAAGATATGCCGTAAAAAAAATGCTGTTGTAGTTTAGAATTTAAATACCCTATCCAATTTTTAAAACCAAATAAAATAACGAATAGCCCAATAAGCAGCAGCGAATCTCTGTTTGCTAATTTAGCAGGCAGAAAGGAAACTATTGCCGGTTGCTGGTTTTTAATGTAAAAGTTAATTACAACCAATATCATCCCCAAAAAGGCAACATCAAGCACACCCATTACCAGGTCAAACAAAATCAGCTTAGCCAATTTTATCCTTTCCTGTTTTTGCAGGATATTTAAAATATCGGTTAAAATTTGTTTCAAACTGACAGTAAATAGCTCAGTAATTACATTATTACTGCTACTTAACCATACGTATAAAAAACTTTATGCGTTGCCTGATATAATTGGATTACTATATATGAGATAAGCTAGTGTAATATTCCCCTACAACTTCACTTTGGTCGTCCCGCCCTGTTCCAGTAAAATATCTACCGGTTTATTGGTTTTCCACGAACCATTGGTAAAATCGGGGATATCAACAGCGGTTGAGCGGTTGGCTACAGATTTCTCGCTTAAAGGCGAAATTGAGCTCCAAAGCGCAGCATCATACACATCCTGATCAAGCGGCAAACCGTTGCGCAGGCAATCTATCACGCGCCAATCCATCAGGAAATCCATCCCGCCATGGCCGCCGACTTCTTTTGCCAGCTCACCCATTTTTTTAACTATAGCGGGTTGATACTTTTTCTCCAGTTCCTGCATCTCTTTATCAGATAGCCAGCTTTCTTTTGTATCGTTAGATATTTTACCCGGAAGCGGATACTTTAATGCAGTCCCCTTTGTACCAGTAATTTTATGTATCCGCGAATAAATGTTAGGTGAACTTACATCATGTTGTATCATAATAGTGCGGCCACTTTTAGTACGAATGCTGGTTGTATTCATATTGCCCCGATAATTTTTACCAGTAAAAGGTTTAAAGAAATCATCCTTGGCGGCCAACTCTTCCGCCTTTTTTTCCATCGAAAAATCATTACCCGACATAGATACCAGGTAATCCATCTTATCTCCCCTGTTAATATTCATCAACTGGCATAGCGGGCCCAAACCATGCGTAGGGTAGATATTTCCGTTCCGGGTGGCATTTTGTTTTAAGCGCCACATATCATAATAACCGTTCTTATCAAAATTCAAACCTAACAGGTTATGTAAATAAGCGCCTTCTGCATGCACAATTTCGCCAAAGTACCCCTGGCGGGCCATATTTAAAGTAAGCAATTCAAAAAAATCATAACAACAATTTTCCAGCATCATGCAATGCTTACGTGTACGTTCTGATGTTTCGACCAATTGCCAGCATTGCTCCAGGGTAACCGCCGCCGGTACTTCTACAAAAGCATGTTTGCCATGCTCCATAGCATACAAGGCCATGGGTACGTGCATATCCCAGGGTGTAGCAATATAAACTGCATCAATATCTTCACGCTCGCATAATTTCTTCCACGCATCCTTATCGCCCGAATAGAGAGTGGGCTGGTGTGCAGTACCATCCAATAACTTAGCAGCCTTTTTAACACTCGACTCGCGGATATCGCATAAACCATTAATCTTTACGCCCTCCAACTTGGTCATGTTGTTTAAATGGCCCGGGCCGCGTTGGCCCAACCCAATAAACCCTATGCGTACCGTATCTAATTTAGGCGCTGCATAGCCGGACATGTTAAATTGCTGTTTATAACCGGTGAGTTCTGAAGTACTCTCAGCTTTGCCTGGCATATCTTTAGCAAATCCTTTTAAAATACCACTGCCAAATACACCAAAGCCTGCCAGCCCGGTGAGTTTTAAAAAATTCCTGCGTTTGTTTTCCATCTTCTTAGTTTCAGTTGATGCGTTATTATTATGTATGATTATTTTTTTGTGCTGATGTGTTTCTGCTTTACTTTGGTTTGATTCCAAAAAATAAAAGTACCACGATCTGCAGAAGCTATAATATCAATTGCGCCATCATTATTTAGATCGGCAGCAGCAACGTCCGACCCTGCACCAGATCGATTATGGATCAATTCCGGAACAAACCTTGCCCCGCCAGGAGCTTTTTTATCTCGTACCGTTATATAAGCATATAATACGGCCGGGCCGTATGGGTCGGGATCAAAATAGCTATCCAAATGCGTCCAATAACGTTTACCTACAATAAAATCGGGTATTCCATCGCCATTAACATCAGCATAAGTTGAGCCATGCGATTGGGAAAATGTAACGCCACCTGCATTTTTATCCGTGCTTGAGTAATCATCCATTATCATATGTTGTACAAATGATATATTACCGCCCTTATCGCGTTTTTGCTCAAACCAAGCCATACCGAAACCATGTACATTTAAACTGGTTACTACATCATTTAAGCCATCGCCATTAACATCATATACAGCCATTACACTACCGCCAACACCCGAACTGCGATGCCCGTAACGGCCAAACGCTACCGGATGGTAGGTCCATAAAGCGGCGCTGTTAATATCTTTGGGTTGTTCCCACCAACCATTTGGATTAATAATATCTACCCGGCCATCACCATTAATATCGCCTGCACCCACGCCGTGGCCCAAGCCATAACCCTTTGCAGATACTGCGTGTTCTGTCCAGGGCTTAGTAGCATCTGCGGGGTTAGCTTTAGCATAACACATAGCATTACCGCCCGAGTAAACTAATTCAGGTTTACCATCACCATCAATATCTTTAAATATAGTTACTTCTGATTGTATCTCAATACCTATTTCGTATTTATCCCAACGCCTTGACTGGCCTTTAGGGTTAATATATATCGCTGATTTGGCACCGGGTCCGGTTAAAATATCCGGCCAGCCATCACCATTAAAATCAAAAGTGTACTGGCAGTTAATATTTGGGAACTCTCTTGATGGATTATAAGCCTGGGCAAAAAGCACTTCCCGGTAATGAGTATAATCAGGGCCATAATAAATATACGGCCCGGCCACTATGTCCATATGGCCATCTTTATTAAAATCAGCAGCGTTAGCGCTAAATGAATAAGACATATCACTTATGCGTTGTGCCTTAAAGCGCGGTGAAGATGCCTCTGCAGGCGTATACATTACATGCGCATCTTTGTATTTGATATCTTTAAACTGCACCTGCCCGGTACCATTAGCGTATAAAGTTATCGAGCCGTAACCGGTACCGTCATCATCTGTAGCGCCACCTGTAAAATCACCACTATCATTAATAAACTTACGGATGATGGTATAATCAATTACTATCTCAAACTGGTTCCAGTCGTTAGCTACTATAGTAGTTACCGGGCGTTGCATAGGCAGATCAGCAGGGCTAGCGAGCCTGTTGTTGGTATTGCCGCCATTACCGACCCGGCGTGGCGGAGTAGCTTTGGGATCAATCTTGGGCGCGGGAGGAGCCACACGTATAATATCCCCGGCTGTTCTTAGTTTATCGCGCGATAGTTCTTTCCCCTGCGCATCCATAGTAACACGATAGGTTGAGGCATCGCCATCTTTTACAGCAACCAAGAATGCTTTATAGCCATTAGCCGTTTTCTCCATCCGCACTAACACACCGGCTTCGCTGCCTGCAGGCGCTTTCATTAACAGGTGTATTGCTACATCCTGGTAGGATTTGTTTAAGGCCAATAATGCCGTGCCACCATTTGGATTCACCGCAATTTCGCCATTATTGGCTTGCCATGTAGAAGTGCCTATATTATGCCAACCACTAAGGACCGATCCTGTAAAAGAATAATCGGGCTTAAAACTTAGGCCGCGGCCATTTACCTCCCATGGGATCTCTTGCCCAAATGATAAAGCGGCTATGCCAAGCAATAAAGCAATGGATAAAAAGTATTTCATTATTTATTGGTTACCATTATTTCATATTATCAAACATATCGTTACGGACAGGTATCAGTTGCAAGCCTTTGGCCACAGTTTTTACGCCCCCTTTGGGTACTTCTATTCCGGCGGTCCAAACAATGGAATTTAGCATAAAACGTAAATAATTTTCATTCAATAAAGCAGAGTGGTAATCCATTCCTCCCCAAAGAATACCACGAGCTATGCCATTTTCATAGGCTGATGCTATGCCTCGTGGAGCTATTGTGCCCTGGTTAGTTTTAACAGCTTCGCCCATAAGTAAGTCGGTTCTGTTTGGGTCGCCCGGAGCTACAACCATTCTTGAAAATATCTCATCCTTATAATAAAACGGACCGACACCGCGCATTATAGGATGTCTTTTACCGCTTTCAATGGGTGTGACCGACCAATAGCCTAACGGATTTTGTGTATAATCCGGCATTGATGATTCGCCGAACCAGTTGATATAATAATCTCGCGCGCGTTGGTTATCAGTAACCACGCCCCAATGTATCACCATAATGCCCATTCCTGCTTTATGCAGGCTATCAACCTGTTTTAGATAAGCCAGCACCGCTTTATCGTATGTATTATTTTTTGGCGATGTATTAGGCGGGAATAAAGGATGGGTACGCTCTTTCGAGCTGGTTTCTGAACTACATTCAATAATAAGTGCCGCAGCATCTTTCAAATCGGCTATATCCAACGCGGTGCGTTTATATAGGAATTTGGTTATTATTTTAACGCCTTTAATATTAGTTACGCTATCTATACAACGTTGCAATACCAGCAGATCCTTCTCGGTTTCGTGTCTTGATGGTGGACCATGGTCTTTAGGGCCGGCCAAAAAATAGATCACTTTTGTTGCTTGTGCCGATGCCGAATTAAAGCAAAGCATAAAAGCAAAGAAGGTAGCTATAGTACATAAAATGACTTTATTCCTCATGATACGGGTTATGTAAATTGGTTTAAATTATTTCTTATCGGGTAAAGCATAAATAACATAGCTGCCCTTAGGTTTTGGCCCATTGTTGCCCTTGCCCAAGCTTGCAACTGTTGTTGCACACACAATTAAATATTGACGGCCATTTACCTCGTACATGGCTGGTTGCCCCTCGGTACCTGCAGGCAAGGCTATACTCCATAGCGTATTACCATTATCAACATCAAAAGCATATAAATGACCATCCTTAGAGGTTGCGAACAGAATGCCTGTTGCTGTAACTATCATCCCCTTACGCTGCCCGCCACCTGTAAGACCAGATGGCTTGCCTCCTTGCTTTTCAACATCTTTATCTATACCCAGTGGCACCTTCCATTTAATAGTTCCTTTGTTTAAATCATAGGCTACTATAAATGACCAGGGTGGTGCAACAATATAAGGAAAAAGCAATCCATTGTCAGAAATGTATCTATTAGTAGGGTGTTCTACTCCGGTAGGATAATCGCGCATACCGGCATTCCGGTCAGCAGTTTCTTTTACCGGCGCCCCGCCCGATGCTACAACCGGGCCTTCAATTTTAACATTGTCAGTAGGTTGTTGTCTGCCGCCACGCCGGGCTGTTTCCGGTTGCCCCCCTAAAAATACATGTATATCGGCGATGTCGGTTTCATTTAAATGCGGGAAACCCGGCATCTGCCCTTTACCTGTAGATAGTAATATTTTCAAACTTTCAAGCGTGAGTTTTGTACCGGCAGTAACAATATTGGGCCCAGCAGCTCCGGTACGCTCAACGCCATGACAGCCCTGGCAATTTTGTATGTAGATGATTTTTGCCCGTGCTGTTTGATCAGCTACATTTGGCGACCGTGTTTCAACATATTTTTTTATGCTGTATACTGATGGGTGATCCTGTCCTATTATAAATACCAAACCCTTATCCGGCATAGCTGCGGTATTACCAAAATTGGCGCCGCCAACGGCGCCCGGTAATCCAAAGGTTTCGCCATTTAATAATATTGGTTGAAACATACCCTTGCCTCCCGCCGCTATTCTTTTTTTCCATGACGCCTGATCTTCCGGTTTCATATAAGGAGAAACATCATCGGCAGTAAGCGTTTGCCTGCCAAATGGCGGCAACACCGTTGGGATAGGTTGTGTTGGCGAAGCTACCTCGCCGGGTACATCACTTTTTGGCACGGGCCTTTCCACAATCGGCCATAAGGGTTCGCCGGTTACACGATCGAAAACGTAAAGAAAACTGGTTTTAGAGGCTACAGCCACGGCATCAACACGTTTACCATTATGGGTTACGGTTATTAATTGCGGCGCGGTACACAAATCGTAATCCCAAAGATCATGATGCACGGTTTGGAAATGCCATAAGCGCTTACCTGTATGTATATCAATAGCAATAATACAATCACTAAACAGGTTATCGCCAATGCGGTCTCCGCCATAATAATCATAGGTGGGTGATCCGGTAGGGAAATAAGCTATACCTCGTTTTTCATCTACTGATATTTCGCCCCAGGTATTTGTGCCGCCTATATACTTATAAGCATCCTTTGGCCATGTTTTATAACCGTATTCGCCGGGCAGGGGGATGGTATGAAATACCCATGCCATTTTACCGGTAACAATATCATAAGCTCTCAGATCGCCAGGGCCTGAAAATATATTTTCGCCGGGCGATGAGCCTATCATATAAAAGTTCTCAAAAACAACGCCCGGTGTAGTGGGCTGTATGCGGTTAAATGTTGAAGGGTCGCGAATGGTGCCCAGTTTCAAATCTACTACCCCGTTATCGCCGAAGGTAAGAATTGATTTGCCGGTGACTGCGTTAATTTCCTGTAAGGTGCCGCCTAAGGTAAATATCAATCGGCGGTCAGTTTTATCTTTGCTTTCCCAATAATTAATACCTTTCCAGGTGATAGAATTCAGGCCCGCATGTATCCATATTTCTTTACCCGTAATAGCATCCAACGCAACTAACGAATGATTTTTAGCCAATACATACATTACGTTCCCTATAATTATAGGGTTAAACAGGTAGCCCGAATTATCATTAGTTGGATAGCTCCATGCTACTTTTAATTGGGTTACATTTTTCTTAGTGATCTGCTTAAAATCCAGGTACCTTGACTGATCTGCGCTGCCACCATACTGTTTCCAGCTTTTATGCTGACCTGTACCGGCAGGATCATCATTGACAGCATTGTGCGAAAAAATACTACAACCCACAAATACAGTAACTGCCGCGCCTGCGCACAATAAGGCAATACGCACACCCGGAAATGCTTTTTTATAACTACCGAAACTCATTAGGCTGTAATGTTTGCTTTTAGATGATCTATTGTCCAGGCTGCAACTTTTTCATAGTCTATATCAGGCGTGTTATTACCCCATTGGGCTACCATATAAGTACCTTTAAAGCCAAGGCTTTCTGCAAGGCGCACGCATTTATCAAAATCGTACGAGGTATGTTCAACCCCGTTTGCTGTATTTTTAAATAGGGCTACTTTTGCCGATACAATGTGGGCATAAGGAATGATCTTTGCCAACGAGTCGTACATATCAGGCGCGCCGTTGTAGTTTCCAAAGTCAGGCTCGGTATATAATCCCGTGCCGGCGCCTTTAACAATTGCCACATGCTTATCAGCATCAGTTTCAATCCCGAAATGGTTAGCCGCTATTATTATCAAATTTTTACTTTTTGCATAAGGGATAAGTTCCTGATAAGATTTAATACTTTGCTGTACCGTACCTTTTACCGTACCAGGATTTACCCGCACACATTTTGAACCCAGTAAAGCGGCAATATCCATCCAGTCTTTAACTTTTTGGATACTTGCAAGCCTTAGTTCTTCATTTAACGAAGCAAGATCGCATGGCCGCTTATCAAAAGGCGAGCTATCAACCTGTACATCCAACAATTCGCAGCCTGCTGTTTTAATTTTTGCCTTCAGGTCAGTTAAATATCCTTTATCGTTTGATGCAAAATGCTCACTCCAAAACTCCAGTTTTTTAACGCCATATTTATCCCGGTGATGTTGAGGGATATCCATCAGTGTTAATGTATCGGCAGGTAAAACGTTTTTATTGGTTTCTTTAAACCTATCATGATACAAGAGTGTACCCATAGCAATGCGGTCCATCTTATCTTTAGGCAAAGCTATTTTTGCTAATGCAGGCGACACGCAAGCCGTAAGCACTAAGCCCGATGACTGGAAAACAAATGATCTTCTGTTCATAATATTAAGCAAGTAATAACCATATTAAAGACAAATCTGTAGCAAAACACTAAACAATAAATGTTATTTTATTACTAATTGGTAACCAAATATATCATAATAATGATACATTTTTTTGGTTTCTTGTCAGGAAGTTAAGCTATTATCTAAGCTTCGAACTTTTATTGTTTAAACCAATTTAGCCGCCCAAAGCGTAAACTATAATATTTACCCCAAACTTGGTATTATCCTCGGCCAAAAAACGCTTGTTTCGGAAATCGTAATCCCATTCGCAACCGTAGTCTTTATTGCTATATAAAACTCCTATGCGGCCATTTATTTCAATAGCTTTAAGGTATTCGTGTACCAGGTCATCGCCCCAGCCATTTAATTCGAATGAGGTATTAGGCGGTCCTTTTTCGAATTTAAAAAACGAATGATAAATGGGATGGTTATTAGGTATTTTCTTTAATGCCGTCGGCCCAAATAATGAAGTCATTTGCGCATCGAAAGATTTAGCGAACAACCCATCTATATCATGATTACAGTCATCAACAAACACAAAGCCGCCATTATCTATATACTTTTTAAAGTTAGCACGTTCCTGCGTATTAAACTGCACCAGCTTATGCCCGCTCAGGTAAAAAAATGGATAGTTAAATATATCGCTACTACTTAGCGGTACCACTTTTTCTTTAGTATCTAACGGGATGGTAGTATACTCTAACAACGAATTAAGAATATTAGATGGCATGCGCTGATCTGTATCCCAATCGCCGGAGTGATAACTTAATCTTGCAAAAGTAAATTTTGAGCTGACTGGCATCTTATCCTTAAAACTCTAAAAATACTTTAAAATTTCATGCCATTCTCACTTTTACTTATCGAAGTTGTAATTTTTCAGATACTTTGTTAAAATATTTACAACATGCCGCTTTTTTGTGTAAAAAGTGCCTTATATTGTGATATTGAATAAATAGTTGCGTCCACGCAACTTATTACAAGAATAAAAATTAACTGATGACCGCTGAACTGACTGAAAAAGAGATTAAAACCCTGCTGGATAAACTCCCACAATTAAAAAACGAAATACAGAAAGTTATTGTAGGCCAGGATCATATACTGGATGAATTGCTTGTAGCTTTCCTGGCGGGAGGACATTGCTTACTGGAAGGTGTCCCAGGATTGGCAAAAACGTTGATCGTTAAAACCATGTCGCAGGCACTTAAACTAGCATTTAGGCGCATACAGTTTACGCCGGATTTAATGCCAACGGATATTGTCGGTACCGAAATATTGGAAGAAGACCACGCCACCGGTAAGCGTTTTTTTAAGTTTAATAAAGGCCCATTATTTGCCAATATTATACTGGCGGATGAGATCAATCGTACGCCGCCTAAAACGCAATCGGCACTTTTGGAAGCGATGCAGGAGTTTGAGGTTACTTATGGCGGGCAAACCTATCCTTTGGATAAACCTTTTTTCATCCTGGCTACACAAAACCCTATTGAACAGGCCGGCACTTATCCCCTGCCAGAAGCTCAACTGGACCGTTTCTTACTACTGATAAAAATAGGCTACCCTACCGATAAGGAAGAGTTTGATATATTGAACCGTACCACTGGCATCCAAAAAGCCGATGTACAAGCTATTATAACTGCCGAAGAAATACAACAAGCACAAGCTTTGGTAAGGCAGGTAAATATTAACGAAGATTTGGTTAGATATGTAAGCCAAATTATCAGATCTACCCGGCCAGATACCACTACCGTACCTTATATTAAAGAATGGGTACGCTGGGGTGCAGGCCCGCGCGCCGGGCAGGCATTAATACTAACTGCCAAAGCACGAGCGTTGTTAAAAGGCCGGTATGCGGTACTACCCGAAGATATTCATGCCATGGCCTACCCCGTGCTAAGACATCGTATATTGATGAATTTTAAAGCCGAGGCGGAGGATATAACATCTGACAGGGTTACCGAAGAACTGATCAAAGTAATTGAGCGGCCGAAGGCATTATAACCTGCACCGGCGAACTGATCTCTAATTAACTAATCTCCAATCATGCTTGATCCTAAAGTATTAATGACCATTAAGGATTTGCCATTACTGGCAAAAACGGTTGTTGATGGCTTTTTAAATGGGTTTAACAAAAGCACTGTAAAAGGCCCGGGACTAGAGTTTAGCCAATATCGCAGTTACCAACCCGGCGATGATCTCCGTTGGCTGGACTGGCGTATGTTTGCCCGGTCTGATCGATATTACATCCGCGAATCGGAGGTAGAAACCAGCATATCCGTACGTTTTTTGGTGGATGCCAGCGCAAGTATGAACCATGATGATAACGGTATAAAAAAAATAGATTATGCTCGTTTCCTTACCGCGTCATTAGCTTACCTGGCCAATTTACAGGGTGATGCTGTTGGTTTATATGTGTTCCAGGATGGCGGCTTATTTTCGCTCGCATCCAAACCCGACCCGCAGCATTTAAAGCGGCTTTACTATCAGCTTACACAAATTGAACCTGCCGGTACTTTTACCAAACCGGTACATTATAAAGAATTGTTTACTGGGTCAAACCGCAAAGAATTGTTGGTTTTCATAACCGATATGTACCAAACAAACGGCGAGATCAGTAAACTATTAGACTCGTTAGCAGCATTAAAGCACGAGGTTATTGTTTTCCAATTGATGGGGAAAAATGAACTGGAACTTGATTTCAAAGGGTTCTCTACCTTAGAAGATCTGGAAACCGGCGAAACCATACAGGTAAACACCGAACTGGCCAAAACTTATAAAGAAAACCTGCAGCAACACCTCGCGACGATCCGCATGGAACTGCTGGGTAAACACATTGTACACCAACTGCTCAACACTGCCGAACCACTGGATAAGGCCCTGCGCGATTTTTTAGTTGCCCGTAATAAAAGTTAATATGCTGCTTACAAACCCCATATGGCTATTGGCGCTGGCTGCTATCAGCATTCCGGTTATCATTCACTTATGGAACATTAAACCGGGCAAAACGCTCAAGGTGGGTAGTATTTCATTGTTTACGGAGTCTTCACCATCAAGCAGCAGGAGTTTTAAATTATTGGATATTTTATTGCTGTTATTACGCTGTTTATTGTTAACGTTATTAGCATTTTTATTAGCCGTTCCCCTTTTGCAGCAGCATTTAAAAACCAGCAAATCCAAAGGTTGGATATTGATACCTTATGCCGATTTTAACCAGGCTTATCGCAAATTTCAACCTAAAATAGATTCGCTTGCTAAAACAGGTTATGAGGTTCATTTTTTTAGGCCTGATTTTTTGAAGCAGGATTTGAACGAATTAGTGAATAGTAAAACAGTACCTGATAGTACACAAAAGAAAGACAACTTAAACTACTGGTCGCTTATTAACCAATTAACTGATAGAGTATCATCGGCTACTCCGGTTGAATTATTTACACCAAACACAATAACACACTTCAGAGGTGAAAAACCTGTAACGTCATTACATATTAACTGGCATACCTATACTCCGGCTGATTCGGTGAGCAATTGGTTGGCAGGTGCATGGCTTACTGATAACGGAAGTATCAGGGTTATGCAGGGCACTTCAACCCCATCGGGTACAACATATCAATATAACGATGTAAAAAATGGCGGTCAAAATAGTTCAGCGTACAGCGTTGCTATTGATAAAGGGTTGCCATTTGTAAACTTACAGGATACTAAAATACCTGTTGATACCGCTATTACCCACATTGCCATTTATACAGATAAGGCGGAGGTTGATGCAAGCTATTTAAAAGCCGCGTTGCAAGCCATCGCTCAATTAACCGGGCGCAATACGGTTATTAAATTATATAACCAGGCAGATGCTATTCCGGCTAATCAGGATTGGATCTATTGGTTGTCCGAAAAACCTGTAGGTACTATCCTATCAGCAAAAACAAAAAACCTGTTTAGTTATGAGGCCGGTAAAATAACCGAGGTGAACTCATGGATAAGCAATAACGAAAGCCATACTATTACTCAACGACAAACTAAAATAGCACTATATAAAACCATCGTTACAAAAACAACAAACGGCAGACCGATATGGACAGATGGTTTTGGCAATCCCATATTAAGCGCCGGGCAAAAAGGCAGCTCGATCCAATATTATTTTTACAGCCGCTTTAATCCAACCTGGAATGAGTTAGTTTGGAACGATGAGTTCCCAAAATGGTTATTAACACTTACACAACCAATAGTTAATGATGTAATGGAACATGACCACCGGATAATAAGCAACGCCCAATTACAACCCGATTTTATTGCAGATGCAAAAAAAGCACCGACACAACTAAACACCTATACAGATTTAACCCATTACTTATGGCTGGCCCTGGCATTAGCACTTTTTACTGAGCGCTGGCTGGCTACTAAAAACAAAACGGTATTAGCAAATGGGTAAACAAGGCATAGACATAATAAATAGCTTAAAGCAAAAATGGATTGGCTACCAATTACTGGCTGATGTTATTTTGGCGGCGGCGTATGCTTTGTTTGCTATCGCGATATTACATTGGTTGCTGCCTATATCGGGATGGTGGTCGGTGTTTATTTTTGTGATAGTTGGATGCGTATTATTATATCTACACCGCCCCTGGCAAATAACATCGCTTACTGTCGCAGCTTTTTTAAATCAGCATTATCCTATACTAGAAGAAAGCGCGGAGTTAGCTATCAAACCACCTGACGAATTAAATTTATTGCAGCGGTTACAATTAAGTAAAGTGGATTCTGCATTAAGCGGGATACCCGCCCTGCCCAAGCAATTTACTATTCATTTAAAACGCGCTTTGTTGCTGGTGATAGTTGCTGTTATAGTTTTTATTACAGCAAATAAATTCGCCCATCATAGTTATGTATCTAATAGTTTATTTAGCAATAATCAGCAACAAAAAGCAAGCCCGCCCGAAAAAGTATTACCACAAATCGATGCAGTTGATCTAACCATAACTCCCCCGGCCTACACCGGAAAACCCAAACGCAGTCAGGATAAATTTACTTTATTGGCCGAAGATGGTTCGACAGTTACCTGGGAGATCAGCACCAATATCGCGCTTAAACAGATAAGCCTGGTATTTAATGATAATGAACGCGTCCCGCTAAAACCCAATACCGATCATACCAAATGGGTCGTCCAAAAAAACATTAACAAACCCAGCTTTTATCAGGTTGACATAGATGGCAAATTATCAGACTTGTATCAGATAGAAATTATAAAAGATAATGCGCCCCAAATACGGGTTAAAACGCCCAAACAATACACTTATATAGATGCCGGCGAAACTTCAAAAGTTATGTTAAATACTACCCTTACCGATGATTACGGCGTTAGTAATGCCATGATCTACGCAACCGTTGCCAAGGGCAGCGGCGAGGCAGTAAAGTTTAAAGAGTATAAGATTGGTTTCGGTGACTCATTTGCGGCCCATAAACCGCAGTACGAGTTACAGCATTTGTTTGACTTGCCCAAACTGGACATGGAACCTGGCGATGAGCTTTATTTTTATATTGAAGCGACAGATAATCATCAGCAAAAAACACGTACTGATGTTTACACCGTTTCTATACAGGATACTGCCGCTTTATTAAGCATGAATGGATTGGTAAGCGGCGGCAATATTAAGCCGGAATATTTCCGAAGCCAGCGGCAGATCATTATGGATACCGAGCAATTGCTCAAACAAAAGGACAGTCTGAATAAAGACAATTTTAACAGCACCTGCAATAATATCGGCATGGACCAAAAACTACTGCGCTTGCGATATGGCAAGTTTTTGGGCGAGGAAGATGAATCAAATGTTGGCGGACTGGGAGAAAATACTGAGCTAAATAAAATTGAAAATTTCAATAATGCGGCCATGCTATTTGATGCCATAACCGACAAGCATGATAACGCCGAAGATGCCACTTTTTTAGAACCTGCAATTAAAGCCCAGCTAAAAGCAACCCTAACCGAAATGTGGAACGCCGAACTTCGCTTGCGTTTATACAAACCACTGGAAGCTTTACCTTTTGAATACAAGGCGCTGCGTTTACTAAAAGACCTACAGCAAAAGTCAAGATCGTACGTAGCTAAAACAGCTTATAACCCATCGCCAATAAAGCTGGAGAAACGCTTAACCGGCGATCTGAGCAAAATTACTCAGCCTGTAAATAAAGATAATATAAAAGCAAAGGCAGACCAGTTTGAAACACTTAAAACCGCCATACAATTATTAGAGCAAATTAAAACAACACGTTTGTATAGCAATAATGACAAGCATGTTTTACAGTTAGCCAAACAACAGTTAAGTGTAAAAGCATCTGCACAACCAGGTATTTACTTGCCGGCGGTTAATGCTATTAATCGCATCCTTTCAGCAACAAATCCTCAATTACAGGATATTGACCTGGTAGAACACAGCATACAAAAAACACTGCCAATAAGCGCGCAATTACCGCAAAGCAATTCGGCTAAACCTGATATGGGTTTGGCCCAACATTATTATCAAAACATTAAAAACAACCGCTAATAATGAGCTGGAATAGTATAGTGATCCTCATCTGCATAGCATTGGCCGCCTTCGGGGCGTACCGGGAATATGCGCGCGAGATCAGATCATACTTAACCTGGCGTATTCTGGCAATATTAATAGCGGCAACTATATTAGCTTGTTTGATATTGCCAATAAGTTACCCGGGCAACACAATACAAACAACAGGGAAGCATAAAATACTGTTGACACAGGGTTTTGATAAAGACAGTCTACAAGCAGAAAAAAGTGACAGCATCTACACGTTGGATAGATCAGTATTACAACAATATCCAAAAGCCATGTTTATAAATGATGCATCCATATTCTCTGATAATTTATCCTTAGACATTTTTGGGTTTGGATTAAATAAAGAAGAGCTTAACCAATTAGTCGGGCACCATATTATTTTTCACCCTTCGCCTATTCCCTATGGGTTTATTGCCGCCAACTGGACAGACCAATTAAAAGTCGGCGAGGTATTTGAGGTACAGATTAAGTATAAAAACACATTGGCAAAAGCCTGCAAAATTGTATTGAAAGGATTAAATACTACGCTTGATTCTGCCGAAATTTCTGCAAATACCAATTCGGACCTTACACTTAAATCTACACCAAAAAATATAGGAAAAGCAGTGTACACTTTATTAGTAATTACCAATAAAGACACGCTTGAGCAAGAACAGTTGCCGGTTATTATTAATCCTATAAAACCATTAAAAGTTCTTATTCTTTCGGCTTCGCCGGATTTTGAGACCAAATTTTTAAAAATATGGCTGAGCCAAAATGGTTATGGCGTGGCCTCACGGTCAACCATTACCAAAGGTAAATACAGCCTGGAATATATTAATATGGCTAAGCCGGATCTTACCCATCTATCCGCAGCTGTATTAGAAAAATTTGACGTATTAATTGGCGACCTATCCCTACTAAAAGGACTTCCCGTTACCGAAAACGCCGCATTACAACAACAAGTACAAAAAGGCATGGGTATAATTATCCGTGCAGATAGCTCGGGTAAGGCATCTTCATGGTTGCAGCGATATTTTTTGGTTACTTCCACATCGGGTAAGCAAACAATTTCAACCACACTTAACATACAGGGCAAAGGCAAAACTGCTAAATTAAATCTCGACCCTGCATACATCAACGCCCATACCAATACCCAAACATTGGTAACTGATGAGCATAACCACATAGCAGCGGCAGCGGCATTATTCGGCGCAGGCAGGTTGGTTTTCACTACCATAAGTAATAGCCATAACTGGTTATTAAATGGAAATAATAGTGATTATTACTTGCTATGGTCATCACTTATTAATAAAGCCGTCCGCAAAGAACCTATTACCGAAAATTGGGCTGTTAAAGGTGATTTGCCAGTCCCTAATAAACCGACAAGGATAGTTATTGAAAATACATCAATCATAAATAGTATTAAGATCAATCAAAGTAGTGTATATCCTTCGCAAAACCCGGCTGTTCCTTTTGAAGTGCTGGCCACTTATTGGCCAAACGCTCTTGGCTGGCAGCAATCTATATCAAATAATGGCACACCTTATTGGTGGTACGTATGGCGAAATAATGCGTGGAAAAGCCTTACAGCGGCAAATAAATTAAATACCACAAACCAATATGTACAGGAGCATAAAGGCACTACAATTGTAACAAAACAAATACGCCAAAAAAACTGGGTGTTGGTGCCCAAAATATATTTTTTTATACTATTTTTAATGGCTATGACTTTTTTATGGGCCGAGAGCAAATTCCTGGCCCGCTAAACATTTTTATAGCAAACAATTAACTGATTTCATAAAAACAAGGAGGATTAAATTGAGACGTAAAGATTTTATCTATTTAACAGGAATTGGTGCGGGAGCTATGATGCTGCCAAACTTTTCTGCCCTGGGCAGCCCTGTCGATGCTTCCAGGCTATTAGCCGAAGGCATGGACGTAGCAACCAAGAAAGCACTGGCCGACGTAGCGCTAAATACGGCAAAGGCAGCAGGTGCATCTTATGCCGATGTGCGCATTGGCCGCTACCTGTCGCAGTTTGTTGCTACACGCGAGCAACGGGTACAAGGTGTTGCTAATACGGAGTCATTCGGAGTAGGCATACGCGTACTGGCAAACGGATGTTGGGGCTTTGCTGCAACTAACGATGTAACTAAGGACGGTATGGCGAAAACTGCGGCACGAGCTGTAGCGGTGGCCAAAGCAAACGCCAAAATTGGCGGCAAACCTGTTGAACTAGCCCCGCAAAAAGGCTATGGCCAGGTAAGCTGGAAAGCGCCAATCGAAAAAAATGCTTTTGAAGTACCTATTAAAGAAAAGGTTGACCTGTTACTGGCTGCAAATGCCATTGCAACAAAAGGTGGTGCCAGCTTTGTAAACTCGTTCCTGGCCATGATCAATGAGCAAAAGTATTTTGCTTCCACAGATGGTTCTTATATCGACCAGGATATTCATCGTATATCACCTAATTTCCAGGTCACTAAGATTGATCAGAGTGCCGGCAGTTTCCAAACGCAATCATCCTTAAGTTCGCCGATGGGTTTAGGATATGAGTACCTTATTCCATCAGCAGCCGAGAAGGTTACCGGCGTTGTTACCCGCTATAAACAACGTTATGATATGTTGGAAGACATAGCCCAAGCGGCCAAAAACGTTAGTGAAAAAATAACCGCCAAATCTGTTGAGCCGGGTAAATATGACCTGGTGCTTGACCCATCACACTTATGGCTAACTATCCATGAATCGGTAGGCCACCCTACCGAGCTTGACCGTGTATTGGGCTATGAGGCCAATTTTGCCGGAACCAGCTTCCTGACATTGGATAAATGGAAATCTAAAAACTTTAAGTTTGGCAGCGAGCATGTAAATATCCATGCCGATAAATTGCAAAAGGGATCATTGGGCCAGGTTGGTTATGATGATGAAGGCGTAAAATGCGGCGAATGGGAATTAATAAAAGACGGCATATTGGTTAACTATCAAGCCACACGCGACCAGGCACATATTATTGGTTTAGATAAATCGCAGGGCTGTTGCTATGCTGATAACTGGGATTCTGTACAGTTTCAGCGTATGCCTAACGTATCGTTAAAGCCGGGCAAAACACCGTTATCACCAGATGACATGATTAAAAATGTTGAGAAAGGGATTTTTATCGTTAATAATGGTTCGTTCTCTATTGATCAGCAACGTTATAACTTCCAGTTTGGCGGCCAGTTGTTTTACGAAATTAAGAATGGCAAAATCATCGGCCAGATAAATGATGTTGCCTACCAGGCTAATACGCAAGAGTTCTGGAACTCATGTGTAGGTGTTTGTGATGAGAGCGACTATCGCCTTGGCGGTTCATTTTCTGATGGTAAGGGCCAACCGCAGCAGGTAAGCGCTGTGTCACACGGTTCATCAACCACGCGTTTTAATGGAGTAAATGTTATTAACACTAAAAGAAAGATCGGATAATTAGATATGGCGATATTAACTAAAGAACAAGCACAAGCTTTGTTAAAGAAGGTGCTTAGCTATTCAAAAGCCGATGAGTGTGAAGTGGCTTTGGGTGGCCGTATGGGCGGAAACATCCGTACAGCATTAAATGCGGTTTCAACCGCGTCAGAAACCAGCGGTACAACTTTATTTGTAAACTCAACATTCGGCAAAAAAACAGGGTCGGCAAGTATTAATGAGTTTGACGATGCATCATTAGAGAAAGTAGTGCGCCGTGCAGAAGAGCTGGCTCAACTTGCTCCTCCAAACCCTGAATTTATGCCGGCCCTGGGCCCGGCTACCTTTAAAGAATCTATAACCTGGAACGCGGACACTGCGGCAATGACCCCGGACACCCGTGCCGAACTAATAGCCCAGAGTATGAAGGCGACTAAAGAAGCCGGCTTAGTACAGGCAGGATTTTTAGAAAACACATCTGGCTTTAGCGCGGTAATGAACTCTAAAGGTTTGTTTGCATACAACAAATCATCAGATGTTACTTTCTCGGTAACTACCCGTAGCGAAGCAGGCACCGTATCAGGCTATGCAGCCCGCGGGTTTACAGATATTAAAAAGCTGGATACTTATGGCGCTACTAAAATTGCTGCCATGAAAGCCAATGCGTCTAAAGATGCAAGAGCTATTGAGCCCGGTAAATATACCGTAATATTAGAACCTACTGCCGGCGCTTATATGTTGGAAAATATGTTTCGTTTTGACGCGCGCAGCGCGGAAGAAGGTCGTAGCTTCCTGAGTAAAAAAGGCGGTGGCACACGCTTAGGCGATCAACTGGTAGATGAAAAAGTGACCATCTATTCTGATCCGTTTAATACGGAACTGCCCGGCGCAACCTGGGACAGAGAAGGACTATCACTTGAAAAAACCTATTGGATAGATAAAGGTGTAGTAAAAAATCTAAGCTACTCACGCTACTGGGCCGAAAAGAAAGGCGTAAAACCTGTACCCTTCCCAAGCAATATTATAATGGAAGGCGGCAATAGCAGCGTTGAAGAAATGATTGCCAGCACAGAGCGCGGTATCCTTGTATCGCGTTTATGGTATATCCGTATGGTCGATCAGCAAACATTGTTACTAACCGGCCTTACCCGAGATGGTACTTTTTATATTGAGAATGGTAAGATCAAATTCCCGGTTAAAAATTTCAGGTTTAATGAAAGCCCGGTAATTATGCTGAACAATGTAGAAGCATTAGGTAAACCAGAACGCGCTATAAGCGTTGAAAGTTACCGCAGCTACATGATCCCGCCAATGAAAGTAAGAGACTTTACCTTCAGCTCACTGTCTGACGCGGTATAACGTTTTTTATATCTATAAATTTAAAGACCGGCCAAACAGCCGGTCTTTTTTGCTTAACTTGTTCCTAAACTATATTTGATAATGAAAATTAAGGATGAGCTTAAAAACCTGATATTAGTAATTCTGGGTATACTATCTGCCGGTATGGGTTTAAAAGGTTTTTTACTTTCAAGCCATTTTATTGATGGCGGAGTTACAGGTATATCTATGTTATTAGCTGACATAACGGGTGTCCCTATAGCTATTCTTATCTTTATCCTCAATATACCTTTTATTTTTGTTGGTTACCGAAGGTTGGGTTCGCATTTTGCAATAAAAAGCGCGTTGGCTATAGCGGGATTGTCACTTTGTTTGGCCTTTATTAATTTTCCTGACATTACGCCCGACAAATTGCTCACAGCTGTATTCGGCGGATTTTTTATTGGAGTTGGTATTGGTTTAGCCATTAGAGGAGGTGCCGTGCTTGATGGCACCGAGATAGCCGCTTTGCTGGTTAGCAAAAAGCTGCAATTATTAAAAGTAAATGATGTGATCTTGCTGCTTAACGTAGCTATATTCTCTGCCGCTGCTTTTTTTCTGGGGATCGAATCAGCGTTGTACTCTATCCTCACTTACCTATCCGCATCCAAAATGATAGACTTTATTTTGAATGGTATCGACCAGCATACGGGGTTAACTGTGGTTTCGGCAAAAAGTGAAGAGATCAGGATAGCCATAACCGAAAAATCGGGCCGTGGCGTTACCGTTTACCAGGGCAAGCACGGCTACGGGAATGATGGGCATGTTAATGACCCACGGGATATTATTTTTACTGTGGCAACCCGTTTAGAAATACCTGCATTAAAACAGCAGATATTAAGGATAGACCCATCCGCATTCATAGTTCAGCAAAGCATTGATGATACTACCGGCGGCCTGTTGAAAAGGAAGGGACTACATTAATCAAACCAACCGCTTTCTAAAACAAATACTATCCGGTAGATCAACGTACGGCTCATACTTAGGTATATTTTCATATCCCATTTTTTGATATAGCCCAAGTGCTTCTATTTGGCGGCTACCAGTTTCGAGTATGGTAAAATTAAATCCTATCTCAAGCGCCCACTCTTCCAACGCTTTAAGGATAGCGGCGCTTATGCCTTTCCCGCGGAAGTTGTGCCGTACAAACATTCGCTTTATTTCTACAGCATTGGCGCTAAATTTCTTAAAACAGCCGCAGCCGGCGGGTATATTATCAACATAAGCTATAACTACCGTATCAATTTGCTCAATGATATTATGCTGGTCATAAATATCCATTACCTCGCCGTTGCGCAGGCGCAGATCTGCATCAAGTTCGCCTACTAATAATCTAAAGTCCGGGTCAGAGCTTGCGGTCCTTTTAAGTTTGATAGTTTCCATTAGTATTTAAGGAAGTATAGGCGCGGCCATTTCGGCTTTGGCTTCGCGCATTACAAATGTACTTTCTATAGAGCCGATAGAGAATTTTTCGAACAAATTATTCATCAGGAAAATATGATAGGCATCCAGATCTTTAACCGCCACCCGTAATATAAAATCATATTGGCCAGACATGTGGTAGCACTCCAACACCTCGGGCAGTTTTACTATTTCGCTTTCAAAATGATTAATAATTTCCTTGCTATGATCCTTTAAATGCACATGGGTAAAGGCGGTGAAACCACGACCGATCATTTTAGGATCAAGCACCGCAACATACTTTTTAATGTAACCCTTATCCTGCATCCGCCTTATGCGGTCATTAATAGTGCTGGCGCTTTTAAAAAGCTTCTCGCCTATTTCTTTATTGGTTAGGCGCGCGTTATTCTGCAAAATTTGCAGAATACGGATATCCGTTTGGTCTAGTTTATCAAGCATGTCGTTTATAATTCGGTTAAAACAAAAATAAAGTTAATTTTTCGTTTTACATCCAATTTATTGCCACAATATCGGACAAACAACGGATTATTTATAACCATACATACTTCTGTCCTGTAAAGCGCGAACTTTAGGTTATGAAATTGGTAACCTATCAAATCAATAACGAAGAGCGGGGAGGTAAAGTTGTAAATGAGCAAATTTATGATTTGCAGACTAATCAGCCAGTGTATAGCTATGAGCTTTTAGCCCCGGTACCGCACCCTACATCTTGTCGTGATGGTTATGCTTTTCGCCAGCATGTAGCATCGGCCCGCCGTAACCGCGGACTCGAAATGATAAAAGAGTTTGACCAGTACCCTATCTTCTATTTTACCAATCACAATGCTATCTACGGCCCCGGCCCTATTTACTGCATGCCCGATCATTTTGAGAAACTGGATTTTGAATTAGAGGTGGCCATCGTTATTGGCAAACAGGGCCGAAATATCAAAGCAGCAGATGCCGATAGCTATATAAAAGGCTATACCATTATGAATGATCTAAGCGCACGCACCCTGCAAATGGAAGAAATGCTGCTAAACCTCGGCCCCGCCAAAGGAAAAGACTTTGCCACCGTTATTGGCCCCTGGCTGGTAACTCCCGATGAGTTGGAACAATACAAATGCAATCCAAAACCCGGCCATGTGGGCACTAGCTATAATTTAACCATGACCTGTAAAGTTAACGGCATAGAAGTATCGCGCGGTAACATGGCTGATATGGACTGGACCTTTGCCGAGATAATTGAACGAGCGTCATACGGTTGCAACCTTTATCCCGGCGATGTTATTGGCTCGGGTACGGTAGGTACAGGTTGCTTTTTAGAATTGAATGGCACCGGCTTACTAAACAGCCCCAATTATAAAACCCAATGGCTTAAAGATGGGGATATAGTTGAAATGGAAATTACCGGGTTAGGAACATTAACCAATACCATAGTTGCCGAAGCAACCAATTGGTCTATATTAAAGCAAAAGAAATAGCCGATGAAAACCTTTGAAACCAACGAGATGACTACAGCGCAGGTACATAATTACCTACAGCATGCCATTGCGCCGCGGCCAATTGCGTTGGTATCAACCATTGATAAAGATGGTAAGATTAACCTAAGCCCGTTTAGCTTTTTTAATTTGTTTAGCGCTAACCCGCCGGTGTGTATCTTTTCGCCATCGCGCAGGGTTAGGGATAATACTACCAAACACACGCTGGAAAATGTTCAGGAAGTAGCAGAGTGTGTGATCAATATTGTGGATCATAACATTGTTTACAAAGTAAACCAGGCCAGCGCCGAATACGCTAAAGGTGTGAATGAATTTACTGAGGCCGGTTTAACAGAGTTAGCCTCGATACATGTAAAACCACCCCGCGTTGCCGAATCGCCGGTGCAATTAGAATGTTTGGTTAAACAGATCATTCCGCTAGGCAATGGCCCCGGTGCAGGCAACTTGGTTTTGGCCGAAATTAAGACAATCCATTTTAGAGAAGACCTTTTGGATGAAACAGGCAAGCCCATACAAGAAAATTTTGACCTGGTTGCCCGCCTCGGCAGCGACTGGTATACCCGCGTAACGCCGGAGAGTTTGTTTGCGTTACCCAAACCTATTAATGAAACATTAACTCAATAAATTATGCCAAGCTATCATACCTTAGGGAAAATCCCGCACAAACGGCATACCCAGTTCAGGAAGCCGGATGGTACTTTATATGCAGAGGAACTGGTTTCGACCGAAGGGTTCTCCAGCGTGTACTCGCTGGTTTATCATACCTACCCGCCAACGATGGTTAAAGAGTTAGGCGAACCATATTCGGTTGAACCAAAAATAGCCCGCGAAAAACATCTCAAACATACCAGCCTGATGGGATTTAACATAAAGCCCGAGGATGATTACCTGCAAAGCCGCAAACCGGTTTTGGTTAACAGCGATCTGCATATTTCGCTGGCTGCTCCACGCAAATCAATGACCGACTATTTCTACAAAAATAGCCAGGCCGATGAGGTGGTATTTATCCATGAAGGAACAGGCACGCTAAAAACCGGCTTTGGTAATATCAAGTTTGCTTACGGCGATTACCTGATAATCCCTCGCGGCACTATTTATCAGATGGAGTTTGATACCGAAGCTAACCGTTTGTTTATTGTGGAGAGCTTTAGTCCCATACGCCCGCCAAAACGCTATTTGAACAGTGCCGGGCAATTAATGGAACAAGCACCTTATTGTGAGCGCGATATCCGCCAGCCTGAAAATTTGGAGACTCATGATGAAAAAGGCGATTTTAAAATTCTGATAAAAAAGCAGGGTCTAATATATCCCTACATCTACGGCACACATCCTTTTGATTTTGTAGGATGGGACGGCTTTCATTATCCATGGGCATTTTCTATCCATGATTTTGAGCCCATAACCGGGCGCTTACATCAGCCGCCACCGGTACATCAAACTTTCGAGGGGCATAATTTCGTGATCTGCTCATTTGTACCACGCAAGTTTGATTATCACCCGCTTTCAATCCCTGCACCCTACAATCATAGCAATGTAGATAGTGATGAAGTATTATACTATGTAGATGGCGACTTTATGAGCCGAAAAAGTGTAGTAAAAGGACAAATCACCCTGCACCCCGGGGGTATACCTCATGGCCCTGCGCCGGGTTCGGTAGAGAAATCTATCGGTAAGGAATCAACCGATGAACTAGCAGTGATGATAGACCCTTTCCGACCGTTGATGCTGACGGAAGATGCGATTAGAATAGAGGATGAGAATTATTATAAGAGTTGGGTAAGCTAATAACTCAACTAACCCTCTTTACGCCAAGGGCGAAGAGAGGGTGGTCAAGTGAAGCGATGACTGGGTGAGTCGACGGCTCGCGTTTAAACATGGCGGCGAGGACTCACCCCGCGACCCGCGTACGGCGAGCGCGACCCTCTCTTTCGCAAGCGGGAAAGAGGGTTGTTTGAAATACAATAAAAAAATGCAAATATCTCCACATCATGACAACACAAACAATCGAAAATAAAAAAGTCTCCCCTACCGGGGGAGATTTAGAGGGGGCTGCCGATTTCCTACCCCTCAACGGCACCGACTACATTGAGTTTTACGTAGGCAACGCCAAGCAAGCCGCGCATTATTATAAAACGGCTTTCGGTTTCCAGGACCTGGCTTATGCCGGGCCCGAAACTGGTGTGCGTGACCGCGCATCGTATGTTTTGCAACAAGGTAAGATACGATTGGTACTGACCACTCCCCTGCACTCTGACCATCCAATTGCCGAGCACATTAAAAAACATGGCGATGGTGTAAAGGTGCTTGCACTTTGGGTTGATGACGCTTATGATGCCTTTAAACAAACAACCAGTCGCGGTGCCGAGCTTTACCAGCAACCCCAAACCATCACCGATGAGTTTGGCGAAGTGCGTACCAGCGGCATCAAACTGTATGGCGAAACGGTACACCTGTTTATCGAACGCAAAAATTATAAAGGTTTATTCCTGCCGGGATACCAGGCGCATCAGACTGCTTATCAGCCAACTGATACCGGTTTATTATATGTTGACCATTGCGTAGGCAACGTAGGCTGGCATAAAATGAACGATTGGGTTAATTTTTATGAAGACATTATGGGCTTTAAAAATATCCTGACGTTTGATGATAAAATGATCTCGACAGAATATTCTGCTTTAATGAGCAAGGTGATGAGCAATGGCAATGGCTACGTAAAGTTCCCGATAAACGAACCGGCCGAGGGTAAAAAGAAATCGCAAATAGAAGAGTATTTAGAGTTTTATGAAGGCGAAGGCGTACAACATCTGGCATTAGCCACACATGATATTGTAAAAACAGTAACAGAACTGCAAAGCCGTGGGGTTGAGTTTTTAACTGTACCGACATCGTACTATAAAGAACTAACCGCGCGTGTCGGCCATATTGATGAAGATTTAGGTCCGTTGGAGAAACTAGGTATTTTGGTTGACCGTGATGACGAAGGCTACTTACTCCAGATCTTTACCAAACCAGTTGAGGACAGGCCTACTTTGTTCTTCGAGATCATACAGCGTAAAGGTGCCAAATCATTTGGTGCAGGTAATTTTAAGGCTTTGTTTGAAGCGATTGAGCGGGAACAGGAATTAAGAGGAAACTTATAAGCAGCAATGGATAGCTTCGAAGATTTAAATAATCCGCAAGTAAAAGCGTTACCCAAACACTTGCGGCAATACATTGTAGACCAGCATTATGAGCATTATACGCCAATAGACCAGGCCATTTGGCGCTACGTTATGCGGCAAAACTATAGCTATTTAAAAGATGTAGCTTACTATCCGTATATCCCCGGTTTGGAGAAAGCGGGCTTAACTATCGAGCGTATTCCCAAGCTACAGGAAATGAACGATGCATTGGCTAAAATTGGCTGGGGTGCGGTTACGGTTGATGGCTTTATCCCGCCGGCTGCCTTTATGGAGTACCAGGCTTACAAAGTGTTGGTTATTGCTGCCGATATCCGACAGTTAAAGCATATTGAATACACGCCAGCACCAGATATTATCCATGAATCCGCAGGCCATGCGCCTATTATTGCCGACCCGGACTATCACCAGTATTTAAGTTATTTTGGGTCGATAGGTGCTAAAGCCATGTTCTCGGCGCAGGACTATGAGTTGTATGAGGCTATCCGCGCGTTATCCATTTTAAAGGAAATGCCCGATGCCGATCCTATCGACCTAAAAAAAGCCGAAGACCAGGTAGCCTACTGGCAAAAAAACATGGGTGAACCGTCTGAAATGGCTCTATTGAGTCGCTTACATTGGTGGACGGTAGAGTATGGATTGATAGGGAATTTGGAAAATCCAAAGATCTATGGTGCGGGCTTGTTGTCATCTATCGGCGAAAGCGCCACCTGTATGCGGCCTGATGTAAAAAAGCTATGGTATAACCAATACGCGGTAAATTACCCTTATGATATTACCCAGCCCCAGCAGCAGTTGTTTGTTACGGAAACCTTCCAAAATTTGATAGACGTTTTAGAGCAATTTGCCGACAAAATGGCGTTTAGGGTTGGTGGTGTTTATGGTTTGCAAAAAGCGATGGAGAGTAATAATACCTGTACCGTTGTATACAGTTCGGGCTTGCAGGTTACGGGGACATTAACTGATTTTATAAAGCATAATGGCAAACCATCATTTATAAAAATGACAGGCCCATCTGCTTTGGCTTTTGAGGATAAGCAACTGGATGGGCATGGCAAAAACTATCATAAAGACGGCTATAGCTCGCCGGTTGGAAAACTGATCGATGAAAAAGTTCCGCTTGAGTACCAATCTATCGAAATTGGGAAACTGCTTGTCCTACATTTTGAAAGCGGTATAATGGTTATGGGTACTGTTACCAAAATATTGCAACAGAATCATAAAAACATATTGATCTCCTTTGCCGATTGTACGGTTATGAATAAAAACGGCGAGTGCTTGTTTGATCCGTCATGGGGCGCTTATGATATGGCGGTTGGCGAGTATATAGTGTCTGTTTTTAGTGGCGCTGCCAACAAAAGCACTTTTGAAGAAATCGGTTATCGGCCCAAAACCACAACTTATCATCCTACTTATTCAGAAAGCACGTTAAACCTGCATCGTTTATATCAACGGGTAAGAAATTGTAGAGAACATAAAACAGGGCACGAACGCTTGGATCATTTATGGCAGACGTTGCATAAAGATTTCCCGAATGATTGGCTATGCGCAATGGAAATATTAGAATTATTGGATCAGCAAACAGCATTAGCCCAAACTATAACCGGCTATTTAAAAGACAAGGCTGCCCAACAACCCGAATTAAATAAATTGATCAATGACGGCTTATCCCTATTAGTTAACCAATAAACGCCTAAAAGAAAGGCTGTCGCCTTTAAAAGCATCAAAATCAACGGTATGAGCTATGCCGTTGATTTTGGCAATGTCTGAGTGCTGCCAAAACCACCAGTTAGTATTTTTCCCCATTTGCAACTCTTCCTGGTGATAATGCGCTATCCATAAATGATAATGATCAAAGTAACCATCCAGGTAGTCGTTATAAAAGCTTAAACCGGAATATATAATGGGCCTTACACCAGTGCTTGATTCAACTTTTGTTAAAAAAGCCTTTAGCTCCCTGCGCATTGTTTCGGGTGTCACTCCGTCTAATTGTTCAATATCAACTACCGGTGGCAGATCACCTTTTTCTGGTTTTACATTTTGCAAAAAGAAACGGGCCTGCCATAAACCGTTCTTTTCTGGTCTGAAAAAATGATAAGCGCCACAAGCAATACCAGCTTTAGGGCCTTCGCGCCAATTTCTTTTAAAATAAGGATCAACAGTTAGTAATCCTTCGGTGGCTTTTATAAAAGCAAAACTAATATGCACACTGTCCTCCCGCATTTTGCTTACCTTTTGCCAATCTATTTTTCCCTGTGCGTAAGATACATCAATACCATGAATAGTGTATTTAGACGGAATGGGGATGTTAAAACTTTTATAGGTGCGGTAATGAGGATTCTCGCCTATATCCCTGAACCATTGCCAGGTGCTGGTAAATAACTTTAACACATAACCATAATAAAACGGAGACAGTAATACAAGCAATATACCAAACCCCAACCATCTCCACGAAAATTTATACGATGTAGGTTTTTTCTTTTTTATTACCGCTTTTTTACGCGGACTTGACCTGGGTTTAGGTTTTGTTAACGGATATTTCTTTGGTATAGCCACACAGCTAAATTACTAACTTACATCCTACCGGATGAAATATACCGAACATTATATTTGTAGGATCATAGGTAACTCTTCATAAACGTAACGCAATTTTAACAGATTGCAACAGGTGCAAATCAAATTGTCGCGATTTTGGCTAAAGCCCTGTTTTAATGGCCCTTTATCCGTTGGCTAAAGCCAACGGCAATGAACTGATAAAGAATTGCCGCCCCTTTTAAGGGGCGGGTAAGAATAAATAAGAAACTAACGGCTTTAGCCAAAAGATCGTGGCGACAGTTTGATTTGCACCCGATTGCAACTTCCGTTTAAGCATCTGACTAAAATTTTATAGTTTCGCAAAATTATGTTGACTGTAGAAAAAATAGGCGGCACCTCTATGAGCGCGTTAGCCGATGTGATTAAAAACATTGTTTATTTTAATGACCAGCCCTATAACCGGGTATTGGTGGTATCCGCTTTTTCGGGCGTTACTAACCTTTTACTGGAAAATAAAAAGACCAAGGCCCCGGGCGTCTATCATCGCATAGTACAGCATGAAGATTTCCATACACCTTTACAAGAGCTAGTTTCAAAGCTAAAGGAGATCAACCAGCAATATCAATCACTAGGGCTTGACTTGGCTATTGCCGATGCTTTTATTGAGCAGCACGTAGCTAAAGCACAAACTTATTTAGAAAGTGCTGCCATTATGCTGGCATCAGGTTATGTTAACGAGGGGGTATTACAAGCCGCCAGAGAGATACTGGCTTCAATAGGCGAAACACATTCGGCTTACGTATTAACCAATATTTTACAAAATAAAGGGCTTAACGCAAGGCTGGTTGACCTGAGCGGCTTTGATGACCAAAAGCCTTTTACTATAGATCAACGCATTAAGGACGCTTTTGCAAACATCGACCTGCAAAATTGTATTTGTATAGCTACCGGCTACACCAAGGGTACCGAAGGCATTATGCGCGAATTTGACCGGGGTTATTCTGAAGTTACTTTCAGCAAGATAGCAGAGATCTTAAAACCGCAGGAAGCTATCATCCATAAAGAATACCATTTATCAACGGCCGACCCGGCATTGGTGGGTATTGATAATGTACAGCCCGTTGGTAATACCAACTATGACATTGCCGATCAATTGGCTGATGTAGGCATGGAGGCTATCCACCCGAAAGCATCAAAACCATTGGAGATAAACGGTATTCATCTCCGCATAAAAAATACTTTCGAACCTGCACACCCAGGCACGCTTATTACGCGCGAATATGTATCGACATTAAAACGTGTTGAGGTAATTACCGGCACCGATCAGCTATTGCTGATAGACATTTACGACCCATTGATGGTGGGCAACGTAGGCAGCGATATGCAAATTATGCAGCTGTTTTACCAACACAATACCAGCTATACCTTTAAAACAACCAGCGCCAATAGCATCACCATTGTTATTTGGGAGAATGATTTCAAACAGGAGCTAATTGACGACTTGCAAGCATTGTTTGAAAAAGTAACTTATGAACCCGTAGCCATGGTTTGCCTGCTAGGCACCAATATGGATCAGCCGGGATTATTGGCAAAAAGTGCTACCGCGTTGGCAAAAAGCGATATCAATATCATCAGCGCCGGTGTTGCTTTACGCAAGGTTAACATCCAATTTTTAATTGCGCGCGAGCAGTTTAAAACTGCAATTATCGCTTTGAATAAAGCGGTTGGGTAAGGTAATATTCATTTGATATCTTCTATGCAATCGATTGCATAAACATGTTACAGTAAGTAACTGGCTGATAGATTTTAATGATTGGATTTTATTTGTAAGTTTACCCTTACCAATATTAACCAACTATTAATAAATTGTTATAAACAAGCCGATGTTTACTTACCCGATGCTGAAAAACCTTGTTTTTTTAAGTTTGCTTTTTATATTTCCGGGCAAACCTCCAATTAAAAAAACTGCAGTAGCTACCCCTAAGTGGGTGCAAATGTTTAATGGTAAAGACCTTGCAGACTGGCACCCCAAGATAAGATACCATGATTTGGATGATAATTTTAAAAACACTTTTCGTGTAGAGAATGGATTGCTGGAGGTTAGATACGATCAGTACGATAATTTTAACGAAACTTACGGCCACCTTTTTTATAAAAAACCATATTCATATTATTTAATAGGTGTTGAGTATCGTTTTGTTGGCGACCAGTGTAAGGGCGGGCCGGGTTGGGCTTTCCGTAACAATGGTATCATGATCCATGGCCAGGCACCCGAGACCATGAAAAAGGACCAGGATTTCCCAAATTCGATGGAGGTACAATTGCTTGGCGGCTCGGGCAAAGGCAATCGCTCTACTGCAAATTTATGTACCCCGGGTACACAGTTTGAAAGGGATGGCAAAATAATTACACAGCATTGCACCGACTCTAAAGCGCAAACTTATAACGGCGACCAATGGGTACGTGTGGAAGCTTTGGTTTTGGCAGACTCATTAGTAGTACATTATGTAAACGGCGAAGAAGTAATGCGCTATCAAAAACCGCAAACTGATCCTCCGAAAGGCGAACATGGCGAAGGCACAATGCTTAAAAGCGGTTCAATTTCTATCCAAGGCGAAAGCCACCCTACCGATTTTAGAAAAATTGAGATCATAGACCTGGAGAAATATGCCAAAAATCCTAAACAGCTTCAGGAAGTGATAGCCAAGTTAATGTCAGAAAAAAGAGTAGCAAAACAATAACACTATACAACAGCAAATACAATGTTTAAATTAACTATAAGCCTTGCGTCAACCCTTATCCTGTTTATGGGAGTACAAGGGTTCTTTACTAAGCCTAAGCCGATGTCAAAACTGGCAGCACAAAACCCGCCTGAATTAAAAATCACGCCATTTACCGGCCCGGATATTACACCAAGCCCTGCTTGTTTAGCAGTTGCACCAACCGGCGAAGTTTTTGTTGGTGTAGACATGATCGGATCGTTAGGTAAAGATCCAGACAAAGGCAGTATTATTAAGCTGATAGACAGCGACAATGATGGCAAACCGGATAAGCATACCGTATTTGCTATGGTAGATAACCCTCGCGGTATAATTGTTAAAGGCGATAAGGTTTTTGTATTGCACACTACCTTCTCTAAAGAAACCAAAAAAGCTACCGGCATGGCCCTTGTAGTTTTTGAAGATAAAAATGGCGACGGCGTAGCCGATGGCCCTGAAAAACCGTTGATAGAAAACTTTAGCAATACCAGGTATCTGCAAGAACGTGGTACCGACCACGCTACAAACGGCATACGGATGGGTATTGATGGCTGGATCTATGTTGGTGTAGGCGATTTTGGCTTTTATAATGCTGTAGATCGTTCAGGCAAAAAATTGACCATGTTGGGTGGCGGTATTGTACGTGTTCGCCCGGACGGAACAGAGATGGAGATTTATACTCATGGTACACGTAACGTATATGATCTGGCTATTGATCCTTACATGAATATTTTCACACGCGAAAACACCAATGATGGTGGTGGCTGGAACATCCGTTTCTCGCATCATATACAATCGGGCGAGTATGGTTATCCAACCCTGTTTCAACATTTTACAGACGAAATATTACCGGCATTAGTTGATGTTGGCGGCGGCTCCGGAACAGGCGCGCTTTATATGGCCGAGCCTAACTGGCCCGAAAAATACACCAATGTGCCTATGATGGCCGATTGGGGACTTAGCATGTTGTACATCCATCGTGTAACGCCTGATGGCCCAACCTTTACTCAAAAGGACGAAGAGTTTATTAAACTACCTCAAATTACCGATTTGGACGTTGACGGATCAGGCAGATTATACCTTTCGGCATGGGATGGCGCGGGTTATAGCGGCAGCCCAAGTAAAGGTTATGTAGTTAGGGTTGTACCTAATAACTGGACCTATAAAGCATTCCCGGACTTGCCAAAAGCATCTGTAAATGAATTGGCAGAACTGTTAAAATCGCCAAGCGCGGTTGCACGTTTAAATGCTTCCCAAGAACTATTGGGACGTTCCGAAAAACAAGCCGCTGCTGCGGCTTTAAAGATCGCGTCAGACAAAAGTCTTCAATTATACAGCCGCGTAGCAGGTTTATATACCTACGCTCAAACAGCAGGCGAAAGCGCAATACCTACGCTGGTTAACCTATCACACGAAAGTGTGATGAGAGAATTTGCGCTACGCGCGTTAACAGATCGTAAAGGATTTTTAAAGAACGTACCTAACCAACCCTTCTTATCGGGATTGAATGACCCTGACCCTCGTGTACGTGTTGTTTCTATAGTTGGCCTGGGCCGTTTGGGTAACGCTGCTGTTGCACCTACCCTATTAAAAACTAAAGTGCCTGCATCATTTGTAGCGCCTGGTAAAGATGTTGCTGAAGGGCCGCATGCTACGCCAAACTCGCCTATTGTGCTTCCGCATTTGGCGGTAAGGGCGTTATTAGCACTTAACGCTGTTGACGCTTGTGTTGCGGCTATCGGCACACCAAATTCAACCCTGGCATTGTGGGCATTACGTTATATGCACGATGAGAGGGCAGTTAACGGTTTAATTGCAGCTTATAAACGTTCACAAAACGCGCAACTAAAAAAACAGATCACTATTACCCTATCACGTTTGTATAAAGAAGAAGCGCCTTATGACGCCTCATGGTGGTGGGGTACCAGGCCGGATTCGCATGGGCCATATTATAAAGCCATACTTTGGAAAGAGTCGCCTGTTATTGAGACATTCTTAAAGGCCCAATGGAACAAAGCTAATGCTAACGGCAAACAATTTCTTACTGATCTGAATTTCCGCCATAGAATGGGAATAGACGAATTTGGTGTAGAAGCAAAACCAATTGCTGCAGGTAACGAGCGCAAAGTAGATTTGGAGAAAATAAAAAACGATAAAGGACAGGTTGGTAAATCATCTATAGAAGATGTGTTATTGGCAGTAGCCAAAATAGAAGGCGACCCGGTTGTAGGTAAGGCCCTATTTAGCAAACAAGGCTGTATAACCTGCCATAGCCTTAACAAGGGCGATAAGTTAAAAGGTCCGTTTATGGGGCAAATAGGTGCTATTATGAATAAAGAGCAAATAGCCGAATCTATCCTTAAACCTAACGCGTCTATTTCGCAGGGCTTTGCTACCAATGTAATAACCGCTAAAGGCAACCAGATCTATATGGGTTTTGTAACCGAGCAAACAGCCGACCAGATTACCTTACGTAATATTACCGGCGATGTATTTACCGTTAAAACAAGCGACATCATATCACGCAAAGAACTGGAAACATCTATGATGCCGACAGGCCTTGCCAACCCATTATCATATAAAGAACTGGCATCGCTGGTTACTTTCTTATCTCAACAGAAAAAGTAATTAGCTATAGACTATAACAAAAGAGGCACCTTTCGGTGCCTCTTTTGTTTGCTTACTATTTCTTCTTTGGTAAAAAATCCTTCTCATCATCCTGGTATTTTACCTGTAGCGCTTTTAGGTGCGCTTTAAGATCGGTTACCGTTGCCTGGTATTCGGGTTTATCATAAACGTTGGTCATTTCGTGCGGATCGTTTTTAAGGTCGTATAGTTCCCAGCCATCAACCGGGTTATAAAAATGCATTAGCGCATATTGTTTAGTGCGGATACCGTAATGGGCAGTCAAATTAAACGATAATTCGTAATAATGATAGTAGATCTCATCGCGCCATTTTTTAACCAATGGCTTTTTATTGAGTAATGGTTTGATGGATTCGCCCTGCATATCGGCGGGTGGCTTTATTCCGGCAAGGTCAAGCAGCGTTGGGGCCACATCAAGGTTTAGTATAAATTGGTTTAATTGGGTACCTGCCTTTATCGCTTTAGGGTAGCGGATCATCATCGGTGTGCGGAATGATTCTTCGTACATAAACCGTTTATCATACAAGCCATGTTCGCCCAGGTAAAATCCCTGGTCGGACATATAAACTACGATGGTATTTTTTGCCAGCCCGGTTTTGTCCAAATACTTTAATACCCTGCCCACATTATCATCTAACGACATAATGCACCGCAAATAATCTTCCATGTAGCGCTGGTATTGAAAGCGGGTTATCTCGGCTTTGGTATGCAGCGTCTTAAATATCTCATACTTTTTCTGATAGGCTTTATCCCATATCACACGCTCGGCAGGTGTTAAACCGGCCAATTCTTTTTTATATTCGCCCGGTGCCCAATTGTTTATTTTGGTTATCTCGCAAGTGTCGCATGGTATTTTGGTATCGTAGCGTATATCCAAATCGTTTTTCATGGTGATGCTTTGGCGTTGCAAGCCGACCTTATTTTTATAATCATCATAAAAACTATACGGCAGTAGAAATTTCACATCGTTGAACTTATCCAAGTATTTAATAGGCGGCATAGCGTTACGGTGCGGGGCCTTATGGTGCAGCATCAAAAAGAAGGGTTTGCTTTTATTATCATCGATCCAGTTAATAGCCATATCGGTAATAATATCAGTTACATAACCATTGTACACGGTATCCTTACCCATTTTAATAAAGCGGGGATGATAGTAATTTCCCTGGTCGGGCAGTATGTTCCAGTAATCAAAACCAGTTGGTGTACTAAACAAATGCCACTTGCCCACAATAGCTGTTTGATAACCATATTGCTTAAATATCTTCGGCAAGGTTTGCTGCGCGCCGTTAAAATAGGTGCCGTTATCTTTCATCCCATTCAGGTGCGAATACTTCCCCGTCAATATAACTGCTCTGCTTGGACTGCATACCGAATTAGTAACATAGGCCGACCGCATTAACGCTCCCTCATGCGCTATCCTATCAATATTTGGCGTTTGTATGAATTTCGATCCGTACGCGCTTATGGCCTGATAGGCGTGATCATCGGCCATGATAAATATAATATTGGGTCTGTCAGTTTTAGGCGATGGGAATTGTTGTGCAAATAGTTGCTGTTGCGATAGCAGCAATAAAAACAAAAATAAACCGGTCTTTATTTTCATTATTTCTTTATCGAAAAACTATACGTACCCGATCCTATTTCTAAGGTTCTATGTCCATCGCTATTTACGGTTGACAGTATCATTTGTATTTTACCAACCTCATAAACCTGACCAGTTGCCGCATCAGGGAAATATACAACCGCTTTGGTATTAGCCGGAATTCTCACCTGTAGCTTAAACTCACTTTTACTGCTTTGCCATGAGGACGAGATAGCGCCATAAGGCGATTTAAAATGCCCACGTGCATAGGTTACATCACCAACCACACTTGGGCGAATGATGATCTCTTTTGATGCTATAATATCTTCGGATTGGCTTATACCGGCCAGGTTATTATAAAACCATTCCATTAAATGCCCTAACATAAAGTGGTTGTTTGACACAAAGCGATAGGCCTGCCATGATTCGGTAAGTGATGTAGCACCATGAGCCAACTGATAACCATAGCCCGGTACATCATCGCGACTATTCATTGCAAATATCACGTCAGATCTGCCTTCGTCTGCCAATACTTTTAATAAGTATCTAAAACCTATATCCCCGGCGGTGATGGCATTATTATGCGCCTGCAGATCCTTCACAATATTATCTACAACAGCTTTTTTATACTGCGGCTCTACCAAACCCATATAAACCGATATGGCGTTAGCTGTTTGGCTGCCTGTAGCGTATTGATTGGTAGCAGTATTAAAGAATACTTTATTATAGTTGTTTCGTACCCGTGCTGCCAGCGCGCCATAATGAACAGCATCGGCTTCATTACCTGTAATTTTGGCTATACGTGTTAAAATAGAAAGGTCATAAAAATAATAGGCCGTAGCGGTTAACGACTTCGGTGTAAGCTGTGCCGGACCTGGATTTTTAGGGCCGATATCAAACCAATCGCCCAAACCATAATCCAGTATGTCATTATTCGCTTTCGATTTTAAATACTCGACATAGCGTTTGATCATATCGTAGTTCTGTACTAATACATCTTTATTACCATACCATTGGTAAAGGTACCATGGCAGGATCACCCCAGTACTCCCCCATTCAGGCGAGTCTACAAAACCACCATCAAATTGCACATATTCGGGCGCTATATCCGGTATCATCCCATTTTCGCGTTGCGATGTGCGGATGTTCTCTATCTCCTGCAAAAACAAGTTGGTCATATCAAAATTATAACGGATAGAGTTCGCCATCAGGTGTGCCTCTTCCAGCCAACCTAATTTTTCACGGTGCGGGCAATCGGTCAATACGCTTACCATATTACTTTTAATCGCCCAGTTAATTAAGGTATAGGTGCGATTAAACAGATCATTAGAACAATAAAAATCGCCTGCTTTTGCGGCACTGTTGCGGATGTGTAAGCCACACAATTCAATTACTTCCGGCAGTTTATTAGCTCCGGCTTGGTTGTGCGGTTTGGCACCTGTTATCTGTAAATATCTAAACCCGTAATAACTAAACTTGGGTTGCCAGGTTTCAATAGCTCCACCTTTTAAGGTATATGCAAAATAATTAGGGGCGCCTGTTGCTTGTTGTGTAACCAGGCCATTATCATCCAACAACTCGCCGGGCACTATTTTTATGGCAGAGCTTTTTGCTCCCTTTATTTTTAGCTGCGGTATGGCTGATGAGTTTTGCCCCAGATCATAAACCCAGGTGCTGTCATTGGGGT
Source organism: Mucilaginibacter sp. (assembly GCF_028288185.1). GTDB lineage: Bacteria > Bacteroidota > Bacteroidia > Sphingobacteriales > Sphingobacteriaceae > Mucilaginibacter. Next base: position 339,223 of record NZ_JAQBOF010000008.1, on the reverse strand, counting down.
GAGTGATCTTTTTTGTAGTAAGCGTATCCATCACCGTAACCGGGTCAGCAATTTGCGCCTTTAAGCGTGGCGATCCGTTAACAATCAGAGCCCGTTTCCAAGCGCTATCGTTAAAATTGGCGGTGTTCCAGCCGCTTTTTTCTAGCCTTGCATCGTAGTCCTCTCCCCCGTAAATACTTGAAAAGGTAATAGGCCCGGCGGTAGTTTTCCAGCTTTCGTCAGATATCACATTCTCGATACTGCCATCACTATATTCCAGTTTTACCAGGCATATCATTTTTGGGTAACCAAATGCCCCGGTTATTTTTCGGTACCGCTCGCGCGGAATGTAATACATACCGTTGCCCAACATTACACCAATGGCATTTGAGCCGGGTTTTAGTTGTTTAGTGATATCAAAACTAACATACATAGCCTCTTTATCATAGCTTGTCCAGCCGGGGTCCAAAAAATGGTCGCCAATTGTTTTGCCGTTTAGGCTTGCTTCAAAATGCCCTAACCCGCTAATAAATAAGGATGCTTTTTTTATAGCTCTATTAACTTTAAAATCCTTACACATTAAGGGCAAAACATCCTTACCCGGCCCTAAATTCTTTGGGCCATTGCCATGTATCGCGGGTACAATACGTTGTGCTGACGGTAGCTCCTCATAAGCTATCCATTTAGCGCCTTTCCAGTCGGTTGTCGATAAAAGGCCCATTTGCCATGATGAAACCGCGCTCCATGCGGATGCTTCTTTTTTATTATCCCAAACACGCACTTTCCAATAATAGGTTTTAGCAGATTGTAACTCCTTACCCCCACAAGGCACCATTATAGATTGGTCTGAATTTACTTTATGCGAATCCCATACATTGCCTTGGTTTTTATTAATTGTCGATAAATTATCAGCAACTATAATTTGATAGCCGGTTTGTAAAACATCGCGTTGGTCAGAATTTAGGTTCCAGCTTAGTTTTGGAGCAACAGCGTCAATGCCCAATGGGTTAGTTTTATTTTCGCATGTTAAATTATTTACGGTTAAGTGCTGTGCATTTACCATACAACTGAACATTAATAGCAAAGCCGCGCCTATATATTTCATAACAAATAAGTAATAATTGGTTATCTAATATAAGTTTTAACTTATCAGAATTAACTTAATAATAGAAATTAATTAGAGGTCGGCACCTATTTTTTTGTGTAAAACCTAAGCCTCTCCAATAAGATGTAGGGTTTTGCTGTCGGGTTCGCCGTTAAAAAATTTATCCAAGATAGATTGAAATACCGGATAAGCATCCGGCAATGAAGCAAACAACGTCATGGATGATTTAAGTTTCATATCGTCCGGACTACCAAATATGGCATAGGCATCATTGCTTTTTAATTGCAGCAGGGCGGTGCAGATCTCAATCAGGCGTTGACCTAAAACCGGATGCTGGATATAAGCTTCAGCTTCATCCAGGCTTTTTATGCCATAACGTTTAGCCATCTCGCTAAAGCCCAAACCCTGGATCTGCGGAAAGATATACCACATCCAATGGCTGCGTTTGCGGCCATTTTTAACTTCTGCAAGGGCAATAGCATAGTCCTGCTCCTGGGCTTTGATAAATCTTTCTAAATCTTCCATAAGCCAATTACAGCAATAAATCAGCCATTTTCAAAGCATTAATTTAGCCAAACAAATAATACATTTGTTAATAGCCATTTATAAAACCCCTGTTAATATGCAGTTCGTAAAAGTTTTACTATTGATCATACTTGTTTCATGCACTCAATTAGCCATATCTCAGCAAAAAACATACAATATAACCAACTATGGGGCTAAGTTTGATCTTAAAATAAATAATGCGGCAAGTATCCAAAAAGCCATAGATGCGGCAGCAGCAGGTGGTGGTGGCAAAGTGCTGGTACCTACCGGCGTATACATTACCGGCCCAATAGTACTTAAAAATGGCGTAGAACTGCATTTGGATGACAACGCCATTTTAATGGGGAGCAGCAAACGGTTAGATTATCCAAACGACCAATTATTTGTAATATCAGCCCGTAATCAAAAAAACATAGCTATAACGGGCAATGGTATTATTGACGGCAATGCGCACGAGTTAATGGCAGACGTTTTTAAATTATTGCGCGCCGGTACAATTATAGATCCTGAATATTTGTTAAAACGACCAACTGAACGAAACCGGCCCGAGATTATATCACTGGTTAGTTGCAGTAATATTGTTGTTAAGGATATCACTTTGAAAAACTCGGCCTCATGGGTGCAGGATTATACTAACTGTACCGATATGCTGATAGACCATATAAAAGTGGAAAGCACCGCTTACTGGAACAACGACGGCATTGACCTAACCGATTGTAAAAATGTAAAGGTTAGCAATTCATTTATTAATTCGGCTGATGATGGGATTTGCCTTAAATCGAGCGATAAAAACTCATGGTGCGACCATATAACCATAACTGATTGTACTATCCGATCGAGCGCCAGCGCGTTTAAATTAGGTACCGGCTCTACCGGTGGTTTTAAGAATATTACCGCCCGCAATTTGACTATTTACGATACTTATCGCTCTGCCATAGCGTTGGAAACCGTTGACGGCGCATTTATTGACAATGTAGACATCAGAAATATTATAGCCAAAAATACCGGCAATGCAATATTTATACGGCTTGGTCATCGAAACAAAGACAACCGCTATGGCTCCATCAAACACGTTTACATAAGTGATGTTAAAGCTGATATACCAAACGCCAAACCCGATATTGGTTACCCGATAGAAGGCCCCGCGCCAAAACCACTTATACAGAGAAATTTAACATCTGCCATAATCGCCGGTATTCCTGGTCATGCAATTGAAGATGTAACATTGGAGAATATAGAGATAACTTACGGAGGCGGTGGCAGTAAAAATATAGCTTATGTTAGTACCGATTCTTTGAACTATGTAAAAGAAAATATACCAGGCTACCCCGAGTTTACTATGTTTGGCGAGGTGCCATCCTATGGGTTATATGTTAGGCATACCGATAACATCAAGCTAAAAAACATAAAATTGCTATTAGCTGCTGATGATTTTAGGCCTGCGTTTATTTTTGACGATGTAAAACAAGTTGCCATACAAGGCCTGAGTTTACCTGCGACAACCACCTTGCCGGCTATTATTTTGAACCATATTACCGGGTCATCATTAAAAGAATTAAATATACCCGCCGACAACCGTTCTATAAAAAAACAATAACCTACGGCCGGCTTGCTATACCTGTTCCAAATTTATAATTAGGTTTACTGCCCATTACAATTTTCATAGTACCGCCTTTCATCATATTAGTATAGGTGATATAGCTATAAGGGTAATTTTTGCCGTTGAGCGTTATTTTTTGGATATAGATATTTTGCTCATTATTATTTACGGCTTCTACAATAAATGGCTTGCCTGATGTAGTTTGCAGCGTAGCCTTTTTAACAACCGGGCTGCCAATAACATATTTGCCCGAAGCCGGGAATACCGGGTAAAAACCTATTGACGAAAACACATACCATGCCGACATCTGTCCGCAATCTTCGTTACCGATAATTCCATCGGGATTATTCAGATAAAAGTTTTTCATGATATAACGCACTTTCTCGGCGGTTTTCCATTGTTGGCCGGTAAAGTTGTACAGGTAAGTTATATGATGGCTGGGCTCATTACCATGCGCGTACTGGCCTATTAAACCAGTCAAATCATCCAGCCCCTTAATATCACTTTGAACGGTAAACAAACTATCCAATTTATTATTAAATTGTTTTTCGCCACCTAACAGATTTACCAATCCTTTAACATCTTCGGGCACTAACCAAAGGTACTGCCAGGCGTTACCTTCGGAGTATTCATTACCGCCTGATTTAAAAGTCGAAAACTTAGCCGGAAAAGTTCCATCGGCAAGCCTGCCTCTCAAAAATCTATCTTCGGGGTTAAAATAGAGTTTATAATTTTTTGATCTTTTCAGGTAGTAGTTGTAATCGTCTTCCTTTTTTAATTGTTTTGCCATTAGCGCCGTACTGGCATCGCTTATAGCATATTCAAGCCCCCTTGCTGTAGAGCTGCCGATGGTATTTGAAGGGATATACTGAAAATCCTTAACATATTTTAATCCTAACAGATCAAGATTAGAGGTAGTTTTTATAGCATCAAACGCTCTATGCGCATCAAAACCTTTAATTCCTTTCAGGTAAGCCTCGGCAATTACCTGCATGCTGCCAATGCCAACCATTGTGCCGGTTTCATTACCCATCAGGTGCCAGATAGGTAAACGACCCTGCTGATCATAAATAGCCAGCATAGAGTTAACCATGTCACCTACCCTTTTGGGTTGTGTAAGCGTATAAAGCGGGTTTGCCGCGCGATAGGTATCCCATAAAGAGAATACTGAATAATTAGTAAAGGGCGCATTTTTATAAACTTTTTTATCCGTCCCCCTATAATCGCCATTATGGTCATTAAACATGGCAGGGTCTATCATAGTATGGTATAATGACGTATAGAAAATACGTTTATCTGATAAATTAGAAGTTTCAACTTTTATGGTACTTAACTCTTTGTTCCATTTAGCATCAGCCTGTTTTGCTACGCTGTCAAAATCCCAGCCGGGGATTTCGGCATTAATATTATCCAGCGCGTTTTCTGAACTTACCGGCGATATACCAACTTTTAATTTTAACGTAGACGGGGCCTTGTCAAAGCTAATGAGACCCTTAATGGCGTTGCCCTGCCCACTATTTCCATCTAATAATTGGCTGTTATTATAAACCGCGAATTTTGTCAAAGGCTCTGATGAACGGATAGCAAAAAATATCCATTGATCTTTAGCCCATCCTCTTGATTTACGATAGCCTTCCAGTGTATAGGGATCAACCTGTTTAATATAAGTGTCTGGTGTTTGGTCGTTAATCCCTTCTTTCAGATCAATAATTACATGCGCTTCCTTGCCCGCAGGGAAATGATATTGATGAAACCCAACCCTTTCGGATGCTGTAAGTTCAACATCAACATTATGATCTAATAACTTAACCGAATAATACCCTGGCCGGGCCTTTTCTGTCGCGTGCGAGTAACGCGACGCGTACGATCCTGTTTCTATTTGCTCATGATCTTTAGCGCCGTTCAACCCTTTAATTACCCTTACACCTTTATCTAGTTTCACACCGCCGGTATACGGCATCATTAAAATATCAGCCAGATCACCAATACCGGTCCCGCTTAAATGTGTTTGAGCGAAACCTATCAATATACTATCGGCATAATTATAGCCCGAGCACCAGTCCCAACCTTTATATAAATTATCGGGCCCAATCTGTACCGCGCCAAAGGGTACGCTTGCACCCACAAACACATGCCCATGGCCGCCTGATCCAATATATGGATCGACAAACGAAGTTAGCTTTTGTGCATTGGCTTTATTAATTGCACTTATTGAAAACAGGATCAACAGTGTAATTAATATCTGTTTATAGTTGCGGGAAAATTTCATATCAGGGTGTGGATTATTGGTTGATCAAACATAAGGAAACGAGCTTGTATATACAGAACTTTATAAGCCGAATTATTTGGTAGCTATTTTATAATTACGGCAGATGTTACCTGAAGCTTTACTTTTTATCATCTACAGATACCAATAAAACCGCATCGGCTACAACAACACCGTCCGCGCCCTGGTTAGATACCTGCACATAAGCTTTTTTACCTGCTGAAAACTGACTTATACCCATAGCTACCCATTCGCCCGATGTTTGGCCCACCACCTGTACATCTTTTTTATTGATGGTTTTTGCAGTGGTGTTTTGTCCGTCAAATATTTGTACCTGAGTGATGGTAGCGCTATGCGATACCTTGGGGACATATATATAAACCTGGTATTTGCCTGCCTTTTTTATTTGCGGCATAAACTTAATTTCGGTGGGTGCCTTTGCGGTATCCAATAAAAATGACGGACCGTAGCCGCCTACGGTTTCGCGTTTCCATTGGCCTGTTTTAATGATATTTTCGGTATCATCATTATCAACCAAAATTTCGGCGGTGCTATGGTCAACTAGTGGATTATTAGTTAATTCGGACTGCAATTGTTTAATATCTATTTGTTGCACGCCAACTTTTTTATCAATAGCCTGGCAAGCCGCAACAGCAGCCGACTGCGCCAATACCATAAACACTGGCTCCATCCGTATAGACCCATAGGCCATGTGGCTGGCAGACAAACAAACCGGTACCAATAAATTATTGCACTCCGCATTTTTAGGTGTGATAGACCTGTAAGCTATTGGGTACGGACTAATGCCCCTCAACTGCACATCGCCCTCATTCTTAACCATGCCATTAACCACCAAGCGCTCTGCATTGTGCGAGTCCATATTGTAAGCACCCATCCCTACTCCATCTTCAACTACTTCTTTACGCAAGCAGTTTGCTTCGGTCATGGTGTAGGCACCTAACATACGCCTTGCTTCGCGCACATATAGCTGCGGGGTAAAGTTGCCGTTGTTGATGTACTCGTCTTTTGGGTAGCCCCATTTAAGCATTTGCTGGCGCAGGTTTAACGGCATACGCGGGTCATGGCCTACAAAATACAGCAAGCCCTTGGTATAAACTTCATGATCTTTAATAATAGCCGTACGGGTTGCATAATCACCATCAGGATAGGCATAATTCATCCCTATCATATCGGTACTAAAAGGGCCATTATTGTTAATATCCGTTTTATGATTTGGCATCATATCCGGCTTTAAAAACGCGCTCCAATCTTTTGATGGTTTGGCGGCAAGGTAACGTAGCAACAACTCGTAATGTGTCGAGTCATACCCTTCAGGTTTGGTAATGTCTACCTTATTGGCCGGGTCATTGGTTAGGCAAAGCCTGAAATTGTAAGATTGGATCTTTTTGTCGCCACTGCCAATTGGTGCCAGCGTTTCATTACTTATCCCCCAAAGTAAACCACTCTCGGGCTTACCCGGAATTTTATATGGATCAATACCATCAGGAAACTGGTGCCCCTCTCTTATCTCAACCCCATTAACCGTTTCGTTATAAACAGAATTTGCTTCACGGCCCGTGGTGTAGCTAACACCAGCTTTAGCCATTAAATCACCCTCGTAGGTACAATCTATAAACTGGCTTGCTTTTATGATTTGGGGTTTTGATGCAGGATTTATCGAGTTTTCCAGTTCGATAGCCGTAATATGATTACCGGCTTTACTTACCTTTCTAAGTCGGTTATTATAGATGATCTTAAAGTTTCCTCTTTTTACATAGTCCAGGAAAATTGTTTCGGCTACTTTTGGCTCAAAGGTCCATTGCTCAAACTTGCCGTAATGTTGGCCTATGCGGCGATAAAAATCGCGGGCAAGGCCGGTAACTACGTATTTATTGCCAATGTCGGTAAAACCTAGTCCACCTGTTGAAAGGCCGCCCAAACGATTACCGGGTTCAATCAGCACCACACTTTTACCCATTTTAGCAGCGGCATAAGCTGCAATTACGCCTGCCGATGTGCCGCCATAAACGCATACATCAATTCCCGCCACTTTGGGCTTTGATTGCGCATACGCCGAATTAAATAACGATATAAAAGCGAGATGAATTAGAAAGGCTGATCTGTACATTTTCTATTGGTTAGAGAATAGTAAATGTCGCATAATTATTTTAGTTTGAAAATTTATAACTGCCGGTTTTAATATCAATACTCCATGGCTTTGGTTCATTTAGCCATAGCTTACCATTACTAATCTCTAGCGGCATCCATAAATAGCGCGAATCCCATTGTGCTTTTGGGTTCCATTTATCTGCCATAAAAATTACAGTAGTTGACTTTGTACCAACTACCTTTATCATCATGGTGGATTGCGACTGGTAAGTTTTGGTTTCCGGTAGTGCAATATCTTTAAATTCACTCCATGGGCCTTCCAATGACGTAGCTGTAGCGTATTTATTAGCATTAGGATTCCAACCTGTTAATGATGATCCGATGGCGTAATATAAACCATCATAATGAGCTATTGCCCCGCCTTCTAAAGGCATACGCACCAGGCTCATTTCTTTTTCAACGCCCATGTAGTCATCGGCTAGTTTAACTATATGAAATCCAAGCGCACGATCTTCGAAAACTAAATATGCCGTGCCGTCATCATCAATAAACTGCCCTATATCACGGCTTTGATGATCTAATGGCCTAAAGCTTTTTACGAATGTAAAATTGCCATCGGGTTTATCGCTCACCGCAATACCCACCCTTGCATACTGGTAATTCTTGGTATCGAGGTGAAAATACATGACATATTTTTTGGTTGGTTTGTTGTAATAAACTTTGGGGCGTTCTAATATCCAGCCCGCACCTAAATTCTCGGGGTCAGACATTTTCACAACATCACCCTTAAATTTCCAGTTCATCAAATCTTTTGATGAATAACAGCTTACGTACCGGTAACCGGGGTCTAATCCTTTTGAGCGTTCCTCGCCATACCAATAATAAGTATTTTTAATTTTAATGATACCGCCCCCATGCGCCTGAATATGGTTGCCCTTATCATCAGGCCATACCGCTCCCGGATCAATAACTTTGTTTTGTGCAAGCCCGGTTAATGATAAAAGCAAGAACAATGTAAATAGCGAGGTTCTCATCTGACAGGTAATTATTAAAAATTATTCTATCACCCTATCCAAATGCGTATAGCCGCCATCCACATGTATCAACTGCCCGGTAGTATGGCTTGATACTTCTGATAGCAGGAACACTACCATATTGGCAATCTCGCCGGCAGTGGTCATGCGTTTTCCTAACGGGATGTTTTTTACAATATCTTTTAGTTTTTCTTCGGGATTCGGCAGTGTCTTGATGAACATTTCATAAAGCGGTGTCCAGCATTCGGCTACAATTACGGCGTTTACCCTTATCCCATACGGTAAAAGTTCAACGGCCCATTCGCGGGTTAAGGCATTGCGGCCACCATTTGCGGCAGCATAGGCCGATGTATTTCCCTGCCCGGTATCGGCCACTTTAGAGCCGATGTTTACGATATTACCTTTTGATTTTTTAAGTTCGGGCAACGCGTATTTAGCCATCAGATAGTAATGTACCACGTTACGATGCAGGCTGCGTATAAAATCATCGTAGTTGCCTTTTTCCAAGCCAACGCTATCATTAACACCCGCATTGTTTATCAGGCCTTCAATACGGCCATATTTGGCTATTACCGCTTTTACTGCATTTTCACATTGGTCGGGGTCTGTTAGTTCGGCAACTACCTGGAAGGCTTCATGACCTTTTGCTTTCAGATCATTCACGATCTTTAAATTATCTTCTTCTTTACGGCCAATTATTACGGGGATAGCGCCCTCATTTGCCAGTAATCTAACTATACCTTCGCCAATACCTTTAGCACCACCGGTTACTATAACAACTTTATTTTTTATCTGCAGATCCATCTGTTTGTATTTTATTCTGTTTAAAGACTATAAAATTTAATCGCGTTATCACCCCAAAACTTACCCTGCTCATTCGCAGAAAGTTTGGCGACATATCCTTCACTAATGCTTAGCATTTCGCCATAAGTAGCAGCTACCCGACAAACCGGCCAGTCTGACCCAAACATTACCCTGTTGGCACCAAAAGCTTCAAATACCACATCCATATAAGGCGTAAAATCTTCGGGCTTCCAGGCTTTCCAATCGGCCTCGGTAACCATGCCTGATACTTTACAGCTTACGTTTTGGTTTTGGGCTATGACCTTCATATCCTTTGCCCAATCAGTAATATCACCATCTTTGATCTTTGGTTTTGCCAAATGATCTATTACAAAAGGCTGATCAGGGAAAGCTGCCGCAAACTCATTAGCATACCCCAACTGATCGGTATAGATCAAAATATCATAAGCATATTCAAATTGTTTTAGTTTAGATATACCCCTTTTAAAATCAGCATTTAGCATGTAGGCTCTATCAGTTTCGCCTTGTAAAATATGGCGGAAGCCTTTTAGTTTTTTAAATTGCTGATAGTAAGCTAATCTATCTTCAATATTTTCGGCTTTAAAGTCAACCCAACCTACAACGCCTTTTATAAAATCGTGCTTTGCAGCATCATCTAAAAGCATGGTATTTTCTTCTTCGGTTTGATCTACCTGTACTGATATACAACCATTAAAACCATATTCTTGCAAAATAGGTTCCAGATCTTCGGGCAAAAAATCTGCCTGGATGATCTCCATATCGCCATTGATCCAGGCGTGTTTTACCGGATCATAGTTCCAAAAGTGTTGATGTGAATCAATTCTTGGCATAGGCTTTTAACACTTGTTTTGATTCGCCTAAGCCATCAATACCCAGTTCCATTACATCGCCCGCTTTTAAATATATGGGTGGGTTAAAACCCAGGCCTACGCCCGCAGGTGTACCTGTTGATATGATATCGCCAGGCAAAAGCGTCATGAACTTACTTACATAAGCTATAACAAATGGCACATTAAATATAAAGTTTGATGTATTGCCATCCTGCATTGTTTTGCCATTAACTTTTAGCCAAAGTCGCAGGTTATTAATATCGCCCAACTCATCAGGCGTTGCCATAAACGGACCAACCGGCGCAAAGGTATCGCAACCTTTACCCTTATCCCAGGTACCGCCGCGCTCTATCTGGAACTCGCGTTCTGATACATCATTGTGCAAAGCATAGCCCGCCACATAATCCAGCGCGTCAGCCTCATCAACATAACTTGCTTTTTTGCCGATAACAACAACCAGTTCTACTTCCCAATCAGTCTTTACCGAATCTTTAGGGATGATCACATCATCATTAGGGCCAACCAACGCGGTAGTCGATTTCATGAACAATACCGGCTCGGCAGGTGGGGTGGCACCGGTTTCTTTAGCATGATCTGCATAGTTTAAACCGATACAAAGTATTTTTGACGGCCTGGCAATAGGGCTGCCTAAACGCTCGCTATCATTTACTTTTGATAGTTTGCCTTCATTATCAGTCAGGAATTTTTCAAGTCTTGCTAGTCCGTCAGTTTCAAAAAACTGCTCGTTATAATCTTCGCCGAAGGCGGATGTATCGTATTTGGTATCGTTAATAATTACGCCGGTTTTTTCTTTGCCGGGATTACCCCATCTTATTAGTTTCATTGTAGTGTGTTTAGCCTCACCCTAAATCCTCTCCAAAGGAGAGGGACTTCGATGCAGGGTTTATATTTATTTTCTTTTTTTTATAATTCTTTATTCAACCCCCTCTCCTTTGGAGAGGGTCGGGGTGAGGCCTAATTGTTCAATTTAACAAAGCCGCCATCCAACAAATAATCGCAACCGGTTACAAAACCTGCTTCATCACTGCATAAGTATAATGCTAATGAGGCAACCTCTTCCGGTTTACCCATGCGGCCTATGGGTTGGCTTTTTGATAATTTATCAAATATCGCGTCCTCTTGCCCTGCATAGTTTTTAGCGATAAAGCCATCAACAAATGGTGTATGTACACGTGCAGGTGATATACTGTTGCAGCGGATATTATCGTTCAAATAATCGCGCGCTACGGATAAGGTCATGGCAGATACCGCGCCCTTACTCATAGAATAAGCAAACCTGCTGGTGATACCAACCACCGCGGCTATTGATGCCATATTTAAAATAATACCGCCGCCTTGATTTTTCATTGCCGGGATAGCAGCGTACAGCGAGTTGTATACACCCTTTACATTGACATTAAATATCCTGGTAAAATCTTCTTCACTGGTTGTAGTGGCCTCGCCAATATGGGCTATGCCTGCATTATTAACCAAAATATTGATCTCGCCTATTTTACCATACGTATCAATAATTTGCTGCTGATCGCTCACGTTGCAGCTATACGCAAATGCAGAACCACCCTCTTTCGCTATCTCATCAACCGTATCTTTTGCGGCATCAGCATTTAATTCGATGATATGTACAATAGCGCCTTGCTTTGCAAAAAGCACCGATATCGCTCTGCCTATCCCACTGCCGCCGCCGGTTATTACAGCCGATTTTCCTTTTAAACTGAACATTATATTTACTTACAGATCAAAAATTTTATTCATTAACACCCATTTCTCGCCGGGTTTAGCGCCGGGTAGCGCCTGTTGGTATTTCCACATCAGGTCTTCCCACTCTTGTACTTTTGGATTGGCCGCATCTGCCGCACCTTTTTTATCAAAGCTGAAACTAGCATCCGTTTCCATTATCATAAACAAACGGTTAAAGCACCGGTATATTTCCAGCCCGGTGATACCACTGCAGGTAATACTCTCCTGTATCTCGGGCCAAATCGACTCATGATATTTTTCGTATTCGGCAATTAATTGCGGGTCGTCTTTCAAATCAAGCGCTAAACAATACCTGGCCATATTAGTGTTTAAATTCAACTTTTACTGAAGAGTTATCGCCACCCTTAACAAGATAGCCTTTCCAACCGTACCAGGCTACAACTATAAAGCAAATCAATGGTACGCTATAAGATGTAGCTGTCGAATATTTCTCGGCCAATAAACCCATTGCATAGGGCATTAATGCACCGCCAACTATCGACATAATAATAAATGATGAGCCTTTTTTTGTATGGTGACCTAAATCTTTTACACCTAATGCAAAAATTGTTGGGAACATGATCGATTCGAAAAAGAAAACTCCTAATAATGCGTAAACAGATAACCATTCTTTATTAGCTATAACCAATACACACAATAAAACGTTAATAACCGCATATATGGTTAGTAATTTATTAGGTGCAACCACCCGCATTAAAGCAGTACCAACAAAGCGCCCTGCTGTAAATAATATTAAACCAGCCGAAAGTAAACCGGCAGCCTTGGCATTGCTTATACCTATACCTGCTTCGGTGCAATAATTAATAAATAGTGCTGCAATACCAACTTGCGCTGCTACATAAAAAAATTGCGCTATAACACCATTGGTAAAATTACTATGGTTAAATAATGGTTTTTTAATTTGTTCTGTTGACGAAACTATTTCGTCTTCTTTAATTTCGGGTAAAGGAGTACGTATAAATAGCGCGGCAATGATCAATACTACTATACCAATAATAATATAGATCATTTTAACCGAATCAAGATTACTACTTCCTTTTTCACCACCAAAAAACAAATATGCTGCTATTATAGGGCCTAAAAAAGAGCCAACGCCATTAAAGCATTGCGAAAGATTTAACCTGGTTTCGGATGTTTCAGGACTACCTAAAACAGTAACGTATGGGTTTGCAGCCGTTTCTAAACAAGTTAGACCGGATGCAAGGATAAACAACGCAATAAGGAAAAAATTAAAACTTGATTGTTGTGCGGCAGGATAAAATAAAAATGCACCTGCTGCATAAAGTAACAAGCCCATAATAATGCCTTTTTTGTACCCATATTTATTCATGAAAATACCGGCTGGTAGGGCTATTAAAAAATACGCGCCAAAGTATGCTCCTTGCAACAAGGTTGACCTGCTTTTAGTAATGTTTAGCGTTTCCTGGAAATGTTTGTTGAGTACATCAAGTAACCCGTACGCAAATCCCCACAAAAAAAACAACGAGGTTACTAATACCAGTGGTATCAGGTATTTATTTTTCTGCATAATTAAGTTTAGTTTATAAATGGTTATAACAAAGAAAGCATATAAAGCAATTGCAAAGTAATGTTTTATCGTCAAATTATTAAACAATATTGGCATGGGCAGGCCAATTGTATCAATAATTAGCCAATTTATAGTTGATAACCGGACATTTTTCAAGTAAAATCTACGCAATCGTTGCCGGTTGCAATTTTAAAATTGAAGTGCTTTTAATAAACCGTATTTTTGGCTGACTTCTATAAACCAGGAGTTTGTTTTGGTTAATTTAATTGCCCCATTAATCTAATAATGTATAAGCCTGCTACCATAAAAGATATCGCACTTGCATTGAAACTGTCACCTTCAACCGTGTCAAGAGCTTTGCGTGATGGTTATGAAATTAGTACTGCCACCAAAAAGGTTGTTATGGAGTATGCAAAAAAGGTTAACTACCAATCAAACCCAATTGCATTAAGCCTTAAAAACCGGCGCAGCTATTCAATAGGCATAGTAGTACCTAAATTGGCTAATAGTTTTTTTTCGCAGGCGATTGCAGGTATTGAATCTATTGCTTACGAGCGGGGTTATCATACCATCATCACGCAAACACATGATTCGTCCGAAAGAGAATTGATCAACGTTAATCACCTGGCGCAACGCTCGGTTGATGGGTTGTTGATATCCATGTCGGCAGGCACATCTGATTATGGCTTTTTAAAACAACTGCATAATGATGGGTTGCCAATAGTTTTTTTCGACAGGATCATTGATGAGATTGAAACGTTTAAGGTAACGTCTGATAATTTTAGCGGTGCGTATAAAGCCACTGAGTCCCTTATCAAATCTGGACGTAAAAAAATAGCGCTGCTATCAAACGCTCCCCAGCTATCTATCACCAATGAGCGACTATCAGGCTACATGAAAGCGTTGGCTGATTACCACATCCCTTTCAGGGCCGAATTGATAAGAAATTGCAGCAAAGGCGGCAATGATTACCAGGAAGTTGAAGACGCGGTTAAAGACCTGTTAGCCACGCCAAATAAACCCGATGCGATATTTATCAGCAGTGATCGTATCAGTATATCCTGCATAAGAGCTTTAAAAAACCTAAACTTCGATCCAAAAGAAATAGCTATTGCCGGTTTCTCCAACTCGGACGTGGTAGATCTTTTACACCCCTCGCTATCCTATGTAAAACAAAAATCTTTCGAAATGGGTCAGATCGCAGTCGAAATGTTATTGAGATTAATCGAAAGCAAATACCCCATCACAGAATTTGAAACAAGAGTCCTGGATACAGAACTACATCTGATCAAGTAACAGATCAAACGCATTAAAAAATTTATTTTTTACAACCAATGTTATTAAAGGCGGCTCCTATGGAGCCTTCATTTTTGGATGTGTTGTTTCTATAAACAGGTAGCTCCTATGGAGCTAATGGTTACAACAGGGCTTCATAGGAGCCTCGTGTTTATAGCAAACACAAACAACGCGCCAGAGCTCCATAGGAGCCTCCTTTGATACTATTTTAATGTGTTTGTATTTAACTTTTACAACTGTTTTTTATCAGCTTCGGCCAGTTTGGTGTTGGGTAGTTGATCGCTATTGAACACTTTAAAGTTCTTCACTTTATTCAGCATAAATATAGATGCACCGTCTGCTTTTTGAGCACGGATATGTTGAAAGTCTACTCCATCTACATTATCTAAAACGAAGGCCGGGCGTAGGTCCTCCTTCATATAACTAACCTCAACATCGCTCATTTTTAGATCTTTTACATTACGGATAAAGAAACCGTAAGCTGGTGTGGTGCCAAATTGGTCGGGCTCCGGATAGCTTTTTATTAACGCGGGAACTTCGTTGGCAGCCTGCTCTTTGGTACCACCACCTTTAAAATAAATGCGAATGTTATTTAATGTCAGGTCCTCAATATCATGACCGGGTATCCCGCTGATAATTGCGCCTTGTTTGGCAGAAACATTATAAGCAACAATATTGCTCAATATCACCCTATGTAGCTGGCTGTATTGGAAACCTTCTGGGCCACGCTGGCGTGCGCCCAGGCGTATAAATATAGGCGCATTGGGGATGTCGCGCATGGTAATATTGCTGATGGTAATATCCTCCAGGGCGGCACCGTCAACAGTTTCTAAACAAAGGCCACGGCAATAATCAAAAGTGCAATTGGTTATGGTGATGTTTTTAAACCCACCGTTTGATTCTGTGCCCAGTTTGATGCGGCCTGTTGGCGATTTACCGCCCTTTACAAAAGTACCGTCTAAAAGGGTCCCCTCGTTATAGCCCGAAACCTGGCAATTGGTAATGGTAACATTTTCTAAAGCGCGGGGATAGTTTAAAGCGAAATCGCATTTCAACACAATACCATCATCGCCTGGCGAATTAACACTACAATTAGAAATATGTACATTCTTGCTTGATATCAGGTCAATACCGTCGCGGTTAGTATCCATTTTAATGTTATCGATAGTGGTATTATCAACAGCAGTCAACAAAAAACAAAACCAGCCCCCATGCGCAATGGTAAAGTCTTTAAATATTACGTTACGGCATAATTTAAGGCAGATAGATTTATTGCCCGAGCCATTATTCAAATCCTTTTTATCGTCCTTTATTAATCCTTTGCCCCAAATACGGCCCGGACCCAATATGGAAATATCATGCAAATTCTCACCAAGTATTAGGCTGTTATGGAAATGGCTGTGGCCGTAATCCTGGTAAACCTCGTTCTCGCCTTTTTCGGGCAGGTCATATTGTCCCTCACTCATAGCGGCTGCAACTATAGTAGCGCCCTGATCAATATACAAAGCAACATTGCTTTTAAGGTGTATAGTTACAGATAAATAATCGCCGGCAGGGAAATATACCGTGCCGCCACCCGCCGCGCTAGCCGCGTCAATTGCTTTATCAATGGCTTTGGTGTCGATGTTCTTACCATCGCCTTTGGCTCCATATTTTTTTACGTTGTAAACCGGGGCCTGTGCCGATGAAAGGTCAACAATTGAAAAAAGCAGGATAAATGTGCCCGTAAGTGCGCGATATAGTGTGGTCATAAATAATTGGTCTATTAAATTGGTTTACTTAACTGTGGCTATATTAGTACTTTATAATTATATAAATACTTTATGCCTAATTAAAATCTATGCAATCGATACCAATTAAGCTAAGTAAAATGTAAACAGGCGGGTTATAAATTATATTAGCATGCCTGCTTAGTAATTGGTTATTGAGTAGTTATAACTAACGTTTTTCCCTTTTTCAAATCGGCATCATCAACAAAATAATCTTTTATCTTTTTATCGCCGATTGTAATGCCGGTTATTTTTTTACCATGATTTTTTCTGAGGATGGTTGCTGTTCTGTCGCCCAGGTTTAAAGTAACTTTGGCAAACAGCGGTACAGAAACTATGTATTTAGGGTCAGCAGGCGAGAACGTGTAAATGCCCATAGCGTTAAATACAAACCAGGCAGACATTTCGCCGGCATCATCCATACCCGCGTAAGCCAGTTTATCTTTGCCCATATCATAATAATGATTCATCACACTATCTAACAGCACCTGTGCCTTTGGTTGCTTGTCTACAAAATAATAGTAGAATATAGTGCTATGATCAGGCTGGTTACCCTGGCAATAATTACCTATAAAACCCGACATGTTATCTGCTTCATGGCCATCATACGGCGTAGTAAACATATCATCCAGTTTCTTCTCGGCGGCGGCTTTGCTGCCGAACAATGATATTAAGCCGTGAGGGTCCTGAGGAGCAAAGAAAGTTTGCTGCCAGGCGTTGCTTTCGCGGTACATGTATTCGTAATAAACATAGTTGGGGTCAAAATTCTTAACCCAACTGCCATCAGCCAAACGTCCTTGCATAAATCCGGTAGCTGGATTAAAAACATTTTTATAATTACTTGTACGCTTCATCAGCATATTATAATTATCCATGTCGCCCAGTTGTTTGGCTAATTGTGCAGTTGCGTAATCATCATAAGCATACTCAAGCGTTTTGGTCACCGCTGCCTTTCTTACCGTGTTAACAACCGGGTGCTCTACTTCAGCCTCGGATATATATCCTTTGGTATTGTATTCATCCACATATTTACGGGTACCTTCAACTGTGGCATTTTTTAACATCAAATCATAAGCACCTTTTACATCAAAACCTTTTAAGCCTCGCAAATACGATCCGGTTACAATAGCAGATGCGTGATCGCCATGGAAGAATGTTGGCATAAAACCGCTTATCTTCCCTTTATCAACTAACGACTGGATAACGTCATTCATTACTTTAGGTGATAGCAAGCCTAACAATACATCTTTATTACGGTAATCATCCCATATTGATGGATCGGTATAATAGCTAAAGCCTTTATTCTGTACATTACCGGCTGCATCGGTAAAATCGCCATTGGCATCGCTTCGCAATGCAGGCCATAAGAATGAGCGATACAAACAAGAATAGAACAGGCCTTTTTGTTTATCAGTTCCACCTGTAACCTGGATCTTGCCCAGTAGGTTCATCCAGGTTTGGTTGGCTTCCTGCCTTACTTGCGTAAAGCTCTTGCCCAGCATTTCTTTCTCCAGGTTTTCTTTAGCATTTTTTACGCTTACGTATGAAAAACCTATGCGTAACTCAAGAAGTGGGTTGGCACTATTGGCAAAACTCAACACAGGTGTTTTTTTAGGGCCTGCCGGTGCCAGATTTTTTTGGCGTGCTCCGGCAGGCCTACCCATAGGATTGGTAGCCGAAGTTAACGTATCTATTGTTGTTATTTTTTGGTTAGATACCGCGTAGAAATACATCTTTTCGCCGCCTTGTTGGAAACCCGAAAAAATATTATCGCTTTCTTTTTTAATATCCCAGTTACGGATTCTTTCATTAGCCATAGCCAGATCGGCAATTAATCTTTTGCTTGCCCCCGCCTTAAAAGTGTATTTATGGAACGCGCAGCGCAAGGTTGAAGTCAGCTCGGCATTTACACCGTAACGCGGTAAATAAACCTGGTAATAGCCCGGATGTGCTGATTCGTTTTTATGGCTAAAGGCCGATTTATAATCATCGGCAGTAAAATTGTTTCCACTTGCAGGCATTAATGGGATATTAGCCAAATTCCAGTGCCCTTTACTGGTATGAGCAAAGCCATAGATCACGGTATCTTCATACTGGTACCCAGAACCACTATGAAACTGGCTTACCGGGGTTAACTGCACCATCGCATTTGGTACCGATGATCCGGGGAATACTTCGGCACCCCAGCTTCGGTGGGTCGGTACAAAACCCAGGTCCTTAGGGTCCCATAAAGTAGCGGTACCCAGCAATGGGTTAACATAGGCCGTAACCGGTTTTGGCGCAGCCGATTCTTGAGCCTGCGATGCTACAACTGTCAGCAAAAGTAACGCAACAAAAAGTATATTTTTCTTCATCGTTTTTAGTTTATCGGTTTTATATGACAACCGTGTTTTAAATTTTTGAACTACCATTCCAATCTCACTTTTATTCCATCAGGGCTATTATCAAAGCTTAAAAAACTTGTTTTTCCAATAGCATCCCATGAGGTTTTAACATCAGCGATAATTTTACCCGTGGCATCGGTCACTATTATCTTTTTTGGTTGCGATGGCAGTAATACCCGCATGGCGTTAGTGGTATTCAACGGGCTTTTTGCAATAAACGAGTAGCTGTTTTTTTCTACCTGCTCGTCATATACGCGTGCTGCTGTGGTCAATACCTGCGGTGTTTGCGGGTTAGGCACTTTATCAATATTATATAGATACCCTTGCTGGCCCGGCATAACCTGTTTTTGGGCGATGACAGGCAACGTTGGGTCAAACAGGTCTATCAGTTTTCCTTTTATCGTAAACGGATCAGCATTAACACTTTCGTCCATAACCGATATGATCTCGTAGGGGCCGCGGTTTAGATAAAGGCTGTTCTTATATTCTACTTTTTGCCCGGTTGCTTGTTGATAAAGTGTTTCTACTTTTTCGCGCAGCTCGTCATCTCTGTCGCTTTCCATTACAAATTCCTTAGGGTCCCTGCGGATAATACAGATCTTCCCTTTACCTACTGTATACGTTCCTGCTTTGGGGTTTTGGCCGATACCTAATTTATCAAACAGGTCATCAGCCGGGCATTTATATTTTTTATTGCCTTTGTTCCACCATTCCTGTACAGATTGGAAAGCATCATCGTCACGCCCCGAGTAAACAATTATGCCACCGTTACGCACCCATTTAGCCAAGTGCTCGTGTGGTTCTTCGGTCAACGGCTTCATGTTCGAGTATGACATCAGCAGGATTTTGGTATCAGCCAGAGCCTTTGCATACCCTACATTTTCTATATGCACAATATCCATCGGCACCCCTCTTTTCAGGAATGGCAATGCCTCGCCAAAAAAGTTTGACAGTTGCGGGTCCATCAGTTTATTGTTGGACGGAACACGGTTAAACATGCCCGATGTTTCGTAAAAACTGGTATAATATGGATCGGCCCAGGCCTTGCCGTCATCATGTGTTGGCAGGCGTTGAAACATCATGGAGTTACCCATCATCACACTAATACCTTGTGTACCTGATGTTTTATTTTTTGAGGTTTTGATATCATTTAATGAGTTGATCATCACCATCATTTGGGTCGAATAACTCTTTGGCATACCTGCCCGCTCATTACTGGTTCTGCTGGTAAAATACTTACCATCGAATATGCGATCGGGCCACGGCATTACCTCATAATTATCCACATCCGGGAAAAACAACTCGGCGGTAAAAGTGGTTTGATAGTTCTTTTTGTAATCGCTCCAGTCGCGGCGGGTATCTTCTACGGGGTCGTTCTCGAAGAAAAGTTTACGGCCTGTAGGGGCTGTCATCGATTTCATACAACAATATTCAAGGAAGGCTGTCTCAAATGATCGTTCTTTGGCAATGCCGTTAAAATAAGTAGGCTCGCGGGCAGTACCTGTCCATGATTGAACGATGTACCCATCTACACAATCCAATGATGCCAAACTGGCTTCGGGACTAACAATTTGCCACATCGAATAATTGATGAGCGAGTGCGTAGGCACATAGCATCGCACAGTCATCCCTTTACTTTTACCGTACTCTTTAGCGTAAGTAAATGATTCTTTAAGCGCCCGATAGAATAAATAGTACTTTAATTTGTTTGACAGGTAGGTATTCTCTGCCGACTCATGCTGGGGTCTCCAATCGAACCCATAATACTCTTTCCACTCACGTTTAAAACCTTCGCTATAGCCCGATTTTGCCCAAAATTCAGGTTCTTCCAGGTAAATAGCATCAACACCTGCATCTATTACTTTCTTGATTACCTGTTCTTTATAATATTTCAAAAAGTTCATGGTAGGCACTACGTAGGGCGTGTTTTTGCCATGCCATACGGTATCGCCATTCATCATCTTCTGCCCTTCGTCAAAATGCGGCTTGCCGTCCCATTTACCCATAAAATAGTCCTGGTAACCGCCCCATGCCATGCCGGTCATAAAGGCTACCTGGTACCCATGGTCGCGCCATGATTTTACCCTTTGCTCAAATTGTCCCGGCCTGCCCCCGGCACCGTATACAATAGCCACATCAGCCCTTGAATCGGTAGTAGCTTTCCATGCCGCACCTGTTTGAAAGGTTGTCTTTTCTTTATTGACGACTGTAGTCGGCTGTTTTGCTTTTGTTTGAGCCCAACCTGGTACAGTTGTAAACGACAAGAGAATGATTGCTAGCGCGATTATTCTCCTACCATTTTGATGTGCCTTTTTTGACATAAATGGTTCTTTAGGGTTATAATTATTGGTACCACTAAATTAGTCTTTATTGGCATTGCACTGTGTATCAATTTTGTTTCGGTTTGTGAAATCTAGTTTAAATTATAGTGACTTTCTAACCAGGCGTAACGAGCCAGTATTTCTAACATTCCGCCGTGCTCTACTAAATTTTGCACCCCGTCACGGCCGGTAAATAAGCCCTGTTCGTTCTTTTCATTTTTTAAAGAATTATCTAAACATTTTTTAAAGCCTATAATGTATTTGGTGTCTTTGTTATATTTTAACAAATGCTGATATGCTCTTAATAATACGGCATTAAACCAATAGCCGTCCCTAAACTTATCACGGCCATAAAAGAACTCCAGCGAGCTATCGGCAATAACATTTGCTTCATTCAGATATTTTTTATCACCCGTAATTTCGTACAGATACACATACGATTCGAGCATAGTACCTGTATTGTAAGAGAATGTAGCTTTACCAATGCTACCGTTTCTTACACGGATGTTATCATAATATAACTTTGCCGGGGTTTGCAGCTTACTATTTGTCCAGTTCACAATCTTTAAGGCAGTGTCCAGGTAAGCTTTATTTTTTGTAGCCTGATACAATTGCAATGCTACCAAAGCCGCCGGGCCATTGGAGCAAGTATTTTTTGAGCTCAGGTCGCCCTCTTTCCAATATACCCCACCGCCTAAAGCCTGATCATAGCCGGTCATAACAAAATCATACATCATTTTACCAAGCGCAAGGTCTGATTTTTTCTTGGTTCTGGCATAGGCATCCAAAGCAGCAATACCTATCCATTCGTTATCATCATAATAACGCTCGCCGGGTTTTAGTTTCATGATATAATCGGTATAACCCGGTGCCGGTGGAGCAGTATTTAAATAATAGCTCATGTTCTTCACCAATGGGTCCATCAGGTTGGCTTTCGGTTCTAACTTTTCTATCTCGTTAGCGGCCTGGTACATGGCGCAAAGCGACCATAAGTAGGTGTATTGACGGGTATAACCGTTCTTTTTTTCGCGCTTTGCAGAGTCTACTACTACAAAGTAATACCCGGACGCTTTGTCGTAAAAGTTTTTATTAATGGCAGCCTGTAATGCTTGCATTTCTTTTTTGTAAACGCCATTATTTTTAACGCTTTGCGCAAAAAGCATGCTCGAAAAACAGGTTAAAAATAAAACAAGAAATAAGGCTTTCTTATTGAAGATCATAATTAGATAGTTTAATGTTTAATAAATATATAATAGCTGTATGGTTGACAAAAATTGTTTTTCTGACCTTTTCAATATTGGTTTATTAGTGCTATTGGGATAGCCAACAATTGTAACATTAATATGCAATTATTCCAAACCAAATTCTGTAATACAGACGCAATACAGAAGTTTGTATCCATAAGTTTGCAAAACAGGCCCGTAATAGTTTTACTATAAATTATGCGGTTTCATATAAATTTATAAATTTGACATCACCATTTAAACATTAAATTAACAGCATAAATTCATGAAGAATGATCAATTATCAAGGCGCCGGTTTATTGGAACAGGTGCGCTTGCAGGTGCAGGGATGTTGTTCCTGTCAAAATCATCATTTGCACACTCAGTTTTGGGTGCTGCTGATAAGCCGGACTCGAAGATTGAAGGCGTACAGATAGGCGTAATAACTTATTCATTTAGAAGCATGCCGGGATCTGTTGAAGACCTGTTGAAATATTGTGTAGAATGCAATATCAATGCTATTGAGCTAATGGGCGATGCCGCCGAAGTTTATGCAGGCATACCTAAACGCGAGCAAGGCCAAAGCAATGCCGACCATAACAAAGCCGTAGCAGATTGGCGGGCTTCAGTTTCTATGGATAAATTTAAAGAGCTGCGCAAAATGTACAAGGACGCCGGCGTAACCATTTACGCCTGGAAACCAAGCGCGCTTGAGGCCCGCAATACTGACGAAGAAATTGGTTACGCGTTTAATGCCGGTAAAGCTTTAGGTGCAAGCCATTGTACCGTTGAATTAGGTAACGAAGCTCAAACCAAACGCCTTGGCGATCTGGGTACCAAATATAAAATGAAAGTTGGCTATCATGCCCACACTCAAGCTACCCCGACATTATGGGATACCGCTTTAAGCCAGTCAGAATACAATTGTATTAACCTGGATATCGGTCATTACACATCAGGCACCAGCAGCAGCCCGGTACCTTTTATTGAAAAATATCACGACCGTATAGTAAGCATGCACCTGAAAGACCGCAAGTTTCATGACGGCCCAAATACCCCATGGGGCGAGGGTGATACACCAATAAAAGAGGTATTGCAACTGGTTAAGAAAAATAAATATAAATTCCCGGTTACTATCGAGCAGGAGTATAACATCCCTAAAGGATCAGACGCCGTTACCGAGGTTAAAAAATGCCGCGAGTTTGCAGTGCAGGCTTTAAAAGCATAAGTAAAATGATAAAGAGACCTATTATAATGCAACTATCACTGATAGCTTGCATTATAACTATGGCTTTTTCTGCGCATGCAGCCAAATGGGGTTACGTACGCGCCATAGCCATAGAAAACCCGGCCAGCCCGGCCAATAATGTCGTGGTGCAGATACAGCTTACCGGGTTTGATTACTCAAAAACTGTTGCCGGCGGTGCCGATCTTCGCTTTGCAACTGGGTAATGCTTTATACCGGTGCCAGCATTAATAAAGTTGATGAGTCCCCGTTGGTTAAGGTAGCCAATAAAAAGATAACCGCTAACTGGCGCAAGGCCGCTTATTGGTACGATGGTACCAACCTTAATGGTAAGCAAGATAATGTGACAGCTACATTTACTACGCCGGATGCATCGTCAAAACTGGCATTGCGCACGTTGGATAATGACCAATGGGATAATTTTGGCTACGTTACTGTAAGCCCATATTCCGGCCCCGAACCGGTTGTTACTATTGGTGAGGAAAAGAAAAATTAGATAAAACTTGCTTCGTTAGGATCATCACCAGAGTGCAAAAAGAATCCTGATGGAATACAAGGGGTGTTAACTGCGTGTTAATTTAAATATATGCCGTCTCTTTTCTTAATATATTAGCCCAACAAAACCTAAAAAGTCTACTATGAGAACCTTCTTATTTATATTTCTTCTATTATCAACACCTTGTTTAGCGCAACAATCTAATGGAATCATCTTTCAGTCTGGTTTAAGTTGGCTTCAAATCCAGACAAAGGCCAAAGCAGAAAAGAAATACATTTTTGTAGATACCTATACCACTTGGTGTATCCCTTGTAAACAAATGGCGGCAGAAATATTTCCACAAAAAGAAGTTGGTGATTTCTTCAACAGTAATTTCATAAATTTTAAAGTGCAAATTGATAGATCGAAAAGTGATAGTTACGCAGTAAAAAAAGCTTATAGCGATGCAAAATTAATTAAGGAAACTTACAAGATCAGCGCTTATCCAACTTATCTTTTCTTTAATCCAGAAGGGGAGCTCGTACATTCTATAATCGGCACCAGTAGTGGCAAAGAATTTATCGTGAAAGCCCGCCAGGCACTCGACCCTTCAACACAGTATACTAAATTACGTAAAGAATTTGAAGAAGGCAGAAGAGACACTGCTTTTTTAAAATTGTTAATACGAATTTCTCGTTCAGTAAATGATATGATGAATTTGCCGAAGTATAGAAAAAGTTACTTAGAAACACAGGTAGATCTTTTAACTCCTCAAAATATTCGATTGATAGCTCAGAGTATTTCAAGCAGCAAAGATATTGGCTATAATGTTTTAATAAATTATCCAGAGAAGGTAGATGAAGTTATTGGAGCTAGATGGAGGAACGATTTAATAAATGATATTGCATTTGACGAATATATATTACCGAAAATAAGATTGGGTGGCAAGAAGGAAATTTATCCTGGCGGGATGGCAGGATATGTCGGAGAGCTTAATAAAAGTATTGACTGGGTTGCGCTGAATGACTCGTTACAGGTTAAATTTAACGAAAGGGCTGACAGGCTGCTGTTGGATGCGAAGACCCATTACTTTCGCTACAACAATGATTGGGGAAACCTTAACAAAACATTATTACAATATGTTTCTCAACATCAAAATACAGAAATATATATTATTAGCGATTGGCTTCAATATTTTACCTCATTTTGTAAGGAAAGTAAATATTTAGAAGATGTATTAATTTGGGCAAGAAACGTTCAATCAAATATAGAAGATCCAACAGCTATAAAAAACTATGGTTTAGTATTATACAAAGTAGGTAAAAAAGAACAGGCTATTGCGATGCTATTGAAATGCCAAAATTTGTTACCTAAACCTGATGAGAGCATAACAGCGCTTATAGCTAAAATCAAAAATGGGCAAAAAATTGATCAACATTAACTAGAATGATTACATTAATTTCCGTCCTCGCAGGGTCCTTTTCAATAGACCCTGCGGAAATTGTCAAATACATATGCTGGACCGAAAGAGTAATGGGCAGGTGTTTAGTTATACATTAAATTATTGGGAGTGCCTGCAATTGAGAATAGAAAAAATATACGTTGGGCCGCTTTGGGGGATTGTAGTGGGGCTAAATATTAATTAGATCAAAGTTGCTTTTAGCAACAAGTAGATCAATGCCACTCAATTGAAAATTAACAACATGCCATAAAACATAAACTCAGTACTACACCATAATAGATGCTAAAATCCCCATTCTATAAACAACAAGATCAGATGGATTGCGGCCCGTCATGTTTACGCATGATTATTAAACATTACGGACGCAATTATCCGATACAAAAATTAAGGGCACTATGCCAAACCAATAGGCGTGGTGTAAACTTGTTGGGTTTTAGCGAAGCGGCAGAAATATCGGGTTCAGGTCTTTAGGTGCTAAGCTTACTATCGATCAGTTAAAAACAGCTAAGCTCCCGGAGCAAAAGGTCGGTAGAAAAAAATTTAAATAATCTTCGCTCCGTTAGGTGCGAAACTTAAACGATAGTCTTTAATCACTCAGGTTAGTCGGCTGTATGGCGGATAAGTAATGTACCTACGGCACATATTATTCATTTATTTTCTTTTCTACCGACCTTTAACCCCTACGGGGTTTTATTTAAAACCCTACCACTATGCCCTCTTTCAACACCACATTATTTACACCTGCATTAGGCAGCCGGGTACCGGCATTGCTCATGTGCCTTAGGCCAAATCTTACATCGGCATATAGATTTTTGTAGATCTTTAGATTAACACCTGCAAAAAAATTATTCGAAAACAAAAAGCCGCTCATTTGCCTATGTGGTGTACCCGATGCATAATGCGGGCCGCTGCTTAATGAAATATACCAGCTAAGTGGTAAAGCCGACAGATGTTTACGATACAAAACACCCAGGTTTAATCCAAATTCATAGCCATCCAAATAATCGGCCGATGCAGATTCGGGGTACATGCCATACCTGTTGATGTTGTATTGCGGCTGCACCAAAACATCCCATTCTGCTGATCTTTTCTTTTTTATGGTGCGATAATATTCCAGCTCGTAAAAAGTTACGTGGTAGTAATAATTGGTAGCCACCGCAAAACCTTTGCTGCCATCCCCTACCAACTGCCCTATGTATTGATTGCCTGTGCCGATGACAAAACCCAGCCGGTTCTTCTTCGTAAATAAACTGTCTTGCGCGTATGCCGATTTAGAGGCAACAAAAACGATCAGCCCCAATAATATGATAAATACTTTTTTGCGCACGTTGTAATAGGTTTATCAATGCATTAATTACGGTAACCGATACAAATTAGTTGCTTTGGCTGCGGCTCTATCGAAATGACATTTTTTTTTCGTATATTAGTGTGATTCGAAACATCAGCCTTCAAAAAAACGAAGCCTTTTATAAAAAATTTATTTTTCGCTAAAACGAGCGTGCAATAGTGGGTAAATTATTCAAACAATTGACAATCAGTATATTAAACCAATATCTTACTACCGGCATTAACCCCTATACCCGATAAATGCCCTAAATTACTACCAGCATTAAAGCTAATACTTGAAAAATAGCAAAAATTACTACCGGCAAGATCCCTGATACCCGATAATTGCCTGAAATTACTACGCGTATAAGTTATTACACTGGTGTGAAATAAAAACAAAAACGGGCAACTTATGGTCGCCCGTTTAATAATAAGATTGGTTATTGCCGACCCTTTATTTTGTATTCCTTTGGCGGCTCGGCACCCAGTAAGTTCTTTACAAAATAATCCCAACGGCGGCGCATCATATAAGTAGAGTGCTGCCCGTAGCCATGCGGGCTATTAGGGAAGATCACCAGGTCATAATCTTTATTGGCTTTTTCCAACGCCTCTACAACCAGCAATGTATTTTGCGGTGGTACGTTATCATCCATTAAACCATGGGCCAGCATTAGTTTACCTTTCAGGTTCTTGGCCAGGTTTTGGTTGGCCTGCGCAGTATAATCAGAATTGGCAACTAAGCCGTTATAACGCTCGCCCCAGTTATCTTCATAGTTCAGGTTTTCGTGGTTGCCAGACTCGGCTATCCCAACTTTAAAGAAATCAGGATAACGGAACATAGCACCCGCGGTAGCAAAACCACCACCCGAGTGCCCCCAGATCCCTACCCTATCCAGGTCCATATAAGGATATTTGGCAGCCAGTTGTTTAATGCCGGTTACCTGGTCTGATAAAGTATTGTCGGCCATATTACCATAGCTCATGTCATGGAAACTTTTTGAGCGTAATGGGTTGCTGGTACCTTCAATTTCAACCACCACAAAACCAAGATCAGCTAATGCGCCGTTATCGCCCCTGGCGCTTGCAAACGACCAGCTACCCACGCTACCACCCTGCGGACCAGGATAGATATAGTCAACAACAGGGTATTTTTTATTGGGATCTAATTTAGCTGGCACCCACATTAAGCCATAGATATCGGTTTTTCCGTCATGAGCTTTTACCGAAAAAGGTATCACCGCTTTCCAGCCTGTGGCTGCTAGTTTTGAGATATCTGTTTTTTCCAGTTCAGTAATTGGTTTACCCTGCATGTTGCGCAATACGGTTACTGCCGGTACATCAGGTTTCGAATAGGTATCAATTATATAATTACCCATCGGCGAAAAACTGGCCGTATGGTTTCCGGCACCCGGCGTAAGTACGGTAAAACCTTTACCATCAAAACCAATTTTGCATAACTGGCTGTAGTAAGGATTCTCTGCTTCTAATCCACCTGCGGTAAAGTAGACAACCCGATTCTTTTCATCAACCTTAACAATGTTGGTTAAAACCCAGTCGCCTTTGGTTACCTGGTTCTTTAGCTTGCCGGTAGCGGCATCATATAAATATAAATGGCCCCAGTTATCACGCTCAGAGAACCATAGTATCTCGTTAGTTTTACTCAGGTAGCGCCAGTTAACATCGGCCCAGCCAGACTCAAATTGAGTTTTCACGGTTTCTTCAAAAACCTCACGCACGACACCTGTTTCGGCATCGGCTATGCGTACCTTTTCTTGTTTATGATCACGGTTGGTTGATACAAAAGCAAGTTTGGTTGCGTCATCGCTCCAATAAACATCGGCCCAGCCTGCACCACCTTTAATATCATCACTCAAGGTTGATCTATGCGGATCAGGATCACATTGCAGTTTAATAACTTTATGATTATCTACATTAATAATTACCCGCGTAAGCATTGGTATTTCCTTATCACCGGGGAAAGGATATTTCCACGCCCTTAAAGTTGGCGCACCTACCGCAGTTGGCACCAGGTACATATTATTCACTTTACGCTCGTCCTGTTGAAAGGTGGCTATCTTTTTTGAATCAGGAGACCATACCAATATCGGCCTGTCACCTTGTGCCCAGCCGGCATTATCGGTTCCATAACCATCGTCTGTTACACCATCAGTAGTTAGTTGGATTTGCTGATTGGTTTTAACATCGCGCATCCATAAATTAAAGTCTTTTATAAAAACTGCCTTTTGTTTGTCGGGCGATAAAACCTCGTTGGGATTACCACCAACCATACCTGCGCCACGGCGGCCACGTGCACCGGCGACAGCTATCGCCTTTATCGTGCTGTTATCAGCAACTACCTGGTTATTCTCAAACTTCCATTGCTTACCATCAACCGAGAAAATAACACCCTTACCATTTTCTGCAAAGCTAAAAGATTGAAAAGGCAGATCAGCAGCGGTATATTGTTTACCTGTTGCCGATGATAGCGCGGCAGCCAGTTTTTGATGATCAAACGCTGGCTCTTTGGTTCCCCTGGCCGGGTTAAATAACATAAATTGATTGCCGTCTGCAACTGATGTACGGTAATAAAACCGATCATCAGGCAGCCACGTTGGATGTATGCCTGTGCGTTGTATCAGGGGTTCTGTATTGTAAATCAGCATGCTTTCTGCATGCTCATAATCTTTAGCGGTTAAAACTGGCCTTTGCTGGGCATTAGCAGTTAAGGCTATTGCCAAAGGGATAGCGGTAAGTAAAAACTTATTCATTGCGTATAATAAAGCAGTTAATTTTAGACAACCAATATACGGCTATTAATAAATTTTTCAGGCAACATGATAAATTGTATATTGCAGTATGAAAACTATCCTTGAAAACCCTGTAGTTATTACTATTGCAAAAATTGCAATGTGCCTTATTATTATTGGTTTAGTACGTCGTTCTCTTGACTTAGGCACTGTTATACATTCTGCAGAATCTGTTGCTTATAAGATGGGTAATATCGCTGCATTAGCGATACAGTTGCTGGGGGCTATAACCGTATTGTTTTTATTGTTTAAAAAGCCTGAACAAGTAGCGGCTTAATCTTATTATAAAAAAAGCTACCTCATTCCATTTTTCAATATCTAATTTTCAATGCGTTACCCTGAGCTATCACTAAGGCATGTTTGTAATAGGTTATATTACTTTTCTGCCAATAGAGCAGTTAACTCTGCGGCTACTTTTTGGGCTAACGCCGTAAATCCGGCAGGAATTGGGTGCGTACCATCACCACCCTGGTAATATTCAGGACGATCAATAACCAGCGCCCATAGGTCATCCACCTTAATATCTTTTTGTGTGCTTATGTAATCCAAAGCTATTTTATTACGCTCTTTAACGCGATCTGTTTTGGGGTCTAATATTTTAGCATCTGCACGGGTATGCATTGGCGTTGTGCTTGCCCAAATCAACTTGGCATGCGACGCGCCTTTGCGTATGGCTTTAACAAAACCGGGGAATGCTTTTTTGTATTCATCTTCCGTATAATCAAACCCGTGCAGGCCATTATTAAAATGTACGATATCAAATTTATAATAGCTCATAATAAGGGCTATTTCTTTATTTAATGCCGGGTCGCAAATGCTTTTTGATGTTGCCAGTCGGGCAACATAGGCTTTACCGGCCATCAGCTTTACTACTTCGGGATAATAGCCGCGGGTAATAGAGTTGCCTATTAAAAGTATGCGTGGCAGGGCTGCATCATTGGTGTTAGGCATAAAAGCGTCAATCCACTCTGTACCTTCTCTTTTTGGTTGATCGTCCTGCGCCATTACAGGCATTGCTATAGCAAACAAAAGGACAGTGGTTAAGATTGATAATAAACTCTTACTTCTCATAAATATATTTTTAGCTGTTCGTTTCTTCTTTTTTACTTTCTTGAGGATCATGCCTTTCAACAATAACAGTGCACTCGCCAATTAAAGCTGCCAGTGCGCCCACGGCAGCAAACATAGGTAATAATAATACCCCTACCACACCTAGTGTTAGCGGGAAATTAACAATTTCCTTCCCTTCTTTATCAGCAATAGTTATACGGGTTACATTGCCTTCGGCTATTAATTCTTTTACCTTTTTTAAAAGGTTTTCGCCATTTATAGAGAAATGCTCTTTGTTGGCCATGTGCTTATTTTTTTATTCTCCAAAGGTCAATGTAATCATTTACAAATAAATCTACCCCATAAAAACTATTACCGCAATAGTTGGTTACATTTTTATGGAAACTAACAGATTATCAGCAACACTTGCAAGCGCGTTAAACAACCAAATGACCAACGAGGCACATAACGCGCAAATATACCTGGCTTACGCCTCATGGGCCAGTGATAATGGATATGATGGTATTGCAAATTTCCTTTTCAGGCATGCTAACGAGGAGCGTAATCACATGATGAAATTCCTGGAGTATATTTTAAAGCGTGGCGGCAAGGTGGTTGTTACAGCCATACCAGCGCCCGGCCCTGATCCGATAAGTGTAAATGATTGCTTTGAAAAGGTTTTTAAATCTGAAGTAGAAAATACTGCAAGCATATATGCCATTGTTGACATGAGCATGGCCGAAAAAGACTGGGCGACCTGGAATTTTATGCAATGGTTTGTAAAAGAACAAACAGAAGAAGAAACACTGGCTATGGACCTGTTAAGCAAAATAAAAGTTGCCGGCGGCGCTAATGCAAAAGACGATTCGCTTTACGCGCTTGACCGTGATCTGGGTACAATGCCAGATGATGCCACATTAGCGCAGGACGTAACGGTAGAAAAACCTTAAAGATAAATGTGATTGGCCCCGATGGAGAAATTCGAAATATCAGTAACTGTTGATAATGAAAACCAGCATTTTGAGGTGCGCGATTATATGCACCACGAGGGCGAACAGTGCAAATACGAGATATTTAAAGACGAGCAATTTATTGGCAGTTTTGAGCCCGATAATCATAAAATTCTGCACATCTGCAAAAATCCGGGTGTTGTACCCGAAGACACTTTGCACCTTATAGCAGAACAGTTAGAAGGTTATAATATTTAGATATCGCATAATTTTACCATACATTTAGGATATGAAAAAGTATTATATCCTGATCATTTTTTTCTTTGCCGGGTTACTAGGTTCTGCAGTTTATCCGCATGATTATTTTACCTGGATATTGGAGGTTTTTCCGGCAATAATAGGTTTCCTTATTTTAGTTTTCACTTTTAAACGTTTCCGGTTTAGCACATTAACCTATGTTATGATATTGGTACACTGCTATGTACTATTTATTGGGGGACATTATACTTACGCCCAGGTACCGTTGTTTAATTGGATAAGAGACATTTTTCATCAATCACGTAATAATTATGACAAACTGGGCCATTTTACACAAGGATTTGTTCCGGCAATAATAACAAGAGAACTCTTTATCCGTCAAAATGTGATACAGAAAAAAGCGTGGTTACCAATTTTAACAGTAACCGTATGCATGAGCATTAGTATGCTTTATGAATTTTTAGAATGGTTTGTATCTGTTACATCTGGCCAATCGGGCGATTCGTTTTTAGGCACGCAGGGCGATATTTGGGATACACAATCCGACATGCTTTTTGCCACTATTGGTGCTATATGTATGGTAGTATTGTTTACTAAGTTTCAGGATAAACAAATAAAACAACTTGATAAGCATTGATATTGACCTGTCTTTAATCAACCCCAAAAATGTCCCATACACACCCTGTTAATGCAATTAAACGGGGCTAACTTTGTTTATCACTAAAACAATAAACTTATGAGCAAGATAACCCCATTTTTATGGTTCGACGATAATCTTAGTGAGGCCATAACATTTTATTCCTCCGTTTTTAAAAACTTTAAATTACTTTACGAAGTAAAATATGGCGATGCCGGTCCCGGACCAAAAGGTAGCATCATGACCGCCACGTTTGAGTTAGAGGGCCAAAAATTTATGGCATTAAACGGTGGGCCGATGTTTAAATTTACAGAAGCCATTTCACTATTTATAAGTTGCAAGAACCAGGAAGAAATAGATTATTACTGGGAAAACCTTTCCGCAGGCGGCGAAGAAAGCAGGTGCGGCTGGTTAAAAGATAAGTTTGGCCTCTCATGGCAAGTTATACCCTATAATTTAGGGGAGCTACTACATAACAGCGACCCTAAAAAAGCCAACAATGTAATGCAGGCCATGCTTAAAATGGGTAAGCTGGATATAGCGATATTAGAAAAAGCCGGGGAATAACAGCCAGCGACAAATAAATTCCCTACATTTACTGTATGGAATCTACACCATCAACAGATCAGGCAAAACAGCTAAGGCTATCTATGTTTATTAACCTGGCAATGGCTATTTATGCCATTTGCACGTTTATTAAAGCCTTACAAACCCATGTAGCGTGGCGTATTATTATCTCGGGGGTTGGATCGGTATTTTTTGTCGCAATGTTAGTTATCTTGGTATTAAGGCTGGTCAAATTGCGTAAAGCCGGTTAGACATCACATAATTAGAACATAGTACGGATAATTATCATCAGACTTTAAGTCGATGCTAATTATCCGTATTTTTTTTGGAACTTTATCGCCGTAAATAGGTTCCCGAAATAATAAAAGATGAAGAAAATAACAGAACAAAACGCTGCAAAATATACGCTGGTACTAATTATTGTTACTTTTTTCATTCGCTTACTGATTGCAGCCTACACCGGGTTAGGTAATGGCGAATCTTATTATTTCCGCGGAGCGGTACATTTAGACTGGAGCTATTTTGATCAACCCCCATTATTCTTTTGGTTAGGTGGCGCAAGTATAAGACTTTTAGGATTAACCAACTTAGGCTTACGTTTCCCCAGTGTGTTAATGTTTGCTGGTACAAGCTGGTTGTTATTCATCTTATCCCGCAAATTATTTAATGCCGCCGCCGGGTTTTGGGCCGTAACCATCATGAATTTAAGCGCCTTGTTTACCGTAGGTGTTGCCTGCTGGTATCAACCCGATGCGCCGCTGATGTTTTTTTGGCTATTAAGTACCTGGTACATTGTTAAAGTATTAGGCATCCGCCAAGAAAAACCGTTAGACCCTAAAATAGATAAAAGCAAAATATATTGGTTGTGGATAGTTATCGGCACCTGTATGGGGCTGGCTACTTTAAGCAAGTATCACGTGCTGTTTTTATTCGCGGGGGTATTTATGTTTATCCTCACCAATAAAAAACAGCGGCATTGGTTAGCTCATCCCGGTCCATATTTGGCTATAATAATAACTATTATAATGGCTACCCCGGTAATATGGTGGAACTATAAAAACAACTGGGTATCATTTGTTTGGCAGGGATCAAGGGCTGGTACAAGGCATGAGCCATTTCAATTACATTTCGATTGGTTTATCCGCAGCATTGCCGGCCAGGCTGTTTGGCTATTACCGTGGATCTGGTTCCCTACTATAAGGCAAATGTTTGTAGCCTATAAAAAACGCATCCAGGCCGAGTATGGCTTTAACTTCTGGATGTCGGTATTGCCGATAGTATTTTTTACAGTGCTTACTTTATGGGCCGATCTGCAATATCATTTTCATTGGCAGGCGCCCGGCTATATGATGCTGTTTATGCCCCTTGGTTTTGCCATAGACCAAACTTTAAACGGTGCTAACGAGAAAGCTAAACGCCTTACACGCCGCTGGTTGAGGTTCTCTGTATACTTTACAGTAATAACTATAACTATTTTAGGTGCGCATTTGGTTACCGGGTTTTGGCAGTATTACGGCCCCAAATGGGTGGCAAGCCTGGGCGGCGGTAAAATTGACCCCACTATACAAGGTGTTGATTATGATGACATCATGGCCCGCTTTGAAAAAGAGGGTTGGATAAAAAATCCGAACGTATTTGCAGGAAGTACCCGCTGGTGGCTTGCCGGTAAAGTTGATTGGGCGCTGAAAGGTAAAAAAGACATCATCTGCTTTAACCGCGACCCGCGTAACCTGGCTTTCCTGGTCGACCCGAAAACATTATTAGGTAAAGATGCCGTTATTATTGGCGAAGCCCATGCCTATGATGAAACCATTTATGACGATGGCAAACCGTTCTTCGATAGCATTACCAAACTGGCTGATATCCCCATTATACGTGGCGGGATAGTAGAAGAACACTTACAGGTTTATTATTGCAAAAATTTTCATGAGTCGGCTAACAAGTTGCCTGATTATCCGTTGTACCGTCAGTTGATAGGATTGGTGCCATTTGGTAATTAGAGAACACAATCGTGTTCTATTACTTACTATTCCATTTAAATTTTTTAATGCCGATGCCTGCAAAAACAATAATATAACCTAAGCAAACCCAAACGGTAATAGTAGTATCATGAGTCCATTTAGCGGGTTCCATACTGGCGGCCAGCATTAACTTAACAGAACCGTAAGGCGACCAATGCACCCCCTCTTTTACTTGTGGGCCAAGTGTACCCATTTCGCCAAACATACCCACCATTATGAATAAGAAATAAGTAAGGCGCGTTACAGCGTTTATAGTTTCGGCGGTTTTTATCAGGCCAACAATTAGTTGGCCCAAGCTAAGATAAACCGCACCGCCTAAAATGGCTACGCCAAAGGTTAGCAAATAACCCTCCGTGCTCAATGTTATTTTATCATATTGATAGCCGACAATAAAGACCAACAACGTCAACACCATGATCATTACCAATTGGATAAAGATGCGGCTGGACATGATGGCCCAGGTTGGCACCGGCGCTACACGCAGACGCTGAAAGATGCCTTTATCCCTATCTCGCGATACGGATAGTGTGTAACCCATCAACCCAATAGCCATTAAACCTATGGTAATAGCTGTTGACAGCGCGAACGGACCGCCCATTACTTTTACTAATGGTTTCCATGATACCAGGATAATAAGCGGCACCAATAATGATATGACAACCGACCGGCGGTTACTAAACAAGGTTGCCATATCTGCCCTTACAAGGGTCTTAAATACGGCTGATGATTTAGGTATAACTGTAGTTTCCATTTTTATTTCCTGATTTAATCGCGAACCGCGGTACCTGTTAACCCAATAAACACATCCTCTAAAGTAATCTTTCCACGGCGCGATACGGCAATTACTTCCGGGTCGTCGCGGTGCTTATCAACCAATGCCTGCGGCGTGTCAATAGCGATAACCCGACCATGATCTATAATAGCAATTCTGTCGCAAACGGCTTCGGCCTCTTCCATGGAGTGTGTGGTTAGCAAAACAGCATGGCCCTTTGCTTTAATAGCCTCAATGCGCTCCCAAAGCTGGCGGCGCGATTGCGGGTCAAGGCCTGTTGTCGGTTCATCTAACAATACCAATTTAGGGTTATGAATAGTCGCTATCACTAACGATACACGCTGCTGTTGACCACCGGATAGTTGACCAAATTTCTTATGAGCGTGATCCTCCAGCTTAATATCTTTCAGCATCTCTTTTATCTCGTCTTTGTTTTTGGGCACGCCATATATGCCGGAGAACAGTTGTAGTATTTGCACCACGTTTAACTCGGGCTGGAAGCTTGTTGATTGCAGCTGTACCCCCATCGATGCTTTTGCATACAATGGCTTTTGCTGCACATCCTGTCCATCAACTATTATAGTGCCCTGTTTAAATTTTAGCAGGCCTTCGATAGCGCTCAACGTGCTGGTTTTGCCTGCGCCGTTAGGCCCAAGCAAGCCGAATATCTCGCCTTGCAACACGTTAAAGCCAACGTCCTTTACGGCAACAAAATCGCCATAGGTAACACCCAGGCCATCTACTTTTAAAATATACTTATCAGGATCAGCAGTCATAGTTAATTGTGCTTTATTGTTTAGAGTGTGATAGCGTTATATTATTACAATTCTATCGAACTAAATATATAAAAAAACTCCTGTAAAGCCCGCTTCCATAAAAGAAGTTTGCAGGCACTACAGGAGTTAACTGTTTAATTGATTGATCTTAAAATTCAAACCATAATGTATTGCTAATAGGCTCGCCGGTAGTATGATTTTTCTGGCTTTGCGGCCCCATTTGTTTAGCGGCCTGGAACTTGGTACCAATGGCACTAATGCCATTTAAAAATCCAATATTACCATCAGGAAATGGTGGCTCTACATTGTTATTCTTCAACGCGTCCTGTTCCCTGGCCGGGTGATACATTTGCAGGTACATGTTTTTATTATCCGTATAAACCGTAAACGGCGATTCTTTATTTTCTATCACCGCCCAGTTAACTTCGCCATGGTAGCCTTTAAATTCGGGATAGCCCCAGTCTTGCCCTGTTATGGTATTATTGTAGGCTTTATGCCATACACCAAACTGCTGCCCCGGTACACGGTTTTTCCAAACGCGATACGGGCCACGACCCAGCCATTTCATACCTGTAACTTTTTCTTCGGGATAATTAAAGGTGATGCCCATAAAATCAAAATCACCGGTTTGAGCGTAGGTGTACTCCAGTTTAACCGGTTTGCCCGGCGTGAAGGTCCATTTTACATTTAGGGTTGCATCGCCCTGGTAATTGGCCTCAACAATAAATTGCTTGCCTGCAGTTTTATAGGTAAAATCTTTTAAAGTAGTATTCACTCCTGCCAAAACAGGTCCACCAGATAGCGAGATCTCGGTTTTACTTTTAATCACCTTCTCAATATACCCGGTAGTTTTATCGAAATAATATTTTTTACCATCGCTGCTAACAACCAGCTCATTGCCGTTAACCGCACCTGCTATGGTTGATTTAGCAGCCAATATCGGCGCCTTAGCTATCGCCGCAGGCGACTTAATAGCCCAGCTCCAGGTAAATAATTCTTCGCCATGCGGACCGTAGGCAGTTAGGTATAGCGCATCGCTTTTTGCCCAGGTTGCAGGTAGATGCAGGTTGAGGGTACCCTTTTCACCGGGAGCCAGTTCTAATGGTAATGGTAAGCCGATAGCGGTGGTTATTGCCCTAGTACTTTTGTCTTGTGCCGATGGTAGTTTTACCAATTGCCATTTAAACTTACACTGGCTTAGTTTGGTAAAAGTGTAACGGTTCTCTACCTCGATTTTACCATTAAATGTTTTATCAATAGGTGCAGGGTGGATGTATACCGGCGACCAGATCTCTTTTATCGTATAAAAGCTGCCTTCCTTTTCACGGTGCGGACCTAATATGCCGTCTGGTGCGCGGTTACCCACGCCGTCATAGGTGTTATTCTTATCGGTACGGATCACATCTTCATCTATCAAAGCCCAGATAAAGCCACCCGCCGCATGTGGGTATGACATCATCTGCCCCCAAAAATCTTCTAAAGCCGCGCCTGCCCCGCCATCATATAACCCGTGCATAAATTCGGTAGGCATAAATACTTCTTTGCCGGATGTTGCTTTTAGTATTGCATTGTAATCAGGGTAGTGGTGCGTATCAACATTGCCAAATAATGCCCATGGATGCAATACGTTACGTTTCTGCGGATCATACAATGCGTAGTCATTATCCAGCATTACGTTCCAGCCGCCCTCGTTACCATTATCCCAAAACAAGATAGAAGGGTGGTTAACATCGCGTACCAACATTTCTTTAACCAGTTTATGTCCCACTAACGTGTCGTATTTATGTTGCCAACCAGTTAGCTCATCCAACACATAAATACCAAGCGAATCACATACGTCCAAAAAATCCTGATCGGGCGGATAATGCGACATACGTACTGCGTTACCATTCATATCTTTCATTGCCTTAACATCCATCAAGTGAATCTTATGGCTAAGTGTACGGCCCGTTTCCGGCCAGAAACTATGGCGGCAAACACCTTTTAATATTTCTTTTGTCCCGTTAACATACAAGCCATCCTGCGGGCGAACCTCGACAGTACGAAAGCCAAATTTTTGTTTTACACTATGCCCGCCACCTTGTTTACTTTTAATGTTTACTACAACCTGATATAGGTTAGGATACTCGGCACTCCATAATAATGGTTTATTAAAACTGGCTTTTAGTTCTGAATGATCGGCTGACAGATCGGCGGTTACAGAAAAAGGCTTGCCTACATTTTCGCCATTTAATTTTTTAACCTGGCCTTCAATTACATCGCCATCTTTAAGGTTTTTGGCATAAACATCTAATTGAAAGGAGCCATCGGCCTTAGCATTTACTGCGGTATGGTCGATATAAGTTTCTGGTACCATCTCTAAATAAACCGGGCGATAGATGCCGCCGAATACCCAAAAATCGCTGTAGTTACGCTCGGCATCGTTTACACCGGCGTTTGCCGACATCTTATCAACCGTAACCTCTAACAGGTTTTTGGCGTTAAACTTTACCAGGTCGGTTATATCATATTTAAACCGGTAAAAACTGCCCTGGTGTATGGGGCCGGCTGATTTACCGTTTATTGTCACTTTAGTATCGGTCATAGAGCCTTCAAAGACAATAAAGACACGTTTGCCTGTATAGTTGCCTACAGCAAATTCATGCTTGTACATGCCTGATTCATGAGCTTTGTTTCTATCGCCGCCATAGTTATAGGCGCCAAATCCTTGTAGTTCCCAGTTAGATGGTACCGGTATGGTTGTCCATTTACCGCTTAACCGGCCATCGGTGCAGAAAAAATTCCATTGTACAGTATGGTCTTTATCTTTACCTGATAAATATTCGGTGATGGTTGTTTGCGCGAATGAGCTTATAGCAAAAAATAGCCCGAAACAGGCTAAGGGAAACTTCTTCATAACTAAAAACTAAAATTGGTTTAATTATGCTAAGCTAATAATACTAACGCGTATTAAAGATTGTTAAAAAACGGTATCGATTGCGTAATAAATATGTTGCAAACAGCGTATTCCACTTTGAGTGAGCGGAACAACTTAATAGTTAAATAAATTACCTCTATACTCATTTTATAAAGGAAAGCGCCGGATTTCTATACAACGGCTTTTGCAGTTGAAGCTTTAATTTTTTAAAACTTTGCATTGGCCCATCGGATATAAACAGATTGATAAGCCATGTAGGTGCGCGGCCATCCGGTTCTATTTGCAGGTAATAGATTACGTTAACCTGATTTTTACCGACCGGTGTAAGCACCCATTTACCAACTGATTTACGGACGCGTGTAACCCCTTCCTTCTCGGGCACTAAACCTGTTACCGAAGGTGCATCAACGGTAATAACTTTAGTATCGGGGTTTTGAGTTGCGGTAATGTGTGCCGAAAAATCGCGGTTTTGAGCAGGCCATGGCATATTGATCTCGGCATAATAAAACAGCTCGGTTGGCGATACTTGTTTAACCAAGGCGGTCAGTTTGGTTTTATAAATCCAATCGGTATAGTTTTTAATATCCAGTAGTACAGCGGCCAATTGTATAGGTGTAGCGTTAAAAGTATATTCAACTTTAACCGGCTTAACTTTTAAGGGCGATTTGGTGTTACTATAAATCTTAATGCCATCACTTTCGGTTTTGAAGGTCCATTCGTCTTGCGCGGTGGCAAGTTTGGCGGTTAGGGTTAGGGTTAGGAATATTAGTGTGTTTAGTTTCATAGTTTAATTCATTAGTTTAAATGCGTACCGTTTACTCACCCGCCAACCACTTACCCACAACCGGCAACTTACTCAATAACCACACCAACAATAACGACAAAGTAAAACATATAATTGCCGTTACCGGAATGCTTACCAAAGGTGTACATAGTTTAAAGCTTATGCCAAACAGGTCATCCAAAAAATACAGCACCAACGCATGGCTTAAATAGATGCCGAAGTTAAATTTGCAGGCGAAGTCTTTTGCTTGTTTTAAAAATGCGGGCAACTGTATTTTACTAAATCGCCCTATTAAAAATACGGTTGACGCTAATAATACAATGGCAGGGCCAAGCGGCTCGTACAATAAGGTTATTAATCCGGTAGGGTATTTATACAGCAAGTACGTCCCCCAGGTTATAATAATTAGCATCACCAAAAACAACATAACCATTAACGATATTATGTTCCTTTTTCTGTCGAAATTAAAGGTAAGATAATGCCCTAAAACCAGGTAGCCAACATAGCCTGCAAAATTATGAAGATCGACCTGAGGGTTAAATCTTGATATTAATGGCTGGCTAATAATCATAGCAATCAGCCACATCACCAAAAAGTATTCTATTTCGCGCTTGCTGGCGTTACGGACGAACTTGCTGATAATCGGTATGAAAAAATAAAGACCTATCAGCATATAAACATACCAAAGGTGATATGAGCTGCCATATTTTAGCTGATGTAATACCGTTTTAGTATTCGTCCAGGCATCCCCATCAAAAGGTAATTCTTCGTTATACCACGAGTAACCTACATATACCAAACTCCAGAATAAAAAGGGAATCACTACCCTGCTTAGCCGTTTCTTCAGGAAATCGCCCAGTTCATATTCGCGATGCAATGACAATGCGCCGGTTATCATTACAAACACGGGTACGGCAAAACGTACCAGGGCGTTATAAAAATCGGCAGTAAGCCAGGTGTTAAGGAGTACATGGCCATATTGCCCTAACGGGATAGCGGCAACGTGCAGCACAATTACAGCAAATAAGGCAATAAGCCTTAAACTATTTATCCAATCAAGGTTTTGGGATCTTGCTGTAGTCATTCAGTGAAAAATAATGGATTAAAAGTAACACAATTCTATATAAAACAGGTTAAGTTAAATGTAAGCACAACTAACACAAACTTAATTAAGCCTTAACATTGGGGCATTACTTTTGTGGTGTTATTCATTTGATGTACTAACCAAATCGTTCTTTTTTCATTGAACTAATAAGATCAGTTAATAGTAAAGAGAGCTCGGCCGCTCTCTTTATTTATTTAAAACTATTTCCTCTCAAATTATCCCCCTATATAACCATGAAAATTTTATATGCCATACAAGGAACAGGTAACGGCCATTTAAGCCGATCAATGGATATTGTGCCCCTGTTAAAAAAGATGGGCGATGTTGATGTGCTGGTTAGCGGTACGCAAGGAGATTTGAACCTGCCCTTCGCTATAAAATATAAGCTACATGGTTTTGGCTTCGTTTTCGGCAAATCTGGCGGGGTTGATCTATGGGGGTCATTTTTAAAATCGCGGTTTCGCAAGTTTATTAAAGAAATCAATACTTTGCCTGTTGATAAATACGATCTGGTGATCAATGATTTTGAGCCGATATCTGCCTGGGCCTGTTATTTAAAAAACAAGCCTTGTATTGGATTGAGCCACCAGGCTGCCGTGTTGCATGATAAAGCACCCAAGCCGGATGAAGCAGATATGATAGGTCGCCTCATTCTTAAAAACTATGCACCGGTTACCGCGCAATATGGTTTTCATTTTAAATCATTCGATAAAAATATATTTACCCCGGTAATACGCCAGCAAGTGCGCGAGCAGGAGATTATGAACAAAGGGCATTATACTGTTTACCTGCCTGCTTATGACGATAAGCGATTGATAAAGCGATTGTCGGAATTTAAAAATGTGGAGTGGGATGTTTTTTCTAAACACAATAAAAAGGTGTACAAACATAAAAACGTTTATATACAGCCTATAGATAATAAGGACTTTATAAAAAGCATGGCCCAAAGCGCTGGCGTATTATGTGGCGGTGGTTTTGAAACACCCGCCGAGGCTTTATTTTTGAAGAAAAAGCTATTGGTTATACCGATGAAAAACCAATACGAGCAGCAGCTAAACGCTGCCGCGTTAAAGGCTATGGGTGTACCGGTTATTAAAAGCCTTAAACCCAAGCATGACGAAAAGATACTGGATTGGTTAAATAACGGCCAACCCATAAAAGTAAACTACCCGGATAATACCCAACAAGTGCTGGACCTGTTGTTTGAGCAATTTGCAGAGACAAGCTATTTTAAGACGGGTTTGGTAGCGCAGTAGTAAATTTTTATAATTGAAATACCTGCTCAAGCTGAACAGCAACCGGCGAGTTATCAGGGTTTACATCCATCAAATCGGCCATGTGGGCCCACCATTTTTCTAAGATTTCTTGTTTTCCAAAAATGGCCCCTTGTTCATCCGCATTATGCACGGCAAATAAAATATCGGTTTCCTGATCGTAAAAGATATGATAATCACGAATACCGCCATCTGCTAACAGTTGGCGTATCTCGGGCCAGATCAAAGCGTGCCTGCGTTTATATTCGGCTTTGGCTCCGGGCTTTAATTTCATTTTAAACGCTACCTGGTTCATAACAGATCTTATTTCGTCAACTCTATCAACTTAACGGCAAATGGTTTCATCTCAATATTCTCGTCATTAACTATTGATCGGGTTGCTTTATTATCGCCAGAGTCGCCATCAACCGTACTTATCTTTGCACCTTTAAATCCGGCAGGTAGTTTAACAAAAATGCCCTTGTTTCTTTTATTAAGGATTAGTACCTTTTTCACACCACCGACAATAAATCCCTGTGCTAAAATATTATCGCCGTTGTTACCACTTATATCGGTTTTTATCAGGATACTACCTGATTTAATATTATCCTTTATCATTTTTAATACCCAGAAACGGGCGTTAGGCTTGTTATTGATATAGTTGATCATGCTCACATCAGGAAATTGCGTTGGGAAGCCAACCAGTTGTGATTCGCCTATTACATCAATTCCTCTTTTGCTTAGCTCAATAAAAAAATAGGCATAAACACTTGCAGAGAGATTCCAGTAAGCAGGCGTAATTGGCTGATTGCGCATTTCATCACTTACAAACGTACCAAGTTCATCGATATCCGTTTTGGTATTTGGCGATAAGCGTTTACGAATACTTTCTATATAGTTAACCGAGTTTATAAAATTTTCGGCCTTATCAAAAACAGCATATTCATAAGCATCAAATTTTTGATTGCTGTTTGCATTTGCATAGCAATGATAAGATATCATATCCAACGGGATACCGGATTTATGATTAGCCGGATTAAGGAAATACTCAAACCATTCGGGGTTTTCATAAGCCAGCGCCATACCAATAAATTTAGTGTTGGGCAATACTGCTTTAATAGCGGTAACCATTGCA
Organism: Mucilaginibacter sp.; assembly: GCF_028288185.1. Lineage (GTDB taxonomy): Bacteria > Bacteroidota > Bacteroidia > Sphingobacteriales > Sphingobacteriaceae > Mucilaginibacter. Next base: position 295,088 of record NZ_JAQBOF010000008.1, on the reverse strand, counting down.
TCATATATCCTGGTATATGTTTGCGGCGACATTTGATGTTCCAAATCCGGCTCATTTAATACTTCCCAATATGGGATATCGTAATGATGGCCTGATTTATGATATTTTCCAAGTTCGTCTGTAAAGCCACCCTTTGCATACCAGCTGATTAATCTGACGTAATAATCAGTTAATTCTTTCATTGTAGTATCTCGCAACTGCGTCCCTCCGGCATACCCCCATCCTACTTGGTTAGCATCAGCAGGATAAGCTACCGGCTTATCGGTTTTAAACATCCACTGGGGTATGGTACTAAAATTTAATATTACGGAGTGCCCTTTGGTATTTTCCAGGAAGTCGATCGTCATCGGATCAATCAAACTAAAATCCCAAGATGTTTTCTCCGCAGGAGGTTCCAGCTCAGCAACCGCTAATTTGGGATACGGAAACCATGGGACATATCTAACAAAGTCGGCATTAAGATTTTTTAACGCACTAAACGAGGCGTCATGCATGGCAGCCTTACGGCGCAACATTGGGTTGCCAACCACCTGCAAAGTAGGGGTCGATTTTGATACAGATACAGTTTGGTCCCAATTAACCTTGAGTGACTGGCTTTGTGCTTTGTAATTGGCCAGAAAAAATAAACATAGAATAGTGGCAGTTATCTTTTTCATATCCTAATAAGTTTAAAGCTAATATAGGCATATTGATTATTTTAATACCACCCTTGTAGCCCCATAACCAAACTTCTCTTTCAAGGCATCCATAAAAGTTTGTACTTTGGGATGTTTGCTTAGCACCTTTTGTATCTCATGACGTAACGTACCATTGCCTGCCCCATGTATAAAAACAACATCGTTCAACTGGTGCACAATAGCGGCATCAAGGGCCTTATTAAAATAATCAAGTTGAATCTTTAATATCTCGGCGCTATTAATAAATTGGTAATCATCGCGCAGCTTTTCTATATGGAGATCAATTTCACGGGCGGGTTTATTTATTGTCACTTTTTCTTCAGTCGATGAGTAAAAGCTTTCTTTTAGCTGTTGCGCGTCAATTATAAAATCGGGATCATCCAGTTGTATTAACCAGCCTTGTTCTTTTAAAACAGGTAATTGCTTTTTACTGCCGGCGAAATCTTTAGCCTTAAATTTTTCGGTTATTGTTAACGGTGCAGGTGGCTCAACATTTTGCGTGGTGTAATACAACACGTTAACCATAAACTTTGGCCATAATTGCAAATCGGCCAACTGTGCCGAGTATATTTTAACTGATGAGCCCGGCGCTACTATCCCGGCATACTCTCCTTTAAAGGTGTGCTTCTCGGTTGTGAGGGTAGTCAATAATTGGAACGAGGTATCATTTATCAGATAAAAATGCACTACCGAATTTGCTTTGGCATCGTTAACAAAGCCCAGGTATACGCCTTTGTTTTTAAACTCGGCCTGCGGTATTGTTGGTTCATCGGCTGTAGCAACTGTTTTACTTCCTGCGGCTTCATAGCCATGCACCAGGGTTACTTTGCGGGCCAGTACCGGTATCTCGAAATCATCCTCGCCGGTTACACCTATCATTTCCTCATCAATAATGCGGGTAATAAAACCCTCCATCTTCTCGTCAACAAACCTTACAAAGTCGCCTAATTTATATTTCATGTGTAGTAGTAAAGAGGCAAATCTACCTTATAATAATGCTATTAAAGAATGCTTTGATGAGTGTGTGTATAACGATAAGCTTTTTGTACCGATTGCGAAGGATTATGTGCAGTAAGTGGATAGAAATCCCACTAAAAAATTAAGCCGCTTGTATAATACAAGCGGCTCGTTATAGCTATTTAATACCCCTATTAAAATAACCTGATGTAAAGTAAAAGATTATTTTATTCGCTACCAAAATAACTGACCAACTATTATTAAAAACTGACGTATTAGTCAGTTTTTAGACTGTTTTAGGATATTTTTTGAGGTGACGAATCAATGCTTTTACGTTTTTGGCTATAAAACCATCCCTTATCATGGCCATCCGATCATCAGCTCCCATTTCATTTTTATCATTTTAGTATATAATATAGTGTGGTTAAAATCATAATTTAGACGCCTCAAACATCATCGATCGAATATCGATAGTAATGGGTAAACAAGAACAAAAAATGAAAGTTTTAAAATTTGGTGGCACGTCAGTAGGAAGTCCGGAGCGAATGAAGAAATTGCTGGACATTATTGATGCTTCAGAAAGGCAAATTGTGGTGCTGTCAGCCGTATCGGGCACAACAAATAGTTTGGTTGAAATTGGACAAGCCTATCAAGCCGAAGATAAGACCAAGGCCGCCTCACTCATTGCCACATTAAAAGGCAAATACGAAGTTTTTATAAAAGAACTATTTGCCAAACCCGAGTTTTTAGTACAAGGCAAGGAGGTTATTGATTACCATTTTTCGTTACTAAGCGGCGTAGCTAATGATCTGTTTACATCTATTGAAGAAAAAATTATACTGGCACAAGGCGAGTTATTGTCAACCACGCTATACCACGTTTACTTAAAGGAGATAGGCATATCATCTGTTTTATTACCTGCTTTAGCGTTTATGAAAACCGATGAGGACAATGAGCCTGTTGTTGATCATATCACATCGCACCTTACCCCTTTACTGGATAAAGCTCCGGATAATAAACTATTTATTACCCAGGGATACATTTGCCGCAACGCTTTTGGCGAGATTGACAACCTGCGCCGTGGCGGCAGCGATTATACCGCATCATTAATTGGCGCGGGCATACGCAGCGAAGAGGTACAGATTTGGACCGATATTGACGGCATGCACAATAATGATCCGCGGATTGTTAGCGGTACCAAACCTATAGCGCAATTATCATTTGATGAAGCGGCTGAGCTGGCTTATTTTGGAGCCAAGATATTGCACCCTCAAAGCGTTTTTCCGGCGCAGAAATATAAAATACCGGTACGTTTGTTAAACACTATGGACCCGCAAGCAAAGGGAACTCTTATAACTAATGATAGCGAAAAAAACCAGATCAAATCAATAGCCGCTAAGGATGGCATAACAGCGATCAAAATAAACTCGAGCCGTATGTTGCTGGCTTATGGTTTTTTACGCCGCGTGTTTGAGGTTTTTGAGCGTTATAAAACATCCATAGATATGATCACCACATCAGAAGTCGCGGTATCATTAACTATTGATGACACCACGCACATTGCTGAAATATTGAGTGAGTTAAAAGCCTTTGGCGATGTTGAGGTAGATACCAACCATACCATTATTTGCGTAGTTGGCGATTTTGCTGCGGATAAGCATGGTTTTGGCTCGCGGGTGTTGGAGGCGATAAAACATTTACCACTGCGCATGATATCATACGGAGGCAGTAACCATAACTTATCTGTACTGGTTAAAACCGAGGATAAGGTGGAAGCTTTGAGGAGTTTGCATAGCAGGCTGTTTTAAGCCCCATCTAAATCTCCCCCGGTAGGGGAGACTTTTAAAAATCGCCCTTTTGGGCGAGGGAGCAAATAATTATTATGTTTAAAAGATTTAACAGATATATTTTACTAAAACAAAATTAAAGTCTCCCCTACCGGGGGAGAATTAGAGGGGGCCCAATGTTCAATCCAAATACTATAACTCGTTTTAACAATACCGAAACACCTTTTTATTATTATGATATGGAGGTGTTACGCCAAACTTTACAGGCTTGCCATATTGCTTCGGCTAAATATGGTTTTCATGTGCATTATGCGCTGAAGGCTAATTTTAATCCAAAGGTTTTGGACATGATACAGTCGTTTGGTTTTGGTGCCGATTGCGTAAGCGGCGGCGAGGTTAAAGCGGCTATTGAACATGGCTTTAGCAATAAGCAAGTTGTGTTTGCAGGTGTGGGTAAATCAGACAAAGAAATAAACCTGGCGCTTGACGGTGATATATTTTGCTTCAACGTAGAATCTGTACAAGAGCTGCATATTATTAATGATCTGGCGAAAGCCAAAAATAAAACTGCTAAAGTTGCTATCCGTATCAACCCTAATGTTGACGCGCATACCCACCATTTTATTACTACCGGATTAGACGAAAACAAATTCGGTATTAACACCTGGCAATTGGATGATGTTATTATAGCCTTACGTGCTTGCAGTAATATTCAGTTTCTGGGCATTCATTTCCATATCGGCTCACAAATAACAGATATGGAGGTTTACAAAAGCCTTTGTATACGGATAAATGAAATACAGGACTGGTTTGAAGATCATGGCTTCCCTGTAAAAATTTTAAATGCCGGTGGTGGCCTGGGGGTTGATTACCATAATCCGGATACCAATACCATAAGCGATTTTGAAAGTTATTTTAAAGTATTTAAAGACTTTTTAAATGTAAAACCGGGACAAGAGGTTCACTTCGAACTGGGCCGCGCGTTAGTGGCACAATGTGCTTCTTTAATATCAAGAGTACTATACGTTAAAAACGGCCAGAAAAAGAACTTCCTGGTGTTGGATGCTGGCATGACCGAATTAATTCGCCCAATGCTATACCAGGCTTATCATGAGATAGAGAACCTAACTCAACACTCAAAACTCAAAACTCAAAACTTAGCTTACGATGTTGTTGGCCCGATATGCGAAAGCACAGATTGTTTCCGTAAGGATGTGGAGTTGCCGGAATCATTTCGCGGCGATTTGATAGCTATACGCACCGCAGGCGCTTATGGCGAGGTGATGGCATCAGGCTATAACTTACGTGATAGGGTGCAAAGCGTGTACTCAGACTAGGATTTAATCAGGATTTAGGACGGGAAGATTATAAGATGGATTGTATAATTGTTATCCTATAATCTTTTCATCCTGAAAATCCTAGTCAGAACTTATACCCCACCCTCAACAATACCCCACTACCGGCTTCTATTGTGCCGAAGTAATCTTTAAACTTTATAAAATAGCTGGCTTTTGGATAAAGGCTACGAAACATTTTAGTAGTGGCAGTTTCGTGTGTATAGTAAGTATCATTTAAATTATTGTGGCCAAAGGTGGTGCCTAAAAAGCCACGGATGCCATGTTGAAAATCGGTATTATCGCGATTGTGGAATATCACTTCGGTAGTTAGGCCTATACTAAACAAATCAACACGCGGATCAACATAAAAGCCGCCTAAGTTTTGCAGCATCTGCCGGTATGGAGCATAATCGCCAAACTCATGGCTAAACGCGGCCTCTACACCAATAAACCTAAAGTCGGCCCTATCATTGTGTATATAGGCATTAATGGATGCCCGGCCACCTACGGCTCCAAAAAACTTGTCCTTAAAATAAGCTGCCGATTTGGTATCGCTTGACCCGTTTTGATAATCACCAAAAGACGCGAAAGCACCATAAGAAAAGTTAAAATTATCAAACACCATACCCTGACTTAAATTAAGCTGGCCACTTACCACCGCATCGTTAAAGCTACTGTTAGTATAAGTATTCATCCCTGCCGAAACATAAGTAGCTATTTTTTCTTTATCAAACGAGGTTGGCTTTGGCTGATACGCGATATCCTGGTGATAAAGCGCCGGTGAATAAACACGGGTACATGAGGCAAATAATGTGGCCACCCCGCATAGTAACAACAGATATTTATTATTCATAGATCTAAGATAAACTTACCCTAATATACAACATATTTAATTTGGCATTAATAATTTACCAGCTTATGGTACCGTTCAGGTCGAAAATAAATGCTTTCATTAAATAATCCAACTACTGCAGTTTTATCTGCAAGGTATCCGTAATCATAATTTCCGGTTTGCCTTTATAATCAATTATTTGCCCGGTTATACATACCTTTTTGCCTTTAAAGGTTTCTTCGGGGGCTGTCTTAAACTTTTTGCGGTCATCGCCTTTGATAATCAGGGTAAGTAACTCGTTAGGATGACTGCCACCTACATCTATCAACGTAATATTTGAACTGCTTAAAAATTTACCGCCGTAAACCTGGTCGCAAACCATTACTTTTTCGTTTAAATGCTTGGCCGCTTCTTTTGCAGTTATACTTTGAGCTGATGAGGTTATGGCAAATGCCGCTATAAAAAGGCCCGCAAGCCCGATGATTTTTTTCATGTTTTATATTTATGATCTACCGTAAAAATACGATTTATAACGGCTGATAAAAGCCGGGTATTATAGTAGCGCCCATTATAATTACTTGTGCATTGCAATTGTTACAGATAATTATGCGTACCTTGCGCACTTTAATAAATAAAATAATGCAAAAAGAAGGAACAGTAAAATTTTTTAATGAAACAAAAGGATTCGGATTTATTACACCAAACAGTGGTGGTCAGGATGTATTTGTTCATTCAACAGGTCTAATCGATGAAATCCGTGAAAACGATAAAGTTGAGTTCGAAGTAGAGAACGGCAGAAAAGGCCTTAATGCGGTAAATGTAAAAGTTATTTAATTATAATATTTTCTAGACGTATTCAAAAACATCCGCCCAATGGGCGGATGTTTTTTTTTGCCTCACCGCGGCCCTCTCCAAAGGAGAGGGAGTGATTTGCAGGGTGCAATTAACGTTATTATTACACTTGCTAAACATAGAGTGCAATTTTAAATACATATTAAAGCCCCCTCTCACTTCGAAAGGAGTTGGATTGAAGCTTGGCACTGTTGTTGTATTAATTATAACAGCAACACAAATGAACAATATTATGAAAGATCAATCAAAACTTATAGCAGCCTTATTAGTAGGTGCAGCCGCAGGAGCGGTATTAGGATTATTATTTGCACCGGATAGTGGTGAAAGCACAAGAGGCAGTTTAGCTGGTTATGCGGATGATTTAACCGGCAAAGCAAAAGATAAGGCCCGTACTGCATCTGACAGTTTAAAAGACTATGGCAGTAACTTAGTAGACCGGGTTAAATCAAAATACAGCGATGCTGTTAATGATTTGTATAACTACAGAGACGGCGTATCAGACGAGATCAGATCGAAAGTAAATGATGTTGCTGATGATGCCCGTAATCATGTTGAAAAAACAAAATCAAAAGTAAAAAGCGCATCTGATGATGTGAATGATTCTATTCAACAAGCTTAAAATGCATTATTGTTCAATAGAACGGTAATCAACATAAAAACAAAAAAAAAGACTGCCTTAAATAAGGCAGTCTTTTTTTTTGTTTTTATGTTGGTAATAATTTTTTATGAATTAAAAAAAATAATGTTATATATTTAACACATGTCATTGATTTGTTAGATACAAATAATAACACACCCGGTAACTGCTAAGTACCGACAAACCATTATAAATTATAAAAGTATTAAAGGAAGCTGTTAGCGTTATTGCTGTGCATTTTCCCCGGTATCCATACTGGGATTTATGCACTATTTTTCATAGTAAACTACTGTTTCATGAAAGGAATGACTATTATACTTAATATTAGAACCCCTATATGTTAAAAATTTACGTAGCTATTTGCTGTATTGCTATTTTATCCGGGTGTGGCCGTTCAGACAAGGATAATTCAAATATCGCGACAGAAAAACCACTCTTTACATTACTGGATTCTTCTAAAACAGGTGTTTTGTTTAATAATCAGATCACAGAAGATTTTAACAAAAATATTTTAAACTATCAGGCCTTCTATAATGGCGGTGGTATAGCCGTTGGCGATATTAACGGCGATGGCTTAGAAGACATATATTTTTCGGGTAATATGACTCCGAATAAATTGTATCTAAATCGTGGTAATATGAAGTTTGATGATATTACCGACCAAGCTGGCGTAGCAGGACGAGACGACGGCTGGAAGAACGGTGTAAATATGGTTGACGTTAACGGTGATGGTAAATTAGACATTTACCAATGCTATTCTGGCAAAGGCGACGGCGATAGCCGTAAGAATCAGCTTTTTATTAATCAGGGTTTGGATTCGCGTGGTGTACCAATATTTAAAGACGAAGCAGAATCGTACGGCCTCGCCGATTCGTCGTATAGTACCCAATCTTACTTTTTCGATTATGACGGTGACGGCGACCTCGATCTTCTTTTGGTAAATGAAAACATCAAGGCATTGCATGATATGGATGATGCCGTCATTCAGAAATTAAAAAACTCAGTAGATCCGCAGGCGTGCTCAAAATTGTATAGAAATGATAACGGCCATTTTAAAGATGTAACCAAAGAAGCCGGGCTAGATATGTCGACGCTTTCTTTTGGCTTAAGTGCCGCTATTGCCGATATCAATTGTGACGGCTTGCTGGATATTTATTTATCCAACGACTTCTCTATCCCAGATAAGATGTATATCAACAATGGCGACGGCACTTTTACTGATAAAATGCGCAACACGGTTGATCATATTAGCTTTTTTTCGATGGGTAACAGTATAACAGATGTTAACAATGACGGCCTTCCTGATATTTTCACCCTTGATATGCTTCCCGAAGATAATAAAAGGCAAAAACTACTGTCAAGTGTGGACAATTATGAAGCCTTTAATATTAACTTACGCAATGGTTTTTATTACCAATATATGCGCAATATGTTGCATATTAACAATGGCAATGGTACATTTAGTGAGATAGGCCAGTTGGCCGGTATTTCAAATACAGATTGGAGCTGGGCACCTCTATTTGCCGATTATGATAACGACGGATGGAAAGACCTGTATGTTACAAACGGTTACATGCGCGATTTTACCAACATGGACGTTATCAAGTTCAATGAAAGTTATTTTGCGAGCATTAATGGCGAAATAGAACCCAGGCACGTATTAGACATGCTAAGTAACATGCCTTCGTCCGACGTTAAAAACTACATCTTTAAAAATAACGGGGGGCTTAATTTTACCAATAAAGGGGTTGCCTGGGGCGTTAACATTCCATCAAACAGTAATGGCGCAGTTTATAGTGACCTGGACAATGATGGGAATCTGGATCTGGTGATAAACAACATCAATCGCTCTGCGTTTATATATAAAAACATGGGCAATCCAGCTAACCATTACCTCAACGTAAAGTTAGTTGGAGCCGGCAAAAACACTGGTGGTATAGGCGCATTAGTAACCGTGTTTAATAACGGCAGGCAACAAGTTATTGAAGAAATGCCCTCAGCGGGGTACTTGTCGTCAGTATCTGCACAGCTGCATTTTGGTTTGGGCGGTGATAAAAAAATTGACTCAGTAAGGGTAGTATGGGTTGGTGGCAAACAACAGGTTATAAAAAATGTGCCAGCTAATCAACTAATAACATTAAGGCAAAGCGAAGCTACAACTACCTATCAAAAACCTGCGGCGGTACCGCCAGTATTCAAAGAGATATCATCGCCGCTAACATCAACACAGCAGCCTAATGAGATAAACGATTTTAAGCGCCAGCCGCAACTGGTTAACCCGCTTTCATTTGTGGGTCCGTGTATGGCCAAGGGCGATGTAAACGGTGATGGGCTGGAAGATGTATATATTGGCGGCGATGGTAAAGAGGCCGGTACATTGTTTATACAACAACGTGGTGGTAAGTATATTAAAAACCAGCAGCCCTTTGTGGCCGACAAAGAAAGCCAGGATGCCGACGCGGTATTTTTTGATGCCAACGGCGATGGGCATATTGATTTATATGTGGTAAGCGGTGGCTATGCTAATTTTAAAGATGCCGATCCACTATTTCAGGACAGGCTATACCTTAATGACGGTAAAGGAAACATGGTAAAGGCTACGGGTGCTTTACCCGCAATGCTGGTAAGTAAGAGCTGCGCGCGCGTTGGCGACTTTAACGGCGACGGCAAACCCGACCTGTTTGTAGGCGGCCGTAACTCTGGTTCAAGGTACCCCGAACCGCCTAAGAGTTTCATGCTTATTAATGATGGCAAGGGGCATTTTACAGATCAGATCAAAAGCATTGCTCCGGATCTGGAATATATCGGCATGGTGACCGACGCGGCAGTGATTGATATGAATGCCGATAAAAAACAAGACCTGGTATTGGTGGGCGACTGGCTGCCCATTAGTGTTTTCTTAAATCAGGGAGGCAAACTAAAAAACCACACCGATCAATATTTTGATAAGCAATACACGGGTTGGTGGAATAGCTTAAAGGTAGAGGATTTTAATGGCGATGGTAAACCAGACCTGGTAGTAGGCAACCTGGGGCTTAACAGTCAATGTAAAGTAAGCGACTCCGAACCTGCCGAACTTTACTATAAAGATTTTGATGATAACGGTGCGATAGACCCCATACTTTGCTTTTATGTTATGGGCAAAAGTTACCCCTACCTTACCAGGGATGAACTGTTAGACCAGATGAGCATTATGCGTGGCCGTTTCTCTGATTATAAAAGCTATGCCGATGCCGGTATTAATGATGTGTTTACCGCCGATGAAATACGGGGAGCCAAAATATTAAAAACCAATTATTTAGCAACGGCTTATTTTGAAAGCACAGCGAGCGGCAAATTCAAAGAGAAAGCATTGCCTGTGCAGGCCCAGTATTCGCCGGTTTACACCATTACCACACTTGATTATGACGGTGATGGACATAAAGATCTTTTGCTTTGCGGCAATATCTATCAATCGCGTATTCGTTTTGGGCGATACGATGCCAACCATGGTATATTGTTTAAAGGCGATGGCAAAGGCGGGTTTAAGTACGTGCCTGAGCAGCAAAGCGGCTTAAAACTAAAAGGCGATGTCAGAAGTGTGATCACTGTCAACAATACTTTGTTTGTAGGTATCAATCAGCAAAAAATGAGAGCTTTTAAGTTTAAAAAAAGTAAATTATAACCTATATAAAAATTATACACAATTGAAACGATTAATAATTTACACTGCTTTACTTAGCTGCTTGTTTGCCTGTAAAAAACACCAAAGCTATCCGCAGTTAAGTAATAAAGACATTGCTAAAGTATTGGATAATATGACAAAGTTCATGATCCATGATGTTACTAATCCGCCGTTAGCTGCACGGTTTTATTCGTATGCCTGCATTTCGGGCTATACAGTACTGTCTTTTAATGATAAGAAAGTGTTACCATTAAAGGGGCTTTTAAATAAGTTCCCCGATATTAAAAAACCGCTTGACTCGGGCGAATACTCGCCTCAACTTAGTGCCATATTAGCAATGAGTGGTACTGCTAAAAAAATGCAGCCATCAGGCAGGCTGTTTAAAGATTTCGAAAAACTCTTTTTAGACTCATGCCGCAAAATTGGTTTTAGCGATGATGTTATTGAGCATTCGCAGTCATACGCTAACCAGGTTGTAAAACAGGTGATGTCATATGTTAAATCTGACCGCTATAACCGCATCAGTAATTATCCACGGTATACACCAGTTGGTAAAGAAGGCACGTGGTATCCCACGCCACCCGCTTTCTTTGCACCGGTAGAACCATATTTTAAAACTATCAGGACCTTTATTATTGACAGCTGCTCCCAGTTTAAGCCGGTACTACCGGTACCTTTTTCAAAAGACAAGAATTCGGCCTTCTTTAAAATGTTGAAAGGTAATTATATAGATGGCGCCTCGGGCCTTACCCCAGAGCATAGAATTATTGCCGGATTTTGGGATTGTAATCCGTTTGCTATAAAAAACGAAGGCCATTTAATGGTAGGTATGAAAAAAATATCGCCGGGGGCGCATTGGATGGGTATAACCGGCATAGCTTGCCAGCAGTCTAAATTAAACTTCTCTAAATCGATGGAAATTTATAGTATGGTAGCATTTGGGCTTACCGACAGTTTTATAGGCTGTTGGGATGAAAAGTACAGAAGCAATAGGATAAGGCCTGAAACTGCGATACGTAAACTGATAGACCCCAACTGGAAACCGATGCTTCAAACCCCGCCATTTCCCGAATATCCGAGCGGGCATAGCTGCATCTCGGCCACATCATCTATTATTTTAACCTATTATTTTGGTCCTGATTACAAATTTACTGATTCGGTTGAGGAAACTTACGGATTAACTCCGCGTAACTTTACCTCTTTCAAACAAGCGGCTGCAGAAGCAGCCATGAGCCGTTATTGGGGCGGCATCCACTTTATGGATGGCAATACCAACGGCGTAGCTTTGGGGCAAGGTGTGGGCAACTTTATAGTTACTAAGCTTAAGGGCCATAATATGGTACCGGTGATGTGAGTATCATAAAATTGGCAATAACAAAATAGGCTACCTTCAAAAGGCAGCCTATTTTGTTTGTATATAAATTTTAAACTTTTTTATCCTTTAAAGGTATTTTGATTTATAATTTACCTAATTCTTGAACAAGGTCGATCAATTTGTTTGAGTAACCCCACTCGTTATCATACCATGATACAACTTTAACAAAGTTGTCATTTAAAGCTATACCCGCTTTAGCATCAAATATTGATGTGCGTGGATCACCTTTAAAATCTTCAGATACTACGTCATCTTCGGTATAACCTAAAATTCCTTTTAAGTCGCCTTCTGATGCTGTTTTCATAGCTGCTTTAATTTGCTCATAAGAAGCACCTTTTTTCAAACGTACTGTTAAATCAACAACTGATACGTCGGCAACCGGAACACGGAAAGACATACCTGTTAATTTACCTTTTAACTCAGGCAATACCAAAGTTACCGCTTTAGCAGCACCAGTTGATGAAGGGATGATGTTTTGGTAAGCACCACGGCCACCTCTCCAATCTTTAGCCGATGGGCTATCAACCGTTTTTTGAGTAGCAGTAACCGCGTGTACAGTGGTCATTAAACCTTCTTCAATACCGAAGCTATCATTTAACACTTTAGCAATTGGCGCCAAACAGTTAGTGGTACATGATGCATTTGATACGATAGTATGCGCGGCAGTTAAACTTTTATGGTTAACACCCATTACAAACGTAGGGGTATCGTCTTTTGCCGGAGCGCTCATAACAACTTTTTTAGCGCCTGCGTCAATATGTTTTTGTGCTGATTCTAATGTCAAAAATAAACCGGTCGATTCGATAACTATTTCTGCACCTATTTCACCCCATTTAAGATTAGCAGGGTCTTTCTCTGCAGTTACACGTATAGTTTTACCGTTTACAACCAAATGTCCGCCTTCAACAGCAATTGTGCCTTTAAAAGGACCGTGAGTTGAATCGTATTTTAACATGTAAGCCATGTAATCAGGCTCAACAAGGTCATTTATACCAACAACTTCAATGTCTGATCTTTCAATTGCAGCTCTGAATGCCAGGCGGCCAATACGGCCGAAACCGTTAATTCCTATTTTCATGATTTTTTTAATTTTTATTTGAATAATACGTTAATAGATTGTTTATAGGTTCTTTTATAATGCCCGCTATTTCAAGCCCGGCTTCGGCAGTCGTCTCCCGCAGGTAATCCTGGAAAGCGAAAGCTACCGAGCCTTCAAAATGTAAATACGCTTGCGGGTATTGCTTATGTAAAGGTAACAAGTATGTGGTTATAAGTCTATTAAATCCGTCTTTTATGACGTTTTTAAGATATTCATCGCCATCGTTCTCTATATAAAACTCGCTGAACGAGCTTAAATATAAGGCGGTTTGTTTTTGACGATAGACTTTTTCCAGTAGCGTTTTACGGTCGGCCTCATATTTATGCACAAACTTTTTCCGCAGGTTTTCGGGTAGCGTTTCGTTCATGAAAGCCTTTATCAACTGTTTGCCCAACCAGTTACCTGATCCTTCGTCAGCCAAAATATAGCCTAAACCATAGTTATTAGGTTTAACCTTGCGGCCATCATACCAGGCCGCGTTTGATCCGCTGCCGCAGATACCGATAATGCCCGGCGTGTTGCGGCAACAGGCAATAGCTGCGCCCTCAATATCATGCGATACAGTTACCTTACCAAATTTAAAAAATGTGGAAAGTGCATTATGCACTATAGCCTGCAACTCTTTTGATGATGAACCGGCACCAAAAAAATAAATACGCTTTATTTCTTCGGCATGATGTATCAAATTAATGTTTTTGTTGAGTAGTTGTATGATGTGTTTCTCATCAATAAAATAGGGATTGATACCATTTGTTTTAAAGGACGCAATAGTTCTTCCTTTATCTGAAAGTCGCCAGTCAGCATGATTTGATCCGCTATATACAACCGCGATCATTATATGGAAAGTACCTCCACCATTTGTAACAGATCTGCTTCCAGCTTAAAGTCGTGATGGCTCAATGCCTCATCAAGCGGGGTTAATTTAATATGATTTGCTTCCAACCCAACCATTTTCTGGCTGTGGCCTGCAATTAGCGCGTTAACGGCTGCAAAGCCTAAACGGCTGCCCAATACACGGTCAAAGCTACTTGGCGCGCCACCTCTTTGCAAGTGGCCAAGCACGGTAACTTTTATATCGTAGTTGGTTATCTCTTCTTGAACACGTTTAGCAAGGTCATAAATACCACCGGTTTTATCACCTTCGGCAACAATAACTATGCTGGATGACTTTTTATTGGATTCGCTGTGTTTTAATTGCTTGATCAGGTCATCAATAGCTGTTGATTTCTCGGGCAATAAAATAGCTTCTGCTCCGCATGATATACCGGCACGCAAAGCAATAGCGCCCGAGTCGCGGCCCATCACTTCAACAAAAAATAGACGATCATGCGAGTCGGCAGTATCACGTATTTTATCAATAGCTTCAATAACAGTATTTGTTGCGGTATCAAAACCCAAAGTATAGGTAGAGCCGTACAGGTCATTATCAATTGTGCCCGGTATACCTATTACAGATATATCCGGATACTTTTGCGAAAAACGTAGTGCCCCTGTAAAAGTTCCGTCCCCCCCTATCACTACCAATCCGTCAATACCTTGTGCTTTTATATTTTGGTAGGCGGTTTCCATACCTTCGTCCGTACGGAAAGGCAGGCAACGCGCAGTTTTTAATATAGTTCCGCCTAAATTTAATATGTTACTTACAGAGCGGGTTTCCATATCATACATATCATTCTCGATCATTCCCTTATATCCCTGCTTTATACCAACAACTTGTAATTTGTTATATATAGCCGTACGTACAACCGACCGGATACACGGGTTCATTCCCGGTGCATCACCGCCTGATGTAAGTACCCCAATTTTCGAAATTTTACGCATCTTTTTACCAAAAAAATTTTGCACGAATATAAGGTGTGAAAATTACACCGTTAAATTTATTTTTATTTATTTTTGATGCCTGTAAAGCCTATTAAATTAATAAATTACAAACTTAATTATAACGCCATTTTGGAAGACAAATTACCTTCGTTTGAGTCAGTGTTCTCTATTGACTGTTTAATTTTTGGCTTTGAAGCCGGAGAACTTAAAATACTCTTAATAGAACGTAATGACGAACCTTTTAAAGATTGGTTTGCCTTACCCGGTGATATTGTAAAGCAGGATGAAAGCCTGGATGATGCTGCTGACCGGATACTATATGAACTTACCGGCCTGCGCGATCTGCAGATGAAACAGTTCCACACCTTTGGCGAAGTTAACCGCCACCCGCAAGGGCGAGTGATTACTGTAGGTTATTATGCATTGATACGCATTAACGGGCAAAAAGAATTAAGGCCTGTAACCCAATATGCCCGTAAAGCCGTGTGGCATCCTGTTAACAGCTTACCCAAACTGGCGTTTGACCATACTGAGATATTTAATAACGGCTTTAGCAAAATACGCCGACGTTTAAACCATCAACCCATAGCTTTTGACTTATTGCCCGAAAAATTTACACTTACCCAACTGCAAGGTTTGTACGAAGCTATTTTAAACAAGAAGCTTGACAAACGTAACTTCCGCAAAAAGATGTTAAGCTACGGCTTTTTGAAAGAATTGGTTGAAAAACAAAAAGGCGTATCCTATCGCGCCGCTAAACTGTATAAGTTTGACAAACGCAAATACGCCAAGATATTTCAGAATGAATTGACAGCTTAATTTAGAGTCAAGATACAAGAATCAAGAGCCAAGATTATATTTTGGCTCTTTTTTTGAAAAAAAATCGGCATAAAAAAGAGTCAAGAACTAAAATGGATAACCCATCTTGATTCTTGACTCTTACTTCTTGATTCTCTCTCCCTATACCTCTGAGGCCAGCTCCATGTGGAACTTAACTAAGCTATCTATAGGTGAGCGTATAATGTTACCAACTACCATTCCGTTTTCTGTAGCAACTTCTTCTAAAACATTACGGAAGTTATAACCAACAGAACCAATGCAATTAAAAGTATATTTTTGATAATCGGGATAATGTGTTACCAGGTTCTTGAAAAAATCTTCGAACGAAGTTCTAACCAGGTTACGCGAATATTCAATATGGACATTATTGTCGTAAACAAACTTGCTAAAGCTGGCGCAAAAACGATTTGCTAAAGGTTTGGTATAAACTTGCTCATTCACATCATCAGGTGTTAGTTGAAAAGTCTCCCAAAACAACGCACGTACAGCCTCAGGCATATAACCTCTTATATAATCGGTTAATAATTTTTTGCCTATGTAGCAGCCACTACCTTCATCGCCCAAAATATAAGCGCCCGAATCAATATTGTTTACAATGTCTTTACCATCATAAAGGCAGGTATTGGTACCGGTACCTAATATAGCGGCAAAACCAGCAGTTCTGCCTAGCAATGCACGGGCTGCTGCAAGCAAGTCATGGCCTATATTTACTTTGGCCTTTGTAAAAACCAGGCTCATAGCATCTTCTACCTGTTTGCGTTTGTCGGCAGTCGAGCAACCTGCACCGTAGTAATTTACCTCGGTTATTTTATCTTTTTCAAGATCAATAGGTAAACTTTCATTTAATGAATTAACAATGTACTCAATACTTGAAAAGTAAGGGTTATAGCCCTCTGTATTAAAATACACCTTTTTACCATCCTCGTTTAGTAAACACCAGTTCGTTTTGGTTGAACCGCCGTCAGCAATTATGATCATACCTTTAAGTTTTTTAAAATAGTGGCTAAATGTATAACTTCTTATTGTAATTTAAATACTTGTATCTAAAAAATTATGACCAACCTTATGCTTTATGTTAATATTAGGTTATACTTTTAGCTAAGTTAATAGCCGGTGCAATAAATAAAAGTGAAATTCCTGGTTTATTTTTAGCAGATTTTTGCATCTTTGCACCGCGAAATCCATTCGCGATGGTCCCATAGCTCAGCTGGATAGAGCAACTGATTTCTAATCAGTAGGTCTCAGGTTCGAATCCTGATGGGATCACTTAAGGAAACAACCACTTTTGGTTGTTTCCTTTTTTTATATCCATAAAAATCTCATAGCAAACAGTTAGCATGCAGCGAAAAGTGGTTCGAATTTTATCTTTCTGGTTTTACACCGTTTCTAAATCTGGTCTGTTTTTATGAACTACTGATGGTTTAATTATCGTTTTCAAGATTCGATTTCCACTTAAGGTGCTGTATATAAAAGGTAGTGTGAATTGCATTAATATATTTTTAATAGTTTTGTGCTATGACTGCTAAAACGTTTTATAATAAAATTATAAATAAGATATTACTGCCCGGTTTATTTCTTTTTATTGTTAATATCAGCTGTGCCCAAGTTATGCTGCCTGCCTGTTTTACCGATAATATGGTTTTACAACAACAAACAAAAGTGAACCTTTGGGGTACTGAAACTCCTGGTAAAAACTTTACCATAATAACCTCATGGAACAACAAAACCTATAAAGTTACCGCGGATGCATACGGTAGCTGGGAAATAAAAGCAACCACCCCAATTTACGGCGGACCCTATACAATAACCTTTAATGATGGCAAAATAACGATCTTGAAAAATATTTTGATAGGCGAGGTCTGGGTATGCTCAGGTCAATCAAACATGGAAATGCCGTTAACTGGTTTTTATGGCGATGTGCTGAACCTGAACTATGAGTTGGCTGATGCGGCTAATTACCCCGAAATACGGATGCTGAAAATTGATAATAAAACCAGCTTTACACCACTTTCCAACTTACAAACAAAAGGCGACTGGATGATATGTACCCCAAAAACTGTACGTGATTTCTCTGCTGTCGCCTATTTTTTTGCAAAGAATTTATTCGTAGGTAAGCACATACCTGTGGGTATTATAAATAGCACCTGGGGAGGCACCGTTGCCGAAGCATGGGCCAGTGGCAGCACCTTAAAAACAATGCCTGCCTTTGCTCCATTTGTAAATGCTGTCGAAGGCGGCCTTACGCAACAAAAGCTTGATCTGCAGTATCAAATGGAGGTAAGTGGGTGGATTGATTCTATAAATGCAAAAGACCCGGGCTTTCAACAGGGTAAACTACTTTGGACCGAACCGGGTTTTGACGATTCCGCATGGCAAAAAATGATTCTACCGACTTACTGGGAGCAAGCCCACGTTCCGGGTTATGACGGTACAATGTGGTTCAGGAAAAAGGTCATAATTCCTGCAGCATGGGCCGGCAGGGACTTAAATCTAAACATGGGCGGTATTGATGATTACGATGTTTCTTATTTTAATGGGGTGGAAATCGGGCATACGGAATCT
This sequence comes from Mucilaginibacter sp., assembly GCF_028288185.1. GTDB lineage: Bacteria > Bacteroidota > Bacteroidia > Sphingobacteriales > Sphingobacteriaceae > Mucilaginibacter. The sequence goes on along the minus strand of NZ_JAQBOF010000008.1, from coordinate 276,648 downwards.
TTTTATTATAAACGCAGCTATACCATACCCGGCAATCTGGTAAAAACCGGCGATAATACTATTGCCATACGTGTTTTTGATAATGGCGGCCTTGGCGGTATAAACAAGGGCCCATTGCAGTTGTCATTAGCCACTGATACCACTGGTCAATTTGATTTAGCAGGCCAATGGTGCTATCACAAAGCCAATATGCTCATGCTATTGCCGCAACCGCCTTCACTTTCAAACAGCCCTAATCGGCCGACACTTATTTATAACGCCATGATAAACCCCATTTTGCCCTATACTATAAAAGGGGTAATCTGGTACCAAGGCGAAAGCAACGCCGACAGGGCCACGCAATACCGCTGGCTGTTCCCTCTGTTAATTAATGATTGGCGACAAAATTGGGGTGAAGGCAATTTCCCGTTTTATTTTGCACAGATAGCAAATTATGCCGCCACCGATCAGCCACCCGCTGCCGACTGGCCTGCCCTGCGCCAAGCCCAGTTAAGCACGCTTAGCATACCTAATACAGGCATGGCTGTGACCATTGATATCGGCGATGCCAACCGTATACACCCACAAAACAAGCAGGAAACCGGCCGCCGACTGGCATTAATAGCACGCGCAAAAACCTACGGCGAAAAGATCCCTTACTCGGGGCCGATTTATAAATCACAGGTAATTAATGGCAACAAGATCGAATTGGAATTTACCCATACCGATAATGGCCTTATTGCAAAAGGTGACACTTTAAAAGGATTTACTATAGCAGGTTCTGATAAAAAATTCCACCCTGCTTGGGCTATTATATCCGGGAATAAAGTCGTAGTCAACAGTGGCGATGTTGCCAACCCTGTAGCAGTGCGGTATGCTTGGGCAAATAACCCGTCTTGCAATTTATATAATGGAGCGAATTTACCAGCCTCACCCTTTCGTACAGATGATTGGTACGATATTTAGATAGGTAAACTTACCAGCACGGCATAAAGACTTATTACAAGATGCTGAATTAGCCTGGAAAAAGATGCAAGACGTGAACGAGTTGCTGCACATTTAAATAATTTGATTCTCGCCAAAAAAACCCCTCAAATTGTCCATATTTTAAATTGGATTCAATTTTTTTTTCTATCTTGACAAATCGATTTAGCAATTCCAAATACAGCCTTTATGAAACATTTTTTTGTACTTTTTTTAGCTATTGCAAATTTAATTTACATTCAATCCGGTCATTCACAATCCACATCTGCTCAAACCGATAACCGACCCTGGAATGCTAATTGGATAGCGGCACCTAATGATGCCGGCAATTCGTATGGCATCTACTATTTTCGCAAAAGTATAGATTTTGTTGCCAACCCCACGTCGTTTATTATCCATGTCTCTGCAGATAACCGCTACAAGCTATATGTTAATGGCACACTCGTATCCCTAGGCCCTGCACGCGGCGATACCTACTACTGGAACTATGAAACGGTTGACATCGCACCATATCTCTCTAAAGGAAAAAATACAGTAGCTTCACTCGTTTGGAATGAGGCCCAATACCGTCCTGAAGCGCAGATTTCAGTACGAACGGCTTTCATTATACAAGGAAATTCCGCCAATGAAGAAATATTGAACACTAACAATACCTGGAAATGCATTCGTGATATCGGGCATCAGCCTATCCCAGGTTATTTCTTTGCGGCCAGTAAAGGCGAAATGGTAGATATGAATCAAGCTGTTAAAGGCGATTGGACATCGGTAAATTATGATGACAGTGCCTGGCCCCTGGCGGCTAAAATAATGGACGGAAAACTCAAGGGCATGGCATGGGGTATAGACTGGGCATTGGTGCCCTCAACATTGCCCGCGAGGGAAATGACCTACCAGCGCATCCTAAAATTGCGCAGTGCGACCGGCCTGCGTGTTCCGCAGGCATTCCCGGAGCAAAAGACCTCATTAACGATACCTGCCAATACATCAGTTTCGTTGTTGCTCGATCAAACTTTTGAAACCAATGCCTATGTAACGCTAAATTTTAGCGGCGGCAAGGGTGCGGGGATATCTCTGGGCTACGCCGAGGCGCTTTTCGATAAAGGCAGCAACGGTACGCGCAAAAGTAACCGCAATGATGTGGAGGGTAAGGAATTTGTAGGGCGAAAAGACAGCCTGATTGCTAACGGCAGTCAGGGGCAGTCGTTTACAACGCTCAACTTTCGTACTTTTCGTTACGTCAGGGTGTTTGTACAAACCGGCAATGAGCCGCTGGTTATTGATGATCTTTACGGCACTTTTACCGGCTATCCTTTTAAACAGACAGCGGTATTTAACACAGATAACACCGAAATAAAGCAAATACTGGATATTGGCTGGCGTACCGCGCGGCTTAACGCCTGGGAAACTTATACAGACTGTCCTTATTACGAGCAGTTGCAATATATTGGCGATACCCGCATACAGGCCATGGTATCTTACTACAATACCAACGATGACCTGCTCGCGCGTAACGCCCTTTCCCTAATGGACCACTCGCGTTTAGCCGAAGGCATTACCAAGAGTTGTTACCCTACCAAAGGTACGCAGATCATTACCCCGTTCTCTTTATGGTATATCGGTATGCTGCATGACTATTGGATGTACCGTAACGACAATGAATTTATAAAAGATAAATTAGTGGGCGCGCGGGATATCCTTAATTTTTTTAATAAATATCAGCAGCCGGACGGTTCGTTAAAAGACCTCCCATATTGGACGTTTGTTGACTGGGCCGGCAATTTGGGCGGGGGGATAAAGGGCAAAGACGGCTGTGCAGCTATTTACGACTTGCAACTGCTTTGGGCGTACCAGTGGGCGGCAGAAATGGAAGCCAAAATTGGCATGCATGACTACGCTGTTATTTATGGTCAAAGAGCCGCGCAGTTAAAAGCCACCATACAAAGCAAATATTGGGACCCTGTAAAAAAATTGTATGCCGATACCAAAGAAAAAAACGGGTTTTCGCAACATGTTAATGCGCTGGCGATATTAACAGGCACAGTAAAGGGTGCAGACATGCAGGCTGTAGCCAACGGGTTGCTTAACAGCAAAAATTTAACGCTATGCACCGTTTACTTTAAATATTACCTGCGGCAGGCGCTGGTAAAAGCGGGCTTGGGCAATGATTATATGAACTGGCTGAGCATTTACCGCGAAAATATAGCCATGGGCCTTACGACCTGGGCCGAGTACTCGGATATTAATAATTCGCGGTCTGATTGTCATGCATGGGGTAGCAGTCCGAATATTGAATTTTTTAAAACGGTATTGGGCATTAATAGCGATGCACCGGGTTTTGTTAAAGTAAAAATAGTGCCGCATTTGGGTACTTTAACCGATGTGAGTGGTAGTATACCCCATCCTAACGGAAAAGTTTCAGTTAGCTATAAATTAGAAAACCGTAAGTGGCAAATCAACATAAGGCTCCCTGAAGGAACGTCGGGGATCCTGGTTTGGAAAACAAAAGCTTACGTTCTCAAAGCAGGTGGAAATTCATTTTTGATTTAGGCAAAACTAATTGTTTGTCAGGGCTGTTGTTATCGCTTTCACGGCCAGTGGCTCCATAACTTTATATCCTGCTAAATTGGGATGTACCCCATCAACAGTGAGTTCTTTTTTAAAGCCTTTATCTCCGTTTACCGTGGCCGAATAATAATCGACATAAATCAGCTGATTTTTTTCGGCGTATGCCTTCAGCATTTGATTTAATTTAATAATACCTGGCACCGGATTGATGCCCGGATGCCATGGAAAAGCGGATGCCGGAAGAACTGACGATAAAACCACTTTAATATGGTTTATCTGTGCAAGTTCAACCATTGAGAAAATATTACCAGCTACATTTTCAATTTTTGATGGGCCCGTATTTTCGGCAATATCGTTGATGCCTGCCAGTATAATTACAACTTCGGGTTTTAAATTGATCACATCTTCCCGAAAACGCACCAGCATTTGCGGGGTAGTTTGCCCGCCAATGCCCCGGTTGATATAATTTTTGTATTTAAAAAAACCAGGGTCTATGGTTATCCAGTTCTCAGTAATGGAGTTACCAAAAAAAATAACGCGGTTTTCACCAATTGCAGGTGAAGGTAACATTTGGTTGTCACCCTCATAGCGTCCCAACCAGGCCCAGTCGTTATGTATCCTGTATTCAATAACCTTTTGAAAGTTTTCCCAGGCTTCTTTCTTTTTTTGCTCTTCAGTCTTTTCTTCAACAGGTTTTTGACCGATTTGAGCAAGTGACGTTTGGCAAAATAACAACAGCGCTAAAATTTTAAGGTATTTCATTGTTTTTTATTTTCAATATTTAAACTGAGGCGTAATCGAAGTAAGTTATGCAAGTATTAAACTTTTGATTTGTAAAATAGATCAATCCGCAAAAATTTAACGATTATGACTCGAAATTAGCAAAAACAACACTAACAAATGAATGTAACTAATAAAACGATTTAGCAAACTCTCATTTTCATCCAGAATCAAATTACACCAGCAGCTTTTTTAATTTTTTATTCGTCGATGCGGATGAGCTTCGGATATTAAGTTCGGTTGAAAGTATAATGGTTTTAACTGATTTATCTTTAAATGGAAGATTCAGCTTGTTTAATAAAGTAGTGATCACGTTATCAGCTATTTGAACAATGGGTTGAGCAATCGCAGAGATAGGTGGTGTAAACAATTGAAAAACCTCATAATCGTCAAAAGAAACCACCGCAATATCTTCGGGCACTTTTATGCCTAATTCCTTGAATAATCTGAGTCCGCAAACACCAATATGGTTCGTGCCAAATAAGATGGCATCAATATCGCCTTTTCGCTTGTTTAAAAATGTTCTTATCGGATCCATGATAATATCATTATTATGATTAAATAATACTTCTTTAACAATAGGCTTTAAATTGTGCTCTTTCAAAGCATTCTTATAGCCCTGCATCCGTTGGGTTAACTGTGCCTGTGACGACAAAAAAGAGATATAAGCTATATTTTTATATCCCTGACTTATTAAATGCTTTGTCGCATTGTAGGTACTAAAAAGATTATCAACTATAACGTAATCTGCGTTTACGTTCTCTATGTTCCGGTCAAACAAAACAACCGGAAACCCTGCCTTTATCAACGAGTTAATTTCATCCTCAATACCCTCAGGCGGCGCGATAATGTAACCGTCTACATGCCGATCACGGTACATTTCAATCAGATCTTTTGTTTTCTCTGTATTGTTATCAGTGCTGCAATAAATTATCTTATAGCCATTATTATAAGCGCGGTCCTCTATCAGCCTGGCGATATTAGCGAAAAAGGGATTAGCAATATCCTCCACCATAAGGCCAATAATGTTCGATTTCCCAGTACGCAGGCTCTTTGCAAGGTGGTTCGGCTTGTACCCAACCTCATCCACAAATTTCAAAACACGCTCAACTAATTCAGCGCCTATTCTCTTTTCCTTAGCTCTGCCGTTCAGGATAAAAGAGATAGTTGTTTTGGATACGTTTAAGCTGTTGGCAATATCAACGATAGATAACTTTTTCTTCACTTTAAATAGCTTTTTTCAAATATATGCTGTAATAACTCATATTTTTTTTATATTAAGCTATTTCGGCCGATTTATTTATAAATCAATTAGTTTATCACAATGCGCTTTAAACGGGGGTACATAAAGCCAAATAAAAATATAACTATATAGCATATTATCGGCAAATAATATGCCGTAGCGACATTATGATCGGCCACCCACCCCATTAAAAAAGGAAAAAGTCCGCCGCCAACTACCCCCATGACGATAAAAGATGATGCCTGCTCTGTTGATTTCCCTAAATCCTTCAGGCCGAGGCTGAAAATAGTAGGGAACATAATACTGAAAAAGAAATTAATCATTATCAATGCAATAAATGATACCGGTCCCCAATTTTGAGCAACGATCAGGCACATTACAATATTGCAAACTGCAAATATCCAAAGCAATTTGTTTGGCGCCAAAACGTACCTCATCAACAATGTTCCTACTAAACGACCTAAAACCATCATCAGCATACTTAGTCCAAAAAAGTAACCCGCTTTCTCAGACGACAGTCCCATGATGTCATGACCATAATTAATAAAATAGGCCCACGTGCCGCCCTGAGCAGCCACATTAAACAATTGAGCAATTGCCGCAAACACAAAATGTTTTTGATGAAATAACTTCTTTGGAATATGCTCGGTAAAGCCTACGGCATAAGAATCGACAGCCACTAAATGCGGATCTGAAAGCGCTGGAACTTTTACAAATGAAAACAAAACAGCTACAACAGCAATAGTCGTCCCGATAACGAAATATAAATTTCTCACAGCAATTAAATCATTTGAGTGAGTCTGTCCAGCTTTTAAAATAAAAAAACCACCAACTACGGGGCCGATAATACCCCCAAGCCCGTTAAAAAACTGGGAAAAATTTATCCGCTGGTCGCTGGTACGCTGGTCGCCTAATGCAGCTACAAAGGGATGCGCTACCGTTTCAAGCGTTGCAAGGCCACATGCAAGAACAAATAAAGCAAATCTAAAAAAGCCAAATGAACCGGAGTTTGAAGCGGGTACAAAAAGAAATGCTCCAACAGAATACAAACAAAGGCCCAATAACACGCCCCATTTATAACCAAATCTCCTCATAAATAAACCCGCAGGTATGCCCATTACTGCATAAGCACCAAATAAAGACAGTTGCACATATGCTGATTTAGATTTTGATATATGCAGTACATTTTGGAAATGCTTATTCAAGGTATCTCCCAATGACATTGCTATCCCCCAAAGTAAAAAAAGTAAGGTTACAAATAGCAGTATCATTAAATATTTACGCTCGGTAAAATTGGGCTTGACCTCCATATTTCTTTTGGTATATTAGTTTAACTGCCGTAAATTAATCGAAAAAATTATCAAGTTTTAAAATCTTGCTTAATTATTTAATTTGACCGCTCTCTTTTATGCCTGGTTACCGTTAAAAAATCCACTCCTTATTTTACAGGTTGTTAACGGGTTGTACCAACAGGCTGATTTTTCACTGCATAATGAAGGCCGGCTTACCTAATTAGTTCCGTATATATATCGTTTTTAACGACTTTGCCTTAAAGTCAGCTCTGGCTTTTATCTTCCACGAAATTTTCGGATTAGAAAGAGGGCGGGGTCCTTTGTGGTACCTCAAAATGAGCCATAATTTTATTACTTAAAAACCAGGCTTCCTTCTTTGCCGATAAGTTTGCCCTTTTCTTCCTTGCCCAAAACTGCCTTAATTGTCTTATAACCGTTTTTACCGGAATAAGAACCGCTTACTTTCCATGATAATGTTTTAGCGGCTTCGTTCCAATAATAAGCAGTTGTTCTTGTATCGCCTTTGGTGTAATTGTAGGATAATCCATCATCTTCAACCATTTTAAAGTTACCATTTTTCCCGGGTAGATGTGGATTTCAAGAGAAGCATCGGAAGCTTGTTCCGAACATTGATGGTTCCCGCGCGTACATATACTGGTATTTCATCGAGTGCCTTTTCAACTGAAATAGTTTGGAGGCCTTTAATTACGTTGCCGGTATATTAGTCATACCAGGTCATTTGGTAATATTCTCACAAGCAGTTTATCGCTGCTTAGTGTCATTGACACCTATCTAAAACCTCTATAAATAACTCCTTGTTATAGTTATTTATATTTTTTAATTTTATCTCACTGTACAACAATTATCAAATTGCTAAATCGATTAAATAAAATGAATAAACCCAGCTATGTTGCCGCCTTTTTATTATTGTTTATAATTGTATTTAACAGCAATGTCACTTTGGGGAATGCGTTTTTAAAACATCGTACTGTTGAGATTGATACTGCCTTTAAACTAGCAAACATTTTCCAGTCGAACATGGTTCTGCAGCAGCACAAACCATTTAGGATATGGGGCAAGGCCTCCCCGGCAAACACGATCACCTTAAAAGCCGACTGGAGCACTAAAACCATTAAAATAACTACTGATGAGCAAGGGAATTGGAAGGGGGAAATAGCTGTTCCAAAAGCTGTTATCCGCGATTTTACACCGCACTCCTTAACATTGACAGATAATGGCACAAATGTTAACCTAAGCAATTTATTGATTGGCGAGGTTTGGCTTGCCAGCGGGCAATCGAACATGCAATTTTCCCTGAAAGGAGAAAAAGGCAAAAACAATGGCGCTTTAAATTATGAAGAAGAAATGGCTGCTACGAATCTTCCAAACATTCGTTTTTTCTATACCGATCTCAATTTCAAAGCACAACCCTACAATCAGGTAACGGGTAAATGGGTATTGTGCACACCCGAAACAGCCGGTCATTTCAGCGCGGTAGCTTATTATTTCAGCAAAGAACTATATGAACATCTAAATATTCCGGTTGGTATTATTCTTTCAACTATAGGGGCGTCAACCGGCCAGGCATGGACCAGCAGAAAGGTACTGGAAAGCGATACTATTTTGTATAACAAATACCTGAGGAGCTACGATAGCAGCCCGAAATCAAAAAATTTGGTTACTTCGGGGTTTAGCTTTGAAAAAGTTACCTTGCCTACCCTTTTATATAATGCTATGATACATCCTTTAGCGGGCTTTAGCATTAAAGGATTCATATGGTACCAAGGTGAATTTAATAGAAGTGATAAAGATTTATATACACGTTTACAAACCGGGATGATTAAAAGCTGGCGCGAAGATTTTGACCAGGGTGACCTGCCTTTTTACCTGGTGCAAATGCCACCCTATTATTGGGGAAATGAAAATACCGAGGCAAATGACTATGCTTACTTCCGCGAGGCACAGGCAAATATCAGGAAACTAAAAAACACCGAAATGGCAGTTATCATAGATGATGACGAAGCCAGGAACCTGCATCCCCGGAATAAGAAACCGGTTGGGATCCGCTTATCAAAAGTAGCGTTGAATAAAGATTATAAATTTAAAAACATCCCCTATTTAGGCCCGCACTTTAGCAAAATGAAGATTAACGGTAGCACCGTTGAAATCTTATTTAAAAAAAGCACGTTAGCTGCCGGCTTAATAACTTCGGATAACCAGCCACCAAAAGAGTTTTACATAGCCGGAAGCAATAAAATTTTTTATGAGGCAACAGCCGCGATTGAGGGTAATAAAATAATTTTAACTTCAGATAAAGTAGCAAACCCGATAGCTGTGCGATATGCATTTAGAAACATTGCTGTAACCAACTTAACCAATAAGGCAGGATTGCCGGTTGAACCTTTCAGAACAGATAACTGGGAGCAAGACCCTAATATGAAGGTGATTATAAAAAGCTAAATGAAAATAAATAGGCTATAAAAATTCGTAAAGTGTTAAACGTAGAACTGCCTGGTTTGAATTATGAAGCATTTACCATTAGCATCGGTGTTAAAAAAGATCTAAGCATCTGGTTATGACAGAGTATAAATAGCATTAAATCGCGAATTACAGCAAATACACCAGCTTACTGATTATCTTTCAAAATGCCGATCCTGCATAAGCCAGTTAATTAATCCATACTAATAAATATTCCATGAAAAGAAATTTTTCCATTGCAATTTTGAGTATGTTTTTTTGCGTCATCTGTGCTTATGGCCAGCGCGTGAATCAAATTAAAGCTAATATTCCTGCTCTTGAGGATATTTCCGGAAGGTGGATGAATGCCGATACAATGGCAATTCAGCCCTCTATTCGCAACTTTAGAGCCCAGGCGCTATTAAACGGTGATATGTCTTCCATCAGCTGGTTTGCTTCAGCCCCTTACAGTGGCGGCTACCATTCTGGTGTATTAAAAATCAATGGCGACGCTCCACGGGCGCAACTATTAAGATGGCTGCCTTGGGAGGGTTTAAGAAAGGTCGGCGCTCCCACTTATCAGATCAGTTCTTCGGTACGGATGATACCTGATAATGATGCAATAATGTGGGAAATAAAAATCACCAATAATACCAAAAGGAACCAGCATTATACGATTGAACAGGACTTGATTGGATTTATCAGCAGGTACGATAAAGAAACATGGCCCTGGCCCTATCCTTATCCAACTACACATGGTAAAACAAACCTGAGGGACGATGAAATCGTAAATGTGGTAAAGAATGTTGGCCTTAAACCAGAAAAAACTCACCTTTATAAGGCCGATGAATCCATGCCTGATCCAATTAAAGATAAAAACATCATAAAATGGCCTTCAGACATTGAGATTTTGAACAGCAAAAAGTATGAGGTAATTGAACATACCAGCCATAAAATTATTATAGCCGATACCGAGACTAAATGTTTTATAGCTTTTGACATGATTGATATTCCGGATAAGTTATTAACAAAAAACAGTGGCGGAACAGCCTTTTGGTCGTTAAACTTAAAGCCAGGCGAAAGCAAAAATATTCGTTTTTTTATGACTTATGCGGCTTCAAAAGAAGAGCTTACTGATAAAGTAAATAAATGGGATAATCATTTTGACAAGACATTTTCAGGTGTTGAAAATGAGTGGAAAGCCCGGTGGAAAGAAATATTTGAGCCTGGCAATAAATTATTTTCAGGGTGTTTCCCCACTCTGGAAACTAATGATAAAGCAGTAAAAAAAGTATATTATACCGGCCCTTTAACGCTTTTATACCTGCTTAATACCAATCTTCCGGCACATAAACGGGTGTTTTTAACAGGCGGGCCGCGCTGGGGTGCTACGGTGATGTTTTTTTGGGATACTACGGAATGGTCATCAATGTTAGCGATAGTCGATCCCGAAATGCTGAAAGAACAGCTAAAGTCATGGGTAAGTATTGACCCGAGCAAATATTTCGGTCAGGACAATTATACTGGTAAAGGGGTCGGAAACGGATATGTTGCCAATTATTGGGCATTATTCCAGTTAATTCATTCTTATATAACAATTACAAAGGATTATGCTTTTCTAAATGAAGTTGTAAATGGAGAGAAGATAATTGATCATTTACACGATTACGCATACAACTGGAGAAAAATATCTATTTACGGGAAAAAAGGCAGCACCGATGATGTTTACAAACTGGCTGATTTTGGCGATAACCCCTGGAATTTGCTGGAATGCGTGCCAACCTATATCCATATCGTACCATCATTTAACGTGGCCTACGTATGGATGATGCGCGAAACAGGGAAATTTTATGAATATTTGAAAGAACCATCAAAGGCTAAAATTATAAAAACAGATGCGGACAGCATGGCGAAGCGCGTTTTGAAGCTGTATGCCGGGAATGGCGTATGGAACAGCCTGTATCCGGATAATAAAAAGGTTGAAGTGAGGCATGTGCTGGATTTTATGTATTTCGGAAAATATATGAACAATGATTTGCCGGCGAATGTCAGAAAAGAAATGGTGGGCTTTGTGTACCGCGAATTAATAACCGACAAATGGATGCGCGCGCAATCTTTGCAGGATATTGCCGCTAAATACTCCGACAGGCCGGATCACGGCCCGTTAGGTGCTTATGATGGATGGCCCGCCGGAACGATAGACGCCTTATCACAAATGGGTTACACCGATAAAGCACTACAGTTTTATAGAAGCATTGCTCCGGTTACGAATGAAGGGATCTGGGCGCAGGCACACGAGCTTTGGGGAGAACATAAGTATGGTAACCATGCAAAAGTAAGGGTACCCGAGAGGGGATGGACCAACCGTGACGGAATTGAAGGCATAGAATTTTCGCAAGATGTATTGAAAGATTTTATGGGTTTTCATCCCGAAATTGACGGCAAAACTTTGCAGCCAATGCAAGGGAATAATTTTTCTGGCAAACTATATCACGTGTTATACGGAGGGAAATACTACGATATTAGTTGCAGGAGTGGTCGGGTAACTATGCAGCCATCCGCCGGTAATTGAATAGTGTCGTGCCATTCATCTATTGATATTTAAGCCCACCTTGGGAAAGGAATCATCATCACAGTTTTTTGGTTGAAGAATCCCGGATATTTAGTACTGTGGATATCGTGATGGTTTGCTTTTCATCTGCTTTCAGTTTCCCGTTAAGCCTGTTTAATAAAAGGGTGATTACATGGTCGGCTATACCTTCAATCGGTTGTGCAATTGCCGAAACTAATGGCGAGTGCAATTGAAACACCTCGTAATCATCGTATGAAATGATTGCCAAATCATCTGGCACCTTCAGTCCAAGCCTGTTAATGGCTAACAGCCCGCAAATACCTATGCGACTAGTGCCGAATAATATCGCATCCAGCCGTTTATTTTTTGACAAAAAATCATAAATAATTTTGCTCATAAAATCTAAATCCAGCGTGAGGGGCAGTATAATTTGGAGATAAAAAAATGCAATCCCCTTTGTCGAAGTATTGGATTATTGAAACTTGATTTTTATAAATCGTGGCCGGTATAAATTGGGCGATTTTTCCAATTCTCCATTAAAATCAAGCGCGTTTATATTATATGAAATCAACAGTTCTCCGGGCTTTGATAAAACCGGGTGCGCCTTGGCATTGTACACCAGGTAGTTTTTGTTAATCAAATCCTTTTTACAATCCCATATTTTTATTATAGGGCCAAACGGGCCGGCCGGTGTTTTACCAATACGCAAGCCTATACTGGGCGACATCCCTCCTACCTGGAATACCAAGGCAAACCTGCCGTCCGGCAACGGCGATAAGCTTAACTCGTTTGATACGTTGTCTGTCACTTTCGTTGCAGTTTTTATATTGGCGTTCCAGTTGTTTCCGTCCCAATAGGTCCATTTACCAAAATCCTCGAAATCTTTTGGTAATATGCGGGCAACCAATAAATTTTTGGTTTTGCCGCTTACCCCATATATGTATATATAACCATCCGGCGCAGGCGCCCCGGCCTTTTTTGTATTGACGTAAACTCCCGCGCCAAATGAGCCCGAGTCACCTCGTTCATCAGTAATAAAAAATGGTGTATCCATTTGCTGCTGCTGGTTAAATTTGCCCGGTTTAGCTGGTATTTTTATTAAGGTATTACCTACTTCCCTAAATCCAAATGGCCCACTTTCTACATTTCTTACCCGGTAACCAAAAATGTAAATATTATTTCCCAATTCCTGGTTAACAAATCCGGCGCCTAACCAATAATAATCGCCCGGTTTGGTATGGGTGGTCTTTGGGATAAATATGGACTCTGGTTTACCCGCGTCATCTTTATCCCAATAAAATTCCATTTTTTCATTGTCCGGAAGTTTGCCTTTTAAAATGGCTAAAGAATTATGTATCATTTTAAAACCAGGAAGCAATGTACTGTCTCTAATTTCGCCTATCATACTATCGCTAAAAAGAAAAAGAATATTATCGCCGGTGCCGGCCTGCTTATTGGCTTTGCCATTAAGCGGTATGGTATAGATGCCGTCACCGCCGAACCATCCTGAGGTTCTTTTTAAAAGAGCAGACCATTCGGGTGCTTCAGATACGGAAAATTTTAGCGTAGTTAAATCAGTGGCCTGGCAAAATGCTTCCTGCCTGCTTAAAACGGCCAAAAAAGTTAAACATACAAAGACAACAAATTTCTTCATATTAAATCGGTTCGGATTGGTTTATTCCTGGTGAGGATCAAATATACAATTCCTGTTATACCTCCTGTAATAATTATTAAACAAATTAATTCTGCTTGTGTAAAAGTAAGACCCATCCAATGATATTTTTCGGTTACCCGTATCAATTCTATCAAAAACCGCTCTGTGCCATTCAAAATCAAAAATAAATAAAACATCAGGCCCGGCGTATGGATATGCCTTCTTATTAACCACATAAAAACGAATAATAAAATACAAATGGTTGCTTCGTAAAACGAAGTTGGATACACCCCTGCGCGAAGTATATTACAATGCTGACCGAAACAGCCATTTATATGCGCCCCCGCATTAATAGCATTATGCGGAAATTTGTTGGCCCACATCCAATCGGGCAGCCATTGCAGCCATCCGGGTTTAACATGCCGGTTAACAATGCCCCAATCTCCGTCGCCTGATAAGTGGCAGCCTACCCGGCCAATGCCGTAAGCCAGCATCGTGCCAGGCGACCCGATATCAGCCAAATGGATAAGCTTCATTCCTCGTTTATGGTTAATATATAGCCAGGCTATGGAGCCAAATATTAAGCCCCCGTAATAGGTAAATCCATTCGTAGAGAATATTACGTCAACCGGGTGAAGCAAAAAGATATGAAAATCTTCGATAATGCTAAACAACTTGGAACCGATAACCCCCCAAAAACCTAATATAAAACCCAGGTATGCCATTGTTTGGTACGGATGTATAACCCGTTCCACCACTATGGGCTGGGGTAACTGTTCCTTTTTTCGGTCGGTGTATATCCAAAGGGTGAAGCCTATACCTACTAACAAGCCGGCTACCAGATTTCCTTGTAAGGAGAAAATGAAAGCGATGGGATTGACCGTAAACGTGGCGAAATTAATAACAGCGCCAACTGCTTTAAAGCCAAATAGGAAACCGGCAAGGCCATTAAGTGCTATCTCCAAATATGAAGCCGGCGCGCCTACCACATCTTTTTCTGTAAACGCTGATATCAGCCCTTCCTGTTCTTTGCGCTTCAGCTCAGCAACAAAAACAAAATAGGCAAAGAAGAAGCAAAGGGCAATAAAAAATCCAAATGTCTGGATAGGGACAAGAATATGGACGTGAAATAGATATTCTATAAGATCCGTCAGGGTTGGAAACATGGATGCAATTTATATAAAAAAGCATTTCAAATTATGAACACAAGTGGTCCATAATTTGAAATGCTTAAGCGGTTGTTTTTATCAGAAGCCCAACTGTAAACCTAGGGTGATTACACGTTGGTTGATATAAGCGTCACCCGCAGTATTAGTAGAAATTTCAGGATCTTGCTGATACATTTGATAGTTATCCCACGTAAGTAAATTGTAAGCGCTCAAATAGATCCGCGCATTATTTAAATGAAACGGCAGATTTTTGCTTGGGAACTGGTAGCCCATATCTACCGTTTTTAAACGAATGTAGTGAGCGTTAACCTGCCAGTAATCCGAAGGATAAAAACTTGGGCTGTTTATAGTTGACGGATTGCTCGTTAGCCTTGGGAATTGGGCATTAGCTGCGTTGGCAGGTGTCCACGCCTTTTCATGTATAGGTTGAAACTGGCTTTCAAATGGTTCGATACCTGTACCAGTGATGATAAAGCTATACCCAAATGAGCCCTGGAATAATACGCTGATGCTGAAGCCTTTGTAGGCTGCTGATAAATTCATACCTAAAGTGGTTGACGGCGGAGAGTTTGGATGGCCTATGGCTTTTTGGTCAAACACGTTGATATAACCGTCATGGTTAAGATCCTGGTATTTTAAGTCCCCGGCCTGTATCACTTCGCCATTATCAGGTACTGCAATTGTGTTACCTGTGTTACTGTTACCGTGAGCAGCTTTGTAAGTAGTTATCTCGGCAACATCAGCCTGGGTGTAATAGCCTAAAGAGTGGTAGCCGAACGGTTGGTTAATAGGTTGACCGGTACGCGACAGCCATGGGTAGGCCGGTGCAGCTTCGCCCTGGAACAATACCTTGTTATTAGCTATAGAGAATACAAAATTGGCTCCCCATTGTAATTCGCCAATGTGGTTATGATAGCCTACTGAACCATCAAAACCCTGGTTTTGTGTCCGACCTAAGTTAACAGCTGGTAGCCCTACACCTAATATCAACGGGATATTGCCAGGGGTGATCAGCTGATCGTAACGTATGTTATGAAAATAATCGAACGTAATGGACAGCGCGTTGTTTTTTAACATATTTAGGTCAATACCTATATCTGTCTCCTTCTGCTTTTCCCAAACTACATTGGTATTTGACAATGCACCTTCAGCATAGGTACTTATAGGGGTTGAGCTAGTACCGAAATTGTACCCGCCTGTTTGCGTATAAGTTTGCTGATAGATATAGGTGTTACCCGGGGCAACGTCAGATCCTACAATACCATAAGATCCGCGAAGCTTTAATAAGCCGATTGTATTGGCAAACGGTTTAAAGTACTTTTCTTTCGAAATATTGTAACCCGCGCTAAATGCAGGGAACCATCCATAACGATGATTAGCAGCGAAGCGGTCAGTGCCATTATAGGCAGCATTCACATCAAATAAGTACCTGCCATCATAATCGTAACCACCTTTTATGGAAATACCCCTAAATTTTGCCGGCACGCCAACTTGTTCGCGGGAAAGAGTGGGCCCCACTAAATTTTGGGCATCATAAGTTTGCGCCTTTTGATTAAATAACAGGAAGCCCGTAACATGGTGTACCCCAGCAAAAGTATGGTCATAATTAGAAAAAAGCTGGATGTTAATGTTGTTGGTGTACAAATTAGTACCACCTATATAATTGTACGTAGGGAACACATAAGCGCCATTGGGGTTCAAAGTAGTTGTCCCTGTTGCCGAATTATAGTGATAGCTTGGAATAGGCGCGTTGAAATTGAATATCTGCCTTGTGTACGCCTCTGAGCTTGAGTAGGCAACGCGGGCGGTAGCCGTTAAACCATCAGTGATGAAATTCAATTTTTGTATACCACTAAATAAAACGGTATAATCCGTCCTTTTCAGATCCGAGTATCCCTCTGTAGCGATACGGGCATTCAGGGTTGGCAAGTGCGCAGGATTGAACGGCGAATATGCATAAGCGTAACTACCGTTAGGATTTAAGAATGGAGCGGTAAAAGGCGTCTCCTTTGTGAAATCATAAATTTCACCTACTGTAGATGCTTCACTTTCTGCCGGAGAGTTAATGTCATTAAAACGGGTAGTAACATCTAACCGTAGATCCAAGTTTTTATTAGCTTTCAGATCAATGTTTGAGCGGAAGTTATAACGTTTAAAATCATAGTTTGAATTTACGTTAGCCACTGGATTTGGAAAATCGCGCTGTAAACCATTTTGTTGTAAAAAACCTCCTGAAATAAAGTATTTTACTTGGTCATTACCGCCAGATATATCCAGGTTGGAGTTAACCTGCTCGGCAAATTTTTTGAATATTTTGTTGTACCAATCTACATTTGGGTGGCCATATGGGTCGGTTCCGTTCTGGAACGCGTTAAGATCAGCCGGGGTAAATGAAAGGGGTTTACCATCATTGGCCTCGGCCTGGTTGACTAATACAGCAGAGTTATATGAATCAAGAAACACAGGCACCTTGGTAGGCGATTGTAAACCAGCCTCATTACGGAAATTAACCTGGGGCTTGCCACTTTTACCTCTACGTGTAGTTACTACCAATACGCCGTTAGCGCCTTTTATACCATATACAGCTGTTGTGGCGGCATCCTTTAAGATAGATATTGTTTCTATTTCGTTTACATTGATCTGCTGCAGTTGATCATAGGTATATTCAACATCGTCCACAATTATCAACGGCTGATTTCCATTTGGATTTAATGAGCTGACACCACGAATGAAAAAGTCGGAGGCGTCTTTACCAGGCTGGCCTGACGCTTGTGTTGAAAAGAAGCCCGGCAGCTTACCCGCCAGCGCGTTCTGCACATTGGCGGTCGGTACGGTGCGTATCTCAGATGCAGATATAGAACTTACCGCACCTGTATTAGTTATACGGGTGGTTTTACCGTAGCCCACCACCATTACCTCGGTAAGGCCATTAGCGCTTGAACTAAGCGTAACATCTATATTGTCGCTTTTAGCCCCAATCCTTATACGTTGGGATACGTAGCCAATGAAGCCTACTATAATGGTGTCTGATTTGCCTTTTAATGTTAACTGGAAGAAGCCATTGTTGTTAGCGATGGTACCATTACCGGGTACTCCTTTTTCTACAATAGAAGCACCAGGTAAAACTCCGCCAACATCTCTTACTGTACCCGTTACAACTTTATTTTGCGCATATAACAAGGCCGGAATCATGCTGGTGATAACAAGAAAGAAAAGTATTAATTTTCTCATAACTGCTTATTTAAATTAGTTAAATGATTAATAGTTGATTACCAACCCGGATTTTGTTTCATATTCGGATTCTTCAGCACCTCGTTCAATGGAATAGGGTACAGGTATTGTTTGGTAGCAAAAACAGTAGTTAATACGTTTATTGGGTTATATATCGTTGTTGTACCAATTTTTGCAATAGATAGCCCGGTCCTTGGTTGGTTCATAACTGTTTCGGCAAGTCTCCATCTGCGGATATCAAAATACCTGTGCTCTTCCAAAAAGAATTCAATACGCCATTCGTTCTGTATAAAAGCACGCATCTGGGCAGTTGTCATGCCTTGTGGCACACCATAGGTATTACCTGTACCGGGCTTGATACCTGCCCGGGCTCTTATAGCGTAGATCTGTGTATAACAATCAGAAGGCGGAGTTCCTGCGGCCTCATTTTCGGCTTCGGCCAATCCTAATAAAACTTCGGCATATCTAAATACTATCCAGTCTTCAGAATGTGAAGGATACGGCGGGGCTATCTTCTGATCAACACCCATAAATTTAGAGGTGTAATAGCTGGTGACAGTTTGCTGTGTATTGATATTTGGCTTGTTGACGCCACCTTCGTAAGTTTGAATAGTGGTATTCAACCAACTACCGCCGTTGTAGATCAAATTGGCATCAAACCGAGGGTCGCGTTTAGTGGTATTTAATAACGAATACGGATCAGAAGCATTATAACCAGAGGTGGGATCCGTTATGGCCAAACCATTGATCATAGGGAATGCGTTCACAAATTCTTGGGTCGGGCTGGTATTACCCGCTGCGGCAGCAGGCTGTATGCCTATAGGGCCATTAGTTTTTTCGTTCTGGGTACCTATATCATTAGGCCTGATAAAGATCCGCTCTGAATTATTCTGTGTTAAAAATATATCTGTGTAACTCGGATCTAATTTATACGTACCTAAATTAACCACATCGCTGAAGGCATTGGCAGCCAATGTCCAGCGGTTAACATCATAGTTGGTGTAGCCGGTAAGCGGATTGGCCGGGTCAATATTACTGCCATTAAATAAAGGGCTCGCCGCATATAATAACGCCTTCGCTTTAAGCGTCAAAGCGGCGCCCTTCGTAACGCGGAAATTATCAGCGCTTGGGTTTGCCAGCGGATATGTTATTAAACTGTCTTTAATGGCATTACACTCACTTACTATATAGCTGATACAATCGGCAAAACTATTGCGCGGCAAGTTCAAATTATCAGTTATATTATAAACCTTATTACCCAATAACGGAACGCCGCCATAACGTTTTACCAATTCGAAATAAAAGTAAGCTCTTAAAAATCGGGCCTCATTGCGCCATATATACCGGGTACCTATGCCATTGGTTGATCCCTTAACGGGCACGACACCTATGTTAGCAATAAATTCATTTGCCGTACGTATACCTGCCCAGTATGAATCAGCGTTACCTGTATAGGCTATCGGTGTATTCCCATTATTGGTGGTAGTACCTTGCCATACATCTTCGGCGGTGGGCAATGTTGCCGAATTGTAAGCCCCTGTGGAAATGAGCTTTATAGGCGTAGTTGCGCTTGTTTGCGATGATACTGCATCATCAGAGGCTGCATCAAGGAAGTCGCTGCTTACGCGATTGTTTCCGTTTTTTACCGTAGCATAAATATTATACAGGTAATACTGCGCCTGTTTTCCGGCAGAGTCAAGCGGGCTGAAAATGATATTGAGAGTATTTTTATCCACTGGGAATTGCTCGTACTTTTTGCATCCGCATAATGCTACTACAAGCACCGTGATAAGCAAAATTTTATTTATATAGTTTTTCATTATCTGGATTTTTAATAATTATCAATTAAAGCTTAATGGTAAGGCCCGCGTTAAGCACCCTTTGTATAGGGTAACTGCCGGGCGTCACCTCCGGATCCATTCCTTTAAAGCCTGCCAGGGTCACCAGGTTTTCACCGTTCACAAAAAACCTTATGCCTGCCAATTTAAGGTGTCTGGTAGCATTGTAAGGTAGTGAATAACCAATTTCGGCATTTTTTAACCGTACATAGTCACCGGATTTAAGCCAGAAGCTGGAGAACTGCGCATTACTGCCTGCAGTTGATACCGCCAATCTTGGTAAGGTGGCAGTGCTGGCAGTCTCAGGCGTCCACCTCCCTGTAGATGATAAATAAGCTTGCCCGTTATTGGTAGAAAAGTCAAGACCGAAATTGTCTATTACGTTATTTTCTACACTTATCTGCCTGTTAGTAACACCTTGTATAATAGCCGAGAAGCTGAAACCTTTATAGCTAAAACCGAAATTTAAACCATAAAAGATCAATGGTTTGGTGCCGCCGATGGTAGACTGATCATATTGATTGATTACACCGTCGCCGTTAAGATCTTTATATTTGATATCACCTGGTTGTGGCGTGTAACCAACTATATGCGCGCTGGTTGCCGCATCCTGTGCGGTTTGATAAAAGCCGAGAGAGGTGTATCCATAAAATGTACCGGAAACAGGAAGGCCAGTCCGTTTGTTCCAAGGATATTGAGGAGTTAATTCATCGTTATAAATAATTTTTGACGCCTGTAAGTTACCATTGCCGGTTACAAAATAATTAAAGTTGCCCACATTGCCTTTATAGGTCAAACTTAACTCAACTCCCTGGTAAAGATTGATACCAATATTTTCGATCGGGTATTGCGCACCAAGCAGGGCAATGGTATTGCCCCTTATGCCAAGCACATTAAAATAACGATCATGATAGTAATCGGCAGTTACCATGAAATGGTCTTTAAACATGCTTATATCGGTACCAAAATCAATTTTGTCTGCACTTTCCCAGGTAATGTAAGGGTTAGCCAGGCTATTGTCATAACCATAATAAGCTGGACTATAGCCGGTGCCTATATTTAAAAATTTGCCGGCGGCCGCATTGCCCGAAGCATAAGTTTGATTGTATGCAAAATACAATGAACTATTGGAGGTTATGTTGGCATTGCCTGTACGGCCGTAAGTACCGCGCCATTTCCAACTGCTTATCCATTCAACATTATCCTTGATAAAATCTTCTTTACCCATTTGCCAGCCTAATCCGCCTGCATAAAAAGTACCGAACTGGAGGCCCGGCGGATAATAGTTATTACCACTCCGGTTCACGGCAGCTTCCGCCAGGTACTTGCCGTTATAATTATAACCAACCCTCAAGGCAATATTAGTAGTATTCTCAGTTAGGTCGTAATTGGAGTTAAATTCTTTAATGTCATACAAAGCCACAGCGCTTATACTATGTTTGCCAAATTGCCTGTCATAATTAAGGGATGCCTGGCCGAAGGATTGGCGAGAGGTATATACTTGTGAAAACACATTGGTTTGCGCAGATTGCCCACCGATAACTGAGTAAGTACTGTCTTTATTGTACAAATAAGAATTATTTTGTATGCCACGATTAAGCGTAGAAACCGACTGGTAAGAAAGGTTACCTTTCATTTTAGCCGTTAATCCTTTGGTCACACTGTTTAGGTTATAAGTAAGGTCAAGATTGGCTAATATATCGTTTGCGTTATTCTGTACGTAACCAGAATATTCGGTCATAGCCAATAAGTTATTACTAAAAGTACCTGTATTACCGCCAATGTTGCTGCCACCAAAAGATCCATTACGGTTGATTGGAGTATAAGCGTTACTGGGGGTATTGAACAATGAACTTAATACGTAGTTATATCCTAAAGATCCATTGTTATTAGTTGCACCAGGCTGATTGGTAGTTTGCACGCGACCGAATAACTGCAGGTCGACGTTCAGATTTTTATTAACCTGCACAGCAATGTCCGAATTGATAGTATAACGGGTGAGATCGTTATTGGTATTATACGGAATCTCGTTGGCAGTTTTAAATATACCGGTCTGGTCATAGTAACCTAATGATACGGTGTACTTGGCTACATTTGTACCGCCGTTGATATTTAACTTATAGGCAGTTTGCGGTGCCTCGTTGTTGAGTATTGTATTAAACCAGTTAATATCCGGGTGACCGTATGGATCGCTATGGTTACGATAGGCAGTAAAATCTGCAGCCGAATACTGTGGTAATTTTCCGTCGCTTGTCAGTGTTTCGTTGATCAGATAAGCGTATTCATAAGCCGACAGCGGAGTTGGGATACTCAATGACTTCTGTATACCTTCTTCAGCGGTAAAAGTGATCTTCGGCGGGCCCTCTTTACCACGTTTAGTAGTAATTAAAATTACTGGACGTGAACTATTTACGCCTAAAAGAATGGTAGATAACCCGTCTTTCAGCACAGATATTGATTCAATAGATTCCGGATCGATAGAAGATATCTCACGTTGAACACCGTCAATAACCGTTATAGGTGTTTGGCCCCTAACGGTAACGGCAAACTCTGTATTATCAGTTGATACTGCGTTACGTGTTGACCCGGCTATGGTGTTTCCTGGTATGCCACCAGAGACAGTTAATGATGTGGTGTTAAAAGCGGTAAAGCCACTGGATTGCTGCGTATATAGGCCAGAAAGCTGCCCAGGAAGCGCGTAAACATCGAGTGATGCCGGAGTTGTTGTCAGCTGATCTGTATAAACAGTAGCTATAGAACCAAGCATGTTCGATCTATTGGCAACGCCATAAAGCACCTGCACCTTATCAGGAAATATCAAATGATCTTGTTCCAGTTTAACGGTAAAGTTATTAGATGTGTTGGAAACAACTTCACGCACTTCATGATCCTTAAACTTAAAAACCAGCACAGCTCCAGTGACAGCTTTTATCTCAAAAAATCCGATAGCGTTAGACACAACATGGGTAGTATCGCCTTTTATCGATACAAATACACCTTGTTGTGGCCTGCTGAATTCATCAAGCATTGTACCGCTTATGTAGCCAGGTCGCACGGACCCAATGGCAGCCGGCGTTTCCTTTTGAGCGTAACTTACAGTAGCCATCAGCAGCATAATGATCCCTGTTAAGTATTTCTTTGAGTAGCAATAGAGCATAGAATCAGATTTAAATTGTTAATATAATTGAAACATAATTAGGGCCTTTATATCTCGTTTTGCGCTATACAAAGGCTGATATAATCACTTAGATACCTGTTTTAGGCCGGGCGTAAAAAGCCCGGCCTGGTATTATAAACATTTAAATTTATAAGTAAACGCGGCGGCGGTATTGCCATACCCTACCTGTATAGTACCGGCCTGGTTAGTGATATAATAGGTCATACTTACTATAGACTGTCCGGTGGTTGCGCCGAATAACGCCTTTGGCCAGAAAGTGATCTGGTACACTCCGCTGCCGGCGGACGTCTGTGTCATCATTGTTTTAGGTCCTGGCGTACATGCATTTAATGTTTTACCATCGCTGGTGGTGGCGGTAGCACAAATATAAACCGCCGGGTTTGCCGCGTTTGTTCCCAATGGAGTGCTCACTATGTTATTGTTGTAAGTAAGTGTTACAATATCATTATCTAATGATTTTGGGGGATCAATGGTGGTTAACTGCGGGTTACAAAAATCTACCAGGTCTCCGGTTCCGCCGGTGAGCGAAAAACATGGTGTGGTAAACTCATTATAATATTCACTTGTCGGGCTGGAATCACCGTCGTTACCGTCAAAAGTAAAGGCGTTCACATCGTTAGCAATAACATAAGCAAGCTTTACCAGGGTAGGATTGTTATCCGCTCCAATATTTGTGATCTGTATGTTAATAGCTACGGTCATTAGATCACCATTGGCGTAAGTAATTATGGCGTCGCTTTGAAAAGGTATCCATTCCATATCATCTATCAGGTTTCCCTCCAGGCCAAAAAAAGATTTCATGTAGGCTGCCCAACTTAAACCACCTGCATGGTTATTAATTATGGCGGCTGGTATCAGGGTCATGTTTCCATTTCCTTTGCTGCTTGTATAAGTTACTTTAGCATTTTTTGAAAGGTTCCATCCTTTTGGAGCCAGGATGCCAAATATCATGTGTGCCGTGCCGCTGCTATTGGTATGCGAAGTAGCATTAACCGTTATAGAAACGGTTGAACCAACAACCGCGCTGGCAGGTTGGTTAACGCTGTTAATAATTAAATAACAACAGCTTAAGGAAATGCCCAGCAATACTACTGCGCACAGCAACCATAATTTTTTTCCTTTTATACGTAAACGTGTTTTCATCTATATAAATTTAGTATAGGATTATTTTTTAATCAATGTATATACATAACTGTTTTGAGCGCATCCCGGGCTGAAAGTGAGCGTTATTTGCCTTGCACCTGATACTATGGGATAATTAAATACTGTAGTAACAGATGATGAACCAGTAGCGGTAAATGTTATCTTGAATGGAAAATTCGGATCGTCCAAAGCGAACTTACCGTCGGCAGCGATGATAAACGGAACAGGATTCACCAAACTATAAGTTCCTGCCGATGCATCAAATTTTATATTGAACTGTGAAAAATCAAAAACAGGAATTAGGTTAGTGCCGTTGCGTGTAGCGCTTATTACTTTCCATGTACCGGTAATGTCTTTAGCAGACTCGGCCACCGGCGATATCTTTTCAAGCCTACATGATGTCCAAACAAAGGCTATACACGCCACAAGCAGACAAATATTCTTTTTTAATGTAAATTGGATATTCATAATGGTTTTTTAATTTATCGTCTAACAACTTTTATTTTTTAATTAATAGCCCGGGTTTTGAACAAGTGTGGGCGATTTACCCGTCTCAGATAACGGGAACGGCCATAAATACATTGCCGGGCGGAAGTTGTGCTTGGTAACATTAAATAAATTATAAGCTGTTGAAGTGGTTGTTTTATCAACCTCCATACCTTGCGCCTGTATATTTTCGGTCGTAGTTGCTATTTTCCAGCGCCTTACGTCCCAAAACCTAAATCCCTCATAAGCCAGCTCAATGCGCCTTTCGTTTTGAATATAAGTACGCATTTGGCTTTGGCTAAGACCGGTAGGCAATGCGGCAGGATTTAAGCCTGCACGTGTGCGTACAGACTTAATGGCGTCATAAACATTGTTAGTTGGTCCTTCAAATTCGTTTGCAGCTTCTGCATAGTTAAGCAATACCTCAGCGTACCGCATAAGAGGTATACAACGATTGGTCGTGTTGAAAAGAGTAGCGGCAAGCCCATTAGGATCAAGCATTTTATTATGATAATAACCGGTAACTGTTCCTATATGAACTGCATCGGGAGTTCCGTCGTTACCTAAACCATTATAAATATTTACAGGACCAGTTCCTATGGCCTGGCCCGAACTGTTCCGTATCAATAGCGGAGTTTGATCATGGATAATAGTGTAATTAAACCGGGGATCGCGATTGCTATAAGGATTAGCAGGATCATAACCGGATGTTGGGTCGGTTATTAACTTACCATTGTTCATAGGGAATGCGTCCACCATATCCTGGTAAGGAAACCCGCCGCCGCCGCCAGAACGGGAAGGAGGAAGAAATAAGCTTTCAAGATCATAATTCGCACCCTCCATTACTTGTAAAATACACTCAGGATTTGTCCTCATCGTAAACAAACCCTGGAATCCTGCACCCGGCACTGTAGTAGCTATGCCTGTAGCGGGCGTAGTATTTAAGGAATATTGTCCTGATGAGATAACTGCCAATGCCGCATTCTCGGCCAGTTGCCAGCGGGTTGGATCAGGCGTTGGATACCCTACCAATGAAGGATCCACTGCGCCGGATGAGCTTGCACCGGCATCAGTTGGCAAAGTAGTACCGTTAAACAATGGGCTTGCGGCCCACAACAACACCCTTGCCTTTAAGGCCAAACAAGCGCCGCCAGATGCACGGCCATAATTAAGCCCACTTTGTGTAATGGGAAGAATAGGCTCAACAGCATCACACTCTGAAGTAATGTAGCTTACAGTAGCAGCAAAAGTGGCCCTCTTTACATTAATAGGTGTAGTATAAGTAAGGAGGCTATCGCCAACTAACGGAACGCCGCCGTAGTGTTGTAATAAAATTGCATAATACCATGCACGTAAAAACCTGGCCTCTGCAACAACCTGTGTTTTGTTTACAGCTTTCATAGCAGTCTTGCTAATATTCGCCAATAACTGGTTCACCGCCCTGATATTAGTATAGCAAGTATTATACGCCTGATTACTAATAGTACCAGCGTTTATTGTACCGGTGGCAAAACCAGAAGCATCTGTCGCTTTGGTGTTGAAAGGTTCAGCTTCATCACTGGCTGCGTCTAAACCGCCATTGCCAAACCTGTTAGCGGAACTACTAAACCCAATGCTGGTATAAATATTAGCAAGGAAGCCCATAGTTTTAGCACTATCGGCAAATACGGTAGTTTGATTTAGATTGGTGGTTGAAGTAGATGCTAAAAAGCTTTCACTTTTTTTACACGACTGTATAACTAAAGTAAAGCTTAGCGAAGTAACAACCAGAAAAGCAACTAAAGGAAAGTAAATTTTCTTCATATTAAGTTTTTATAATTAATAGTATAATCAATTGAACCCCCAACAATTTAAAACTACTCGAAAAAACGATTTAGCAACTAATAGTAAACTGTGTTTGCAACAAAAAATAAAAATGATATAAGTATAATTGGTTTTATAAACAAAGTGGTCAACTTTGATGACACTAAGATACGGGACAAAAACGATTTAGCAAATTTATTTTTATATTATTCTAATTATTATTTCCACGTTTATTTTCGCAAATATCATTTTCTGTTTGGAGCAAGCGATTTTTTGAAAATAACGCATCCCAATGATTTGAATTTTATTATTTGTTTAATACTCCTCGCCCTTTTTGATATTTCATTCTCTTAATTTTTTATAGATTTATTAAAAAAACGACTGAAATATAGCATCTGGTAGTTAATAGAATTGCTCCAGTACTCCCAGGTATGCGCTCCGGGACGCACTGTAAAGTCATGCGGAATCTTTTTCTCCGTCAATTTTTCATGAAGGTTAAGATTAACTTTGTATGAAAAATCATCTACACCTACGTCAAAGGTTATAGCCAGCGACTTGGTGTTTATCAATCCTATTAAATTAACAACACTGCTTTGTTCCCAGTTTTCGCGATTGGTATTATATTTTCCGAGTACCTGGTCAATGCCAAAACTTTCTGAAAAAGGCGACAGATCAACAATTCCGCTCATACTGCCCGCCGCTCCAAAAACATCCTGGTGTTTAATTGCCAGGTATAATGCGCCATGCCCGCCCATACTCAATCCTGTTATTGCTCGTTCTGACGGGTCGGTTATAGTATTATAATGTTTATCAATCCAGTTTACCAACTCAACGGCCACGTAAGTTTCGTACCTTAAGTCTTTATTCACCGGGCTATTTAAATACCAGCCAGCAAAAGCGCCATCGGGGCAAACAATAATTACATGATATTGGTCTGCAAGTTTCTTTATCGCCGGCACCTTCGTAATCCAATCGGTATAATTACCGCTGAAACCATGTAAAAGATAAAGGGTTGGGTACCGGTTGTCTGAATCATAATTGTCAGGTTTTATCACAACAGCTTTAATGTTTCTATGCATTGCGTTGCTGTAAGTAAGCGCGGTATCAACTGTGGCTGCGTTAGCTATCACGCAGCCAGCCAATACAAGCAGCAAAGCGGTAATAAAGTGTTTTAATATTGGTTTTTTCATTTTATTTCCTTTATCTGTATATGATGTTTTTGTGGTTTGTTGATTGCATAAATTTCATCAGTTAGTACATCCATCTCCTTTTGCCAGGCGTTACGCAACGTTTTATATTGTGCCTTCATGTAGTTATCCTTATTGCCGCGAATAAAAATATCTTTAATAGACGCCTTTTCAACCGTGTCCATCGCCGCGCGATTATCGGCAAACAATAGGCCCTTATTTTTCAACAAGCCAAATTCTACATAGCCATAATTACGCAGCCTACGCTCAATTTCCCATCGTTCTTCATTTAATTCCCGTATTTGGATAGCTTGCTGGTATTGCGGCGTATTGGTTTGTTCGGCCAGGTTAACGCCTTCAGCCAACTCCTGTGCCGTATAGTTGATTATTGGTTCGTTATCGATAGTTAGCTGGTAAATTCCGCTTTTTAACCCTCGTACAGTTAACAACTCCCGATTAAACTCCTGCATAAAAGGTATCAATGTTAAAGCTTCTGACTGCTTTTTCCTATTACCCCAAGCGCGTGGAATGGTATCGATAGGATAAGGCAGCGAATTGGCCATGTAATCAAAGGCCAGTTCATCATCCGATCCGGTCAAATTAGTTACAGTGCTATTAACAGATTTGGATACCTTTCTATCTAAAGCATTAATAGCTACATCGGCAACCACTTTGTTAGCCAGTCCCTGTGTTTTTAAAAACAGGTAGGCCATCACCAAGTGGCCGTCGTTATCGGGATGGATGCGATCATTGGGGGTTAAGCTAAATGCAGGGTTTTTGGCTTGCTCGCGCAGGTTGATGGCCGACATCGGCCGGTCAAAATCAACAAAGTCCCACCCATTTTTCTGAGCTGTAGCCTGCTGAAAATCTATCAATTGCTGAAAAGCTGCAGCTTTGCCGTGATATAACCGGTTAGGATTACTGGTGGTGGTTTCATCATACGGTGAACCTAAAATAAATATCTTTCTTACGCCGAATATTTTTTTTAATTTTTCATCCAATACCGCGTACCGCTGTTCGGCTAATTGTACGCTTTTTACGGCATAATCAGCAGCATCAGGCTTATACCATTCAAAATACCCGCTATCGTTCATCCCCCAGGTTACAGTTAATACGGTTGGTTTTTTTGGTAATATATCATCGTCAAACCGGTCCGCCATTTGTTTAACATTGTCACCGCCAATCCCCGCGTTAATACAGGTTATCCGCATATTTGGGAAATGTGTCATATAATACAGCCAGATGTATGAATGGTAGTGCCCGCCATCGGTGATACTATTACCTAAAAAAACCACACGGTCGCCCGCATGGAACGGGCTTATCGTCTGCGCCTGGATATTAATGCTTGCACAGCCTATTGCCGAAGCAGTGATAAATAATTTGATAAAGTTTTTCATATAAATTGTTATTTAACTTATTCAATACGGCAAATCCAACCGTCGCCCTGGACCATATCAGCAATATAGCTTAGCTGTCGCCCTTTCGGCGCTGGATCTTTTTGCCGGGTGACGGCAGGCTGAAAACTGGTCGGCTGAATAACATGCCTGCAAATTCAATGGTTGATACTTCCCGGCCATACTCCTTTAATTAGCGATACCCCAGTTTTTATTCGGTGCTGCGCCCATGGTAAGTTCTAATGTTCCCCCGTTAGTTACATCCCTAAAATCAATGTAACATTTGTTGTAACTCAGCCCATTTAACTTAGCGTTTTGTATATAAATGTTTGCCGCCGAGTTATTATGGGCTATTATCGTAAACGTTTTGCCTTTTGCATAATGCGGGTCGAGCTTAAAAACAACTTTGTCAAACACGGGGCTCGTAATTTCCTGCCGGGTATCACCGGGACAAACTGGGTACATACCGCTTGCTGCCAGCACATACCAGGCCGACATTTGTCCTACGTCCTCATTGCCTACCAGGCCTTCAACATTGTTATGATAGGCACGCCTGCAAATTGCACGTGTCCATTTTTGAGTTAACCAGGGTGCGCCCAGCCTGTTAAATAAAAAAGGTACATGATGAACAGGCTCGTTAGCATGATTATAATAATCATTCCACATCATGTTATCCGGCGTTTTGTTGAACATGTTCTCCAGGTCGGCAATTACCTTTTGATTTCCCCCCATCAGCTTTGCCATACCAGGCACATCCTGGGGCACAAAAAAACCTTGCTGGTAAGGATTACTTTCAATAGTGCCATACCATTGCTTCTGGCGGCCCGAATCTGGCCAGCTCGTCCATTTGCCGTCTTTATCACGGGGTCTGAACCAGCCTTTTTCGGCATCGAAAATATTTTTATAGTCCTGACCCCTGCCCATATATTTTTCAGCATCAGCGATTTTACCCATAGACTTTGCCATTTGGCCAACACACCAATCGGCGTAGGCATATTCCAGCGTGTAAGAAATACTTAGCGGTTCCGCAGTATAGCCTTTCGCGCCGTTTCCAAACTGATCTACTGAGTTTACGGCTAACTGGTAGGCTTTGGGCACGTCAAAATTGCGGATGCCTTTCTCATAAGCGTCGGCAATAACCGAGACTGCCGGATTGCCAATCATACAGCCACTGTAAGCGTTCATCATTTCCCAGCGCTCCAGGTAATTTTTCTTCTTTTCATCCGCCAGCGAAACCAGCGAATTGATCATATCATTTACCAGCGAGGGATTAATGATAGTTTGTAAAGGCATTTGGCTCCTGAAAACATCCCACCCGCTAAAAATGGTTCGTTTGGTAAACCCAGCGGACCGATGCGCTTTCCCATCACCCCCCGGGTATTGGCCATCCACATCTTCCATTATTCGCGGATCAATCATGGTGTGGTATAATGCAGTATAGAAAACTGTCTTTTGTTCTTTATTACCACCTGTAATAGCCACTTTTGACAAAGCATTGTTCCAAAGCTGCACGGCTAGCTGGTGCACCGCGTCAAAATCAAACCCTTTGATCTCAGTTTCCAAATTATGTTTTGCCCCGGCAATGCTGACAAACGATATGCCCGATTTAAGCAAAACCTGTTCGTTGGCTGTTGTGGCAAATTCGGTATAAAAGCCCATATGCTTACCCTCCATTCCGTTAATGCCTTTTAAAACTGCTGCATCAGCAATTAACTTTTGATATTTTGCGCTTTCTACATCTTCAGTCAATCTCGGCTGGTTATCAGGGATATTAGCGCTCCAAACACCATAATTTTTCAATGGCTTACTAAACTGGGCATAAAAGTAAACGGTATAATCGGCGCTTCCCTTGCCATCGCCCCAGCCGCCGCCTAAGGGGCTACATTTCATCCAGCCTTCGATCGTATGATCGCCAATGACTTTGACGTACTGCGAGGTAGAAGTGCCGCCTACACGACGGGCCAGATCAATTTGAATGCGCGACCGGGTGTTCGGTGCAAAAGTAAAACGCAGTATTCCGCTATGCGCTGCAGCAGTTGCTTCAGCTTTAATATGATGATCGGTCAATAAAACGGAATAATAACCTGCCGAGGCTTTTTCGCTTTTTTTTGAAAAATGAGACCGGTAGCCGCCTTCGGGATGGTCAACCTTACCAGCAACCGTTATTAGTTTTCCTGCTGTGGGCATCACCAAAAAGTTACCCAGGTCACCGTCCCAGCCCACGCCGCTCATCTGGGTAAAGGCAAAACCTTCTATGCTGGTATGTTCATGGCTATACCCCGAACCGTTATCGCCGCCGGTTATGGTGTTGGGGCTAACCTGCACCATACCATAGGGTGTAGCTGCACCGGGGAATGTTTTACCGAGACCATGGTATACTCCGGCATCTGCCGCGCTTGTACTGGCGCCAATAAACGGATTAACATACTGTGCCGGGCCCTGCGCCTTAGCCAATGTCCCTAACAAAAGGAAAAAGATTGTTAAATATTTCTTTATCATCAACAATATGAGTTATAGCACTAACTGTATTTCTATTTTATGCTTTACTGGATTATTAATTCTGGAAGTATCATCGCGCAAATATTTATACAAACCGTCAATAATATGAGCAAGGCAAATGAAACTCTGTCGGTCATTTAATTATTATATTAACAGACAAGATGATCTATTATAATTGGTTATTAAGCTGCAAATTAGATAAAAAAAACGATTTAGCAAATTTGAAAATATTTTATGGATTATTGCGCCGCACTTAATTTTAGTGTTCGGATGGCAAACTGCGGCATACTGATTAAAACAGATGATTTGTTGTTACTGGCCGTTACTTTCAGGTTCGCTTTTATCTCACCGTTTAATTCCACCAACTGAACATTGGCGGGCCTGTAATCAAATGTAATTTTGTTTTCGTTGGCCTCCCTCTGCATTAAATAACCTCACAGCATATCCGTTCCGTCAAATACAACAGACGATACTTCCATGCCTTTGTGTTCTATTTGAATTAATGACCGGTGTTCATCGCCTGCTGCGGGTTTAATATCGGTGATTTCTAGGAATTAGATCGAGAAATAACAGTAAGGGTCCTAACCTAGCCAGCTGAAAAGTCGGCTTGAACTCACCGATTATAAACACCCAAACAATATTATTTCTAATAGGTTACAGATTTTGCAAAAGACTCAATCCATAAAATTTAAACTCGATCCTGATATTTTAATTATTATGTTAAGTAATAAGGGGATTTCAAACTACTAAAATTTAGTATCTAAAAGTTAAATTATTATATTCAG
The DNA here is from genome assembly GCF_028288185.1 of Mucilaginibacter sp. GTDB lineage: Bacteria > Bacteroidota > Bacteroidia > Sphingobacteriales > Sphingobacteriaceae > Mucilaginibacter. Next base: position 244,409 of record NZ_JAQBOF010000008.1, on the reverse strand, counting down.
TCGTTTAAATTCTGCCATCTGCTTTAATTCCTGCATAAAATGGTTCGAAAAACGTCCAATAGGTTCACACTGTGAAGCCTTTTAAAGAAATTTGAGAGGCTTTTTTATTTACTAAAACATCAAAGCTATAGTTTATGCTGTGTTTCAATGCTAAAATAGAGATAGTAGGTATAAATCCTTACGTATCGTTACCTGATGATGTATTAGCCCAACTTTTTACGCAAGCGCAAAAAAATAAAGGCCCCATACCGGTTAAAGGTTTTATTAACGACAAACCTTTTTTACAGCGGTTAATAAAACTAAAAGATATCTGGAGATTATATATCAATACTTCCATGCTTAAAAACTCGCCAAAAAAGATAGGCGAAACCATTGCTGTTAAAATAGAATTTGATCCTGCTGTACATGTAATAACACCACACCCTAAACTGGTAAAGGCTTTATCGCTTAACAAAGAAGCTAAAGCCATTTTTGACGCTTTAACACCTTCTTTACAATTTGAGATGATTAGATATATTTCTAATTTAAAGAATGAAGAAAGTATAGATAGAAACGTTATAAAAGCAATTGACTTTTTGTTGGGAAATGACAGGTTTATAGGAAGAGCGCCAATTAGGAAACAATAACTTTTAAACTTCCAGGTTGAAAATATCCTTCAAAACCTTCTTAGCCGCATTATACCCACACATACCATGCACACCGCCACCTGGTGGTGTAGATGATGAACAGATATATAATCCTTTTGCTGATGTTTTATAAGGCGACCAACGCAAAGCCGGCCTGGTAAACAATTGGCCGATATCCAGTATCCCACCGTTAATATCGCCGCCTATATAGTTGTGATTATATGCCTCAATCTGAGCAGCGTTCATAGTATGTTTAGCTATTATACTATCGCGAAAACCCGGCGCAAAACGCTCTACCTGATTTTCAATAATGGCGGTCATATCCTGGATAGATCCGTTAGGGACATGGCAATATGCCCAGGCGGTTTGTTTGCCTTCGGGCGCGCGCGTTTTATCAAACAAGCTTTGCTGGGCCAGCAGTACAAAGGGCCTTTCGGCTTGTCGGCCCTTGCTTGTCATCAACTCTCCTTCTGCAATCTCTTCAAAAGTATTACCTAAGTGTATGGTGCCGGCTTGCTTACATTCATCAGCAGTAAAAGGTATTGGGCCGTCTAACGCCCAGTCAATTTTAAATACACCCATACCATAGCGGTAACGCTCCAACTGCCATTTGTAAATAGATGAGAATTTATGTCCTGCTATCTGCAAAATTTGCTTTGGCGTTACATCGAATAATACCGCTTGTGCCGATGGTAGCTGATCTAATGATGTCACATAGGTTCCGGTTTGTATCGTCCCGCCTATCGACTTAAAATAACCAGCTAATGCCGTTGCTATACTGGCCGAACCACCTTTGGGTATAGGCCATCCTTTTAAATGCCCGGTAGTCATTAGTACCAAACCAATTGCGGTAGTGCTTAAATTACTTAAAGGTTGTATAGCGTGTGCCGCCATGCCGCCAAATAAACCGCGTGCCTGTGTAGTTTTAAAGCGTTTGGCAAAGGTGGTAGCACTGCTTAATGCTTTCAAACCAAACTCTGCCATTGCCAACGGATGTGCCGGAAAATGTAACGGACCTAAAGCGTCCTGATCAATTAAGGGCCATGCGCCGGTTATCGAGCGCATTAGAGCGGTGTAGGTTTGTACATCTTCGCCCAGGTAATCAGCGGTTTTTTTAATGGAGTTATCTAAAATTGCGGCCGTACCATCATCAAATGGGTGTGCTGCTGCCAATGTAGGTTGTATATATTCCAATCCATGATCTGCCAGCGGCAAAGTTTTAAAAAATGGCGATGCTACTGCCAATGGATGAATTGCCGAGCAAACATCATGGATAAAACCCGGTAATGTTAATTCGGCCGAGGTTAGCCCCCCACCTATCACATCCTTACCCTCCAATATCAAAACGGATAACCCTTGCTGTTGCAATAATATAGCGGCGGCAAGCCCGTTTGGCCCGGAGCCTACTACAATGGCATCATAATCGCGTTTTTCTAAAGTCATATAGATTTAACAAATATAGCTTATCCTGATTTAAGAAAACATGAGCTGACAGGCTAATTAAAATCCAAAATTTATAATTAGCTTTGATAACCAAACCACTATTTCACATGAAATCTTTTTTCTGTTTTTCTTTAATCTGTGGCCTGTTTTTAAGTAACACCACTTGTGTGCATGCGCAAAGCACTGAAGACATCCACGCAAAAGCTATACGATTGGCACTGGAAGCCGGTGGCTTAAATACTACCGGACATCCCTCGGCATCAAAAGACTACGGACCTTTTTTAATAAAAGCAGGTTTTGATACGGTAAGCATGGTCAACTATAAACCTACACCCGGTGATATCAGGGTAATTCAACCTTATCCAAACGGAGAAGTTTCAGGCTTTATTGATATGTTTGATGGGCAGATCTGGGTTTCTGAATATAAAGAAGATGGTTTTTGGCCCACTCCGCAATACGAGAAATATAAACCAAAGTACCAGATTTTTAGATGGGCAAAAAAAAGCCGGTAATAATCTCAACAAAAAGTCCCGACCATCATAGCCAGGACTTTCACATTTAAAAAAATATATAGTTTAGATATACCTATTTATCAAATTCTCTATATACTCCTGTTTACCACTGCTGACAGCAGGCTCACCGTTTTGTATGGCATAAGCTCTCAGGTCCTCTAAAGAAAGTTTACCTTCTTCAAATTCTTTGCCTTTGCCGGTATCGAATGACGAGTAACGGTCTTTACGCAGTTTTTTATATGCTGATTTTTGCAGTATGTTATCCGCAGTGATCAAAGCCCTGGCAAAAATATCCATACCACCAACGTGCGCATAGAATAGATCAGCAGGATCGGTTGAGTTACGGCGGATCTTGGCATCAAAATTAATACCACCGCCTTGTAGGCCGCCGGCTTCTAATATGATCATCATAGACTCGGTTATCTCATTAATATCATTCGGGAACTGGTCTGTATCCCAACCGTTTTGGTTATCGCCACGGTTAGCATCTATCGAGCCTAATAACCCTGAATCCGCTGCAACCTGTAACTCATGCTGGAAGGTGTGACCCGCCAATGTAGCATGGTTAACCTCAATGTTCAATTTAAAATCGTCCAGCAAACCATATTTTTGCAAAAAGCCAAATACAGTAGCCGAGTCATAGTCATACTGGTGCTTGGTAGGCTCGCAAGGTTTTGGTTCGATAAAGAAGTTTCCTTTAAAGCCTTGTTTGCGTGCATAGTCTTTCGCTGTATGTAAGAACTTTGCAAAATGCTCTTGCTCGCGTTTCATGTCGGTATTCAATAAGGTCATATAACCTTCGCGTCCGCCCCAGAAAACGTAATTCTCGCCACCTAATGCGATAGTTGCATCAATAGCTGCTTTAACTTGCGCGGCACCATGCGATAATACATGAAAATCAGGATTAGTAGCCGCGCCATTCATATACCTGCGGTTAGAGAATAGGTTTGATGTACCCCAAAGCAATTTTACACCACTGGCGGCTTGCTTTTGTTTGGCATAATCAACCAGGGCTTGTAAGCGGCGGTCGTTTTCATTAATATCATTGCCATAATCAACTACGTCAACATCATGGAAGCAATAATAAGGCAGGTTCATTTTGGTTAAAAACTCAAATGCTGCATCCATTTTGTCTTTGGCGCGCTCAATAGGGTCGGCTTTTTTGTTCCATTCAAATATGTGGGTTGGTTCGCCAAACGGATCGGCACCATTACCTACAAACGAGTGCCAGTAAGCACCTGCGAAGCGCAGGTGATCTTTCATTGTTTTGCCGGCTACAACTTTATCCGCGTCATACCATCTAAAAGCCAATGGATTATCAGACCCTAAGCCCTCGTATTTAATTTGGCTAATTCCTTTAAAAAACTCTGTTTCGCCTGTTACTATACTCATAATATTATTTTTTTGATTTCACTGATTATTGGATTGATTTCACCGATTGTTAGGGTGATTTCACTGATTACTTTTTAATTGTTTTTTCAATAGTGTTTTCCATTCCTGGTAGACAGGTTCAAAGCTTGTTGATGTCGGTTCAATTACCTGAATGCGTTCCATTTTGGCAAATGCTTCGGCTGGCGATGCAAATATGTTTGCACCGATACCCGCCCCTAAAGCGGCACCTACACTGCCGTCATTATTATATAACTCAACCGGGATACCGGTAGCGTTTACAAAAGTTTGCGCAAAAAGGTCGCTTAAAAACAGGTTAGCTTTACCTGCACGGATGATGTTGGGGCTCATACCATTCTCGCGCATAATATCAACACCGTAACGGAAAGCGCAGGCAATACCTTCTTGCACCGCTCTAAATATATGTGCCTGGGTATGAAGGTTTAGATCGATGTTTTGCAGATGTACCCCTATCTGTTCATTATTCAGCATACGTTCTGCACCGTTACCAAAAGGCAATATACGCAAGCCATCGCTGCCGAGCGGCGCTTTTGTAGCCAGCTCATTCATCTGCGTATAGCTAACTGCCGATCCAAAAAGGTTCTTAGTCCAACGATATAGACTACCTGTGCCATTTATGCATAACAGTACGCCCAGACTTTTTTGTTGCTCGGTATAATTAACATGTGCAAAGGTATTAACGCGCGATTGCGGGTCATAGGTTAACTCATCGCTTACACCATATATAACGCCCGATGTTCCTGCCGTGGCGGCAACCTCACCCGGGTTTAATACATTTAATGATAGCGCGTTATTGGGCTGGTCGCCGGCTTTATAAGCTATCGGGATACCTGCTTTTAACCCCAACTGCTGCGCTACAGAAGCCAATACACCGCCATGATTGGAAAATACTGGCTGAATTGACGGGAACAAGCTTTCGCTGAACCCATAATATTCAATAACGTCTTTTGATAAACTGTTGGTCTGAAAATCAAAAAACACCCCTTCAGACAATGCCGATATAGAAGTAGTGATCTCACCGCTTAGCTTCATGGCAATAAAATCGCCTGGGAGCATTATTTTATCTATTTGGCCGTATACCTCGGGCTCGTTTTGCTTTACCCAGGCCAATTTGCTGGCGGTAAAGTTGCCTGGCGAGTTCAATAAATGCGACAAGCATTGTTCGCGCCCAATGGTATCAAATGCTTTTTCACCGATCTCAACCGCGCGGCTATCGCACCAAATAATGCTATCACGTAATAATTTCTGGTCTTTATCAACCAATACCAAGCCATGCATTTGGTAAGCAATACCAATGGCCGAAATATCAAGCGGGTTATATTTTTTAGAGCTATTGCACAGTTCAATGGCTTTTTGGGTTTGCTCCCACCACATTTGTGGCGATTGCTCTGCCCACCCTGGCTGTAGCGCGGTAATTGGCGATTCCATATCCGGATATTGCGCCGTAGCTACCGTTTTTTGGGTAGAAGCATCAACTACTGATACTTTTACAGACGAGGTGCCTATATCAATTCCTAACAGTAACATGTTGTTTATTAGTTAGTTGTATTAAAAAATTCGATTTACTCTTGGTTATTAATTGCTGACGCAAATTAATTTTTTTTTAATACTTAATGTACAAATTACACTATTATTTTTCGGGTTACTTATTACGCTTAATTTTTTGCTCAAAAATGTTAATTCAATTTTAGGTAAATGCTAATATTCTTGTATGTTTAGCAAATTAATTATAACCAAATAGATTTTCCCAGGCACATCGCCAATTATAACTATGCAAAGACGACATTTCCTTCAATTTTCGGCAACTACTGCTGTGGCTGTATTATTAAGCCGTGTAACTTATGCTACATCAGCACAAACGACTGCTATAAATTTGCCAAACGAAGTTTGGGCACAATCAGGCGATGAATGGTTTCAATTGAAAGGCAGTAACGGTTCTAAGTTTAGTTATCAAGATATTGAAGTAACCGTAAAAACAAACGGTAATGCCAAAGGGGTTTATGTAACATCGCCAACAGTACAATTAAACGCGGTACGTTTAAAATGGGCGCATAATATGCCGTCAAACGCTCTATTTTTAGGCGATCATTGGGAACGCTCATACGGCGACCTGCAATGGAAAACCAATACATCCGGGGTAAAAAATCCATGGTATGTGTTAATACATGACACCAAACAAACTGCCTGCTTCGGTGTAAAAACCGGCACTAACAGTATTTGCTGGTGGGGTTTAAGTAATGATAGCTTAGAACTTACTTTAGATACACACTCGGGCGGTAATGGGGTAATGTTGGGTAACCGTACCTTACATGCCGCTGATATTGTTACCACCCAAAACAAGTCCGGCGAATCACCTTTCCAAGCCGATCATCGTTTTTGCGGGATAATGTGCGAGAAACCACGCCTGCCTAAGCAACCTGTTTATGGTATTAACGATTGGTATTTTGCTTACGGCAGAAATAATTTCGATCTGATCAAACAAACCACTGCCGCCATGAGCGAATTGGTTACCGATACGCATAACAAACCATTCTCTGTAATTGACGCGGGTTGGGCAACTTACTCGCCTTATTTGCCGGGCGATGGCGGCTGGAACGATGATTTCTCTAAACCCAACGATAAGTTTAAAGACATGCACCTGCTGGGCGATGAAATTAAAAAAAGCGGTATGCGCCCGGGTTTATGGATGCGCCCGCTTTGTGCCCGCCACGATGAAAAGCCAAGCCTGCTTGCGCCAAAAATAAAAGGCCGAAACAATCCTAAAAACCCGGTGCTCGACCCAACCATACCAGAAAACGTAGCACGTATTAAGCGCAATTTTGATTTTTATAAAGATTGGGGCTATGAAATGGTAAAGCATGATTTTAGCACCTATGATATTACCGGCCGCTGGGGTTTTGCCATGAAAGACAGCATTACCGAACCAGGCTGGAACTTTAATGACCGCAGTAAAACTACTGTCGAGATCATATTGGACCTGTACCGTAACATTCGTGACGCGGCTGGTGACGGTATTTATATTATAGGCTGCAATACCATGAGCCATTTAAGCGCGGGCATTTTCGAGCTATGCCGAATTGGCGATGACACCAGTGGTAACGAATGGGACAGAACGCCAAAAATGGGTGTAAACACTCTTGGTTTCCGTTTGCCGCAGCATAACAAATTTTATGCGGTTGATGGCGATTGCGTGGGCCTTACTACCAAAATTGAATGGAGCCGTAATAAACAATGGCTTGACCTGCTGGCTCAAAGCGGCGCGCCGTTATTTATCTCCGCACAACCCGAAGCTATGGGAGAGGCACAAAAAGCAGCCATAAAAATTGCATTTGCACAAGCTGCAAAAGTACAGCCACTAGGGGAGCCGCTGGATTGGATGACCAACCTTCAGCCTAAAAAATGGAAGTTAAACGGAAAAACAGTTGACTTTGATTGGTCATAAGACAATCTAAAAACGAGTTGTCATTCTGAGCGATAGCGAAGGATGACAACCTTTATAAATTTTTTCTTTCCGTCCCATCAGGGTCCCCCAACGGGGACCCTGATGAGCACAATGCGCACAGCGCAGGGTCCCTTCCAGGAGACCCTGCTGAGACTTTCTTGAGACTTTCTTTTCCTTTCGCAAACGTTTCCGCAAAAACTTTCTGCACCAATAATAAAAAAACCTACTTTTAGGCCGCTATAATAAACCAACAATAAACCATGAAGTTTACCAATAAATTTATATGCTGCCTTGTGCTGTTATCCATTTCGGCAACGCAGCTTTTTGCACAAAAAACTATCGACCTAACATCACCCAATGGCGAGCTAAAAGTATCTATTAGTTTAGGTGATAAAATATACTACTCGGTATCCGGCAATAGCCAGGACTTATTAACTAAAAACCATTTAGCGTTAACCTTACGCGATGGCGCGCTTGGCGAAAACCCTAAGTTAATATCAGCCAAAAAAACTAAAGGAGAAGAAATTATAAAACCTTATGTTTCGTTAAAGTTTTCGACTGTAAAAAGTACTTACAACGATCTTTTAATGACCTTTAAAGGCGATTACTCGGTAGAGTTTCGTGTATTTGATGATGGTGTAGCCTATCGTTTCATCACCCGCAAAAAGGGCGATGTAGAAGTAATGAACGAGGATTTTGCTATCAATTTTCCGTCTGAATACTTATTGCACTTACAGTTGAACAATGGTTTTAAAACTGCTTATGAAGAGTTATATCAACATATAGCATCTACAGACTGGAAAGCTACCGATAAAATGGCTAACCTACCGGCGTTGATCGATACCAAGAAACAATATAAGATATTGATCAGCGAGTCTGACCTGTCTGATTATCCGGGTATGTTTTTAAAAGGTACCGGAAGCGGCGCGGAAGGCACTTTCCCTAAAACACCGCTTGAGTTTGAGCCGCAAGGTGATCGTAGCCAGAAAATTTTAAAATCGGCAGATTATATAGCCAAAACAACCGGAACCAGGAATTTCCCGTGGCGTTATTTTGTTATCACTAAGGATGACAAACAGCTATTAGAAAATACCATGACCTTAAAACTGGCTGCAAAAAGTGTGATTGCCGACCCATCATGGGTAAAACCGGGCCAGGCCAGCTGGGAGTGGTGGAACGATGCCGCACCTTACGGACCTGATGTAAACTTTGTATCGGGCTATAACCTTGATACTTATAAGTATTATATAGACTTCGCCTCAAAATATGGTGTTAAATATATTGTGATGGACGAAGGCTGGGCCAAAAGCACCACCGACCCGTACACGCCAAACCCAAAGGTTGATGTTAAAGAACTGATCCGTTACGGAAAGGAAAAAAACGTGAGTATTATTTTATGGTTAACCTGGTTAACGGTGCATAATAATATGGACCTGTTTAAAACCTTCCACGAGTGGGGCATAAAAGGCGTCAAGATAGATTTCATGGAGCGTACCGACCAATGGATGGTTAATTTTTATGAGGATGTAGTAAAAGAGGCGGCCAAACATCAAATGTTCGTTGATTTCCATGGCGCGTTTAAGCCTTCCGGTTTAGAGTATAAATATCCCAACCTCATATCCTACGAAGGTGTACGTGGTTTGGAGCAAATGGGAGGCACAGCGCCTGATAACAGCACTTATTTTCCGTTTATGCGTAACGCTGTTGGCCCAATGGATTTTACGCCGGGTGCTATGATTAACATGCAGCCAGAGGTTTATCGCGCAACACGCCCTAACGCTGCCGCTATTGGCACGCGTGTTAACCAGATGGCTATGTATGTAGTGTTTGAAAGCGGCGTACAAATGTTATGCGACAACCCCACCCTTTATTACCGCAGCCCTGATTGTACAGAGTTTATTACCAGCGTACCAACTACCTGGGACGAAACCAAAGCACTGGCAGCCAAAATTGGTGAAGTAGCCGTAGTTGCCAAACGCAAAGGCGAAAAATGGTTTATTGGCGGTATAACCAATGGCAAAGAAAAAACCAGAGAGGTGGAATTGAACTTTGACTTTTTAGAAAAAGGCAAAACCTATACCATGACCTATTTTGAGGATGGCATAAACGCCGGCCGACAGGCAATGGATTACCGCCGCAAAACAATGCAGGTAAAAGCAGGCGACAAGATGACCATTAAAATGGTACGCAACGGTGGATGGGCAGCTGAATTGAAATAAGATTATCTTTTTAATATTAAAAGCTCAACTTTAAACAGTTGGGCTTTTTTTGTTTACTGGCATGACTTTAGATGTATTACATAAATTTATAAGTAACTCCATCGCCATGAAAAAATCATTACTAATAATTCTACTGGTTGTGGGTCTGGGTTTCACCTCGAAAGCCCAACAAACGGCAATGAAACAAACCATAGACCTTGCCGATTCTAAAAGCCACTTGGGCAAAATTGTTACGCTTTGCGATATAGTTTATGGCGTTAAAATAGTTAGCGATACCTTAACCCTGTTAAATATGGGCGCCGCTTTCCCTAATCAAAAATTCACTATTGCTGTAAAGGGTAATAAACTGCAATTGGATTGGGTTAATCTTAAAAAGAAACACCTATGCGTTACCGGGGTATTAGAACTGTATAAAGATACATTGCAAATTGTAGCATCTGAGCCGACACAGGTTACGGTGAGTAAGTAAGACATTTTCATACAAAATGTAACAAACCCCATATATATTTTGATAAAGCGTGATATAAAGTTTATAATTGTCAAACCATTATAAACTTTATATAAAAATGAATAAGCTGACAAACGGCGATTATGTAGTATTTGCAATTTACTTTTGTGTTGTTGCCATTTACGGATTTTGGGTTTACAGACGCAAACACAATGCGGATGCTACCTCTAAAGATTATTTCTTAGCAGAAGGTTCACTTACCTGGTGGGCCATTGGCGCCTCATTGATCGCATCAAACATCTCTGCCGAGCAATTTATAGGCATGAGCGGTTCGGGCTTTAAAATGGGCCTTGCCATTGCTACTTACGAGTGGATGGCCGCAGCTACACTGATAATCGTAGCGGTTTTCTTTATCCCCGTTTACCTTAAAAATAAGATATTCACCATGCCGCAGTTTCTTAACCAGCGGTATAATGGCACGGTAGCTATGATCATGGCTATTTTCTGGTTGTTATTATATGTGGTGGTTAACCTTACCTCTATACTGTATTTAGGTGCATTGGCAGTAAGCAGTATATCGGGCGTTAGTATAAATGCCTGTATTTGGGGGATGGCCATATTTGCCGTAATTATCACTCTGGGTGGTATGAAAGTAATTGGCTATACGGACGTTATACAAGTATTCTTTTTAATACTGGGCGGTTTGGTAACTACCTATATTGCTGTTAACCTGGTAGCTGACCACTTTGGCGGCGGCGGCTTTTTACACGGTTTATCTGTAATGAAATCGCAGGCTGGCGATCACTTCCACATGATCTTTAAAACCGATAACCCCAACTACCTCGACCTACCGGGCCTGAGCGTATTAATTGGCGGTATGTGGATAGTTAACTTAAACTATTGGGGTTGTAACCAATACATAACCCAACGTGCTTTAGGCGCCGATTTGAAAACAGCCCGTAGCGGTATACTTTTCGCTGCTTTCTTAAAATTATTAATGCCGGTAATTGTGGTATTGCCAGGTATAGCAGCTTTTATTTTATACAAACAAGATGTATTTAGCTTCCATGATAAAATGACTATCGGCGGCGAGGTAAATCCGGATAGGTCATACCCTATCTTGCTTAACCTGTTACCTTCAGGCTTAAAAGGTTTGTCATTCGCGGCGCTTACCGCGGCGGTTGTAGCCTCATTAGCAGGTAAGGCCAACAGTATCGCTACCATATTTACGTTGGACGTTTACAAAAAGATCAATCCTGCATCAACAGATAAAAACATGGTTGTTGTTGGTAAGATCACCGTAGTGGTAGCCATGTTATTGGGCATTGTTTTATGTACGCATTTAGGTATTGATAAAAAAGGTGGTTTCCAATATATACAAGAATATACAGGGTTTGTATCGCCGGGTATATTTGCCATGTTTATATTAGGTTTCTTCTGGAAAAAAACAACCTCAAGCGCGGCTTTATTTGCAACTATAGGCGGGTTTATCCTTTCTGTTGGATTTAAAGTTATGCCGACCTATATCAATCTTCAAGGACTTGCTTCATATGGCTTTGCCGACAAAAACGCAGCGGGTGTTTATGAAATGCCGTTTATTGACCGTATGGGATTTGTATTCCTGATCTGCGTAGCGGGTATGTACATTATATCAATGATAGAAAACGCCGATGGCAAAAAAGTTCATGGATTGGAAGTAGATGCCAGCATGTTTAAAACATCAAAAAGCTTTGCCGTGGGCACCCTTATAGTTGGTGGTATATTGGTTGCTTTGTATTCTATGTTCTGGTAAGATCATCAAATAGATAATTTAAAATCCCGGTCTGCGACCGGGATTTTTTTATTAAACAAATATTCTTGTCATCTTATTTCACTACGTCAAATCAGCTTATTTGCAATTATTTGACTATCAATTTAATGCATCAAAATTACCTATAAAGCCACTGACGGATAAGTTGTTTCATTTTGTTTCACCATATTTTCGCAACACACTAACTAACAATAGTTTAAGTAAAAATATTGTTTCACTTGTTTCACACTCGCGTGAAACAAAACAAGAGGGGATACTAGCCGCAATATAATGTCTGCCTCTCGGCGATGGCCGAAAGAAAAATCAAACAAATTAGTCCCTCATCGCCTAAAATAATGTTTATTTGTATCAGATAACATCACCTAATAATGATCAGTAATTTAGAACAAACTTTCCGCTGGTATGGCCCTAATGACGCGGTTACATTAGCCGCCGTAAGTCATACTGGTGCTACCGGCATTGTTAACGCGTTACACCATATCCCAACAGGTGAAATATGGAGCCTGGATGAGATAAAAAAACGCAAAGCCATTATTGAGGCCGGCGGTTTTACATGGTCGGTTGTAGAGAGCGTTAATGTGCATGACAGCATTAAAACTGCCGCCCCAGAGCGCGATCAGCATATCAAAAACTATATCGAAACGCTAAAAAACTTATCTGCCGCAGGCATAAGTATAGTATGCTACAACTTTATGCCGGTATTGGATTGGACACGTAGTGATATAGACTACCGTTTACCTAACGGTGCCTCAGCATTACGTTTTCATACCCCTGCCTGGCGGGCTTTTGATCTTTATATATTAGAGCGTCCCGAAGCCTTTAACGAATTTACCGCAGAAGAACAACAAGCCGCAAAAAAATACCTGGACAGTTTAAGCAGCGAAGAAATCACAACCCTAACCAATAACATGATGGCCGGCTTACCTGGCACCAAAGACGTACTTACGGTTGAGCAGTTTAAAGGCTTCCTGAGCAGGTATGATGGTATAGACGTGCAAGCATTAAAAGCTAATATGGCCTATTTTTTACAAGCCATTATACCTGATGCCGAAAAACTAGGCATAAAGATGTGTGTGCACCCGGATGATCCACCGTTCCCGATATTTGGTTTGCCGAGGATAGTATCTACAGAAAAAGATTTGAATGATGTGGTTAATGCCGCACCTTCGCCAAGTAATGGCCTAACCTTCTGCACCGGCTCGCTAGGTGCCCGCGGCGATAATGATTTGCCGGGTATAGTTGAAAGATTGGGCCAGCATTTTCATTTCCTGCACCTACGCAATGTTAGGCGAGAGGCTGACGGCAGTTTTTATGAGGATAACCACTTAGAAGGTAGTACAGATATGTATGCTGTAATGAAAGCCCTGGTGCTTGAACAAAAGAAAAGACAAGAAGCGGGCCGTACAGATATTGCCATCCCTATGCGCCCGGATCACGGACATAAATTATTGGATGATTTTAATTATGACACCTTCCCCGGTTATTCGGTTATTGGCCGGTTAAAAGGCCTGGCAGAGTTGCGTGGTTTAGAGTTGGGGGTGAAAAGAAGTTTATTATAAACTCCATAACAATATTACTGTAGCAGGCTGTATCGATGTGTATATGGTACATTTTTTGACGAGATCTATACGGGTTAATTGTTAACCCAAACAATTAACCCGTATAGTCATTTATATAGGGCAACTACACGTCAAAAAACTACGTAACTACAATATGCCCTATATATCAGCAACATCTACCATAGATTTCCCTTATAAAACCCTGCAACAAGACGTAAAAAAACAGGCGCATGATCTTTTCTCGGCCAACTTCCCGCAAACAGATCGTTTAATTTTTGCTTTTGATAATACAGAAATCATCACCCGTAATTTTTGTAAACCCCTATCCTACTACGCCGAACCTAATACTTTTGAGGAACGGAATAATGATTACCTGCAAATCGCGCTCGAATATTCTGTACAGGCTATTGAAGATTGCGTATCTAAAGCCGATATTAAAAAAGAAGATATCACCGATATCATATTTGTATCAACAACTGGTTTAGCTACGCCGAGTATGGACGCGCTGATCATAAATAAAATGCGGCTTAACCCGCACGTTAATCGCAGCCCACTGTGGGGATTGGGTTGTGGCGGTGGTGTTTCTGGCATGGCTAAAGCTAATATGGCGGCAATTGCCAATCCTGATGCTGTAGTTTTGTTAGTTGCGGTTGAACTATGTTCATTAACGCTTATTAAAAGTGACTATAGCAAGAGCAACTTTATAGGCTCAAGTCTATTCTCGGATGGTATAGCTACTTGTATTATCAAGGGCGATAATTATACCCAACCAAACAACAAAGTTGATTACATAGCCTCAAGTAGCAAATTATATTATGATTCGCTGGATGTAATGGGCTGGGATTTCCAGGATACGGGTTTTAAGGTACTTTTCTCTAAAGATATACCTACATTCATAAATGAAAATGTAAAAGCTGACATTACCGAATTTTTAACAAAGCATAACTTACAACTAAGCGATATTAAAAGCTTCATTTTTCATCCCGGCGGCAAAAAGGTTTTGGATGCCTATACAGATGCCTTAGGTGTTGAGGGTGATTTTTTAAATAAAACCCGCGCGGTAATGAATGATAACGGCAATATGAGCAGCGCCACCGTTTTATATGTACTAGAGCGGTTTATAAGCGAAGGTTTTGAAAATGGTTATGGTTTAATGATGGCTATGGGACCCGGATTTTCGAGCGAGATGGTATTGCTAAAGCTAACTAACAACTAAGCATGTATTTTATATTATTCATTTCCTTTTTGATAATGCAACGATTATCAGAACTATACATATCCAGCCGTAACGAAAAATGGCTGTTGCAAAACGGCGCTATACAATATGGGCAAAGTCATTACCCTTTTATGGTGGCCATGCATACCCTGTTTATCATATCAATAATTGTCGAGTATAATTGGCGTGGCGGCACACCTATTAGCTGGGGATTTTTAATAGCGTTTCTGTTGGTACTATGCTTTAAATTCTGGGCGCTATCATCACTGGGAAAATACTGGAATACTAAAATTTACCGTATACCAGGCGTATATCCTGTAAAAAAAGGGCCATACAAAATATTTAAACATCCTAATTACATGGAGGTGGTATGCGAGATAGCCCTTATCCCTTTAGTATTTCACCTGTATTACACGGCAATAATATTCACCCTGCTTAATGCAGCTATGCTAACGGTGAGGATTGGTGTAGAAAATAAAGTATGGGCCAAGTAAGGTGAAAGATAAATATCTTTGGTAATAAAGCCTTTTACATTACTATATTAACTTACTGTTTTTTAGTCTTGCTGTGTTTTATAGGCCAGGTAATAAAATACCAGGAACATACCGCCGAATATAAACACTTCGGGATCATTGGTAATATAAGGAAAAACAGGGATTGATTTGTAAATTGTGAACGCAAGAGTAACTAATGCGGACAAAGCGAATAGGTATGAGAACCATCGTTTCATAATAATTAGGGTTAGGTTATATGGTCATCAAATTATTTGATGACCAACTACAACGTACCTAATTTACTCCTTTTAAGTTTTAAATAAAGAGGCGGTGTTAATTGTAATTTTCTTTTTACACAAAATGCGTTAAACGATATTTTTTTCTTTTAACGACTATAAATCAGGCAATTATCGCTTAATATTACGTTCATAAACCGCTATATACTGCTGCGGGGTAACCCGGGCTGCAAGCTGGCCGATGAGTTCGAGCGGTATCTGATCTGGCTTTTTAAATCGAACACATCCCTTACCCATGTCTAATTTGTATTTGCTGTGTTTGGGATATTCGGCAACAAACCAGTCTAATAGGTCTTTATCGCAATATAAACCCAAATGATGTAGGGATATAAAGTTTTTTTGCGAAGCTATATTAATAAGGCTTAACGGTAGCTTGGGGTCGCAATGATAACCAGCCGGATATAAAGAATGTGGCACAACAAATGATGGCATTTTATAGCATAGCTGCCCTTCAAAACCTTCGGGCATGTTTGTCTTTAGCACGTCCCAAAGTGCAAGCATAGGGGCTTTACGGTCATCGGGTAAATTATCAAAGTAATCCTGTATAGTCATAGCTATTGTATTTGTTATACTCTTTTAAATACGGAGGCTGCGAGGGGTGACAATATTATATTAATAGAATTGTCTTTACCATGCCAGCTAACCGTTTCGCTTTTCAAGGTTACATTATTTGTTATACCACTACCCCAGAATTTCTGCGTATCCGAATTAAAAATCTCTTTCCAGTTACCTGCCGCAGGTACACCTACCCTAAAGTCATGGCGAGATACGGGTGTCATGTTCAGTACGATCAATAAGTCGTTTTTAGCGTCATGTCCTTTGCGCACAAATGCCAGTACAGAATCGTTGGCATTACCGCCATCTATCCATTCAAAGCCTTCGGGGGCAAAAGCCTTTTCATATAAAGCCGGTTCAGTTTTGTATAACAGGTTAAGCGCCATTACCGTTTGGCGTATGCCCTGGTGATTAGGATACTCTAACACGTGCCAAGGCAGCGCGTTTTGAAAGTTCCATTCATCACCTTGTCCAAACTCGGCACCCATAAATAATAACTTAGCGCCGGGATGAGTAAACATATAGCTATAAACTAAACGCAGGTTAGCAAATTGCTGCCACTCATCACCCGGCATTTTGCGCAGCATTGAGCCTTTGCCATACACCACTTCATCATGTGAGAAAGGCAGCATAAAGTTTTCAGTAAAGGCGTATAATAAGCTAAAAGTAAGCACGCTATGATGATATTTCCTGTTGATCGGGTCTTCAGAAAAATACTTTATGGTATCGTGCATCCAGCCCATCATCCATTTCATCCCAAAACCTAATCCGCCTAAAAATACCGGGCGACTTACGCCTGTAAATGAAGTTGATTCTTCGGCAATAGTTTGTATATCAGGAAAATGACTATAGCAAGCCTCGTTAAATTCTTTTAAAAATGATATGGCTTCCAGATTTTCATTACCGCCATAAATATTGGTTTCCCATTCGCCATGTTCGCGCGAGTAATCAAGGTAAAGCATAGAAGCCACCGCGTCAACACGTAAACCATCAACATGGTACCTGTCCAGCCAGAATATGGCATTGCTTATCAGGAACGCTCTAACCTCATTGCGTCCATAATTAAATATGTATGATTTCCAGTCCGGGTGAAAGCCTTTGCGCATATCGGCATGCTCATATAAATGCGTGCCATCAAAATTGTACAATGCCATGGCATCTCCGGGAAAATGCGAAGGCACCCAATCTAATATCACACCTATCCCTTCCTGGTGAAAACGTTCTATCAACAGCATTAACTGCTGCGGCGTACCATATCTTGACGAAGCGGCATAATACCCGCTAACCTGGTAACCCCAACTTGGGTAATATGGATGTTCGGCAATAGGCATAAACTCTACATGTGTAAAGCCCATATCTTTTACATAAGGCACTAACATATCTGCTAACTGCTCATAGTTGTAAAACTCATCAGGTTTATCAAAATCGCGCGCCCATGATCCCAAATGCACTTCGTAAACCGAATATGGTTTATCCAAACCATTATGCTGATAACGGTTAGCCATCCAACTGGCATCTTTCCATTCGTAAAACGTATCAGCTACAATTGAACCTGTAAGCGGCGGCACCTCCCAACGCAAAGCAAAAGGGTCGCTTTTTTCAAGATCCTCGCCGGTTGATGAATTGATAAAATATTTATAGATCTCGCCAACCCCAACATTCGGAATAAAGCCTTCCCAAATACCCGAGCCATCCCAACGGATATATAATGCATGCGAAGCCTTGTTCCACCCATTAAAATTGGCAATAACAGAAACGTAGTGCGCGTTAGGTGCCCAAACTGCAAAGTAGGTACCCACTACCCCATTATGCTCCACCACATGCGAGCCCAATTTTTCATACAATTTATAGTGCTTGCCCGATTGAAAAAGCGCGATATCAAAATCACTAAAACGGCTATGTGGTATAACGGCTTTATGTTCGTCACTTATAATTGTTACAGCTGTAGATTTAGCAGCTTTTTTAACCTTAGCTTTCTCTTTTACAACTTTGGCTTTATCAGTTTTGGCTGGTTTTACTTCCGCAGATGCAGGTTCGGGTTTAGCTATTTTTTTTGCCATGGTGGATAGCCCTTGGGGCATTTAGATTGAACTCATTTAAGTTAATGAGTTTATTTATAACAATCAAATATATCATTATTGTTTGGTGTGTAATAAGTATTTAAAAGATTGTGATGATTGGCTAAAGCCTCATGCCTATAAACAAAAAAGACTAACGATGTTTTAAAAAACTTCGTTAGTCTAAATGATATAATCCTTAAATCCTATAGATCTTAGTCTTATTTGGCTATTTCTATTTTCTTAAAATTCTTACTGTGCTTAAACTCCAGTATCTTATCGGCATTAACAGCAAAGTGTGTTACTGTTTGACCGTCAATAATAAGTTTTGATGGTTTAAACGGCAAACCGGCTACGTTAAACTTATACGTTTCATAACGCGGAGTATATAAACCCTCCATGCTTTGCTGTATGGTAAAGCTGGATTTGTTACCATTTACTGCGAATTTTTTCTCAGAGTATATATCCTGCTCATAAGCAAACGTTTCGCCATAATCTTCAAAGAAGAAGGAGTTTGCTTCATAATCGCTGTAGTAAACATTTAGGATAACTTCTTCAATTTCTTTTTCGCCAACATACTGCATTACCGGGTATTCTGGTATAACCGAGCCGCCTTTTACAAAAATTGGTATAGTTTCTAACGGTGTAAGCACCTCTACCTCTTTACCGCCGTCAACCAGTTCAAGCGTCCAGAAATTGTACCATTTACCAACAGGCAGGTAAACTATGCGGCTTTTTTGTCCGGGTTCCAGTACCGGGCAAATCAATATTTTATCACCATAAGTAAACTCATCCTGGCGGAAATAGTTGTCAGACTCAATTTGCTCCTGCATAACTATCGGCCTTAAAATAGGAAAACCGTAACGGTGATGCTCCCAAAAGGTCGAGTATAAGTATGGTATCAATTTATATCGCAGCTCAATAAACTTACGATTGATAGAAGTATAAGGCTCGCCAAAGCTCCATGGCTCACGCTCTTTAGTATCACCTGCAGAGTGCGCGCGCATAAACGGCGAGAAGGTACCCATTTGTATCCAGCGTGTAAACAGCTCGCCATCAGGCTCGCCGCTAAACCCACCTATATCAGTACCGCAAAACGATATGCCTGACATAGATAAACGCTGCAACTGTATATTACCCAGTTTTAAATGTTCCCAGGTAGCCACGTTATCACCCGTCCAAACAGACGAGTAGCGTTGCACCCCCGAGTACCCCGCCCTGGTAATAGTAAATGGGCGTTTATTTTTCATGATGGTACGCAAACCTTCGTAAGTAGCGCGTACCATTTGCATACCATAAACATTATGTGCTTTACGATGCGATCCGCGATGCCCGTCATATTGGTGGCGTACATCATCAGGAAATGTGCTAGTGCCAAATACGGCAGGCTCATTCATATCGTTCCAGACACCGGCAACGCCGGCATCAACTAACCCCTGGAATAACCCGCCCCACCACTCTCTAACTTCAGGGTTAGTAAAATCAGGAAACTGGCAACGGCCAGGCCAAACATGGCCCTCCATAAAGTAATCATCGCTTCGGCGGCAAAAATAACGATTCTCCTTACCCTCTTTAAAAACCCAGTAATTATCATCCACTCGTATTCCAGGGTCAATAATCACTACTGTTTTAAAACCATCATCGGCCAATTCCTTCACCATCTTTACCGGGTCAGGGAAATACTTTTTGTTCCAGGTAAAGCAACGATAGCCATCCATATAATCAATATCTAAATAGATAGCATCACACGGGATTTGCTCTTTACGGAAAGTATTAGCTATAGCCCTAACTTTTGCCTCGGGGTAATAGCTCCAGCGGCATTGATGATAACCAAATGCCCAAAGCGGTGGCATTGGGTGTGTACCTGTTATAATATGGTAGTTTTTAACTACGTCCATCATGTGCGGGCCGTGGATATAATAGTATTGTAATTCGCCGCCATCAGCCCAGAAGCTGGTTTTATTTTTTTCTTCGGCACCAAAATCAAAATGCGATTTAAAGGTATTATCAAAGAAAATGCCGTGCGAAATACCTTCATTTATACTGATATAAAAAGGTATGGTACGGTATATTGGGTCCTGGTTCCACTGGAAAGAATACGCATCCGTATTCCAGTTAACAAACCTTTTACCTTTTAAATTAAGTTCGGTTGGTTTATCACCTAAGCCAAAAAATGCTTCGTTGGGTGCGCAGGTTTTAGTACAGAAAACGTAATAACCGCCAAAGGCAACATTTTCTTCCCAGTGCATTGGCACCGCATCAATACTCGTAACCTTATCATTTCTATCAGAAAAAGATATAAAGAAATCTTGCTTTCGTATATGACAATTAATAACGCCTGTAGATACTTTAAATTCCGCATCGTTTTCAAACAAAGTAAATGCTGTGGCTTTTTGTACCAGCTTAGGTACAGCATACGAAAACTCTTCCAGGAAAACGCCATGAGGGGCTAATCTAACCCTTATTATTTCATCAGTAACAACAACAATTTCAACTTTGGCTTCGCCATCTGTAAAGAAAAATTTATTACCTATCTGGTCTGCGTGATTGGGGATACCCAGGTACTTTTTTATAATGGGTTTTATTCCAATGATCGGATTATTAACGTGTTGAAACGTTTCATCATTAGCTGCAACTATCTCTTTTTCTAATTTGGGATCTATTGTATTCTCTTCCATATAACTATTCAAACTATTCGTTCCTGCCCACAAACAATTTATTGTAAAAGTTAAAAACAAGTTGGCAATTGCCTGTTTCAACAGCTAATAAACGATTTTTATTCAATAAATAAGTTATAAAGCAGCCGGAAAAGAGTGGCAAGAGCAAAAAATTATGAAAGTCATAATTTTAAATACCATAAAGTTAGTTTAATAGCAATAGGCATAAATCCATTGCTATTAAACCAATAATAAATTTATTAAGCGCTCAATATTGTCTTTAGGTGTACAACGGCAGCATCTGTGCAAAAAGATATAAGTGTTTGTTTCTTTATTAAATTGCGCCCTTTAATTACTTATTATAATGAGCGATCAAAACATCCCTTTCCAGGTAATAAACTGGGATATTATACCCAAAACAAACCACCCCGGCGAGGTAGGTAATTCAACCTGGCAAACACTACAGTTTACGGGTTTACGTGTAAGATTAGTTGAATATTCTGCGGGTTATATAGCCGACCATTGGTGTCAAAAAGGCCATATTGTACATTGTTTAGAGGGCGTTGTTATTTCTGAAATGGAAACCGGCGAAAAATCAACCCTGACCAAGGGTATGACCTATA
Organism: Mucilaginibacter sp.; assembly: GCF_028288185.1. GTDB lineage: Bacteria > Bacteroidota > Bacteroidia > Sphingobacteriales > Sphingobacteriaceae > Mucilaginibacter. Next base: position 223,042 of record NZ_JAQBOF010000008.1, on the reverse strand, counting down.
TAGTTACCGATGAACTAAGTTCCCACCGCTCATTAGCACAAACACATGTAAAACTATTGATTATTGATGGGGACTTTTTAAAATATCAGCCGTAGTAAATGATTAATTGGTCAGGCCAACGTCCTATCTGCATATCCACACATTTGCATATCTGTACATCTGCTTATCTTTGCAGTAATGAAGCCCAATAAACAGCAGGTATTTTCTATAAATAACGATGAGCAATTTAATGCTATTGCCCTGCAGGTTTTTAAATATCAGGCTAAAAATTGCAGGGTTTATGCTGATTTCATTAAGGGTTTAAATATTAATACCGATGGAATAACGAACATACAGCAAATTCCCTTTTTACCTATCCAGTTTTTCAAAGCGCATCAGGTACTAAGCTCTGTGGATGACGTACAGGTAACTTTTACCAGTTCGGGTACAACGGGAATGACCACCAGCAGCCATTATGTAACGGATGTTAGCTGGTATAAAGAAAGTTTCCGCAAAGCGTTTCAATTATTTTATGGTGATATAAAAAATTATACCGTACTAGCTTTGCTTCCCTCATATTTAGAACGACAAGGATCATCGCTTATTTACATGGCTCAGGATCTGATCACACAATCAAACAACCACGATAGTGGTTTCTACTTATATAACTACGATGAACTGGCAACTCAACTTAATAAACAACAATACGCTAAAAAGCCTACTTTATTAATAGGTGTAACATTTGCTTTATTAGATTTTGTAGATCAATATCAAATTAACTTCCCCAAATTGATTGTAATGGAAACGGGTGGTATGAAAGGTCGCCGTAAAGAAATGATCCGCGAGGAATTGCACAACACTTTACGTAAAGGTTTTGGCGTTACAACTATACATTCTGAGTATGGAATGACCGAATTATTATCACAAGCCTATTCAAAAGGCGAGGGGATATTTAACTGCCCGCCATGGATGCGCATTATTACGCGCGATACTAATGATCCCTTAAGTTTAGTTACCAACGGCAAAGCCGGCGGCATTAACATTATCGACCTGGCAAATATTAATTCATGCTCATTTATAGCAACACAGGATTTAGGAAAAGTGTATGCCGAAGGCGAATTTGAAATACTTGGCCGGTTTGATAATGCTGATATCCGCGGATGTAATTTATTGATAGCGTAAACTTACTGTACAACTAACAGAATTTATATATTTTTGCACTTTAAAAAAAAGAGATAAGATGATCGATAAATTTTTGCGCGATGAGCAGGACCCAAAAGCAATTGAAAAAGTTTATACCCGTTTGGTTGATCTGTTAACCACCGGCGAAGAAATTATATATATAGCTGTACAGAAAAAACCATTGGTAAATCTATTGCCCGATTGTATTGCTATAACAAACAAACGCGTACTATTTTTTACCCCGGCAAACCTGGGCCTATCTATAAAATTTGTTGATTTTGTTTGGAAAGACGTAGTTGACGTTTACACCAAAGAAGAAATTATAGGTGCCATATTTAGCGTAAAAACCACCAATGGTGCCGAAATGGGTGTTGACTACTTGCCTAAAGTGCAAGCTCGTAAATTATACCAATACGCGCAGGAACGTAAAGAAGCCGAACGCGAAGCACGCCGCTTACGCGATCTGGAAGAAAAACGTGCAGAATCAGGATCAGTACAATTTGAAACACCATCGCAACCTGTTGCTGCTTTCCAGGCAACACAACCCGCTAATCAACCCGAGTCGCAACCAGAACCAATTGTTTATCACGAAGAAGTAAAACCTGATGTACTAACCGAGAAACTTAAAAAATTAAGGACTTTGTTTGATAACGGGTTAATATCGCAAGAAGAATATAATCACAAAAAACTAGAACTACTAAATGATTTATAGATAATTTTCAAATCCGTCCTTTGGCAGAAGGGCTTTTAAAAATTTCTAATTAAAGTCTCCCCTACCGGGGGAGATTAGAGGGGGCTAGCCGTTCATCAAAACTGAACGGCTTTTTTGTTATTATTTTAACCGAGGTTGCCAGCTTGTGGAGTGGGTTCATCAGGTAATTAAATTCCTCATTAACCAATGCCGAAGGTACCTTTAAAAGCAATTGTTTGTTTTGCTGCAAAAACCGATTGCCTATCTGCTTTAAAATATTTTGCTCAGGATATTCATTCCAGTTTTTAGGTAGTGTATTAATGTTTAATTCATCAATACTGTCTGGTGCCTCTATCGTGATCATACAATAATCATCAGGCATATTGGTGGGACTTAAATGCGCCAGCGCCTCTAATACAGCTAACGATCTTGACGATGCCAGGTAAACCATAGCCTTGCCTTCGCTGTTCCAACGGCCACCGTATAGACGCGCCCCATTACCACTCAAATCATCGGCATAAACACTTCTAACTAAACGGTAAAGTATCATCAGGCAAAAATACCATGTTCAATACGGCCCAGCTCTTTAAAAACCATATCAAAACCAATAGAAGTATCTAAAAGCGAAACCGGGGTATCGCCTCTAAAAACATGAACAGGGGTTTTCATCCATATTTTAAATTTATCCATCGAGCCAAAAACTTCTTCGCCGCGGGTATATAAACGCGCTAGCTCAACGGCTTTCTCTGCGTATTCTGTTTTAATGATCTCATCATCATCATAACGCTGTAACGTGCGCTCTGAGATATGCATGATATTTGCAAACTCCTGAAGTGTCAACGATATTTTTTTAGCCAGGGCCATCAGGCCATGTTTAGGCAGCCCTTGTCGAGTGGCTTTTAAAATATCATAACTACCCATTATATTAAATTGCCTTGCTGCATTACCTATTGCTGTTGCAAACAAATTGGTTGATGAAACATTATAAGCAACTGCTGGTTCACCTAATTCATTTTTGGCTATATCATCTTTTTTATGTTTCATAATTACGACATTTATCCAAAAATAAATACTTTTTGTCGCAATATCAAATTATTCTACAACTATTAAAAAATAATTTTTCTTACCTTTTTGCGCTATCAGAAATTTCCCTCCAATTAAGGCTTCATTATTATATACAGTTTCTGGTGATTCTATTTTTACTTTATTAATAGCTACCCCACCTCCTTGTATCATTTTTTTAGCTTCACCTTTTGATGCAAATACGCTGGTACTAGCAGCTAACAAGTCAGTTGCATTTATACCCGCTTGTAAATCAGTAAAAGTTATTCTAAAGTTAGGCACTCCTTCAAATAAAGCTATTACTTCAGTTTCATTTAATTCATTTAAAAACTCGATGCCTGTGTTGCCAAATAAAAACTCTGACGATTTAATAGCCTTTTCGTACTCAGCTTCGCCATGTACACGTATCGTAATATCTTTAGCTAAAGCTTTTTGTAATATACGTAAATGCGGCGCGGCATCTTGCTCCACTTCTAAACCTTTTATAGTTTCCTCATCAAACAAAGTAAATATGCGGATGTAAGTTTTAGCATCCTCATCACTGGTATTTAACCAAAACTGATAAAATTTATAAGGTGATGTTTTCTCCGGATCTAACCAAATGTTTCCACCTTCAGTTTTGCCGAATTTTGAACCATCAGATTTCTTAATTAGTTGCGTAGTTAAAGCAAACGCCTCACCGCCTCCTTTGCGGCGCACCAATTCTGTACCGGTAACAATATTACCCCATTGGTCAGACCCACCCATTTGCAGTTTACAATCATTATGTTTCCACAAATAGTAAAAATCATAACCTTGCACCAATTGGTAGGTAAATTCAGTAAATGACATCCCGGTTTCACCCTCAAGCCTTTTCTTTACCGAATCTTTTGCCATCATATAATTAACAGTGATATGCTTGCCAACCTCGCGTATAAAATCAAGGAAAGTAAAATTCTTAAACCAGTCGAAATTATTAACCATTTCGGCGCTGTTGGCACCAGTACTAAAATCAAGGAATTTCTCTAATTGCGCTTTTATCCCTGCCAGGTTTTTCTGTAAAACATCTTCCGATAGTAAATTACGCTCTGCAGATTTTCCTGAAGGATCACCCACCATGCCGGTAGCACCACCAACCAACGCAAAAGGCTTGTGTCCTGCACGTTGAAAATGTATCATGGTCATGATCTGCGCCAGGCTGCCAACATGTAATGAATCGGCAGTTGGGTCAAACCCAATATAGCCGGATGTCATTCCTTTATTTAACAGGTCCTCGGTTCCGGGCATAATATCATGCAACATGCCCCGCCAGCGTAATTCTTCAACAAAGTTCATTAGTATAGTAATATTTCAATCCCGAATAGCTATCGGGAGGCCAAAGATAGTAGAATATGTGCTTTTGTGCAGAAAAGAAAAACAATAGCCTAACAGTTAATTTAATAATCTAATAACTATGTTAAACTTATTTGCGTTAAATATACTATACCAGTAATATATTTTTCTTATTTTTAGATTGAAGGTGCTTTTATGAATTTTTTATCTCATTATTATTTCGACCGTAATGTTACCGACTGCTATTTTATACTAGGCACGGTATTACCCGATCTTTTAAAGAATGCGGATAAGAATATTATACTCCACCCCGAAAAACTACACTACCAAAATACACATCTGAATGGCTTGATCGCTGGCTGGAACAAACATTTGGATGTTGATCGTTATTTCCATTCGTCTGATTTTTTTGCTATCCACTCTCATCAATTGAAAAAACTGCTTACACCAGTAATTGAAGGATCGCCGGTAAAGCCTTTCTTTTTAGGGCATATAGCTATTGAGCTAATAATTGATAATTTGTTACTTACTACAGGCAAGATCACTGTTGATGATTTTTATGCACACCTAAAAGGTTGCGACAACACTATTATAGAAGAGTTTCTTACTACTGCCGGGCTAAAAGACACCACCCGCTTCTTCCTTTTTTACGAAGGATTTAAGCGGGATGGTTATTTACACACCTACTCAGAAACGCCGCAAATTGCCTACGCGCTTAAAAGAATTTGCATGCGTGTTTGGGAGAATCCGTTTACACCAGAGCATGAGGCCCGAATGAACGAGGTATTAATAGCTTATCGCCAGTTATTATTGTTCGATTTTATGGCGATATTTAATGAGATAGAAAGTAAATTAGTTGCTCAATAAGCCTACTTTTTATCTATGTAAAGTATTGTGTTCTAATAATATTGCCAAAAAACTGCTATTAAACCTCAAAAACCCTTAAAAATCAGCATTTAAGAGTAAATTAATTTTTTTAGAATAAAATAATAGTCCTACCTTTGCAGTCCCAATTAACAAATTGGGAAAAGGAGATAAATTATTTAATGGCAAAAAAACAAGAAGCAGAAAAAGAATTAAAAGCTAAGGAAGCAGAACTGGGTACAGTTACCGCAACCAGCGAAAAAGAAACTATTGAATCAGAGGCTGATTCAATATCAATCGAAGAGATCAAATCTCAAATTGCAGTTGCTCCCCGCGAAGATTTTGACTGGGATGCTGACGACAAAAAATTTGGTAACTACAGCGACAGCGAGCGTGAAAAAATGGAGAAATTGTATGATGGAACCTTCAGTTCAATCACCAAGGGCGAAATTATCACCGGTACTGTTGTAAATGTTAACAACAAAGATGTAGTATTAAACGTTGGATTTAAATCTGATGGTTTGGTATCTGTTTCTGAATTCCGTGATACACCTGATTTGAAGATCGGTGACACAGTTGACGTATTTGTTGAATCACAAGAAGATGCTAACGGACAGTTAGTTCTTTCTCGTAAACGTGCAAAAACTCAAAAATCATGGGAAAAAATTAATTCTGCATTGGATAACGATGAGATCATTACCGGTTTTGTTAAAAGCAGAACTAAAGGTGGTCTGATTGTAGACATTATGGGCGTTGAAGCCTTCTTACCAGGTTCACAGATCGACATTAAACCTATCAGGGATTATGACGTTTATGTGGGCAAAACAATGGAATTTAAAGTTGTTAAAATAAACCACGAGTTTAAAAACGTTGTGGTATCGCACAAAGTGCTTATTGAAGACGATTTAGAAAACCAAAAAACCGAAATTGTTGCCAAACTGGAGAAAGGCCAGGTATTGGAAGGCACAGTTAAAAACATTACAGACTTTGGTGTATTTATTGACCTTGGTGGTGTTGATGGTTTATTACACATTACAGATATTTCATGGGGCCGTATTGAGCATCCAAGAGAAGTTTTGGCATTGGATCAAAAGATCAACGTTGTTGTTCTTGATTTTGATGACGAGAAAAAACGTATCGCTCTTGGTTTAAAACAATTAACTCCTCATCCTTGGCAATCACTTGACGAAGGAATCCAAATTGGTTCTAAAGTTAAAGGCCGCATAGTTACTGTTGCCGATTACGGCGCTTTCTTAGAAATCATCCCGGGTGTTGAAGGATTGATCCACGTGTCAGAAATGTCATGGTCTCAAAACTTGCGTAACCCACAAGAATTCTTGAAAGTTAGTGACGAAATTGAAGCACAAGTATTGACATTAGATCGTGAAGAGCGTAAAATGTCATTAGGCATCAAACAATTAACCCCAGATCCTTGGCAAAATGCTGCTGAACGTTATTCTGTTGGAACACAACACGTAGCTACAGTTAAAAACATGACCAACTTTGGTGTGTTTGTTGAGCTAGAAGACGGCATTGACGGATTAATTCACATCTCTGATCTTTCATGGTCTAAAAAAGTAAATCACCCTAATGAATTCACTAAAGTTGGTGAAAAATTAAATGTGGTTGTTCTAGAACTTGATGTTGAGAACCGTAAATTAAGCCTAGGCCACAAACAACTGGAAGAAAATCCTTGGGATACTTTTGAAAGCATTTTCACTATTGATTCAATACATGAAGGTACCGTAATAAAAGTAACTGACAAAGGCGCTATTGTTGCTTTACCTTACGGTGTTGAGGGCTTTGTGCCAACCAAACACTTGGTTAAAGAAGATGGCAAGAGCTTAAAAGCCGAAGAAGCTGCTGAGTTCAAGATCATTGAATTTAATAAAGAAAACAAACGTATAGTGATCTCTCACTCACGTATTTGGGAAGAAGCTCGTGCTGACGCTCGCGTACAAGATTTCGAAAACCGTAAAAAAGAAGCAAAATCTTCTAATAACGCGGTTAAGAAAGTGAAAGAATCGGTTGAAAAATCAACTTTAGGTGATTTAAGTGTACTTGCCCAATTGAAAGAACAAATGGAAGGTGCAGAAACTAAAGCAGCCGTTAAAAAAGCAGCCGCTAAAAAATCTGAAGAAGAAGCTAAATAAGCTTTAACCAAATATTTTCATTAAGCCTTATCGAGCAATCGGTAGGGCTTTTTTGTTACAAAGAATTCTACCTCGTAAACAAATAATGAAGTAATAGCTTTATAAGCCTGACAATTACATCCACTGCAATTAACGCAATTATTAATCCAGACAAAAATTGCACTATATTTTCATGAAAACGATTACGTACCGGCATAGATTTAAGGTTTAACTTCCTAGGTAAGATCGAAGTAAATATAGATTTTTTTTCTCAAAAGGAGTGAAATTATATTTAATTATTAATTATTTAATTATTAATTAATAATTAATAATAGGTATTTAACCGGGCAATGGGTGTAAATTAAAATGTCGCTATTTTGGCTAAAGCCCTATTTAATGGCCCTTATCCGTTGGCTGAAGCCAAGGCAATGAACTGATAAGGAGCAGGCTTTTTAAGAGGTGAGTAAGAATAAATAAGAAACTAAGGGCTTTAGCCAAAAGGCCTTGGCGACAATTTGATTTGCACTCCAGACAATCTTTAATAAATTATCCTCAAAAAAATAATTATCTTTGCCCAAATCCACCCAAACGATGCAAAACATTACACTGCTCGACGGTCAAAAATTTCAAATTACTATACAACGTCTATGTCGTCAGTTAATAGAAAATCATAACGATTTTTCAGAGTCTGTATTGATAGGTATACAACCACGAGGCATTTACTTAGCCAAGCGTGTTGCCGAAGAGCTTCGCAAAATATTACCCGGTAATAATATCCGGCAAGGTGATATGGACATTACATTTTATCGCGATGACTTTCGCCGCCGTAGCGCACCGCTTATACCCAGCGAAACCAAAATGGATTTTATAATTGAAGGAAAAAAGGTTGTTTTAATGGACGATGTATTATGGAGTGGCCGTACCATACGCGCAGCCATGGAAGCCATGTTGGCCTATGGCCGCCCGCAAAAGGTGGAGCTGCTAGCCTTAGTTGATCGACGATATTCGCGCCATCTGCCGATAATGCCAGACTATGTTGGTATCGAGGTAGATTCAATTGCATCGCAAAAGGTAGTGGTGAGTTGGGTCGAAACTGATGGCGAAGACAAAGTTGTACTATTATCAGAAATAGAAAATAAGCAAACAGATTAATAAATCCGAAATCGAACATTCGAAATCCGATATATAAACATGGCAGAACTAAGCACAAGGCATCTACTAGGCATTAAAGGTTTAACAGCCCAGGATATTGAATTAATATTTGAAACCGCCGACCGCTTTAAAGATGTGCTAAATCAGCCGCAGATACGTAAAGTACCTTCATTGCGCGATCTGACCATTGCCAATATATTTTTCGAAAACTCTACCCGTACCCGCTTATCGTTTGAACTGGCCGAGAAACGCTTATCAGCCGATGTAGTAAATTTTGCTGCCTCATCATCATCAGTAAGTAAAGGCGAGACGCTGATAGATACCGTTAACAACATACTGGCCATGAAGGTTGATATGGTGGTAATGCGCCACCCATACGCTGGAGCCGCTACCTTTTTATCAAAACATGTAAAGGCTCAAATAGTAAACGCAGGCGATGGCGCGCATGAGCACCCTACCCAAGCTCTGCTTGATGCTTTCTCTATCCGCGAAAAGTATGGTGATGTGGCAGGCAAGAAAGTGGTTATTGTGGGCGATATATTGCACTCGCGTGTAGCATTGTCAAACATTTTATGTCTAAAACAGCTTGGTGCCGAAGTAATGGTTTGTGGCCCTACTACGCTTATCCCTAAATATATTGGCGCATTGGGTGTACAGGTTGAGCACAACTTGATAAAAGCCCTTAATTGGTGCGATGTGGCCAATATGTTGCGCATACAACTGGAACGCCAGGATATTAAGTATTTTCCGTCACTACGTGAATATACGATGTTGTATGGATTAAATAAAGATATACTGGACTCTTTAGACAAAGAGATCACCGTAATGCACCCCGGCCCTATTAATCGCGGTGTAGAAATCACCAGTGATGTTGCCGACAGCAAGCAATCTATTATATTGGACCAGGTAGAAAATGGTGTTGCCATACGCATGGCGGTACTCTATCTTTTGGCCGGGCAAACCCCGTAATTCCGATGCCATGAAACTTGCGCGCGTTATATGGGTTTTGTTTTTTGGGATACTAATATCCGCAAACACTTTTGCCCAAAGCCGCCAACTGCAAAAAACAGATTCTGTATTCAGGCTTATTAAAAAGTATGTGCAGACTAAAGATGCAGATGCCATTTATGATCTTGCCGGACTTCGTTTCAAACAATCTATTAGTCCGGGAGTGTTTAGAGATTTCCTCTTCCGGGATCTGTTCTCGTTAGGCACAATAAAAAAAGACTCACTCATCAGCTTTGTCAATAATGTAACAGCTGCCTTTAAAATACAAATGGATGCGGTAAATATGCAGTTGGGCATAGGTTTGGATGAGAACGATAAGCTGAGCTATTTTAAGTTAGAACCTTACAAAGAAGTAGCTGTTAATAAGTCAACACTTGTTAAATCAAGTAATCCTTTAAAATCAGAATTGGATAAAAAGATTGATTCAGTTGCCAGGAAATATATCCAAAAATCAAATACAGTTGGCTTAAGTATAGGTGTATTTAAAGGCGGGAAAATAAGCACTTATAACTATGGTGAAACCAAGAAAGGAAATAATGATTTACCCACTGCCAATAGCATTTTCGAAATAGGCTCCATCAGCAAAACATTTACAGCAACCGTACTGGCCTGGTATGTCAACGAAGGCAAGCTCAATTTATCTGACCCGATAACCAAATACCTGCCCGACTCGGTAGCTGCCAATCCCGAACTAAAAAACATAGCTTTGGTTAATTTAATTAATCATACATCCGGCTTGCCACGAATGCCCACTAATTTTGCATCCCAACGATTGTATGACGAATCAAATCCTTATAAGAGCTATACCAGGGAGTTATTATTCGGCTACCTAAAAAGCTGTACGTTAAAAAGCACGCCGGGTACAAAATATGCTTATTCTAATTTAGCTGTCGGCTTGTTAGGTATAATTTTAGAACAAATAAGCGGTAAATCTTATGAGCAATTAGTAAGCGAAATTATTTGTAAGCCTTTGGGGATGAAAAGCACAGTTCAACATCTTTATACTTTGATGTCATCACGCTTTACAACAGTTTATGATGAAGAGGGCCAGCAAACACCTGCCTGGGATTTTGACGCGCTTGCATCATGCGGATCATTAAAATCAACTGTAAATGACCTGCTATTATATACAAAAGCCAATATGATAAAGACTGATAGTAAACTATCAAAGGCTTTAGAATTAACCCACCAAATTACGTTTTATAACGAACCTAAATTAGGTTTGGCCTGGCATATTATAAAAGTAGATGGCATAAGCTATTATTTTCATAATGGGGGTACTGGTGGCAGCAGTAGTTTCCTGGCCTATAATATAGAGAAGAATATTGCTGTTGTTATCTTATCAAATGCAAGCACAAGTACTGATGGTATCGGCGTTGGTATTTTGAAGAAATTGTAATAAGGACTAATCCTTCACCTTCTGTCCGTCTCTTATCTCATCGGTAGCGTTTTTAATTACTTTATCGCCTTCTTTTAAATCGCCGTAAACTTCCATTTTATTACCGCCCTGGAAACCTTTTTTAACCTCAACCCACTTGGCGCGATGATCAACAACCTTAATAACAAATACCTTTTCGGTTGATGAAACTACGACGCTTTTTGGCACCAATAGCGTACTATCATGTGATGGCAATGGCACATTAACATCGGCATACATGTGGGGTAAAAGCTTATTGCCTTTATTATAAACATCCATCTCCACACGTTCAGAACGTAGTTTATCATCAAGCGCACCGGCTAATCGGGCAATCTTCGCGGTAAATTTTTGTCCGGCTAATTCTCTAACGGTAAACTTAACTTCGCTTTTATTGCTTAGCCCACCCACATAACTTTCGGGCACAGATATTACCAAACGCAACCGACTTTGGTTTTGCAACACAAATAGCGGATCAGCATTTTTACCACCCGGTCCAACATAAGCGCCCAGGTTAATATTACGGGCGGTTATCACACCATCAAAAGGTGCACGGATCTCTAAATATCCCAAGCTTGACGATACTTCTTTATAAGCCGATTTTGCAGCTTCAACATTGGCCATATCGGCATTCTTTTTTGCTTCGGCTTGCTCCAGGTCATTCTGCGAAATTGTGCCGGGAGTTTTGCTGGTGTTTAATAACCTGTCGTAAGTTGCTTTACTGGCATAATAAACTGCCTGCTGCTGTTTTATGCGTGATTGTGCGCCTGTCAGTTGTGAAACCATTTCGGGTGCTTCAAGGGTAGCCAATAGCTGCCCGGTATGTACCTGCGAACCAATATCAACCAATAATTTCTTTACATAGCTGTTTATCTTGGCATACAGGTCAACTTGTTGATAAGGCAACAACTCTCCCGGAACGGCAATGGTCGAGCTTAACTTACCCTTCTCAACAGATGCAACATTAACCGTTGGGAAATCAACCGCGTCCTGTTGTGCCTTTTGTTCTTTGGCATCCTCTTTTGCCTTATCATCCTGATGACAGGCAACCAGCAGCAAACTGGTAATTATAGCCAAGCCGGCCAATGCAGTTATTGATCTATTTTTCATGATGGTGCAGGGGAACATAAAATTTACTTTCTTTATCTTCAGGATCTAACGAAACAGAATCAGTACTAGCGTTGCCTTGTACCCAGGCAAATACCAAGGGCAATATTAACACAGCGGCAAAGGTTGATGCTATCAAACCCCCAATAACCGCACGGCCCAATGGCGATGTTTGATCGCCACCCTCGCCTATCCCTAACGCCATTGGTATCATACCTACAATCATGGCCAGGCTGGTCATTAAAACAGGTCTTAAACGTAGTGCAACAGCTTCGCGGGCCGATTTAAGGGCATCTCCATTATGCTTACGCAATTCCTCGGCATTAGTAATTAATAATACAGCGTTGGATATGGATACACCAACAGACATGATCATACCCATATACGATTGCAGATTTAACGTTGCGCCGGTTAACTTAACCAAAAATAAGGAGCCAAACAATACAGCCGGAACTGTAGATAATACTACAAATGACATTTTGAAGGACTGGTAATTAGCTGCAAGCATTAAAAATATTACGATTACAGCTACTAGTAATCCGTTTTGTAAGCTATCTAAGGTGTCTGTTAAAGTAGTGGTTAATCCGCGTGGGGCAACAGTTAAACCACGGGGCAGTTTACCTAATGATTTTAAGGCATCATTAACGGCAGTTGATGCCGAACCCAGGTCCTTGTTGTTGATATTGGCGGTAACGGAAAGCATAGGCACACTGCCTATATCGTCGTTTTCGCCATTGGTAACTCCTGTAGTAATATCTGCTACATCGGCCAACACCGGTCTCGATTGGCCGCTTAGTACCGGTATTTGCCGTATATCATTCACACTGGTCATTTGATATTCGGGTATTTGTACTTGTACCGAATAGCCTAATCCTACCTTTTCATCCAGCCATATATTTTTTTCGGTATAACGTGATGATGAGGTTGATGCCACCAGCGACCGTGATATATCATTTAAACTCACTCCCAATTGTGCCGCCCGCGCTCGGTCAATATTAATATTTAATGCCGGATACCTAAACGACTGCCCTATCTGCACATCGCGCAGGTAAGGTATTTTTTTCAGCCGATCCAGAACTTTAAAGGCAAAGTCAACATTTTGTTTTTTGTTTTTGCTGGATATGGCCACCTCTATAGGTGTTGGAGATCCCTGGCTCAATATTTTATCGGTAAGCTCTATCGGCTCGAAGGAAAGCATAATGCCCGGCAGTTCTTTCTTCATGGCCACTCTAAAACGTTCTTTCAGTTCATCTAAATTAACTTTATAATCTTCCTTTAAATTTACCTGCATTACGGCCTCCTGCGGGCCTGCCATAAATAAATAGATTGGACTGGTTGAGAATTGCCCCGGATGCTGACCCACCAGTGCAGATGTAATTTCAATATTTTGCCTGCCTACTAAATTGTTTAATACATTTAGCGCTTTTAAGGTAATAGCTTCTGTACGTTCTAAACGGGTGCCATCCGGTGCGCGTAATCTCACTTGGAATGTACCAGAGTTTACCTTAGGCAATACATCGCGGCCTATAATATTAAACATTAAAAAAGCCAGGCCGCAGGCACCAATCACGTATAATGACACGATGAGTTTACGCTTTGGCATCATTTGGTCTGTAAGATCCAAAAACTTAATCCTGAATTTATCAAACCGGGTTAATTTTTTGCCTTTGGTTTCGGTAGCGTTTTTTATGGCGAGTTCTTTTTGTTCCCAGGCATCGCCTTCGTCTTCCAGTGCGAAACCATCGGGATGGCTTTTGTCTTCATGCTTGTTTTTCATTACCCAGTTAGCCATAACCGGCACAAAGGTTTGTGATAACAGGTAAGAGGTTATCATGGAGAAACCAATAGCCAATGCTAGCGGTAAAAACAATGCGCCCGGAATACCCTTCATAGTAAACGCCGGCGCAAACACCGCCAGGATACAAAAAAGGATCAATAACTTAGGGAAGGCAATTTCTTTACAAGCATCCCAAATAGCCAAAGCCTTAGGTTTACCCATATCAAAATGCTGATGAATATTTTCGATAGTTACGGTAGACTCATCAACCAAAATACCTATAGCAAGCGACAGACCGCTCAGCGTCATAATATTGATGGTTTGATGAAACAGCGACAAAAAGAATATGCCCGATATAATAGCTATAGGTATAGTTAAAATTACAATAAGCGCGCCGCGTTTATCCCCCAAAAACAAGAGTACCATTAAGCCGGTAAGTACCGCACCTATCGCGCCTTCTTCGGCTAAACTTTTTACAGCGTTTATTACATATACAGATTGATCGAACACGTAAGAAAGCTTCACATCCTCTGGCAATAACCCCTGGAAACGTGGAATAGCTTTTTTAAGATTTTGCACCACATCCCATGTAGATGCATCGGCAGATTTGGTGATAGGTAAATAAACAGAGCGTTTGCCATTTACCAAAGCGTAACTTGAGGTAATATCAGCACCATCTTCTACTGTTGCTACATCGCGCAAAAAAACAGTTTGTATACCTTCTTTATATAAGGGGATGTCACCAAAATCAGACACCTTTTTCATGCTGGTGTTTGCCGGGGCCATGTAATTATAATCGCCTATGCGGACATTACCTGCGGGTGTGTTTTGATTATTTTCTCGCAAAGCAACAACTACCTGGTCGGGTGTTAAATGGTGTGCCCTTAATAATTCCGGATCAACCTTAATTAAAATAGTACGCGCGTTACCCCCAAACGGAGCTGGTGCAACTAAACCAGGTATAGAGGTAAAAGAAGACCGTACATAGATATTAGCCAGGTCAAGCAGCTCATTGTTGGTACGTGTGGGGCTACTTAGTACTAACTGACCTACCGGGAGTGTAGACGCGTCAAAGCGCAAAATAAACGGCGGCTGCGAGCCGGGCGGAAAGCCTGCCTGGGCCCTGTTGGTATAGCCTGTAACTTCGGCGGCGGCTTGCGCCATATTAGTACCTTCGTAAAAGGTTAACTTTAATAAAGTTAAACCACTTATGTTACGGGTTTCGATACTTTTCACACCTGATACATACAACAATAAATTAACGTACTGCTTACCAAAGTATGATTCCATTTGGTTAGGGGTATAACCACCGTATGGATGCGATATATAAATTACAGGTAGGTTAAGGTCCGGGAAAATATCAATTTTAATACTCCGTATCGCGCTTATACCAAAAAAGAACAGTCCCGCTACTATAACCAGTACGGTAATTGGCCTTCTAAGTGCACCCTTTATTAATCCCATTTTATATACCTGTATATTTTAAAAATTATTCATAAACACACCAAAATCGCCGGTAGCGGCGGCTTTTGATAGTACAGCCTGCCATACATTATTCGAAGCGATATCCTGGTCAACCTCTGCACGATTTAACACATACAGCGCCTGGGTAAAATCAACAATGTTTGATAAGCCGTTTTTATATAAAGCAAATTTTTGATTATAAGCATCGGTAGCGGCTTTCACTTCGATAGGCGCCTCATTATAATTTTTAAGAGCGTTGCTTATTCTTGTTTCGGCCAATAATTGCTGATCTTTTAATCGCTGGCTTACCAGGTTATATTCGTCACGATATTGATCTGAGGTATACTTTTGCGACTTCACCTGGTAATTTACCCTAAACGGACTGGTGATGTTCCAGATAACGGCAGCGCCCAATAAGTAGTTATAGCGGGTTGGTTGTATACCGGCACCATAACTGCTGCTATAATCATTTAAATTAGTAGCATAATCTGATTTAAAACCTGAGCCTCTGCCTTGATAAACTCCAAATAAACTAAAGGTTGGATATTTAAACGTATTTAAATAATTGGCTTGCTCATCGCTCACGCCTATTCTATTTTGATAATATCTTAATTCAGGGTGATTATCAAAGCTAATTGCAGATTGTACATCAGGCCTTGGTGGTGCTTTGGTTACAAAGGCACTATCTAACACAAAATCTTGTGGGGTAATGCCTAAGTAATTTGCCAGTTGACTGCTTTGATCCTGTACAATTTGCTGGGCGTTAATTAATGCGATGCGCGCGTTTGATACCTGCGCATTTGCCAATGAAGAATCAACTCCGGGATTTAAACCGTTTTTCACTCTGGCAACAACCACGTCTTTCAGTTGTATGGCCCGGTTAAGGTTGTCCTGCTGGGCTTTACTCAATTGTTGCGCAACCAATAAATTTAAATAAGTGCTGGCTACCCGTACCTGGTGTTGAAATTGCTCTTGCGCCAGATCAGTCTCGTTAAGTGATACTACTGCGCCCTGTACTTTTATCTTTTCTTTTGTTTTACCGAATGCGAAAAAGTCCCAATTAATATTGCTTACATACAGCGAACCGAAAGCTGCGTTATAGTTTTGATTAGGTAAGGTAGGTCCTGCTGAAGCTACTGCTAAACCACGGTATCCAAACAACGGTCCGTTTTGGCCGTTAACGGTTCCGTAATCTTGCTGAATTGAAACATTCAAATCAGGCAAGGCTTCGGTATGAGTTTCTTTTAATGATGCTTTTGAAGCGTTAAGTTGACTTGCTTTTGCTTTTATACTGCCATAGTTAGTAAGTGCAATTTGCTCGGCATCTTTTAAGCTTAATACTTTTTGTTGTGCATAAACATCAACTTTATAAATAAGACTGAAAACACTTAATAAAATATATTTATAAACAGATTTAAACATTACCCGACTTTAAGTGGAGTAAATTTATAAATTAGTTGATAAGATAAACTAATTTACAGCTATGTAACAAAAATATCGCTATAAACTGACGCAAAAGTAAGTATGAGTAGCATAAATTAACCCCCTGCCCCTCTCTTTTGAAGAGGAGCATAAAATTACCTTAGGGGAGAATTTTATAAAGGGGCTATATCTATAATTTTTAGATAAATGTTGCAATTACTATGCCTATAATGGCAAAGCTAATTAAATAGTTATGCTATCGCCAACTTTATAAATATTATGGAATTTAATTCCTTGACTATCAAAATGCTTAGTATAAGCCTCATAACGCTGCTTAATAAAAAACTCTTTGGCATAACCATCATGCACAGGTAGTATTTGTTTAGGTTGCAGTTTGTCAGCAAAGCCGCTTATACGCATTTCATTGGCGAAGGGTGCCATGGTTACCATTATTAATAGCTCAA
Source organism: Mucilaginibacter sp. (assembly GCF_028288185.1). Lineage (GTDB taxonomy): Bacteria > Bacteroidota > Bacteroidia > Sphingobacteriales > Sphingobacteriaceae > Mucilaginibacter. The sequence continues at coordinate 206,013 of NZ_JAQBOF010000008.1, read as the reverse complement.
TACCGTTAAATTTTAGTAAAGCATCTTCCATCGAATCAACCGGGTGCAGCACTTTATCGTTTATTAAAAAGCCGGTCATCTGCGGTAGCGGATTATCTAAAATAAGCTCATGAACAACAGGAATAGCCTCCAATTTAAACGGACCAACCTGGTGTATACCGTCATGCCAAACGGTGTGAGCAATGCCGGCTTTATGCAAAGCTTCGCCAACCTGCGCATTGGTGTAAATTGTCGCCTCACTTAGGTTGGCTATCTTTTTAAGGTTTTCAGCATCCAGGTGATCAGGGTGAATATGGGTTATGATGATGCTGTTAACATCAGCAAACATTTCGGGTTTTACTTCCCCCTCGGCAAACGTAAACTTGCCAGGATCGAACAATAGCTTATGCCCATCTAACTCAAAAACTAAACAAGAGTGCAGGTATTTAGAGATTTTCATAGTACTAAGATAACTATGGGCTGAGAGAAAAGTTTGCAGTTACTCCACCCCCGACATCGCTTTGCTGCGCACAAAGAGGATGAGTCACCGCCGCTATATTTACAATATATCAACCAAATCTTCAAGCCCACTAATAGTCGCTACCTGGTCTTCCTTTACAACACCAAATCCATAATCAGCAAAAATAAAAGGTATGCCTGCCTTGGTTGCGGCGGTATAATCGCCCATGGTATCACCTACATAAATCGGGGCTTGTAGGTTATGGTCGTTAACAATATCTTTAATGTTATCTGCTTTAGGCAAACTTTTGGTGCCGTAACATTGGTGGCCTAAAAAATAATGCTCCAATCCGCTTATTTTAAAAAACACTTCAATGTAACCGCTTTGGCAGTTGCTCACTATAAATAGTTTGTATTTGGCGGATAGATATTTTAACGCTTCTTCCAATCCGATATAAAGTTCACCGCCTTTTTCATATAGTATTTCCAACTCGTTTTTACCGGCTATGGTTTTAAACTCCTCGCGTTGCTCTTCATTAAGGTAAGGCAACAGGGTCTCAAAAATCGCCTTGTAAGTCATCCCGGTTATGGAATGGATCATTGGTTTGGTAAAATCTTCTTTTATATAATCAACCTGTTCTTTAGCCGCTTGCCAGGCTAGTACTACGTTAGATGAGCTGTCCCAAAGTGTGCCGTCAAGGTCAAAAATTATGCTGTCGTATTTGTTTTTCAGTGTAGTATTCATGTAGCGGCAAAAATAGTATTTATTTTTATAGGCGATTGTCTGCTATTATCATAGATGCTTCAAATTTTCCTCAAATTCAATCATTATATTTATAAAAAACTTTTTTTGAAACTACTAATAATAGAAGACGAGCAGGGACTTAGGGAAAGTATTGAAAAATACTTTACCGAGGCAGGCGTTTTATGCGAAAGCTGTAGCAACCTGGCCGGCGCTATCAGCAAAACATCCATGTACCAATACGATTGTATTTTGCTGGACATTGGCCTGCCCGATGGTGAAGGATTTACCCTATTGGAGCATTTAAAGGCTAACGGAAAAAATGAAGGTGTGTTAATAATTTCTGCAAGAAACTCATTAGACAACAAGATAAAGGGATTAAATCTTGGTGCTGATGACTACCTGATCAAACCCTTCCACCTGGCCGAATTAAAGGCAAGAATAGATGCTATTTACCGCCGTAAATATTTTAACACTACCAACTTATTAAATTATGATCTGATAAGCGTTGATCTGCTGGGGCATGAGGTTACTGTAAATGGCATAAATATACTCCTTACCCGTAAAGAGTATGATATGTTGCTGTATTTTATAGCCAACAAAGGCAAGGTTATATCAAAAAACGCCATTGCCGAACATTTATGGGGTGATGAGATTGACCTGGTTGATAGCTTTGATTTTATATATACCCATATTAAGAACATCCGTAAAAAAATAATGGAAGCTGCTCACAAAGATTATATAAAGGCAGTATATGGTGTAGGCTATAAGTTTTTATAAAGATGAAATTAGCGGCCCAATACAATAAAGCAACCCTGATAATTACTTTTATAGTGCTGTTTATTGCCGGTTGCGTTTATTATACAGCTATAAATTATATAGTTAACAAGCAACTTGATCATGATCTGTTAGGTGAAACAGGTGAGGTAAAAGAATATATAAATCTTCATCGACAACTACCTAACCAGTACGAGGGCGACCAAACTACTTTTATCAAAACCAATATAGCCGCTTTTAAAACACTTTTTGTTGATACACCCTATCATAAAAACCGGGGTAATAAAAGAGGTAATAAAATTGAACCCGGCCGAGCTATTAAAACTTTGGTAGATGTTAAAGAAGATCATTATATACTAACCATCGTTGAATCAAAAGAAGCTTCAGAACATTTAACACAACTAACAATTGGCATTACTATTTTATTAACGGTAATACTGCTATTTATATTAGCGCTAACAAACCGATATATATTGAGTGGTTTATGGAAACCTTTTTATCATATTTTACAACAATTAAAGGCATTTAACTTAGCTGATAGCAGCATTATCAATTTAAATACAACCAATATTGATGAATTTACGGAACTAAATGACGCAGTTACGGTAATGTCAACAAGAGTGAAAAGTGATTACCAAAATTTGAAAACCTTTACCGAAAACGCATCGCATGAAATGCTTACTCCTATTGCTGTAATAACTTCAAAATTAGATACACTTATACAGGACGAAAAACTAAAGGCCAAACAGTTTGAGCAGATAAATGATATTTACGCAGCTACTAATAAACTATCGCGCTTAAATCAATCACTTTTGCTATTAGTTAAAATTGATAATGATCTGATACAAGATACGGCTACTTTTAATTTAAAAGATGTCATTTTGGAAAAAGAACATCAATTGCAGGAATTAGCTCAAAACAAGGGCATAGAGTTAATACATTTATTAGAGGATAAAGAAATCACCGCCAGCAAATATTTAATAGAGATATTGATTAACAATCTCTTTAATAATGCCATAAAACACAACCCCATCAATGGCAAACTGTATATTAAACTAACAAGTAAAGAGCTAATATTTCAAAACACCGGCGACCTCGACCCATTGAATAGCGAGGAGATCTTTGAGCGATTTAAAAAAGGCAAAAACTCTGATGGCACCGGCTTGGGGTTAACCATAGCTAAAAACATTTGCAGCCAATATCATTACAGGCTTAGCTATAGTTTTGAGACATCATTTCATACCTTCAGGGTAACTTTTTAAGGGGTTACTATTACTACTTCGGTTTCGGTTAACTCCTTAGCGCGTGTAGCTTTATTTAAAAAAGATGGCTTCAACCTACTGATCCAATAGCGCTGGAATGTTTTTATCGGTAGTATCTTCCAACCTTTCGCTGCCAGATCATTTACCTTATCTTTAGTAGTATATAATATAAATGGTTTGGGCGGATAGTTGCCTGCCCCATCTTCAGTCACCGTAATTACAGGCGCATCACTATAAAAATTCATGGCTGATACATAATCATCTTTAAGCTGTACTACCGGCAAATTTTTAGGATTATTGTGGTTAATAAACATAGCGGCTTCACTACCCGATTGATAATGCAGCAATGAACTATAAAACACCATATTTAAATAAACATTGATAAAAAACGAGGCCAACAACGTGCGTAAAACTATTTTGGACATAGTGTTGGCTGTAATTACCTGCGGTAAAAAGATCAATGCGATGAGCAAGACAAATAAACAGCTTCCAATAGCTATCGTAAATGTTTCGGGTTGATAAAAATAGTGCAGTATACCAATAACCACCAAAAGTAAACAAATAACTACCGTTTGTATACCGCGTATAGTCGTAATACTACTTGTTTCCACCAAATTACACAAGTATTGCGCAGTTATAATGGCGAAGAATGGGTACACAATATTTAAATAATGCGGTAACTGAAATTTAGATGCCGAGAACAGCAGGAACGTCAATAAAGAGCCGCAGATACAATACCACTCGATAGTTTTAATCTGTTTGCTGCCTTTTTTTATAAACTGATATATCGCCACTAATAATAAAAGCGACCATGGCAAAAACGCCCACAAGGTGGTATGTACAAAAAAGGTTGGGTCGCCATTACCTTTGATGGGGCCGGTATTAAAAAATCGCCCAAACTGGCTATCCCAAAAAAAGAAGCGGATGCCCGATACATTATGTCTATCAAAGATCAGTTTCTCCGGGTGAAGGTCAAACTGCTGGTTAAGGCAGTATAATTCTGGTAGGATAAATATCAGTACCAATACTATAGCTATTAGCCAACGCAGGTTGAACAATTGTTTCCATTGCCGGGTAATTATAAAATGGCCGGCTATTGCACCCCCGATAGGGATAATGGCAAACATACCTTTGGTCATGATGGCGCAGGCGGTAAACAGGCATCCCCATAATAATTGCCAGTAATTAGTATTGGCTTTGTGCAGGTGATAAACGGCGGCTATGATCAGGCCCGTTAAATAAGGTTCGGCACGTACATCGTTGTTTGATAGTACAATGTGTTGGGCGGTTAGTAATATCAGCACAGCCCATAGGCCTATTTGTTTATTATAAAGCGCCTTACCAAATAGGTAGGTATATAAAGCGCCCATCAGCAAAAACAATATGCCCGGCAGCTTATAGGCCCAGGTGGTAAAACCAAATAACTTAAAAGAGAGCGCCGTAACCCAAAACGGAAAATGGGGTTTATCCAGCCAATCTTTGCCATAGGCAGACAGGTTTACAAAGTCATTACGCTGTGCCATGGTTTTAGCAATGCTGGCGTAAAGCGTACCATCCGGGCCGGTTATCGGTATAAATAGCCCGCTAAAATTTACGGCAACGGCTATGCCAATAAAAAGGCACAGCCATTTAGCAGCAATTGCGGGGTTTTGTTTATCCATACAGCAAGTAAAGGTAAGCAGAGTTTTGTTATTGCCTGATAATGAATTTTTATATTGTCGTTTGTATCAGAATCGTTTCATCAGTATTAAAAAAAATAATATTAGATTTATTGTGCCAACATTTCTCAACCTGTTGGCCCACCAATAAAAACCATATGATAAAAAAATTACTTATTGCAGCAATCGCGTTATTAATAAGCCCCTGCTTAGTATCGGCACAAACCGGTAAGGTATTTGACGACCTGTCCCTACCCAGTAAAATATTAAAAATGGACCGCAAGTATGCCATTTACTTACCGCCAGATTATGAAACATCAAACCGTAAATACCCGGTGCTATACTTACTACATGGATCTGGTGATGACCAAACCGGCTGGGTACAGTTTGGCGAGGTATTGCATATTACAGATAAAGCTCTAGCTGACGGCACCGCAACCCCCATGATCATCGTAATGCCTGATGGCAATACCGGCCGTCGTGGCTATTTTAATGATATTAAAGGCGATTGGAACTACGAGGATTTCTTTTTCCAGGAGTTGATCCCTTTTATCGAAAAGAAATATCGTGTTAAAGTTGAAAAACGTTCGCGCGCTATTGCCGGCCTGTCTATGGGCGGCGGCGGTACTTTTATGTATGCCTTGCATCATCCCGAAATGTTCTCGTCTGCCTGCCCGTTAAGCGCGGCTGTTGGGCCTTTTACGGTTGATGACGCGCGTAAAATAGTTACCCGCGCTATCCCTAATGCAACAGACTCAGTAGTAACTAAATATTATAACCAATACAGCGCCATAGCATTAGTAAACAACATGCCCGAGAGCCAGAAGAAAGCCGTACGCTGGTATATTGATGATGGAGATGATGACTTTTTATATGAAGGCAACGCCCTGGTACATATCGCCATGCGTAAAAAAGAAATTCCACATGAATTTAGAATCAGAGACGGCGGCCATACCTGGACCTATTGGCGCGCTTCACTACCGAAAGTATTGGAGTTTGTGTCTGATGCTTTCCATCAGTTTTAAGCCCCTTTAACCTTCCTGTAGGGCTACCCTTGTGGACGCATCTTTTAAGAGCCTGTTTAACTTTCCAGTAACAAATTTAAACAGGCTCTTAATCTTTTTTTACTTTTTTTCTTTTTGGACAAATATTTCAAGATGTTTGTTTCCTAATGAAGAGTGAGTGGCTTGTAGGGAAATTCGGCCGAAACTGCCTTTGATTGTCTTTACCCAGACAGCACCCACGCCGCCGCTTTCTTCCAGATCAAAAGGGTTATCACCTACAATGGTTCCAGGCCCGTCAATTTTCAAAACAACTTTTCCACCGGCGAAAGGTCTTGGTGCCCCGAATTTATCAGTTATGCGAAAAACCACCCTGGTGGCATCTGAGCCATTTCCAATCAATTCCTTGTCATCTGCAGCAACCAAAAATTGATCCTTTTCCGGATTAGATGAGAAGGAACGGGAAAGTAACAATATATCCCCAATATAGCCGTCGATTCTAAGTTCCGGATGAGATGCGCCGTTATCAATTTCCAGGTCAGTGAAAAAAGGCGGATGCATTAGATTGGGGAAATTCTTTGAATCAGGATGGAGGATGGAATGATGGCGGCCATTTATGAACAGTTTCAACTGGTCGCAATTGGAAAAAATAGCAACGTTTTTCCCTGGGCCTTTTGGGGATTTAGGCCCAAAATCCCAATAAAAATTGGGACTGATTACCGGGCCCGATTTCGGATCTCTTTGGGTCTGATAAAACGAAGCACCCAGTTTGGGAATGCGGAAAATATCTGCCACTCCTGGATATTTTACCCCACGATATGGGTTGATTAAACTGGCATATTCAAATGCGCACCAGCCAATTAACCCACAGTTACGTGGATTGGCCGCCGCCTTGCTATGTGCCTGCGCATGGCGGATAGCTTGCTGTTGCTGAACCACGGTTTCTGCTGCACGGCGATATATACTATCAAAGGTGCCGTTTTTATAGTTAAATTGTCCAACTGCTTCGGTAAATAAATAGGGAAATCCTTTAATAGGTTCCTCCAGGCCCACACTGCCATCTTTATCAGCATGATAGTCGTCAAAGGCAAAAACGTCTTCATCCCATTCCCGCTCCCAATTTTTCCTGGACCATGGAGCCATAGAACCTGAACTGGGCCGTGAATTGTCAAGAGATTTGGCCAGCGCTTTTGTTTTCTGGTAAAGCTCTGGTGCATTTTGTGACTCGTTAGCTCGTGTCCCCCAGATGATGACCGAAGGATGGTTCCGATCCCGGACGATCATATCTTTTACATCGCGTAACATCAGTTCTTTCCAGGGCTCATCACCTAAATATTGAAATCCCGGAACCTCCTCCCAAACCATCAGGCCTTGCTCATCGCAGGCATTCAGGAATGCTTCATTCTGAGGATAATGAGAACAGCGTACAATGTTGCAATTAAATTCATGACGAAGGATCTCTACATCCCGGCGCATTACCCTTTCCGGCATTGCGAAACCAACATAGGGAAAAATCTCATGCCGGTTCAATCCAAAGAGCTGTAACCGGTGTCCATTCAGAAAGAATCCATCCAATTTAAAACGAGCATCCCGCAATCCTATCCGGTTTTGGTAGTCATGTAACGGTTTACCTTCAATGAATAATGTGGTTATAATGTCGTAAAGATGAGGATTATTTATATCCCAAAGTGTGATGTCCTTTAGGTTTGTCAACGATAGTGACACTTCCAACTGACCGGTTTTTTCAATGCTAAATGTTTGCTGCGAACTGGAAATAACATGATCTCCCTGCTTCATTTCAACCTGAATGCGAACCGGCTTATTGGGCAGTAAGCCAGCATTGACAGAACAGGTAACTTCAATCCGGCGGTTTGCTTCAAGCACCTGGACCGGTTTGGCAAATACATCGCTGATATAAATCTGCGGCACCACCTCCAAACGCACGGAACGATGAATGCCTCCTGCTTCCAGATAGTCGATACGTTTTGCCCCGAGGGGTGAACCCTCAGGCGGTACATTGCTCCAGCGGGAATCCACTGCTACAGCCAGTACATTTCCTTCATTTTTAAGCCAATCCGTAATTTCATATTGGAAGGGTAAATAACCTCCAAGGTGTGGAGGAAGAATATGGCCATTTATTGATGGTGCAGCTCCTACCATTACCCCATCAAAATGCAGTAACACACGCATGTTTTTTAATTCATTAGGAAGGGTAAAGTGTCGGCGATAACCCCATACATCCTGCCATGCTTCTGGTTTCCAGTCCTGCCACGAAAGATCAGCCACACAGTGGGGAAGGTTGATCTGTGAAAATTCGGAGTCGTCAAAAAAGGGATCAAGCGAAGCCGGGTTAAATTTCCCACCGAAAAGCCAGTTCTGATCCAGGGAGATCTTAAGACTGGCCGGTCCTTTACCATGTTTTCCAATTGCATTTTTTAAACTCAAACAGCTTGTCCAGGAGCCGGATGCCAAAGCTAAAACGCCTATGGCACAACTGTGAACAAAATTTTTCCTGGAGATCGTAGTGGAATTCTTTCCTAAAGGGTCCATATTATTTAAAATAGAGGCTTTAAATTTTGGATAATTATTCAATCAATCGTTCACAAATTTTCTTGTTGCAGGCTATTTTATTTATTTATACCCCTGCGCCTGCAACTCGAACAATTCGGCATAAATGCCGCCTTTGGCTAAAAGCTCTTCGTGGTTTCCTATTTCTTTTAACTCGCCTTTTTCTAACACCAATATTCTGTCTGCCATGCGTACGGTACTAAATCGGTGTGATATTAGTATTGCCGACCGGTCTTTTGTTAGCTCTGCAAAGCGTTGAAAAACCTGGTATTCGGCACGGGCATCTAATGCCGAGGTGGGTTCATCCAGTATCAACAATTGGGCATCGCGCATATAGGCGCGTGCAAGGGCTACCTTTTGCCATTCGCCGCCTGATAGCTCGACACCATCCGCAAAGCGTTTGCCTAATTGCTGGTCGTAACCACCGGGCAGTTTTGCCGCCAGTACATCGGCCAGGCTTTGTTTTGCTGAGCGTTCAATTAATTCGCGATTAGCTATTTGGTTAATATTGCCTACCGCTATATTTTGCGCAAACGTCATTTGGTAGCGCAAATAATCCTGGAAAATAACACCCACGTTCAAACGCAGATCAACCAGGTCATATTCGCGCAGGTCTATCCCATCTAATAATATCCGGCCCTCGGTGGGGTCATAAAGGCGCGAAAGCAGTTTTACCAGTGTAGTTTTCCCGGCACCGTTCTCGCCAACCAGCGCCAGTTTTTCGCCGGGGAATAAGGTAAAATTAAGATGCCGGTTTGCCCATCGCTCCGAATTAAGGTACCTAAACCCAACATCCTCAAAAACAAAACCCTGCTTTATAACTTTAGGAAATGGCCGCGGGTTTGCCGACTGTATTATTTTAGGCTTAATATCAAAAAACTCAAAGAAATCGCGCAGGTAAATAGCGCCTTGGGATACGGCGCTAAACCTGGTTAAAACACCTTCCAGCAAAGACCGCAACTGCCTGAAGGACCCGGCCAAAAATGCCAGTTCGCCCACCGTAACTTTACCCTCGACCGTGCTGATGATTATAAAGACATAGGCCGCGTAATACCCGATGCTGCCCAGCATAGCAAAAAAAGTCCCCCATAATGACCGTTGAATAGACAGACGTTTGCTGGCCATATAAAAGCTATCCGATAATTGCTTAAAGCGCGCAATAATAAAGTCCGACAGATCAAATGTTTTTATTTCTTTAGCCGTTTGGTCGCTCGCTCCTAAATAACGTATATAGTCGAGCTCCCTGCGTTCGGGGGTTTGGCCGCGGGTTAGTAAATAATTTCTGTCGTTAAAATAAGACTCGCCTAAAAATGCAGGGATAATGGCGAAGAAAAGCAAAATGATCAACCAGGGATTAAATGCCATCAACCCCGTTGCTAAAAAAGCCATGGTAATAATGTCCTGCAACTGGCCCATTATTTGGCTTAATAAAATGGTACGGCCGGTTGTTTGCTGGCGTGCTCGCTCCAGTTTATCATAAAATACAGAATCTTCAAACTGGTCAAGATCCAACGTTGCCGCATGGTTCATTATCCTAACTGAAGTATAATTACCGAACCTATCGCCCAACAAACTTTCTATTAACGTTATAGCACGACTAAGGGCATCTGTAAATATCGCCAAAGCAAATTCGACCCCAACCAATTGCCATAAATAGTGAGTATCACCGTGGGTATGCCTTATCAGGATCACGCCGTCAATAATCAGCTTACCTATGTATAACAAAGTCACCGGCATAGCCGATCTTATAATACGCAGCAGCAAACTAACCACCGTCATTAACGGACTTGTTTGCCAAACTAATTTAAAGAAAGCAGGCAGGTTGCGCAGTGCTTGCAGCCGCTCTTTAAAGGTTAAGGTTTCTGTATTTGTACTTACTTGTGGGCGGGCCATTATTTCTTCACTGTATTTAATAAACGGTACCCAACCAGCTCTTCCCAGCGGGCATTAGCCGGGCGGTAGTAAATCAATAGCTGGTACTCGTTCTCTGTTTCAAAATGGGTGCCTTCAATGGGTGTGTCATCAGGCTTGCCGGTGTGGCTATCCACCCAAATATATTCGTAATCATAAACGCCTTGTTTTAAAAACAGGCTGGTAAAGAAGCGGCCTTTAATGGGTTCATAATCCATTTTGCTATTAGCATCCAACTTATAATCATTAAACTTTCCAACTATGTAAGCGGTGCCTTCCTTGTCAGTTTTGTTGGCGGCGAGGCTAAAGTATATGTGCGCGTAATCCGCGTCTTTTTTAGGGTCATAGCCTTCCTGGTTAAGTATAAAAAAACTACCGTCATTATCGTACTGAAATGAATAACCGGCCTGGTTACGCAACGGATCGCCCAATAAAACAACCGTATTAGCCGTATCCCGATAGATGTGCCCTACCCTTTCAGAGTTTAGTTTAAGGCTACGGGTATCAAAACGCCTAAACTCGTTACGGCCGGGATAGTCGTTTATATGTACATCGTTATAAATCAATTGCGTTCCCCTTATATTTGTGGGTACAGTGTTCCAGGTAGCTGTTTCGGGGCGGGCATTTTGCATCAGCAATACTTTAATATCGTTATTAGGGTTTTGCACATTCAGCCCTGAATAGTTAACCTGGAAATTAACTTTCTGATTAGTTTGCCGTAGGGATGGATTATTTGAGGTAACAATATCCGTTGCTACCCCCACCTTGTTACCTACTACATACAACCTGCGACTAAGTACCATTTTAGTTTTATCGCCATCCTCATAAACCTTTACAATATAATTGCCTGATATTTTAGGCGCAACGGTTTCGTTAGGCAGCTTTAATTCGTAGTGTGTATATTTTTGTAAAGTGTTGGTTGAGTAGGTATAATCAGTCAGCCTATCTTCCTGGAAACCCTGCACATATTCGGCAGGCGATATATTAGAGGGATGCCATTTACTATCGCAATGCTCAATGGAGTAATAGTAGTTCTTGCTGCCGCCGCGCAGATCGTCAAAGGCTAAAAGTACCTGCTCACCGGATTGTAAAGTAATTTGCGGGAACGAGGCCTGTTTTTTTGTATTATAAAACTCGATGGTTTTAATGTGGGCGTTGTAAACGCTATCAGCATACGGCTGTTGGGCAAAACTTTTTAGGGTGATGAATAGCAACAGAATGATGCAGGCGTTTTTACTCATATCGCAATATTAACTAAAAAACCAAAGTGATTAGTATGTCACTATAACAATGACATAAAAGTGTTTATCCATCGTAATGGCCCATTGCAGAAATGACAAAAACTGTCACTATATTTTCTTCAACTTTATAAATCAACCTATCCTTTTGATTTATTCTTCGAGACCAAAAACCAGTAAGTTCATATTTTAAAGCTTCGGGATGGCCTATTCCGATATATGGAGTTTCAGAAAGTTCCAGAAGTATTTTTTCGATTTTTTTGATGCTGGCCTTATCGCCCGATCGATAATGTTGCTTCAAATGCTTTTGAGCTAACTCTTCTATTTTAAGTTTAAACTGCCCCATACATCTTTAGGATCGATCTCGGTATAATTACCTCTTTTTTCGGCTTTCTTCACCATATTAACGAAATCCGGATCATACGAACTTGTTTCTACATTGATCTTCCAGGCTTTAGCAATAGCTTTTAATGCCGTTTCCTGTTCTTTGTTTTGAGGATGCATTATTAATGTGGTCATAGTCAAATTTAAGTATTAAGATGCAAAAAGCCTCACAAAGTTTAAACTATGTGAGGCTCATCAATATTTATGTAGAAATAGACTTACGAAATTTTAAAAACTTCGTAAGTCTGACAGGATATTACGCCTCCAACTCCATTATCTGCTCTGCCAAATCTTCCCATTGCTGCTGAACTTGTTTTAGTTCGGCTTGTTTTTGGGAATAAGCGGCATTGGTTTCTTTTAGCTTGGCGCCGTCATTGTATATTTTATCATCAGCCAGTTTAGCTTCCAGTTCTTTAACCGTTTTTTCTAAAGAAGATATCTTATCTTCCATATTGGTCAAATCCTGGTTCAGTTTTTTTAACTGCTGATGTTTATTTTCTGATGGTTGTTGTTGTTGCTTAACAGGTTCCGGCTTTTTTTCTTCCTTTTTAGGGGCAGGCGCTTCTACCTTTGGATCAAGCTTGCGTTTAGCGTTCCACTCATCATATTCGGCATAAGTACCCGGGTATTGTTTGATCTTTTGATTCTCAATAAACCAGATCTTGTTAGCTACGTTATCCAGGAAGTACCTATCGTGGGATACCACGATCACCGTACCTTCGTACTGCTGCAATGCCTGAATCAATATGTTAACTGAAGCCATGTCCAGGTGATTGGTAGGCTCATCCAGCACTAAAAAGTTAGCATCGGCAGTTAATGCTTTGGCTAAAGCTACGCGCGATTTCTCGCCACCCGACAATACTTTTATTTTCTTAAACACATCATCGCCAGTAAACAAAAACGATCCTAATATGGAGCGCAGCTCAGTGTCAGTATGCTTTGGCGCAAAAGATTGCAGCTCCTGTAAAATCTGGTGCTCTAAATGCAAGCTCTCTAACTGGTGTTGTGCAAAGAAAGTTTGGGTTACATTATGGCCGGTTATGGCTGTACCTCCAAACTCTTTATCGGCACCGGCTACAATACGCAGCAAAGTTGATTTACCTTTACCATTGGCACCTATCAGGGCAATTTTATCGCCTTTTTCAATAATCGCTTCGGCATCATCTAAAATATCAATAGCCGGATATTTTTTGGTAATATGCTCTAAAGTAGATACGTGACGGCCCGATTGCTTGCTGAATTTGAAGCTAAAATTAACTTCAGGGTTATCATCATCCACATCCTCAACACGCTCCAGTTTATCCAGCATTTTGATACGCGATTGCGCCATTTTTGCTTTAGATGCCTTGGCACGGAAACGCTCAATTAAACGCTCTTCTTGTTTTATTTTTGATTGCTGATTTTTAAACTCGCCACGCTGGATTTCGGCACGCTGCGCTTTTTCTTCCAGGTAAAAAGTATAGTTACCCGCATAAACATTCAGTTTGCCTTTGCGAGATTCGACCGTGCGGTTAATTACTTTATCTAAAAACCATCTATCGTGCGATACGATGATGATAGCGCCGTTAAATGCTTTCAGATAATCTTCCAGCCATTGTATAGATGGTAAGTCCAAGTGGTTGGTTGGCTCATCCAGTAACAAAATATCGGGTGCCTGTAATAATATTTTGGCCAGCATCACCCGCATGCGCCATCCACCCGAAAAGGTGCTTAACTTACGCTGGCAATCAGCTTCGCTGAAACCTAAACCCGCTAAAATTTCGTGTGCTTTGTATTCGATATTATAGCCGTCAAGCGCCTCAAATTCGTGTTGCTTGTCGCTTAATTTATGTAGTAAGTCTTCACTATAATCTGTTTCCAGTTTTTTAAGCAAAACCTCTATCTCGTCATGCAATTGATTTTGGCGCTCAAAAGCCTCCATAGCCACATGGACGATGTTTTTATCGGAAGAGTATGACAGCAGATCCTGGTTAAGATAACCCATAGTAAGGTCCTTAGCCATTGATATGGTGCCCGATGTAGGTTTATAGTCACCTACAATAATTTTTAAAAGGGTGGTTTTCCCGGTTCCGTTAGCGCCAATAAGGCCTATTTTTTCACCAGGTTTAATATGCCAGTTGGCTTCATCATATAATGCCCTTGCACCTATCTCGAACGTAAGATTATTTATAGCTATCATTTGGCCGCAAAGATAGCGTTTTTAAGCTAAAAGCCGAAGGCTGAAAGCTTAAGCACAATAATATAACAAGCAGAAGACAATAGCTTTTTGCTTTTTGCCTTCTGCTTTAAGCTCATGCTATCCTTTAACTGCCTTCAGCCATGTCTCTGCCATTAGCGCGGCACCGGCTATTGATGGATGTACGCCGTCGCCTGTCCAATAGGTTGGCGGGGCCATCGTTATTGCTTTATCAAATGCGGCCTGGTATGGCACAAATGGGGCGTTATATTCGGCAGCTATCTCTTTAGCTGCTTTTTTAAACAGATCAAAAGTTGGGTACCAGTCTTTCGTTACCGATTTTACGTCTAATACGCCAAAAGGCTCGCATATTACCAGTTTTACATTTGGCAGTGCGGCTTTGGTGCTGTCTATTAGTTTTTTATAATCGGCTATGTAGTTGTCTATCGTTCCTTTATAGCTGCCGTTTAGGGTATGCCAGTAATCATTTACGCCTATGTGGATACTTAGCACGGTTGGTTTAATTGCCAACGTATCAGCATCCCAACGGTCGGCCATTTGGTAAACTTTATTACCGCTTACACCCTTATTATAGATCTGCAGGTTCTTATCCGGATTTTTCAATAACAATTGGCTGGCGGCCATAAAAGCATAGCCATTACCCAACGCGCCGGTATTATTTGGCACAATGGCATTGCGGTTACCACGGCCCGAGTCGGTAATTGAATCACCCTGAAAAAGAATGATATCATCTTTTTCAATATTAACTCTTTTGGCGATAGGCGCGATAGCCAATGCCGCCGATACAATTTCGGGGATGCTTATAGCCGCTAATGTACCTAATGATGCGTTCCTGATAAAACGGCGACGGTTATTCATAGATTGATCTTCCATAATTTGGTATTAAGTTTTGAAGTGCAACGGGTACTGCTGCGGTGGTTTATTTATTGACGAACTAAAGTACAATATTCTTTTACAATTAAACAAGTAACTTTGTTGCTATGTATTCGCTTTTAAAACCCATACTGTTCCGGTTCGACCCGGAAAACATCCATTATTTTGTAACCCGAAATTTAAAACGCTTTAACCGTTTCCCCGGTGGGACAACATTAAGCAGGGCCCTATGGGATTTGAAGGATTATCGGCTTGAAAAAGAAGTGTTCGGCCTAAAATTCATTAACCCCGTTGGTTTAGCCGCCGGATTTGATAAAAATGCCGAAGTAATAAGCGAACTGGCTAACATGGGTTTTGGTTTTATTGAGGTAGGTACTGTAACCCCGTTGCCACAGGCTGGCAACCCAAAACCACGCATGTTTCGCAGCCCTGCCGACAAGGCAATTATTAACCGCATGGGTTTTAATAATTTAGGGGTTGATGTGATTGCCGAGCGTATTGCGGCCTATCGCAAAAACGCATCGCCCAAACAAAAAGGATTGCTTATTGGCGGCAACATCGGCAAAAATAAAAATACACCAAATGAGGATGCGGTAAACGATTATATTAAATGCTTTGACCGCCTGTTTGATGTGGTAGATTATTTTGTGGTAAACGTAAGCTCGCCAAACACACCCGGCCTGCGCGAGTTGCAGGAAAAAGAGCCGCTAATGCAGTTATTAAATACGCTACAGCAACGCAATAACAAAAACGATATAACGAAACCCATCCTGCTAAAGATAGCTCCAGACCTTACTAATGAGCAATTGGATGATATTGTTGAGATCGTCCAGCAAACTAAAATTGCCGGCGTAATTGCTACCAATACTACTATTGATAAATCGTCTTTATCGATTGATAAACTAAAAGAGGAAGCCGGCGGATTAAGCGGCGCGCCGTTAACCAAACGGTCGACCGAGGTAATACGTTATTTGGCGGCTAAGTCGGGCCGGTCATTCCCGATAATTGGGGTTGGCGGCATACATTCGGCAGATGACGCCTTGGAGAAGCTGGATGCAGGGGCATCGTTGATACAATTATACACCGGGTTTATTTATGAAGGGCCTGGGTTGATTAAGCGGATTAATAAGAGATTGCTGGCAATATAATTAAGCACCTGTCATTGCGAGGAACGAAGCAATCGCGAACTATTATCCGTATTGCATCCTTGCGATTGCCATGCTATCGCTCGCAATGACAAAAGGGGATTTTTTCCCATAAAAAAATCCCATCGGTATAAAACCAACAGGATTAAAAAAATCAAAATTTCTTTAAATATTATTTGTTTGCAGCAGCTGCTTTAGCTAAAACAATGTTGTTTAAAGTTACCTGGCTTCTAGGTGACTCTGCAGAACGGCTACCTGCTTCAAGGTTAGTAGCATTCTTTAAAAACTGAACTTCTAATCTTGAAAAAGTTTTGTTTCTTCTATCTTTTCTTTTTAAACGTGTTACGCCCATGATGCTTATTTTTTTAATGTTTTGTTAACCTTGTGAGGTCGGGAGCGGATTCGAACCGCTGTAGGAGGTTTTGCAGACCTCTGCCTAGCCACTCGGCCACCCGACCATTTTTAAGGATTGCAAAAATAACAATTATTATTTGCCTGCCAACATTTATTTAAGCTTATTTCTACTTATTTCTGAACAAAATATAGCTGTAGCTATAGCTACGTTTAATGATTCGGCATTACCGGCTCGCGGTATAGTGATAGCTTTGGTAACCAGTTGCTTAACTTTTTCGCTTAAACCGTTGCCTTCGTTACCCATTACTATTAATCCCTCGGTGCCAAAATTGGCGTTGTAAATATTTTCGCCATCCAGCAAAGCACCGTATATAGGCAAGTTAATTTGCGATAAAACCTGGGGCAGATCAACATAATGAACATTTATCCGCGAAAGTGAACCCATAGTAGCTTGTACTACTTTAGAGTTATAAACCTCTACGCAGTCTTCAGAACAAATAATATTTTCAATGCCAAACCAGTCGGCCGTACGTATAATTGTGCCCATATTGCCCGGATCTTGAATTGCATCCAACACAATGGAGAATTTTTTGTTAAGGGTAGTATAATTTAAAACCGGCCACTGTGGTATTTTAACTACTGCAATAACGTCGGCCGGGTTTTTAAGGGCGCTTATTTTTTCAAGTATAGCAGATGAAATTTCCTGAAAGTTCATTTTCTGCGATAATTTGAGCATTTTTGGGGCAATATTGGCCGTATGGTAAACAGCTTCAATTTGGTAAGCCGAATTAATAAATTCGGAAACCGATTTGTAGCCTTCAACTAAAAACAAGCCATGTTCCCTGCGAAATTTTTTATGTTGTAAGGACTGTAGTAAACTAATATTAGATTTTGAAAGCATATATAAGCATTAATAAATACCGTATTGCAATATTAAGTATTCTTCTGCTCTTTATAGGCTCGGGGTGTAGTTTAACACGCAGGCTAAAAGGCAATGAAAAACTGGTACGTAAAGTCACTATCAGGGGAATGGATGGTGAATTTGCCGAACTGGCGGTAAATTATGTTGATAAGCAACAGCAGCCAAACAACGTAATTAACCTGCAACTGTATAACCTATTCAACAAAAGCGGTAAACATAACATTGGCGAACCGCCTGCCATACTGGATAGTAACCTGGTTGAATTTTCGCGGGTACAAATAGAAAAATTTATACGGAGCAAAGGCTATTTAAAAGCTAGGGTTATTGATACCATCCTGGTAAAAAACAAAAGGGCCGAGTTAATTTTTACTACTACCGAAGGGCCAATGTTTAAGATCCGCAAGATTGACGACAGTATCCCCGATAAAAAAGTACGCGAACTATACAGATCAACCCGTAAACAATTTTCGCATTTACAACCAGGTGGGCGCTTCGATACAGATAGTTTAGCTTTTGACCGCGATGCTTTTTTTCAGGTGATGAAACGTAATGGCTACTATGAGTTTTATCGCCAGTACATCAATTTCGCGTACGACTCGACCTTTAACAGCAGTGTTGTTGACTTGCGAATGATTATAGATAATCCGGCTGATAAGCCCGAGCACCCCATTTTTACGATCAACAATACATTGATCACCATATCAAAAAGTAACGGCACCAAAATTGGTAAAGCAGATACTATACAAGTTGGCTCACAATTTAAGTTTGTTGATTACTCGGGCAGGTTTAAGCCACAACCGGTTGTTGATTATATCTACCAGAAAAAAGGCGAACTTTTTAATTCTGACAATCAAACCATTACAACATCCCGATTATCTGAGTTAAATGTTTTCAGGAACGTACCCAACCCGGATTATGAAAAAACAGCCGATAGTACAAATCGCCTAAATTCAAAAATAGAATTGATACCCCTCAAACAAATGTCGGACCGTGTCGAGGGTGAATTTTTGTTCAGCGGAGGGCGGTATGGGTATAATGCAGGCAACACCTTTACAGACCGTAACATTTTTAAAAGGTCGGTTGCGCTGCAGATAAAATTGAACTTGAGTATGCTGTTCGATATTGGCCGTAACGCGTTAAATAATAGTGGTGTTGAAAACCAGGATTTTAAAGTTGGCGCAAGTTTAATATACCCCTGGATAGTCACGCCCTTTAATTTGGCAAAACCAGGCAAACAGGGCGTACCGCATACCACTTTCTCTACCAATTACTCGCGGTTTTATCAAAAAGGATTAGTGGAAAGAACCAGTTTTATCAACTCGGTAACTTATGATTTCCTTGAAACTGCAAACAAAGTTCATAGTATAACGCCTATTGATATTGAGTTCTCAAAAGGTACTATCGACCCTATTGCCTACCAGCAATTATTGAAGCAGAACCGTTACTCGTACGTCTATTTAATAGGCCGTACCATATTTACTACGGGTAGCCAATACACCTACCAGGCAAATGGCAACTTATTAAATACTTATGCCAATTTTTCTTATTTCCGCGGATCGTTGGATGTTGGGGGTAATATGTTATATGCAGCAAGTAATATATTTAATTCGCACAAAGATACTTTAGGCAAGCGCACACTTTTTGGCTACACATTTGCACAATATGCCAGGGGCGAGATAGACTTTAGGATATACCGCAGCTTTGGCGGCGAGCGACAGTTTATATTTCGTATAAACCCGGGTATTGGCGTTCCGTTTGGAAACAGCAACCAACTTATTTTTGAGAAAAACTTTTATGCCGGCGGCGCTAATGATATGCGCGCCTGGCTGCCGCGCACCCTTGGGCCGGGCCAATTTAACCGGGCCACAACTTACGGGCCGGCAGGTACCGCAGATGCACCCACAACCGGCGATACCTTACGTACACGCTTAAAATACATTGATCAGTTTGGCGAAATAAAATTTATCACCAATGCCGAATACAGGTATAAGCTGGCTGATGACTTTTTTGGATCTAAATTAAAGGGTGCTATTTTTATTGATGCCGGCAACGTTTGGCGCTTACATAAACAAGCCGATAACCCAGGTGGCGAATTTAGATTTAACAACATCCTGCAATCATCAGCAATTGGTATTGGTACCGGCTTACGGTTTGATGTGAGCTTCTTTGTTTTCAGGCTTGACATGGCATTTAAATTTAAGGACCCGCAGTTTAATGGGTCAGATCAGTGGGTGTTGATCAAACACTCGAACGAGTTATTCCACCCCGGCGTATTTAAAAACAACTACCTGCAAGCCAATGGCGAAAGCTATAATTTTATGCAGCTAAACTTTGGTATCGGGATGCCGTTCTGATGTGCAGATGCTTAGCAGATATGTATTAAAGCTTATCAATTAATTTGCACATCTGCATATTCGCATATCTGCACATCAAAATCATTTGCACATCTGCACATCAAAAAATCCCCTTCAATCCATCAAATATACTCTCGAAGAAAGTAGGCACCGTTAGGCCGTTATGATGGTTAAAGTACAGGAAGATACAGAAGATAACTATGGCGATTATGATAAACCGTTTAAACATATAGCCCAGTAAAACCAATGCCAATGGTATAATTACCAATAGCATCCAGCTTACATGCATAGGGCGCAGTTTGCCATCTTGCTTGTAGATGTAATACAGCATTGAATGTGTACCGGCATCATTAATATGCTTTACATAAAAAAAGCTTGATTTATCCAGTTTATGGCGATAAAAGGCAGTACCCTTTTCAAATTTCATTTGCTCCTGGAAACCGTTGATAGTGAAAGCAAACACACCATCAACCTTTTCCTGCACGTTACCTGCCGAATCAACTGCAACAATGGCCACCTCGCTATCGGCAAAGGGATTTTCTTTTATAACAAATTGTTTAATAGTTATTGTATCCGCAAAAGCAAAACTGCTTGCAACCAGTATCAGGCAAACAACAAATAATATCTTTTTCATTTTTTAGTATTAGGTTTGAACTTTACAAACAACCCGCAATAAAATTAGTTAATATAATCTTATGATCGGGCTATCAAGATCATTTGAATTAAACTACCTACATAATGCTGTATAACCAATTAATGTTTAAATTTTTAATCTTATTTTTCTTAACAGGATTTACTACCAAAGCCACCCAGGCCAATAATGCTGACAAGATATGCGGCAAATGGATATCATCAAGTAAAAATATTATAGTACTGGTTTACAGAGAGGGCAATACCTTTAAAGGTAAAATGGTATGGTATAAAAACACTGATACCAGCAAAGGCATGGACGAATGGACGGACAAACACAACCCCGATCCGGCTTTAAGAAACCGCAAAATATTAGGATTAAATATATTAAAAGAAATGACTTACTCGCCACAATCTGACAGTTGGGAGAATGGTAAAATATATGATATAGGCAGCGGCCACGAATACAGTGCAGCGGCGCATCTGGGTAAAGATGGCGTACTTAAAGTTACCGGCTACTGGCACTTCAAATTTATTGGCCGCACCATGACGTTTACTAAAGCGTAGTTTAGTGATTAGTTAGAGGTTAGGCCAATCATCGGTAAAGTAAAAAGGTAATGAATTTCAAAATTCATTACCTTTTTTAGTAATTTGGATATCCAAAAAAATCTCTAATCTCTAATTTACTTTCCCAAACTCGCCGTTAGCTTTTATTTGTACTTCATCGCTTAGTATTGGTGAGCTGTATTTAGCGCCAATATTAAAATCAGAACGTTTTATTTCGCCCGTAAGCTGGAAACCTGCATCGGCAGCATTACTCGTCGCTTTAATAATTGTACCACGGTACCATAGGTCCATAGTAACCGATTTAGTCACACCATGTATGGTTAAATTACCTTTTAGTTTAAAATGGTTTGGTGTAGTTTTAGTAATATCGGTACTTGTAAAAGTAATGGTACTGAATTTAGCTACCTCAAAAAAATTCGCGCTTCTTAAATCGTTATCACGTTTTTCAACATCAGTATTAACAGATGCTGTTTGAACTACCAAGGTAAACTTAGCATCACTGAAATCTGGTTGGTTTGTTACAATAGTAACATCAAAATCTTTAAACACACCTTCTACGTCTGATACAGCAAGGTGAGTAATAATAAATTTAAGTTGAGAGTGAGCCTTATCTACCTTCCAGGTAGTTTGGGCAGACACAGCAGTTACTGATAATAACGTTGCTGTTAAAAGGAAAATAATTTTTTTCATTTTTTTGATTTATAGTTTTAATATTTAAAAGTTTGTCTGCATATATATTTAACACATATTTTACTTTATATGTATTTCCCGCTATTTTTTTGGCGCATTTAAATTAGGCAGATTGTTATTGCCTTTTAAATATTTCTCCAAATATTGAAAATTTACGTTCTGTATTAAAAGATAGCTTGCCAGGTCATAAGCCGCTCCGTGTGCCCCTTTTGGATAGATCCGTACGTCAACATCTTTACCGGCCTCTGTTAGTGCTGTAAGTAACTGCATGGTGTTAGCAGGGTGCACATTATCATCACTCATGGAGTGTATCAGCAATAAATGATCTTGCAGGTTAGCTGCATGGGTTAAGGTCGAGCTTTTATCGTAGCCATCCTTATTTTCTTTTGCAAGGCCCATATAGCGCTCGGTATAGATATCATCATACAAACGCCAATCGCTGCCCGCCGAGTTGGCTAAGCCTGCCTTAAACACACCCGGATGAGTAAGCAAAGTGTACACCGTCATGTAACCACCATAGCTGCCGCCCATTATGGCCATATTGCCTTTATCAACAAACGGCAGGGTGTTCATGTACTCAGCCGTCTCTGCAAAATCCTGGCTTTCGTATTTACCTAATTGTTTGTAGCCAATCTTTAAGAAAGCGCTGCCATAATTTGATATGCCACGATTATTCAGATCGACAACAATATACCCGTTTTGGGCCAGCCATTGCTGCCAGGCGTTGCCTGTAAATTTATTATACACCGCGTGCGATTCGGGTCCGCCATAAATGGTAAATACAACCGGGTATTTTTTCTTCGGATCAAAATTAAATGGCTTAATCATGTAGGCATCTAAGGTAGCGCCATCACTGGTTTTTACCTTAAATAATTCGGGTGCCGAGTAAGCGTGCGACTTTACAAACGCGCTAACCCCTGTATTATCTTCCAGCATTTTTAGCGCCTTGCCGCTATCGTCAAATAAACCTACATGGGTAGGTGTGGTTATGTTGCTGTAAGTATCTAAATAATACTTCGTATCCGGCGACATATCAATGGTGTGAAAGCCATCTACATCACTCAATTTCTTTTTGCCGGTGCCATCAAATTTTATCGTATAAAACTCCTGCGCTAAGCCAGATGACTCGGCCGATAAATAATAAATATTTTTGGTCTGCGGATTAATGCCACTCACTTTTATCATATCCCAATCGCCTTTTGTTACCTGGTTAATTAGTTTACCATCATAACTGTAACGATAGATATGGTAATAACCCGAGCGATCTGATACCCAGAAAAACTCTTTAGTTTTTTCGGGGAAGTACACCATATCGTTAACATTGGTATAAAAATCAAATATGGCTACCCAACTGGTATTCTTTTCTTCTAACACTACATGATGCTCGCCGGTTTTTACATTGAAGAAGTATAGCTTCATGTGGTTTTGCTCGCGGTTAAGCGTCATCATGGCTAACACATCAGGGTTGCTTGTCCAATAAATGCGGGGGATATAAAAATCGCCGGTTTCATCCGGCTTTAACCAGATCTTTTTACCCGTAGTTACATCGGCTACGCCTATACGTACAGAAGCATTTTCATCGCCAACCAGTGGCACACGGAAATGTACAATATCGCTATGATGGCCCTCAAAATTGGTCATTTCAAAATCGGGCACCTTACGCTCGTCAAACTGCCAGTAAGCTATGTATTTACTATCAGGCGACCAGTTCCAGGCTTGCGGCTGGCCAAATTCTTCCTCATAAACCCAATCATAGTGGCCGTTAAAGATCGCGTTTTCGCCGGTGGCATCGTTGGTTAATTGTTTCTCTTTACCGGTAGCAAAGTCATATACATACATATTGCCTTTACGCTCAACACCTACCTTTTTGCCATTCGGCGATAACTCTACCGAACGCGCATCCTTAGCGGCTTGTTTTAGTTGTTTACTTTGCAGGTTATAAACATAATAATCGGCTATGCCCGATTTGCGGTAAATGGGCTTAAAGTCTGATTTAAAAACCAGGTTCTTTGAGTCGTGCGACCATTGGAACGATTCGTAATCAAACGGTTTTTTTTTGCCGGGGAAAGTAAGTCCTTTTTTGCTAAAGATCAGTTCGTCTTTTAAAGTGGCTGGTTCCATCGAGCGGATCTCTTCGCCGGCGATGTACGAATATTTTTGTCCATCGTTTATCCAGTTAACACTTGCCGGTCCGCGTTTACCGCTTAGTTTCCCGGCAGCATATACGGCATCTGTAAGGCTTGAATATTCTGCTTTTGATTGTGCCTTTACGGCATAAGGGAATGCGCCCATTAGCGCGAACGCGATGCACAGGTATTGTGCAGATAGTTTTTTCATATAAGAAATCAGTTTGGCTAAAGCTAAAGCATTTATGGCATTTGGACAATTTTATGAGGGATAAATTACACCTAAAGCCGTATATTTACGCTAAACACTAACTAATGATCAAAAAATCGCCCGTACAATCTCTGACTATAATGAACGAGTTGGTGCTGCCCAATGATACCAATACATTAAACAATTTAATGGGCGGGCGTTTGCTACATTGGATGGATATCGCGGCAGCTATATCGGCACAAAAACATTGCAACCGTATTGTAGTGACCGCCTCGGTTGACAATGTATCGTTTAAACACTCTATTAAACTGGGTGATGTGGTAACTATTGAAGCTAAAGTTTCAAGAGCTTTTAATACTTCTGTAGAGGTACGCCTGGATGTTTGGGCGCAGAACATACCATCAGGTACGTTAGTTAAAAGTAATGAGGCCTATTATACTTTTGTAGCGTTGGATAAAGATGGTTCTAAAATAGAGGTGCCGGAACTTGTCCCAGAAACCGCAGAAGAAACCGAATTATACAACGGTGCCCTGCGCCGCCGACAGTTAAGATTGATACTTGGCGGTAAAATGAAAGCTGATGAAGCTACCGAGTTGAAAGCTTTATTTTTTGGGGAACAGAAGTAATTGATCCCTCTCCACCCGTCATTGTTGCGAGGAACGAAGCATTCTCTATACTTGCAAATGTCGTATTTGAACGTGTCGCAGCGTTCTAGGCCGCTAGGACCCTTTACTTCATCAATCTTTTAAACAAGCAGCATTCACGCTTAAAAAGATCCACCGCTCATAGCCGCGGAGGCCTATTTCTTTTTCCTTAGATGAAAAAGAAACAAAAAATCAAGTCAGCCCAATCGCTGCCACTTCACAGGCCAGACACCCGGCCGCGTGGGCTGACAGGTCTCTGCGCTCTTTTTGATTGCTCATTTATACCAGAATGTTGGTTTATTGAGCAAAGTGTCAGCAAAAAAGATTCGGATGAAATTAAGTAAAACAGGTGAGGCTGTGCGGCGGGAAGGGCATAGCAAGTTTTTACTGAAGCGGGGGCTATAGTGCGACAACAGGGGTAAAATAATTGCAGCCGTGGTTTTACTAATTTGCAGCGCAAAAGCCTGAGCGCAGAGAAGCCTCTTTGCTGACTTGATTTTTTGTTACTTTTTGATCAAGCAAAAAGTAAAGGGCACTAGCGGCCTAGAGCGTTAATTAAGCGATAAGTAGCCCTAGGCAAGCACCCAGCCATCAAGACAATATTTTCACCATTTCCCTACTCAAAATATCCAAAACACTCTGCTTAACATCACCAAAAAACGACACCCCGGCTGCGCCATTTTTTAGCGCCAGCCTTATGCTTTCAGCAATTTCATCATCGCTTTTAAAGTCAGATAAATAAAGGCCGGCATATAGCGGGAATGCGCCACTTAGAAAGTGTACACCCTCGGTAACGGCATCGCCTATCCAGGTTACTTTTTCTTTATAGAAGCCATGATAAGTCATCGGGAAAACAGCGTCAAGTTTCCAGTTTGTCCAGTCTTGCCGCACGTTGCGCCGGGCAATCTCGGGTGTAGGGAATACCGCCGCTGTTATCATTTTTTTATGCTGATGTGCTACAGCCGATAAGCTGTTAACTATCCGCGTTATATTATTATACCTGAATAACCGCCACGATAGGCTGGCTTCAGGGTATTGGATGCTATCTATATCGGCACCGTATTGCTCTTTAAATTTTGCTTTGCACACCTCGCAATAGCAATAATCATATTCTGGCAGTTCTTTGGTTTGGTCGATGTTGTAATTGGCCCATAAATTAACCGGCAATATCACATCGCAATAGCGCACATAATCCAGATGTATGCCGTCAACATAATCTTTATCTAACGTGTCGCTTACATATTTTTCTAAATGCTGCATCACCTCCGGGCGAGATGGACATAGCCAACGATAATAATTTACATAAGGCGGTTTATCAGCGCACGAGTCGCCTTTGCGGTTTTTGCTGTACCAGTCGGGATGCTCAGTTACTAGGTCGGGCTGGTTCATTGTCCACATCCAGCGATGCGCCTCTAAACCCATGGCCTTAGCCGCGCGGAAGTGGCGCTCACTATCATACTCAAAAAACAACCCGGCTATTCCGGCAGTTTTAAAGGCGGCATAGCGGGTTTTAATATTATCATCCGTATCAAGCTTGTTAGGGCGTACCCAGATCCAGTTTTTGTGTTTTACTTTACGTTTTGCCACGCTAATGGCTGCCGAACTTTGCAGCGGCAATTGCGCTGCCGCCCCCATTAATAAACCTACTTTTAAAAACTCGCGCTTGTTCATCTGCTTTAATTTATTTCACTGATCAGTCCATCCTGGTTGATGGACCATCCGGTATTCTCGTATCCATCTTTTATAGATACCATAAACTGATGGGCCGTTGCCTCCATCCTTACATCATTTATACGGCTGGCTATATAAATCACCTTACCTATATCAAGATCTTTTAAAGTGGCTATGTAGTTATGATGCTCGTCCGCCCATTTCTTTTGTTTATAATATGCCAGCCATAAATATTGCTTTTGCTGCTCTGCATAAGACGGGACAAAGTCTGCATTTGTATATGCTTTGTTAAACAATAAATAGCCCCAGCGCTCCGGGTAGTGCATATTGATAATCCCTTGCGGCGACCATACCCAGTTATGCTCGGGCAGGTTACGGCCATTGCTATCTTTTGCTTTAACGTATTTGCCATCAATAACATTAGTGTCCCACTCTACCCGCGAAAAATTGATGCGCCAGGTAACGCCCTCTGCAGGTGTCTGAATATTATTGCCGATGCTGATGGCGCGGTATGGGATAGCCATTTCTATAGTCCAGCCCTTGTCAACATCAGCCGCATTATTTAGTGTGCCCAATACTTTTACTGCCGACTTTAACCCCGGCGCGTTCCAACCGAACATGGCGCTGCCGCCATTGCGGTACGGCTTATTTAAAAATAGGTCGAACACGGTATTGAGCGCGTTAAACTCTAGCTCGAAATATTGGTGGGTAGTGTTGTTTGGATCGATAAATACTTCGAAG
This sequence comes from Mucilaginibacter sp., assembly GCF_028288185.1. Lineage (GTDB taxonomy): Bacteria > Bacteroidota > Bacteroidia > Sphingobacteriales > Sphingobacteriaceae > Mucilaginibacter. Next base: position 178,909 of record NZ_JAQBOF010000008.1, on the reverse strand, counting down.
TCGTTATCAAAAAACACGATCTGATCGTGCTGTTTGATGTTGGCCCAAACATGTGGGTCCATAATTTTAGCGGCTATATAGAGGCAGGTGTCGCCCCAAAGCATTTTAACATTGGTTTGCAGCTTAGGCTCGGGTTTTAGGTCGCCCTCTATATCACGGAAATTATCGGTCCACGGGGCTTGCTGCCAAACAGCATCATTTATATCGCCATCAATAACCGGCGGCGTTTTTACATAATTAACCGTATAGATTTTGGGTGGAGTAAATAAATTTTCGAACCCTTTAAACGGCGATTGTGCCCTTAGGCTAACCGGCAATAGCAATAAAATAATTAAAGTTAACCGGCTATTCATTTTATGATGGATTAACTACCTAGCTCAACAATGCGGTCAAATTCCTCGCGTTTAAGGCCTATTACCGACAGACGCCCCTGACGTACAAGGCCGATGTCTTTAAGACGTTCGTCGGCTTTTATTGTTGCCAGGGTAACCGGGGTTTTCAATGTCTCAACTGGCGACAACTCAACAACCAACCAGTTTGGATCTGTAGTGGTAGGGTCCTGGTAAGATTCTTTAACAACTTTGGCAATACCGACAACTTCTTTACCCTCATTACTGTGATAAAACAGCACCAGGTCGCCTTCTTTCATTTCGCGTAAATTATTACGTGCCTGGTAGTTACGTACGCCGTCCCAAAAGGTGCGGCCATCCTTATTAAATTTTTCCCAGCTATATTTATGCGGCTCTGATTTTACTAACCAATGGTTCATAGTTGTGCTTAAAGTTATGCAGTAAAGCTATTAAAAACGGGATGAAATAAAAAGCGGGTTGGTGTAAAGTTTTGGCCTACTGCTCAAGACTTAATGCAATATTTTAAACATCAACTCCTTCATCAACCCACCATGGTCGGTGTTTGACTCAACGCCTTTGCTCTTCACATCATACTCGCGCAGGTAGCTGATGATCTGCATGGTTTTGCCGTAAGGATAGCTGCGCGCGGCCTGCTCATAGTCTTTCACAAAAAATGGGCTGATGCCCAGCTCGCGCGCCAGGTTTTGCTGTGATTTATCACGCGAGTAATGATACATCAACACCTTGGTGAAAAAGTTATTGAGGTTGCCCAGCACCAATACTATAGGGTTTGCCTTTGGATTGGCCTCGAAGTAGTTAATGATCTGGTTAACTTTTAAAGCGTCCTTTTTACCGAGGGCGCTTTGCAGCTCAAATACATTATATTCTTTGCTTATGCCAATGTTGTCATGGATGTGCTTTAGGGTGATCTCCTGCCCTGCCGATACGTTAAGCATTAGCTTATCCAGTTCATTTACAATTTTGGATAGGTCGTTACCTAAATACTCAGCCAGCATCAATGAGGCTTGCTGATTAATTTTATAATTCTTTTCGGTTAAATAACCTTCAATCCACGCGGGTATCTTACTATCATACAAAGCTGCCGATTCAAAAACCAACCCGTTTTTCTCTATCGCTTTATAGGTTTTTTTGCGCTTATCAAATTTGCCGTATTTATAGCAAAACACCAGTATAGTACTTGGCAGCGGGTTTTCTAAATAGCTCAATAATGGATTGATACTTTTTTTATCATCGCTCTCGGTGCCCCATTTCATTTCCTGGGCTTCTTTTACCAATACTACCTGGTAATCGGCCATCATGGGGTAACGCTTGGCGGCGTTAAGTACGGTCATTATATCAGTGTCCTTACCGTATAGTACGGTTTGGTTAAAGCCTTTCTCGGCATCTGGGAGTAACTTATGCTCTATATGGTTGCCTACCAGGTCAATAAAATAGGGTTCATCTCCATGTAAAAGGTAAAGCGGTTTGTATTTACGGTTGGTTAAATCTTTTATTATATCGGCAGCGGTCATTAAGTCAAAAGTAAAAATTCAAAAGGCAAAAAAACATAGTGTGAACAAATAGATTTGACAACTTTTAAAAAGTTGTCAAATCTAAATAATGAATAACGCTTTTGAATTTTTACTTTTGATTTTTGACTTAACTTAAATGCTGCAACCCTTAAATCTGCCACCCTATCCTTTTAAAATAACCGATCAGGACGGACAGCTGAGTTTATTTGATGAAATAAGGAAACGAAACATCATCATCACTCCCGAAGAATGGGTGCGCCAGCATTTTGTACAGTACCTGATCGGGCAAAAAAATTACCCTAAAAGCTTAATAAAACTAGAGGGCGGGCATAAGCTGCACGGCAAGCAAAAACGATCTGATATACTGGCTTTTAACTCGGCAGGTGATAAAATCTTATTGGTTGAATGTAAAGCGCCTTCTGTTGCTATTGATCAAAAAGTATTTGACCAGGTGGCGCGTTACAACATTGTACATAAAATAGCTTTATTGGCGGTTACCAACGGCCTGCAACATTATTATTGCCGCATAAACTTCGAGCTACAGAATTACCAATTTATTGAGGAATTACCAGAGTATCAGAAAATTTAAACTTACCGGTAGACGATTTTGCTACCAGCATCTTTATTTTCTCGAACAACTCGTTAGGTTTAAATGGTTTCGAAACGTAATCATTCATACCCGATTCCTGCACACGTTCCCTTATATCAAACAAAGCTGAAGCTGTTAAGGCGATAATTGGAATACTTGATTTTTGATGGTCGGCCATTTTACGTATCTCTTTGGCCGCGTCAAAACCGTTCATTACCGGCATTTGCAGGTCCATTAAAATAATATCGAAATTACCGTATTGTACTAACTCAACCGCACGTTCGCCATTTTCGGCAATAGACGGTACGATGCTCCATTTAGAAAGCAGCTTCTTCATCAGCATCACATTCACCGGGTTATCTTCGGCAATAAGCATGCGGATAGCGCTTAGTGTTTCGTCATTTTCTGTAGCATGTTGTGGCTGATTATCAGAAGGTTCAAATACTTCGGTTGATACCGGGAATTCCATATTGAATGAAAACTCAGACCCCACACCCGGCTGGCTGTTTACTTTAATTTTTAAGCCCTGTAACTCTAGCAAACGTTTAACAATGGCCAAACCTAAACCCGTACCACCATACTGACGGGTTGTACTTAGTGACTCCTGTATAAATGGTTCGAAAATAATATCCAGGCGATCTTTCTCAATACCTATACCGGTATCCTTTACCAAAAAATTAACGGTTACACGGTTATGCCTATCTTCAATACAGGTTGCTTTAACCCATATATTTCCATCGGCCGTGAATTTAAGAGCATTGCTTACCAGGTTAAAAACTATCTGGGTTATACGGGTAGGATCACCAAATAATACTTTTCTGCTTAGTATGCTATCAACATCTAATTTAAATAAAAGGCCTTTTGTCCGGGCGGTCATCATTTGCCCGCCGCAAATATTTTGCATCAATTCAACCATGTTGAATTTGATATTTTCAAAAACAAGTTTGCCCGATTCTATTTTGTTAAAGTCGAGCACATCATTAACAATAGATAATAAGTTACCTGCCGAAAACTTTAACACTTCCAGGTTTTCTTTTTGATCTGGCCGTGGGTTACCGGTTATTAATAAATTACTCATCCCGATAACGGCATTCAATGGTGTCCTGATCTCATGAGACATGGTAGACAAGAAATCTGATTTTGCCTCGGATGATTTTTGGGCCTTTTCCATAGCCGATTCAAACTCGGCTGTTAAACCGCTTTGTTTATCGCTGGTTTCTTTAAGCTGTGTTATAGTCTTGATAAAAGCTTTGTAGAAATGGCTATGTATAAACGCTATCAGGATGAAGCAGGCAGCAATGGCTATAATGGTGGTAGTTTCGTCTACTTTCTCCGGCTTAAATGGCGGCACATAGTTGTTACTATATTGAAGTAACGCCAGTGTTAACACGGGTACTACATTAAGCAACGAATAGATCAACCCCGCTTTTTGCCCCAGCATATAAAAGCCGAACAGCATTATCATTATAATAACCTCAACTGTAACTACATCAACATTTTGGATAGCAATAAAAATATCAATGATGTTAACTATAGTTGCAACAATCAAGATCAAATGCGCGATCAGCATCCACCGCGGCTTGTAAGTAAGAAATTTAAAAAGGACCGCCGAAGCTAGAAACATTATACCTGTAGTAATACTCAGGATAATATGGCGCTGGTATAAAACATCAGCCAGGATCACAAACAGGGTGAAAAATGCTAATGCGAGGCCATAATACAACAAACGCAAGCGGGCATTGTCAAGAATAGACAGATCCTTTGAAAGGATCTTATCGAGCGATAAGTTAAAAAACCGTACTTTCTTGTTCATAACCAATTGTTTTAGCGTTGCTGCTATAACAATGGATTTGTAAATTAATGATTTGTAATCAATCCATTAATTTAGAAAGTTCAACGATAGCTTACTACCACTAATACAATTAGTTTGCCAATCCTGACAATCCCTCTTCAATGATCTTTAATTTGGCTTCCGCATCGGCTTTCTTTTTTTGCTCGGCCTCAATTATCTCCGGCTTGGCATTACTCATAAAGCGTTCGTTAGTTAATTTTGCATTAACCGATCTTAAAAACCCAATTAAATAATCCTTTTCTTTTTGCAGCCTTTCTGTTTCGGCTGCAACATCAATATTCTCGTTCAAAGGCACAAAAAACTCATCGGTTGATACTAAAAAACTGCTTGCACCAGTCACTTTATCATTTACAAAATTTAACTCGCTTAGGTTGGCTAGCTTGCTTAATATTGCTTTATATGCTAAGTAATTAATCCCCGAATTTGCTTTAACAGAAAGCACCAGCGCCTCTTTTGGCGATATTTGTTTGCTGTTACGAATATTTCTAACCTGCGTTATAATTTGTTTTACGTTTTCAACATCAGCCAATAGGCGGGAATTAATTTCCCCATTAATTGGCAATTGGGCAACAATACAACAATCAAGCCTATCGCGCTCGCCAAACAACTCGTCATGCCATAGCTCTTCGGTTATAAAAGGCATAAACGGATGAAGTACTTTCAGGATGTTTTCAAAGAAAGCAATGGTACGTTTATAAGTTTCACTATCTATGGGTTGCAGGTAAACCGGCTTTATCATTTCAAGGTACCAGGCACAGAAATCGTCCCATACCAGTTTGTATGTCGCCATCAAAGCTTCTGATAATCGGTATTGCCCAAAGTTATCTTCAATCTCTATCATCGCCTGGTTAAAGCGGCTATCGAACCAATCAATAGCAACCTGGTTAGGGTTTGTTAAACTATTATCAACTTCCCAACCTTTAACTAAGCGGAACGCGTTCCAAACCTTATTGTAAAAATTACGGCCCTGCTCGCAATAGCTGTCATCAAACATCAGGTCATTACCGGCAGGCGAGCATAACAGCATACCTACCCTAACGCCATCGGCACCGTATTGACCAATCAAATCTAAAGGATCTGGCGAGTTGCCTAATTGTTTTGACATTTTACGGCCCAGTTTATCCCGAACGATACCCGTCAGGTAAACATTTTTAAACGGTATCTCGCCCCTAAACTCGTGCCCGGCCATGATCATACGTGCTACCCAAAAGAATAAGATTTCGGGCGCGGTAACCAAATCGTTGGTTGGGTAATAGTAATTGATATCGGCATTATCAGGGTTCTTAAACCCATCAAAAACAGATATCGGCCATAACCATGATGAGAACCAGGTGTCAAGGACGTCTTCGTCCTGTACCAAATCTTCAATTCTTAAATCTTGATTCTTGATTCTTGATTTTTCAAATGCTTCTTCTCTTGTTTTAGCAATAATATATTCGCCATTTGGCAGGTACCATGCCGGTATTTGTTGCCCCCACCAAAGCTGCCTGCTAATGTTCCAATCCCTCACATTCTCCATCCAGTGGCGGTAGGTATTGATAAATTTTTCGGGGATCAGTTTAATATCGCCATTCAGCACATAATCCAGCGCGGGTTTAGCCATCTCATCCATCTTGCAAAACCATTGCATAGATAGTTTGGGCTCAATAACCGCATTGGTACGTTCAGAAAAACCAACCTGCGATTTATATTCTTCCACTTTATCCAGCGCACCTGCTTCTTCCAGCATTACCGCAATTTTTTTACGTGCTGCAAAGCGGTCCTCGCCTACTAATATTTGCGCTTTTTCATTTAGTGTACCATCATCGTTTAAAATATCAATAACAGGCAGATGATGTTTTTGGCCCAGTTCATAATCATTCAGATCATGCGCCGGCGTAACCTTTAAACAGCCGGTACCAAAATCCATGGTAACATAATCATCCAGTATAACCGGTATTTCGCGGTTTATTAACGGGATGAAAACTTTTTTGCCATGCAAATGCATATACCGCTCATCATTAGGGTTGATACAGATAGCCGCATCTGCCATAATAGTTTCGGGCCGTGTAGTAGCTATAGTTAAATAGCGAGCGGTAAGCGGTGAGTGATGTGTAGCAACACTTTCACTCATCATTGACAACTCATCAACTACTACCTGATACCTTATATAATAAAGTTTTTGATTAACTTCTTTACGTATAACTTCCTCATCACTAACCGCGGTTTTCCCATGCGGATCCCAGTTAACCATGCGGATACCACGGTATATCAGACCTTTTTTATACAGGTGGATAAACGTATCAATTACCGCTTCTGATAAATTATCGTCCATGGTAAACTTGGTACGCTCCCAATCGCATGAAGCGCCTAGTTTTTTAAGCTGATCCAGTATAATGCCGCCGTATTTTTCTTTCCACTCCCAGGCATAGTCTAAAAACTCAGGGCGGGTAAGATCTTTTTTGCTGATGCCACGCTCTTTAAGCATGGCAACTACTTTAGCTTCGGTAGCTATGCTGGCGTGGTCTGTACCGGGTACCCAGCAGGCGTTTTTGCCTTTCATACGGGCACGGCGTATCAGTACATCTTGTATGGTGTTGTTTAACATATGCCCCATGTGCAGCACCCCGGTAACATTTGGGGGTGGTATTACAATGGTATAAGGTTCGCGGTCATCAGGTACTGATCTGAAAAAGTTGTTCTCTAACCAGTAACTGTACCATTTCTCTTCGGCTTCTTTAGGCAAATATGTTTTAGCAATACTCATAAGGGCACAAAAATAGCGTTTTGGATTAAAAGTTTATGGATTGATTGATGTTAATGTAGCCTCACCCTAAACCCTCTATCCAAAAGAGAGGGACTTCTTAATTACACGAATAATTGTGTCACCATCTTTACGCCTTTTTCTTCGTATCTTACATACCCAATTTTAGTTCTTTGTCATATTGATCTTCAATAAAACCTGCAATTACTATTAGCGTAAATATTGCCTTGGTAAAAATTATTTTTACTTAAAATACTGTTATACAAGTATTTAAGTAAAATACTTGCTACCAGTATAACCCTCAATACCTGAAAAACACCATAAATTACTACCGGTAAAAGCAGTGATACCCGAAAAACGATATAATTTACTACCGGTAAAAGCGTGAATACCCAAAAAACTGTAAATTTACTACCGGCTAAAACATTGACATTGGTGTGAAAAAATTTCGCTGTAGGGCAGAATGGTAATCGCCGTTTAATTTATCAGGCTAATTATTTAACATATACTTAAATTTACTATTATTGCATTAATAACTGACTCAATTATTATCATGAAAATAAAACTTAGCCGTTTAATTGTGGGGAGTGCTATATGCATTACCGCCAGTGCTTTTGTTATTGATAACATAAAGCCAAAACCCAAAATGAAATTTATTGACCCGGAAAACATGGACAAGTCCATAAAACCCGGCGATGATTTTTACGAATACGCTAACGGAGCGTGGATTAAAAAACACCCTATCCCTGCAAAAGAAACCCGTTGGGGGGCCTTTAATATTTTGGCTCAGGAAAACACCGATCACCTTGTAGGCTTGCTTAAAGATGCCGGCAAAAAACCGGGATTAAAAGGAAGTGTAACGCAACGTGTCGGCGATATGTATACCGCCGGTATGGACACTTTAACCATTGAAAAACGTGGCTACGAACCTATTAAAGCAGACTTAGAACGCATTGCGCGTATAAAAACTACTGACGATGTAGTAACCGAAGCCACCTACGAACGTACACACGCCATTGCGGGCCCTTTATTTGCCTTTGGTGTAGGCCCTGACTCCAAACATCCAAACGTAAACATTGTAAGCTTTTATCAGGGTGGTACTACATTGCCGGATCGTGATTATTATTTAAAAGATGATGCCCGTACCCTTAAAATACAAAACGCTTATAAACAATACATCGTTAACCTGTTTACGTTTAGCGGAACAGATACCAAACAAGCAGTTAAAAATGCCGATATTATTTTCGGCATTGAAACAAAATTAGCCAAAGCACAACTAAGCCGTACCGAGCTGCGCGACCCTAACAGAAGCTATCATAAATTTTCTGTTATCGATTTTCAAAAAACAACCCCGCACTTTAAATGGGTTAAGCTAATGGTTGATATGAAAGCGCCGGGACAAGACAGCATTATTGTTGGTCAGCCGGACTTTTTTAAGACAACAGATGATTTAGTTGGTTCGACCACCGTTGATGATTTGAAAACCTATTTATCATGGGGAATATTAAAAGGCGCCGCAGGCTCATTAAGCTCGCCATTTGTTAAAGCATCATTTGATTTTACCAGCGTACTAACCGGGCAGAAAGTACAAACACCACGCAAAGAGCGCATGGCATCATTAATTGACGGCAGCATGGGCGAATTATTGGGCCAGCTTTACGTTGAGAAATACTTTAAGCCTGCTGCAAAAACTTATATGATAAACCTGGTAAACAATCTTAAAAGTGTTTTAGGCGACCGTATAAAACGTGTTGAATGGATGAGCGATGAAACTAAAGCAAAAGCCCTTAAAAAACTAGCAGCCTTTAGCGTTAAAATTGGCTACACTGATAAATGGGAAGAATATAAAGGATTAGTTATTGAGCGTGACGATTATTTTGGCAATTTAAAACGTATTGGCCAATGGCGTTATAACTTTAACGTTAGCCAATTAGGCAAACCGGTTGATAAAAAACGTTTTAACATGACACCGCCGACCGTAAATGCTAACTACAGCCCTACTAAAAACGAAATTACGTTCCCGGCAGGTATATTACAGTTCCCGTTCTTTGATTTTGCTGCTGATGATGCCGTAAATTACGGAGCTATAGGCGCGGTTATCGGGCATGAAATGACCCACGGTTTTGATGACCAGGGCAGACAATATGATGCCGATGGCTCATTGCATGACTGGTGGACAAAAGCTGATGCGGATAAATTTAAATCGCGTGCGGACAGAGTTGTTGAGCAATTTAATGGCTATACCGTAAACGATACTATCCACATTAATGGCCGCTTAACCTTAGGCGAGAACCTTGCAGATTTAGGCGGTATAAATGTTGCTTACGAAGCATTTAAGAAAACCAAACAAGGAAAATCAAATGTAAAAATTGATGGATTTACACCTGATCAGCGTTTCTTCCTTTCATTCGCGCAAGTATGGAGAGGATTGGCCCGTCCCGAAACATCCGCACAATTAGTATTGACAGATCCGCACTCACCGGGTCAATACCGTGCTTTTGCAGCCTTAACCAATATTGATGCCTGGTACAAAGCATTTAATGTACAACCCGGCGATAAACTATATAAAAAGCCGGAGGATAGAATAAAGGTTTGGTAAAAGCTTACTAAGATATAAATGGGGCCTGCATATCTAACAGGCCCCTATTTATATCTTAACATAGTTTATGATATAGCGCCGTATAAGTATTGATGAATAAATACGGGCATATATTGCTTTAGAGGGATAAAATAACCGCTTGTAGATCAGTTATCTTTTCAAATCCTTTATCCATGGTAAACAAAGGTAAGTCAAAATATATTGCAGTAGCGGCAATAACAGCATCTGGTAACTTCACCTTAAATTTCGATCTGATGTCTATTGTAATATCTTTTATCGCGGGTTCAATATCCCAACATGACACTTAGATAAAAAAGTTTTGAGCAATGCTTTGTCTGAGGGAGCAATATTGGGAAAGCTTAACACTTCAATTTCAGAAATTATTGACACAAATAAATTACGATTGGTAATCAATTTTTCTACCTCAGTAACCCCATTAAATAAATTAATTATTAAAGAAGTATCAATAACAATATTATCGCCATTCATCCCTCATTTTTAATTGATATTCAAGGCCGTCGATACCAAATTTTATTTTACCGAAAAAGTCATTCAAATTTATTGGGAGCTTTTTTTGAGGGAGCTTTTTTAAAGCTTCATCAAGTTGAGTACGACTGGTTGTTTTATTAACTTCAATTACCTTTGCCATATACAAATATACTTATTGATATTGAAAAAACTAAAACGTTTTTTAGATCAAACAATTTACAAATTATAGTTCATTATATAATAGTTCATTATATAAATATGTAATTATATTGCTTGCGATTATGATAGTACTACCACCTCGGCCGTTTATCCTCGTCAGCCGATATGATACCGATACAGTTTTCAACCATTGCCATATAGTCCAGAAGGACGGCTTCGCCACCATTTTTTCCTTTCAATTTATATACTTTTAAAGTGAAACACCCTTAAACACGCAAAGTCTTAAACAGCATAGCAGGCAGATCTGACGCGAGTTTTATATCTTTACATCCAATGATCATTCATCAATTTTATGATAGGGGTTTGGCCCATGCGTCCTATGCCATCATACGGGATGGAAAAATGGTAGTGATCGATCCATCGCGCGACCCGCAGCCTTATTATGATTTTGCCAAATTGCATGAAGCCGATATTAAGGGTGTAATTGAAACGCACCCTCATGCTGATTTTGTGAGTTCGCATTTAGAGATACACCAAACAACCGGCGCTATAATTTATAACAGCAAATTAGTGGGTGCCACCTATCCGCACGAAGGTTTTGATGATGGCGATATACTCCATTTAGCTGATATCAAATTAAAAGCTATCAATACACCTGGCCATTCGCCCGATTCTATTTGCATTTTATTGCAGGATGAAGAAGGGATTGATAAAGCCATATTTACAGGCGATACAATGTTTGTTGGCGATGTTGGCCGTCCCGATTTAAGAGAACATGCGGGCAACATCACCGCAAAAAAAGAAGAGCTTGCCAAACAACTATACCATTCGCTGCGCGAAAAAATAATGGTATTGCCGCATCCTATTACGGTTTATCCTGCACATGGGCCGGGATCGCTTTGCGGCAAAACAACCAGCCCTGATCTGTATACTACCATTGGTCGCGAGGTAAAAGAGAACTACGCGCTGCAACCAATGACCGAACAGGCTTTTGTTCAGCTAATCACAAACGACCAACCCTTTGTACCGCACTATTTTGGTTTTGATGTCGATCTGAATAAAAAAGGTGCACCAGGGTTTAAGAAAAGCATTGATGCTATTGTAAGAACCAATGTTGTTATTGAACAAAATGCTATAGTAATTGATATCCGCCTTAAAGATGAATTTAGAAAAGGCCATTTAAAAGGCGCTATTAACTTGCAGGATGACGAGAAATTTGAAACCTGGCTGGGCTCCATATTACAACCCGAAGAGCAATTTTATTTAATTGCCGATACCAATGAAGCACTTGATATTGTCATACAAAAAGCCGCCAAAATAGGTTACGAACAAAATATCAAGGCGGCAATAGCAATGCCGCATAACGCTGCACTACAATCGACAAATATTGACCGGGATGATTTTAAATCCTCACCAGAACGATATACGATAGTTGATGTGCGCAATTGGAGTGAAATTAACGGAGGAAAAATATTCAATAATGCCTTACCTATTCCACTTCCTGAATTACGTGACCGCATCGCCGAAATACCTGCCGATAAACCAATTGTAGTACATTGCGCGGCGGGTTATCGCTCGGCAGCGGCTACCAGTATTATTGCCGGTAAAATAACATCCGTACCGGTTTATGATTTAAGCGAGGCGATAGTTGAGATCATGGCTAATGGTTCAAACGCTATGAACTCTTAACCATGAACAATGAACTAACAATAGTACAAACCGCCGATGGCTCGAACACCATTTACAATCCGCAGGTTGGTGAAACCTACCATTCACGTCACGGGGCTTTGCAGGAAAGTCAGCATGTGTTTTTACAATCGGGCTTACAATATTTTTTAGAAACAACCTCTACCCAACAAATATCCATACTAGAAGTTGGTTTTGGAACCGGTCTCAACTTTTTGCTAACCGCGGATTTTTGCATGGGCCAAAAAATAAATCTAGAATATACAGGTATTGAAGCCTATCCGCTAAACCATGAAATGATAAGCGATACGGGATATGAGCAATACACATCGCCAGAAATATGGAGGGAGTTTATTACTAATTATCCCTCTGCCCTACACTCATCAACAAAATTAAACCCGTACTGCCAACTGCAAATTGCCAACTGCCAACTGCTAAACTTTCAATCAGACACACAATTTGACGTAATTTACTTTGACGCCTTTGCCGCCATACATCAACCCGAAATGTGGAACGAGGAAGCAATTGGCCATACCGTTAAATTTTTAAAACCAGGCGGCGTTTTTGTAACCTATGCTATTACCGGCAATCTTAAACGCATGTTAAAGGGCCTGGGCCTGCAAATACAAAAAATACCCGGCGCGGCAGGTAAACGCGAAATGCTTAGAGCAGTTAAGTAGATGTGCAAATATGCAGATGCGTGGATGTGCAGATGCTTGTCAAATCTATAAATTGCCTATCCTCTCATTAAAAAAATCTGCACATTTGCATATCAGCACATTTGCACATCTAAAAACATGGCATTAACTCCACCTATATCTGCATCAAATCCCGCAACCGCTTTTGAACGTTTATTGACTATTATGGACGATCTGCGCTTAAATTGCCCATGGGATAAAAAGCAAACACTTGAAAGCCTTAGGCACTTAACTATTGAGGAAGTTTATGAACTGTCAGATGCTATTTTGAGTGCCGATATGCCCGAATTAAAAAAGGAATTAGGTGACGTTATGCTGCATTTAGTTTTTTACGCGCGAATAGCATCCGAAGGCAACCATTTTAATATTACGGACGTACTTAACAGTATATGCGATAAGCTAATAAACCGCCACCCGCACATTTATAGCAATGTTGAAGTTAATAACGAGGATGATGTTAAACGCAACTGGGAGCAGATAAAGCTAAAAGAAGGCAACAAATCTGTTTTAGGTGGTGTACCATCATCATTACCTGCATTGGTAAAAGCATCGCGTATTCAGGAAAAAGCCCGGGGTGTTGGGTTTGACTGGGAAGAAAAAAGCCAGGTATGGGCAAAGGTTGAAGAAGAACTGCAAGAGTTTAAAAATGAATTTAATGTCGAGGATGGAAACGCGATAGACCATGAAAAAGCAGAAAGCGAATTTGGCGATCTGTTATTCTCATTGATCAATTACGCGCGTTTTATAAACATTAACCCGGAGGATGCATTAGAAAAAACAAATCGCAAGTTTATTAAGCGATTTCAATATCTGGAGAATAAGGCAGCCGAAAACGGCAAACAATTGCATAATATGAGCCTTGCCGAAATGGATATATTTTGGGAGGAGGCCAAAAAAATATAAACGTTAAAATGATAAACTGGAGTTGGGTATCCCCCAAATAGATCATGAAAGGTAAATTTATTTATTTATTACCCTTGCTATTACTATTGGCAGTTGCCTGCTCCAAGAATTATTATAATCCGGATACCGACCCCAATAAGAAAGGTTATCCGTTGGGTAATTTTACCGGTAATTTTGTAAGCATACACAAAAAATACAAGCCAACAAGATATGATACCACTACTGCAGCTTTAAAACTTACATTATCAACAAATACCGGTTTTAATGTTGCCGGTGATACGGCAACTATACATGCAGGCAGCTATGGCAGCTTTAGCGAAGATTTTGTTAATATGGCGTTTTATGATATTACTTACCCCATAATTTACAAAGCGAAGAAAACTCATTTATCGGGTTTTTATACCTACACATATGATGGGGTTAATTTAAAAATAGCAAGCGGTATGCAATCCGATACGTTAACCAACTTTTATTATTTCACAAAAACGAATTAAGATCCCCAATTATATACCCCTGATTAGTAAGGCCTGAACTTAACATTAAGTTCAGGCTTTTTAGTGATCATTTAAACTGTATAGCCTTAACCGGCGAGATTTTAGATACCAGCATAGACGGGATGATTAATACTACCAAACAGATCACCATAGTGCCGATGTTTAATAAAACAACATCCATCCAGTTTGTTTGTATAGGTACAAACGTCATGTAATAGGATGTGGCATCAAGTTTAAAAACGTGTGTTTTAAACTGGATCCAGCTTAAGCCCAAACCAAATAGGTTGCCAAATATTAATCCAAGGCCAATAAGGTAAGAGGCGTTATATAAAAACACTTTTTGTATATTCCAGTTGCTGGCACCCATTGCTTTTAATATCCCTATCATCGCGGTACGCTCCAATATCATTATTAATAATGCCGATATCATATTAATTACTGCTACTATCAGCATTAAAACAAGCATTACACGGGCATTAACATCCAGCAATGGCAGCCATTCAAATATCAACGGGAAGTTTTCAAAAACGGTAGTATATTTAAGTCGGGGGGGCAAACTGTTATCAACAACTTTAGCTGCCTGCTCTAATTGATCAAAATCGGCTACCCTGAGTTCGTAACCGCCAATTTCATCCGTGCTCCAATTATTTAGCCTTTTTATTAATGAAATATCGCCTATAACATAGGTCTTATCAATTTCTTCAACGCTGGTATCAAATATCCCAACCACTTTAAATGGCCGTCTCCTTAAAGGCTGCTGCACAAAATACATCATCAAGGCATCGCCTAGTTTAAGTTTTAACCTATTGGCGGTAGTTTGCGATATCATGATCTGCCTTTTTGATTCGGCAGTATCCGTAAAGTTAATTACCGTACCCGCAACCAGGTTGGCCCTTAAAAAATCCCATCTATAGGAGTTATCAACCCCTTTAAGCACAACGCCCTCAATTTCATTATGTGCTTTAATAATGCCCGGTTTAGTTGCAAAAGGCATTATATGTGTAATTGCTTTACTGCGTTTAACCTGTTTTACAAAAGTATCGGCTTTTATAAATGGCGTGTTTTCGTACGATCCATTAAGGTCATATTTTATAACTTTAATATCACCATCAAACCCGCGCACTTTTTCACGTATCTCGCTTTTAAATCCACGTATAATGGCTAATGAAAGTATCATTACGCCAAGGCCCAGCGTAATGCCCGCAATAGCTATGCGCACAATCAGTTTTGAAAATGTGCGTTTTGATTTAAATGAAATGCGGCCGGCTATAAATGATGCAAAATTCAATGCAGTATGTTTTTTTGTAACTTAGCAAATATGCGGTTTTACCGCTTAAAATGATATTTTTAAATTGAAAGGGGTATCGCTATTTATGATAAGGTTAAAATATTTTTTTCTGTTAATGCTGATAGCGCCACTAATACCGTGTATTACAGTTGCCTACAGCAAACCAAGTGTCCCGTTAAGGTATTCTCACCACAAAATCGAAAAGAAAATCATCCCCGGTGCCGATCAAACTAAACTATATGTAAACTATCTGAAAGGGAAAAATATTGCGATGGTGGTTAACCAAACCTCAATTATTGGTGATCACAAAGTTGCAAGTGTCGATAGTCTTCTAAAATTAGGGATAACAATTAAAAAAATCTTCGGCCCCGAGCATGGGTTTAGAGGTAATGCCAGCAACGGTGCCCATATAGATGATGCTGTAGATGCCCATACCGGCCTACCTGTTATATCATTATATGGCAAACACTATAAACCCACTCCTGACGACCTTAATGGCATCAACCTGGTTATATTTGACATACAGGATGTAGGCGCGCGCTTTTATACTTATATATCAACCCTGCATTATATAATGGAAGCCTGCGCCGAAAATAATATTGAATTGATGATATTAGACAGGCCAAACCCTAACGGAGCAATTGTAGACGGACCAATATTAGACACCGCCAAGTATCGCTCATTTGTAGGTATGCATCCTATACCCATATCTCACGGAATGACCATTGCCGAATATGCTCAAATGATAAACGGCGAAGGCTGGTTAAAAAATCATGTACAATGCAAGTTAAAAATTATTAAAGTTGCTAATTATACCCATGGGGCTACTTACGTTTTGCCTATAAACCCATCTCCTAATTTAAATACCAATCAATCTATTTTGCTGTACCCAAGTGTATGTTTATTTGAGGGGACAACCTTGAGTTTAGGCAGAGGCACAATGGTGCCGTTTTTGGTGGTTGGGAGTCCATTATTAAAAGGTAAATACAACTATTCATTTACCCCGGTAAGCATCGCCGGAATGAGTGAGGCCCCACCACAAAAAAACCAGGTTTGCTATGGTATTGATCTGAGTAATTACAATACAGATAATATTAAAAAAAGCGGCCACATTAACTTGTCGTGGTTAATTGAATTGTATAAGATTTTCCCGGATAAGGCGCACTTTTTTAATGCTTATTTTACCAAATTAGCTGGGACAGAAGAGCTAAGAAAACAGATCGAATCGGGCCGGTCCGAAACCGAAATACGTCGAAGTTGGGAGCCCGCTTTGAACCAATTTAAGATTACCCGAAGCAAATATTTATTATATCCATAAAACGGCTTAGGTACGCATTGTCATTTAAACAATTTTTGGCGTTTTTACTTATTATAAGTATAAACTATCAGATAAAGTTGTTATATTATCACCATGAAACCATTATGAGTTTCTGCTAAAAATCATATCCGATGAAAATTGTATTTATGGGCACGCCCCAGTTTGCTGTGGCATCATTAGACGAATTGATTAAAGCTGGTTCTGAAATTGCCGGAGTAATAACCGCGCCTGACAAACCAGCGGGCCGTGGGCAAAAGGTAACCGAGTCGGCAGTAAAGCAGTATGCTGTTGCTAACGGCTTGCGTATTTTACAACCTACCAACCTAAAGGACCCTGAATTTTTAGCAGAACTAAGATCACTAGATGCCGACTTGCAAGTGGTGGTAGCTTTCCGTATGCTGCCCGAAGAGGTTTGGAACATGCCGGATAAAGGCACCATAAATTTACATGCTTCATTGCTGCCCCAATACCGCGGCGCGGCCCCGCTTAACTGGGTATTGATAAATGGCGAAAAAGAAAGCGGTGTTACCACGTTTTTCCTGAAACATGATATTGATACCGGCAATGTTTTATTTACAGAGAAAGTAACCTTAACCGGCCATGAAACCGCCGGCGAATTGCATGACCGCCTGATGAACAAAGGCGCAGGCCTGTTGGTAAAAACTGTAAAGGCTGTTGAGAGCGGCAGGTATAATGAACACCCGCAATTTACCCTGCTAACTGAGAATATCGAACTAAAAACAGCACCCAAAATCTACAAAAACGATTGCAAGATCAACTGGAACCTGCCGGTAACATGGGTTTATAACTTTATCCGTGGCCTAAGCCCTACTCCTGCAGCTTTTACCGAGTTAAACAGTAAAACGTTTAAAATATACAGGTGTGAGTTCCAGGAAACAGAGCCGGGCATACAACCGGGCGCTTTTTTAACAGATAACAAGACTTATTTAAAATTTGCCGCGCAGGATGGTTTTATCAGTGTAACTGATATACAGTTGGAAGGTAAAAAACGGATGGAAATTGGGGAGTTTTTAAGAGGGGTGAAATTGTAGGTTAACATTGCATCGCTTCTCCGCGCGTCATTGCTGTTTAGAGTTTATTCAACTCGTCCATCAACCCTTTGCTCATCTTATTAAAGTAGCGCCTTATACCATAGCCCATAACACATTGTATGCCGCGGCTGGCGTTAGTTAAAAAAACTTCGTCAGCTTCATATAAAATCTCGGGGTTGATCTGGGCCTCGGTAACGGGTATATTATTTTTTTTGGCGATGTTGATGATGACTTGGCGCATTACACCTTCAACACAACCCTCACTCAGCGCAGGCGTATATAAATGGTTTTGGTACCATACAAAAACGTTGGCGCTGCTGGCCTCACATAAAAATCCGTTTTGGTTTAGTAAAAAAACTTCGTCCAGGTTGTTTTGTGCTTTATACAAGCCAGCCATAACATAAGTAAGCGAGTTGCAGGTTTTTATGTTTGACAGATAATTTGATGGCTTGGGCAGATCAGTAAAAATATCAACTATTAAACCTTTCTCGTTTAAAAAGTATCGTGGCTCATCAGCAGGTGTAAATTCTAAACAGTAGCCCGATTTATTTTGTGTTGGCGCATAAAATCCTTCCGAATCCCGGTAAACAGTTAATCTTAATCTGCCATGTTTTGATTTATTGCGGATGGATAATTGCTCGGCTTTCTCCTTTAAAAAGTAAGCATCCATTTGCGAGTAGCCATCTATTTTAAGAGCTTTCATACCGCGAGCTAATCGCTCGGCATGCATATCGGCAAATTTAAGCTGGCCCTTTAGCATACGCATGCTCTCAAACAAACCATCACCATATTTAAATGACCGGTTTGCTACCGAAAGCAGTTTGCTATCCGCAGGTAGTATTTCTCCGTTAAAATTAATGTAAAGAGGTGCTGCCATGGTCTATTAATCGCTAATTTCACCATTTTGTGTGGCATTAGCACTAATATATTTACGCCATTTTTGCAATACCAATTCAAAATCCTCTGGCATAGGCGCTTCAAAATGAATATTTTTTTTTGTTGAAGGGTGCACAAAACCCAGTGTTTGCGCATGCAGCGCCTGCCTCGGCATAAGTTCAAAACAATTCTCGACAAACTGTTTGTATTTACTAAACACGGTTCCTTTTAAAATCTTATCACCGCCATAAGCGGCATCACTAAATAAGGGGTGACCAATATGTTTCATGTGGGCGCGTATCTGGTGCGTACGGCCTGTTTCTAACTGGCACTCAATAAGTGTAACATAGTTCATTCGCTCCAATACCTTATAATGGGTTACAGACCATTTTCCCTTTTCCTCGTCATCATAGATCGACATTACCCGCCTGTCGTTTACACTACGGCCTATGTAGCCTGTAACGGTTCCATCTTGTTCCAGGTCGCCCCAAACCAGGGCTATATATTTTCGGGTTATAGAGTGATCAAAAAACTGGCGCGCCAGGTAGGTCATTGATCGCTCGTTTTTGCTTATTAATAATAAGCCCGAAGTATCCTTATCAATCCGATGTACCAAACCGGGCCTGCCATCATTACCGGGCAAAGTAGGTAATTGCTGAAAATGGTACACTAATGCGTTAACCAGCGTACCTGTATAATTATTATATCCTGGATGCACCACCATGCCGGCTTCTTTATTTACTACCAGTACATCGTCATCCTCGTAAACAATATTTATGGGCAGGTTTTCCGGATAAACTTCTGTATCGCGCGGCGGGTGTGGTAGTACAACCGATATTACATCCAACGGTTTAACCCGGTAGCTGGCTTTTATAACCTTATCATTAACCAATACGTTGCCGGCATCAATAGCGTTTTGTATACGGTTGCGCGATGCATTCTCAACGCGATACATTAAAAACTTATCAATACGTAAAAGAGATTGCCCTTTATCAACAACTACGCGCAGATGCTCATACAGGTCCTGCTCATCTTGTTCAAGCACATCGGATTCTTTTATCATTGAGGCAAAAATAGCCGTTTTTCTAATTCAATTAGCTATTAATAAATAATAGCTAAATACTTATATTATTGATTATTACTAAATATATAGTACTTTTATGTTCTAAAACACACCTTAAAACAATATGAAAAAACTTTACCCCCTAATTACTTTGGTAATTTTAACAGCTGCTGCATTCAAGGCAAATGCACAGACGAGCGACGACGGCTTCAGCCAGTTGATTAAATCGAGTCCCGCCGATGTGACTAAATTATTTACAGCCTACGGAACACCTTTATTTAAAGGCTTTGGCGTTGGCCTAAACAGCGGATGGAACAACACTGCTAAAACCAAGAAATTTTTACATTTTGATATTCGTGTTTCCGCTGCGGTAGCTCAAGCTCCTACTGCTGATAAAACCTTTGATGTAACAAAAATTGGCTTGTCAAGCCATTTAACACCCGATGCTTCATCAACAACAAACATTGCACCAAGTTTTGCCGGTGATAAAAATGCCGTAACACCGATAATGCGTATTAATGACGATAATGGTAACAAACTAAGCTCATTCTCATTACCTAAAGGTGTTATACAATACATACCTGCGCCTAACATACAGGTTACTGTAGGTTTAGTTAAAAATACCGATGTTACTATACGTAGCACACCGACTTTCAAAATCAGTGATGATGCAGGTTCTGTTGGTGTATTTGGTTTTGGCGTTAAACACAACATCATCCAGGATTTTGCTAAAAAAGGTAAAGAAAAACCTTTTGACCTGGCACTTGCTGTAAACTACAATCGCATAAAATACACTAAAACACTTAGCGTTAAACCTGATGCAGGTGCTTTACCTGCTCCAGGACAAAGTGCTGCAGACTTTAGCACACAACATATTGATGCCAGCTTTAGCGGATTAAATTTCCAGGCTATCATCTCAAAAAAGTTGTTGTTCTTCACTCCTTTTGCATCTGTAGGATACCAAACGGCTAAAACAAACTTAAATGTTTTAGGTAACTACCCTATTCAATCAACAGCTACCGGACAAGGCTCGTTTTATAAAGTTGTAAGTGATCCGGTTAATATCAGCGAAACCAGCATTAGTGGTATACGCGGTGATTTTGGTTTCCAAATGAACTTGTTGATCCTACGTATCTACGCTTCGTATAGTGTAAGCACTGGTGGCTATAACTCTGCTAACGCGGGTATTGGTCTAGGCTTCTAATAGGGTTAATGGTTATTGATCTCGAGATATTTAGTCCCGTTCAGCAAATTAACGATCAGTTATTTGCCGAATGGGACTTATTAGTTTATATAAAACGCGATGACTTGATACATTCCATTATATCAGGCAATAAATGGCGTAAATTAAAGTACTTGCTTAAAAAGGCGCAAAGCCAGAACAAAACCCACCTGGTGACTTTTGGTGGTGCCTATTCTAATCATTTATTAGCAACCGCGGCAGCAGCAGCCCAATTTGGTTTTAAAGCTACTGGCATTGTGCGTGGTGAACAAGTGGATAATGACACCCTGTTTATGTGCCGCTTACATGGTATGCATTTAATGTTTACTGACAGAGAAAGCTATCGCGATAAACCGGCGTTATTTGATAAATATTTTGCCGATGATAACCAAGCCTTTTTTATTGATGAAGGCGGAGCATCGCCAGAGGCCGCACTGGGTTGCAGCGAATTAGTTAATGAGCTAACAGAAACCTACGACCATATATTTTGTGCCTGCGGCACCGGCACCATGGCCGCAGGGATAATTAATGGTATTACTCAACATCAATTACCGACCCAATTGCATGCAATACCTGTATTTAAAAACGGTGATTTTATAGCTAACGAAATTGATAAGCTATTAACTGTACCTGCAAATTACCAACTCCATACTGACTACCATTTTGGTGGATATGGCAAGGTAAATAACGAGTTGATTAGATTTATTAAAAAGTTTGTTGCCGATACCGGGGTTTTGATCGACCCTATCTATACCGGTAAAATGCTTTATGCCATTTATGACCTGGCTGCAAAAAACTATTTTAAACGCGGCAGTAAAATATTAGCTATACACAGCGGCGGTATTTGGGGATTGCTGGGGATGAAGGACAGGTTTTGATAGTAGATATGCAAATGCCTTAACCGCTTAATATCATCAGATAAATAATTTTAATATTTGCATATCTGCACATTTGCACATCTACTTATCTGCACATCATTTAGTAGCTTTGTATAAAGCATATTCCTATGTACAAGCTATCTGTAAATCCCGAAAACGTTATCGATTCATTAAAAAAGCATGTGCTTGCAGATGGGTTCGACCTTACTTTTGATCTGGAGAAAAGCAGCGGCGTACATATCTACGATTCAAAAAACAAACGTACCCTGCTTGATTTTTTTACTTGTTTTGCATCAGTACCATTAGGGTACAATCACCCTAAAATGCTTAATGACGAGGCCTTTAAAAAAAACCTGATGCTGGCCGCGTTAACCAACCCATCAAACTCTGATATCTATACCACACAATACGCCCAGTTTGTTGAGACTTTTGAAAAAGTGGGCATTCCGGACTACCTGCCCCATGCCTTCTTTATAGCAGGGGGCACATTAGCCATAGAGAATGCACTTAAAACTGCGATGGATTGGAAAGTTCAGAAAAATTTTGCTAAAGGTTACACTACCGAGAAGGGCCAAAAAGTATTACATTTTGAAAATGCTTTTCATGGCCGGTCTGGTTATACAATGAGTTTAACAAACACATTACCTGTTAAAACTAAATGGTATGCTAAGTTCGACTGGCCTCGGGTTTCATTCCCGGCTATACGATTCCCTCAAACTGAAAGCAACTATATTGATCTTTTGAAACGAGAAGAATTATCCATCAGCCAAATAAAACAAGCGTTCATAGATCACAGGGATGATATATGCGCCATTATAGTAGAGCCGGTACAGGCCGAAGGGGGCGACAACCACGCACGCAAAGAGTTTATGGCACAGCTACGCATACTGGCTGACGAAAACGAGGCGCTTTTAATTTATGACGAAGTACAAACCGGCGTAGGTTTAAGCGGTAAGTTTTGGTGCCATGAGCATTTTGGCGATAAAGCCCGTCCCGATATTATTGCTTTCGGTAAAAAAATGCAGGTATGTGGTATACTGGCCAGCAAACGAATAGATGAGGTGGAGCATAATGTATTTAATGTTTCATCGCGCATTAACTCTACATGGGGCGGCAGTTTGGTTGATATGGTGCGCGCAACAAAAATACTGGAGATCATTCAGGAAGATAATTTATGTGCAAAAGCAGTAGAGAATGGTGAATATTTACAAGAAGAATTAGCCAAAATTGCGCAAAACACACCCGTAATAAGCAATGTACGTGGCAAGGGATTGCTTACCGCTTTTGATTTCCAGGATAAAGCCACGCGCGATAAGTTTATACAACTGGGTATTAAAAACAATGTTATGTTTTTAGGTTGCGGTAATAGTACCATAAGGTTTAGGCCCGCGCTTATTATTGAAAAAAATAATATTGATGAAGGGCTGCATATACTTCAAAAAATAGCTAATAAGCTATAATATGTAATAATTTTGCTACAAGACTCTATTTTTAATAATATCATACCACTTTTCGATAGTTGAAATATACTATAATCGTATGTTTGCGTTATCATCTATTATAAGTTATTTCTTTTAACAGGCCATACCCCTTATTAATTGCCTTGCTAATTTTTACTGAAATAATATTTACCATAGCCTATTTGTTATATCATGAGTAAACCCATCGAAAAACTAAAAAAGCAATTGATAGAGATATCAGAAGTTGTTAATGCATTCCAGTCAGAAGCCGTACAGGTAAAAATTATTGATAAGTTACTTGATGCAATGATTGAGTTTGAAAAAGGCGATGCTGATGGATATGAGTTTTTAAGTAAAAAATCAACCAAACAAAAACCATTAGCCAATGGGACTTACAGCGCTATATCGGACCGTAAAAAACCTGGAGCCACTAAAATATTAAACCAACTTTTATCAACCGATTTTTTTAAGTCATCGCATTCTATTTCGGCTATTGCTGATTATTGTAAAGAGCAATATAACTCGGATTTTAAAACTTCCGAACTATCAGGTATATTATTAAAGTTGGCTAAAGAGAACAAACTTAAGCGTCAAAAAAACGATGAGAACAATCGTTTTGAATACGTGGGGGTTTAACATAGTCCATTGTCAATAGACCATGGTAAGATCAAGCCAGACCAAGATCTATAGACAATAGTAAAATCAAACTATCGACTACGGTCTATCATCCATCAACTGCCTTATCTCAGATTAAACAAATTATCTACACCCAGAATTTTTTTCGAGGTAAAGCCCTCGGCAAATTTTACGTGGATAGCTTTGCCAAACTCGCGGGCACGGGCCTCAACAACAGCAATAAACTCCGGCGATGAAATATAGGTTTGTGGTTCACCTTCCCAGTTAGGGTTATAAAATTGTGAGCCATAAGCAAAAATGCTTTCAATCTTTTTATCCCAATACGCTGTAACATCAATTACTATATCAGGTTTAACATATACGTCCTGTATAAAGTGCAGCAAAATTTCGGCACGCCATGGTTCTTGTAATTTACCATCCTTATAAGTTTCTATTTTTCGCAAACCCCCTAAAAAGGCCGAATCAGTAACCAACTGGCAAGCACGGCCATGATCAGGATGACGGTCATAGTAAGCATTAGTTATTATTATTTCAGGCTGATATTTACGTATAGCTGCAATAACCTTTAATTGATATTCTTTAGTGTTTTCAAAAAAGCCATCCGGTATAGCCAGGTTTTCTCTGGCAGCCAAGCCTAATATTTTACCGGCTTCGGTAGCTTCTTTATCACGGATCTCGGCAGAACCGCGCGTGCCTAACTCGCCGCGGGTAAGGTCAACAATACCTACCTTTTTGCCCAACGCAATATGTTTTAATATGGTACCGGCGCAACCTAGTTCGGCATCATCGGGGTGTACAGATAAAACTAATATATCTAGTTTAAGCATGTTTGTTTTTATTGTGATTAGTGAGCGGCAGCTAATAACTTATTGATCTTCTTTTTAATTTTTGATGATGTAGGGTTGGTAAAAGGATAGTAAAAATCAGTAACCTCGCCCTCACGGTTGATCAGAAATTTATGAAAATTCCATCTGGGTACAGAACTTAACTTTCCATTCTGTTTTTTATCAGCAAAGAATTTATAAAGCGGATTGGCATATGGGCCTCTTACTATTATCTTATCAAATATGGGGAAATTAACACCATAGTTTTCGCAAAAAGCAGTTATAGCATCACCTTCTAACGGTTCCTGCCCGCCAAAATCATTTGATGGAAAGCTTAGTATCTCAAAATCTTGCCCGCTAAACTCATTCTTTAGAGCAACCAGATCTTTCAGCTGGGGGGTAAAGCTACATTCGGACGCGGTGTTTACAATTAAAAGCACTTTGTTTTTATAATCTGCTAAATTAATGTCCTGTCCTGATATTTTTTGAACATTGAACTGGTAGATGCTGTTAGTACTCATTACTGGCTTTTGTATGAGTCGTAACCATATTCTTGTAATATTGTTTCAATATCGCGTTGTTCATTCCTATCATAAGTTTCTTTTAAGTTATGTCCAACCACCCTTGCTATTGTTTGAAATAACAGGGCACTGCCCCAACCTTTTAACTCTTTAACCATATTATAAGTGGTCATATCCGTTTCGCGATTAACCAATTTGATGAGTATATCCCCCTGCGAAATTGTCAGATCTTCGATCTTGGTTTTAAACATTGTTTTTATTTCATCATTACAAGCTTGAATCAGAGCTTTTTGCTTGTCTATATCGCCTGTTAAAGCCAGGTCGCGTTGTAGCTTTCTGTACCGGTCTCCGGCAAAATGAGCATAAGGTATAACCTTGCTTACATTGTATCTTAATAAATTAAAGGCCCTTCTATCCGCTTCGGTTTTAAATATGCGGCTTGCACGTATCGTCACGTCAGGGACAACTACCCAGGGCACCATTACGCCATCTAAAAGCGTTACATAGGTTTTAATGGTATCATTTTTGCCTGTTATTGGTAATGCAGGGCGTTGCTCCTGGGCCTTAACTGTACCCACTAAGCAGCAAAACACTATCAAAAGCCCAAATAATTTCATAAATTTACCTAATGCAAAATTAATGCAATTTTTTTTGGTATTTTATAATAACCTGCAATTTTAATGTTTATTGCGTGTTAATGATAAATACTGATAGTGCCTTATTATGAAAGAATTAGTGATCGATCTGGAAGTTGAGAAGACGGAGATATTAAAAAGGTATCGGGCTTTGTTGCGTGCAAGTAAATCTACACTGCAAAAGGGCGACAAGCGCATGATCCGTAAGGCATTTGATATGGCTTTAGAGAGTCATAAAGATATGCGCCGCAAATCCGGCGAGCCCTATATATATCACCCCATAGCCGTTGCACAAATAGCCGCAGAAGAAATTGGGTTGGGCACTACTTCTATAGTATGCGCATTATTGCATGATGTTGTTGAAGATACCGATGTTACGCTTGATGATATTGAACAGGAGTTTGGCAAAAAAGTGGCCAAGATCATAGACGGGTTGACCAAAATATCGGGGGTATTTGATACTAACAGCTCATTACAAGCCGAGAATTTCAGGAAAATGCTGCTTACCCTGGCTGATGATGTTAGGGTGATTTTAATAAAACTGGCCGACCGCCTGCACAACATGCGGACCATGGAGTTTATGCCGCGCGATAAGCAGCTTAAACTATCATCAGAAACGGTTTACTTATATGCCCCCCTTGCGCATCGTTTGGGTTTATATGCCATAAAGTCAGAGCTGGAAGATCTTTCTATGAAATACATGGAGAGAGAAACTTACCAGTTCATTAAAAATAAACTTAACGAGAAAAAGGCGGAACGCGAGAAATTTATTCGTGATTTTATTGAACCTGTAAAAAAAGTATTAAACGGACAGGGTCTGGATGCTGATCTGTTTGGCAGGCCAAAATCTATCCACTCTATCTGGAACAAGATGAAGAAAAAGTCTATCCCATTTGAGGAGGTGTACGACCTTTTTGCCATACGGGTTATACTGGATAGCACGCCCGAAAATGAAAAAGCTGATTGCTGGAAAGCATACTCCATAGTAACTGATCTTTATCGCCCCAATCCGGATAGGCTGCGCGACTGGATATCATCACCCAAAGCAAATGGGTACGAATCATTACATACAACCGTGATGGGCCCGCGCGGGCAATGGGTTGAGGTACAGATACGCACCAAACGGATGAATGAAATTGCCGAGAAGGGTTTCGCAGCGCATTGGAAATACAAAGAATCATCAACAGATAGCGGATTGGACCAATGGGTGCAAAAAGTACGGGATATGTTAAAGAATCCCGATTCGAACGCGCTCGAGTTCCTGGATGATTTTAAGATGAATTTATTCTCTGACGAGATATTCATATTCACACCGAAAGGCGCGCTGATACAGTTGCCGTTAAATGCCACCGCGCTTGATTTTGCATTTGAGATTCATACCGATGTTGGTGCAAGTTGTATCGGCGCTAAGGTTAACCACAAATTGGTACCGCTAAGCTACAAACTACAAAATGGCGATCAGGTAGAAATTATCACTTCAAGCAAACAGGCTCCTAAAGAAGATTGGCTGAATTTTGTGGTAACTGCGAAAGCCAAGGCCAAAATAAAATCAGCATTAAAAGAAGAAAAGCGTAGGGTTGCCGAGGATGGCAAAGAGATACTGGAACGTAAGCTAAAATCTTTAAAGATCACTTATAACTCGGAGAATATACATAAGCTTAGCTACTATTTTAAACTGGCATCAACTCAGGATCTCTTCTTCAACATAGCCAAAGGGCTTATTGATATGAAGGACCTAAAGGATTACCAGCAATCTGAAAAAGTTGTTGAAAATAAACCGCAGGATAGAATAGAGAACGAGCAGCTACAAGGCCTGTTACGCAACATTAAAGCCAAAGACAGCGACATGCTGATGATTGGCGAGGATATGAAAAAAATTGACTAAAAACTTGCCAATTGCTCTAACCCTATCCCCGGCGATGATGTATTTGGTTTTGTTACCGTTAGTGATGGTATAAAAATACACCGCACCAATTGCCCTAACGCGGCCAAGTTAATGGCCAACTATGGCTATCGTATTGTTAAAGCCCGTTGGACCAATCAACAAGAACTTGCATTTTTAACAGGTTTACGTATTACCGGTATAGATGATGTAGGTTTAATTAATAAGTTAACCACTGTAATATCAAACGATTTTAAAGTAAATATGCGCTCCATTACGGTTGATAGCGATAACGGTATTTTTGAAGGATCAATAATGGTATACGTAAACGATACCCAACATTTAGACAACCTGATAAAAAGACTAAAAACGGTTAATGGCGTTACTGCTGTAACCAGGTTTGACGCGGTTGAAAAAGCATCGTAATAGATAGAATTAAGAAGTAAGAGTCAAGAATCAAGAGCAATTTTTATAACGTACAAGTATAGTATTAGATATTTGAAGAAGCATTGTCTTATTTCCTGACTCTTGATTCTTGCCGCTAATATGCTACCTTTGAACATTAATAAACAACTATGCCGCAACAGGAAACTATAGTAATGGTTAAAAAGATTTTTGAGGCTTACCTTGAAAATAAAAGCCTGCGTAAAACCCCCGAACGCTTTGCCATACTAGAAGAGATCTATTCGCGCAGCGACCATTTTGATGTGGAATCATTATATATCCACATGAAAAACAAGAAATACAGGGTTAGCCGTGCTACGGTTTATAACACGCTGGAGTTACTGGTATCATGCGATCTGGTTACTAAGCACCAGTTTGGTAAAAACATGGCCCAGTTTGAAAAATCATATGGCTACAAGCAGCACGACCATATTATTTGCCTGGATTGTGGCAAGGTAGTTGAGTTTTGCGACCCGCGCATACAACAAATACAAAGCATGATGGGCGGCCTGCTAAAATTCGAGATAAAGCACCACTCTTTAAATCTTTATGGTAATTGTGAAAAACTTAAAGCAGGCTTTTGCGATAGAAAAGTATAACTTTACCCCCTTGTTAAATATTCTAATTTCATAATGGCTGTTGACGTATTATTAGGCCTCCAGTGGGGCGATGAAGGTAAAGGAAAAATTGTTGATGTATTAAGCGCAGGTTATGACCTGATCGCCCGTTTCCAGGGAGGCCCGAATGCAGGCCATACTTTGGAGTTCGACGGTAAAAAATTTGTATTGAACACCATCCCTTCCGGTATATTTTTTGATAACACACTTAATCTTATAGGTAATGGTGTTGTTATTGACCCTATCACCCTAAAAAGAGAAATTGATAAATTAAAGGATGCCGGGCATGATCTTTTAGCTAAAAAGAATTTATTAATAGCTAAAAAGGCACACCTGATATTACCTACCCACCAACTACTAGACGCCGCTTCTGAAAAGAAAATGGGCGAAGGCAAAATTGGATCTACGTTAAAAGGTATCGGCCCAACTTATATGGATAAAACCGGGCGTAACGGTTTACGTATTGGTGATATTACCCTGCCCGATTTTAAAGAGCGCTATAAAAAACTGGTTGATAAGCATACTTCTATGCTGCAAGCATTATATGGCGAAGTTGCTGATTTTAGCGAACGTGAAGTAGCTTTCTTTGAAGCTATTGAGTTGATCAAAAAATTCCAGTTAGTTGACTCTGAACATTTTGTAAACGACTATCTTAATAAAGGTAAAAAAATATTAGCCGAGGGCGCACAAGGTACTATGCTGGATATTGACTTTGGTTCATATCCTTTTGTAACTTCATCAAACACTACAAGTGCAGGTGCCTGTACTGGTTTGGGTATAGCCCCAAACACCATTGGCGATGTTATTGGTATTTTTAAAGCTTATTGCACCCGTGTTGGCGGTGGCCCCTTCCCTACCGAATTAGATAACGAGGTTGGCGAAGAACTACGTAAAGTGGGTCATGAGTTTGGCGCCACAACTGGTAGGCCACGCCGTACCGGCTGGATTGATCTACCGGCTTTAAAATATGCTATTATGTTGAATGGTGTTACCCAAATGGTAATGACCAAGGCTGATGTGTTAAGTGGCTTTGATAAAATTTATGCCTGTACCCATTATAATTACTTAGGCGAAAAGATAGACTACATGCCGTATGATATTTGCTCGGTAGATGCTGTGCCTGTTTTAAAGGAGATTGATGGTTGGAAGGAAGATTTGACGGGCATAACAGAATTATCAGAAATACCTGCCAAACTACAAGCCTATATTGATTACCTGGAGAAAGAACTGGGTGTACCTATCAAATGGTTATCAGTAGGCCCTGACAGAAAACAAACTTTAGTATTACACTAAACCTACTAAAACAAATATTAAAAAGGCTCCGTTATGCGGGGCCTTTTGTTTTAACTTTGCAGGGTGATTAAGCAGGTAACCGATCTCCATTTATTTAAGCAAAAAGCGCTGCAATGGGCAGCAACATTTGATTCGGCATGTTACCTTGACTCCAATAATTTTAACGACCCTTACTCTAAATTTGATACCTTAATTGCAGCAGGTGTTAAGTGTAGCGTAACCGCAAATACAGGATCGGCTTTTGATGAACTGGCCAGGTTTCGCGAAGAAAATCCAGGCTGGCTAACAGGTTTCTTTAGCTATGACCTGAAGAATGAAATAGAGCGTTTATCATCTGCAAATCCAGACTATCTTAACTTTCCAGACCTTTATTTCTTTGCCCCGAAGCATTTAATATTAATTAATGGCAATAAGGTTGAGGTTATCTCTGATGATGCTGATGGCATTTTTAAAACGATTGAACAGCAGTCGCCATCCGCCTATCAGGATAATAACATCAACCTGCAATCACGGTTCAGCAAAGAAGATTATATAGCTACTGTTAATAAAATAAAGAACCATATAACTCGTGGTGATATCTATGTAACCAACTTTTGCCAGGAGTTTTTTGCAGATAACTCTCAAATTGACCCTGTGGCTACATTTTTACAACTTAACCAGGTATCGCCTACACCGTTTGGCACATTTTATAAATGGAAAGATAACTATATCCTATGCGCATCGCCCGAACGTTTTTTGGCTAAACGCGATAATAAACTCATATCGCAACCCATAAAAGGCACCGCCAAGCGTGGTAATACCGAGCAGGAAGATGAGGCCATTAAACAACAACTACGCAACCATACAAAAGAGTTACAGGAAAACGTAATGATCGTGGACCTGGTGCGTAACGATCTTACCCACTCTGCCAAACAGGGCACGGTTAAAACCGAAGAGCTATTCGGTATTTATACCTTTAACCAGGTACATCAAATGATATCGACTGTAGTGTGCGAGTTACAAGGCGGTATTTCGCCCGTTGAAGCCATACGCAATACTTTCCCTATGGGCAGCATGACCGGCGCACCTAAAATAAGCGCGATGCGCCTGATGGAGCAATACGAGCGCAGCAAGCGTGGCATATACTCGGGCGCTATAGGTTACTTTAGCCCCGATAATGATTTTGATTTTAATGTGGTGATAAGGACCTTGCTGTATAACTCGGTTGAAAGGTATTTATCATTCCACGTAGGCAGCGCCATAACCTATTATGCCGATGCCGAACAGGAATATGATGAGTGCTTACTCAAAGCCAAAGCGATATTAGAAGTCTTAGGGCAATCGCTGATATAGCTTGTTTCACGAAAAGGTGAAACACTTGAAACACTATTTTTTGTTAAAAACTTGATTTATAATTATTTAACAAAATTTGATGAAACAGAATGAAACAACTTTTACGTCAGTATTTTTACGAATAAATTTATGATTTCACACTGATAATCAAATAAATACAATTAACCCATTTTGGCAGAGTGAAACAAACCTATTTTAGAAGTCACCGACATCCCAATAGCGGCGCCATTATTTCTAAATCTTGAAGTTCCATAAATAGACGTAAATAATATTTTATTTATTATAATACTTCATGGCCTCGGGTACCTCCTTTTGTATGGCTGCTATACGGGTAGCATCAGTAGGGTGTGTACTCAAAAACTCCGGTTGCGCGCCATTTTTGTTTTGCGCGGCCATACGTTGCCAAAATAAAACAGCCTCGTTAGGGTCATAACCGGCCATCGCCATAAAAGTTAAACCTAATCTGTCAGCCTCTGACTCCTGATCGCGCGAATATTTTAACAGCGCTAATTGCCCCCCAACTCCATATAACTGGCCAATAAGCGATTGCGTAGTTGAGGATTGCCCATTGGCAGCAACACCAACTAAACCGCCGCCGGTTTGTACAGCCAATTGTTGCGACATCCGCTCGGCCGAGTGGCGGGCAATGGCATGGCCTATTTCGTGGCCCATAACGGTAGCCAGGCCGGCATCAGTTTTGGTAACAGGCAGTATGCCACTATATACAGCCACTTTTCCACCGGGCATACACCAGGCATTTATTTCATTGCTTTGTATCAGGTTAAATTCCCAATTAAACTTATATTGATCAGCATAACCGCTCTGCTGTAAATAACGCTCTATCGCAACTGATAGCTGTGCGCCAATACGCTTAACCCGCTGTGCATCAGCACCAGCGGCTACCACTTTAGTTTTAGGATCAGACAGTAACTGCGAATAGCTGGCGGCGGCAGATTGATTGATCTCTGCATCGCCTACAAGGCTTAGTTGCTTTCGCCCTGTTAATGGTACTGTAGCGCACGAATATATTATTGTGGCAACTATTAACAGTGCAAAAAATGGTTTTACTAATTTCATAGTATCGGGGTATTTTTGGAATAAATAATTAATAACGATACTTAAATAACACTTTAAAGGCAGGGAATGTTTTAGCTATTGAACTGCTGTTTCTTTTTAAAGAGATTTACTTTAGACTCGGTGCCTTTTAATAAACGTTCAATATTTTTTTGGTGGGTAACCAATATTAGCAGGCACATACACATACCATAAATTACAACCGAGCGATTGCTGGGAAAAATAAACGTAACCCCTAAAAGGTAGGTAAATCCGGCCAGTATAGAACCTAGCGATACGTATCTAAACACTAATAAAACTATAATAAATACTATAACACAAAGCAATGCCGCATGAAAGTGGATAGCCAGTATCATCCCGAATAAGGTGGCTATACCCTTACCGCCCCTAAACCCCGCAAATACCGGGAACAGGTGGCCCATTACCGCAGCAATTCCGAGCGCCAGTTCGTAATTAGTATAAGGGATAGAGTTTACCCCACCGGTTGTAGTAACACCAATAAAAAAAGCAAGATTAGTGGCTGTAAATCCTTTTAAAATATCAAGCAGCATTACGGGTATACCGGCTTTTTTGCCCAGTACCCTAAATGTATTGGTTGCACCTGCATTACCGCTGCCATACTCTCTTACATCTACCCCGTAAAACGCCATTCCTATCCAAACCGCAGTAGGGATAGAACCACACAAATAAGCAAGTATAAGCGCTGAAATTGAATAAGGGGTGATCATATCAACGCAATATTATAAATTGAAAAATGTACTAACAAGTTTAATCATATTTAAACGCAATTGGCAATTTCCTATAAAATTAATACAATGTAAATTATTTAACCGCTTTAAGGCTCAGATCCAGGCAGGTAACCGAATGCGTTAACGCACCTATAGAAACATAATCAACCCCACAATTAGCATACTCGCGCACATTGTCTACAGTTATACCGCCTGAAGCTTCTGTAATGTAACGGCCTTCAATAATATTAACCGCTTGTTTCAGGTCGGCGAAATTAAAGTTATCCAGCAATATGCGGTCTACTCCCCCGGTTCGTATTACTTCATCCAGTTCGTCTTGGTTACGTACTTCAATTTCGATAGCCAGCTTTTTATTATTAGCGGCTATATATTGATGCGCGTTCTCTATAGCTTGCCGGATGCCGCCCGAATAATCAACATGATTATCTTTGATCAATATCATATCATACAAACCAAAACGATGGTTAACACCGCCGCCTATACGTACGGCCCATTTCTCCAGGTAACGCATACCGGGTGTGGTTTTACGGGTATCTAATACCTGGGTGTTAGTACCTTTTAGTAAGTCGACAATATGATCTGTATTAGTAGCAATGCCTGACATGCGCTGCATACAGTTCAGCACTAAACGCTCGGCAGTTAGTATACTGATGGCGCTGCCTTCAACCTCAAACACAATGTCTTTGGGTCTTACTTCGGTGCCATCATTGATGAATACGTTTAGCTTAAGGCCCTTATCAACCCGGTGGAAGATATATTCGGCCAGCTCAACACCAGCTATGATGCCGGTATCTTTAACTAACAGTTTTGCTTTGCCTGTAGTACCTGCGGGTATGGTGGCTAATGATGTATGGTCGCCATCACCAACATCTTCTTTAAGGGCATTATCTATAAAATGGCGTACAAGTTCTTTATCCAAATCAGTTACTTTTTAGAAGTTCCAAAAGTAATAACATTTTTTGGATGTGATGGTTTGAGGATGTGCAAATGTGCGGATATGGGGATGTGCAGACTCACATTTTCTAAAAATAATTGTCATTTCGAACCGAGGTACGAGTGAGAAATCTTATACACCTTGCAAATCGACATTACGTGGCGTATAAGATTTCTCGCTATCGCTCGAAATGACATGTTTTTTTTAACATGTCATTAATCGCCAATCTTAAAACTCAAAACCTAAATGTATTCCCCCCTGCATCAAATTTATTTTCTCTGACGATACCGCGCCAAAAGGTACTCTTAAAAACGGACCAAAGTTGATCTGGTTGCGGCCAACGGCCTTCTTTTTACCTATTGATAATATATAAAAGCCCATATAATTATTGATCTTTTCTTTGCTTTCCTCTGTTTTTTGTTGTGTTACAACCGACAGGTACTGCAGCGAAGGGCCGGTGCCGGAGGCGTTTGTTGACGCGGCGGCGGTAATTGTACTTTCTGTTAAATAATTATAGCTAAGATGATTGTTTAAAACCGACATACCTACTACCCCGGCAGATACATAGAAGCCATTATTGGTTTTATATTGCAATCCTATAGGCACTTCAAAACCCGATAACGCCAAATCAACTTGCTGTACCTTTTTATGCGGATCGGTACCAGGGTTACCGGCTGACGTGGCATTTAGTGATGAATAGGCTAACCCGCTGCTAATAGACAAATTATTGTTAAAGTGATAAGACACCTGCACACCTGTACCAAAATTAACTTTTTGATTACCCAACGCGGGCGAGACAATTACCGCATAGGTCACGCTCTTAGTTTTTGTTTTTACCGGAGATAGTTGTTGGTTTGTTTTACTTTTTACCAACAAGTCATACACCGGCTTGTTATCTGCTTTATGCTTTTCTGTTTCGTTATTAGCAAATACGCTGCCCGGCACTACCCCTGCGGCAGTTTTAACCGGGCGGGCGGTATCAATGGCAACAGCCAACTTTTCACCCACTTTAAAAGCATTATTGGGTTTAACAGCTTTATTATTGACAATGAGTGTTGTACTATCCTTGTAAGTAGCAGGTTGGTTGGCAGGGGCATATCTTGCCAGGTTTTGAATTGATTTTGCGGTATTATGCTTTGTCCATGTTTGCATGGGCCTTATTGTATCGCGATAGTTATGCATAACACCCTTATCAATCCCAATTGTATTACCGGCAGTAATATTTTCATCGCCCGATTTTAAAGGCTTAACAAATGGTTGATGTATTTTATTTTTTGTTTGCATAAGCTGCATTGACGCATCCTGTTTTGCAAAAAGCTGCATTGCTCCATAGCCTACCAATAATAAAACAGCCGCAGCCGCACCTACTCTAAAAAACAGCATAGCCATGCGTCTTCGTTTGCGTTTTTGCTGAAACACCTCCCACGCACCGGGCACGTATGCATCTTCGTAAGCATGCAGCGTATCCTCTATCTCATTAAGAAAATTACTTTCATTTTTCATAATACGTCATCATACTTTTTTGATAGAGATCTGCAAGCTTTATCCTTGCTCTTGTTAAATACACCCTGCTGGTACTCGGCGGAATTTGAAATTGCTTTCCTATTTCTTCGTGGCTAAAGCCTTCGATCTGGTGCATATTAAATATCAGTTGCTGTATTGGGGGCAACTCATCAATAAGCGCCACAATAGCTTGAAATGATAAATTATCGGGAGCTTCAACAGCTATTTTCATTGTTTTATCATCAGCAATATCATCTACATATAACAATACCTTTTTTGAGCGGATACTATCAATAGCTACGTTAGCGGCTATACGGCCTATCCAACCTTTAAATGCTTTAGGTAACTCATCAGGCGGGCCGTTAAATACAAAATCGCCTATTTTTTTAAAAATCTTCAAAAAAGCATCGTTTACCAGTTCGGTTTGGCTGCTTCTTTGTTTCACATATCTAAAAACTACGCCCGACAAGTAACCATAAAAGGTTTTATATAAAAGCTCCTCGCATTTATAATCCTTTTTTACACACCCTTCAATAAGATCTTTTAAAGCCGGCTCTTTTTTTAGCACCTGTAATAAAAATTATAAACCATTGCCCAACAGGAGCAATGGTTTTAGCATTATTAGTTATATAGTATGTTGGTTAGTAATTTCTTACAATATCTGCCCCAAGGGCCGCGCCATCTGTGGCTGTGTATATACCCCGCGCCCAAATGGTATAGCTATGTCCTGCTATTATGTTTACCGATGGTATAGTAACTTTGTTAACAGTAGTGCCATGTTCCCTTACTACAAAAGTATATTGTTTATCACCATCAATTGCAGTAAAAGCGCTATTTGCTTTATAAACCCTGCCTGCAATAAGCGTGGTCCCGGTGTTTAGGCCTAAATCAAGGGTCGGTGAGCCTATGCTCATATTTACAAATCTTATATTGGCTTTACCCACTGCCGGGCGTGTCAGGCTGTCGTCCAGTGATACAAACTCGGCAGTACTCCAGTTACCCGTTAAAAAAACCGAATAGAATTTACCTTCGGCAAAGTTTATAGATTTAAAAATCTTTTTCTCGTTATTTCTATAGGCACTTACTTCCCGGGTTCCAGAATAAGCGTTTACATAATCAATATTACCCTTATACAATAATGAATCGTATTGTATTTTATTGGTGTTTAAATAAATGCTTACCGGCGGTGCATCAGGCGAAACGTTGTAAAATGATACCGCCGATATAACCGGCGGCGGATCATAAGTTGTTTTTTTACACCCTGCGGCGGTTAAAATGATCAAACCTGCAGCGGCAAATAGTTTTAGATGTTTCATAGTGATAATTGATAAAAGTATTTTAATCTCTTATCTGATGAAACGAGGGGTATGAATGTTTCGCTACAGTTGGGTTTAATTTTTTTTTGAGGCGATTACTCACCCCGACATCGCTTCGCCTGTCGACCCTCCCTTCGCAAGCGGAAAAGAGGGTTCTTTAAAATAAAGAGTAATGCTATTGCAATATCTCAATCATCGCTTTCCTCGCATCACCATTACCAAAATTGCCTGCAAGGTGCCCGGCATCACTGTCGATCATTACCAGTTTCGCATTTACCAGTTTCGCAAAATCAATAGCCGGTTTGGGGTTAACAATATGATCTTGTAAGGATGTTATGATAAGCATTTTTGCCTTGACATGCGTAGCAGCTTCTTTTAGTGAACTGTTATAATCTTTAGCAATATCAAATTGCTCTAAGGCGGCTGATTGGTAAAAGGTATCGTTCCAGTCGCTATGTTGCTGGGCCTCAACATCGGCCAGCCATTTATTAAAGGTATCATGCGGGTGTGCCCGTACTTTTTCGGTCGGGGTGGTTAACAGCATTTCCCAAAACATATTTATAACGGTAATCTTTGGATTAGTCTTATAATTGCCGTGATTATATTCCGGATCACTGTCAAGCAGGCGGCGATAGATCTCGCCACGCATCATATCATAACTGGTAAACTGCGGTGTGCCAACTATGGGGATCAATATATCGGCAAAGTCCGGATAGGTTATCGCCCATTGAAAGGTTTGTATACCGCCCATTGATATCCCGGTTATAGCATGAACATGCGTAATACCAAATTTTTGAACGAGCAGGCGGTGCTGGCTCTCTATCATATCAACAGTTGTAAAAGCCGGAAACTTCATGCCATGCTGCTTAACACTGTTTGATGGTGATGACGAAATACCATCGCCCAGCGCGTCAATAATCATTACAAAATATCGGGCAGTATCAATGGCTCGCCAGGTATCGGGGCCTTCCAGGTTTTTTGACACCCCGCCAAACCAGGTAAGCATTAGCACGCCGTTAGATTTTTCGGCATTTAGTTTGCCATAGGTGCGATAGCCAATCTTGCAATCAGCAATAATACCGCCTGCTACTTTAAGATCGCCTATGGTGGCTACTTGTTGTCTGTCGGTTTTCTTTTGAGCCTGGGATAAGGTAGCAGCTAAGGATAATAATAGTATAGGAATAAGTTTTTTCATATAGATGAGGAATAATTGGTGGGATAAAGCTATTGAAAAGAATGTGGTAATGCAATTTAAAGACCTTCGCTTTAGAGAGGGGTTTGCGTGAGGCTAAATAAATTATAATCTATCCCCTCTCCCCTTTATATTTGCACCGTGGAAAACAAAAAGAAACTCGCATTAATAATTTTAGATGGCTGGGGTTACGGTCGTAATGATCAATCGAATGCTATATTGGCAGCGAAAACTCCGTTTTTTGATTCGTTGATTGCTCAATATCCAAACTCAAAACTGGAAGCATCAGGCTTGGCCGTTGGTTTACCTGATGGGCAGATGGGCAATTCGGAAGTGGGGCACATGAATTTAGGTGCCGGCCGCACCGTTTACCAGGAACTTGGCCGCATAAACAAAGCGGTTGACGATAATGAGCTGGTGAGTAACCCGGTTTTAAAAAGCGCTTTTGATTATGCTAAACAAGATAACAAGGATGTACACTTCATTGGTTTAGTGTCTGATGGTGGTGTGCACTCGCATATAAAACATTTAAAAGGATTGTGCGATGCAGCAGTAACATCTGGCCTGAGCAATGTTTTTGTTCACGCTTTTTTAGATGGACGTGATACCGACCCAAAATCGGGCCTGGGCTTTATTGCTGATCTGGAGAATCACATTACCAACACGCCGGTTAAACTGGCGTCAGCAATTGGCCGTTATTATGCTATGGACCGCGATAACCGCTGGGAGCGCGTTAAACAGGCCTATGATGTAATGGTACACGGCATTGGCGAACCAACAGACAATATACAACAGTCTATAAAAGAAGCTTACTTAAAAGATCTTACTGATGAGTTTATGCCACCTTTGGTTAAAACCAGTGGTGAGGGCAAACCCCTGGCTATAATAAAAGAAGGCGATGTAGTGATATGCTTTAATTTCCGTACCGATAGAGGGCGCGAAATTACGGTAGCACTTACGCAAAAGGCTTTCCCAGAGTATAATCTACATCCGTTAAGCTTGTACTATGTCACTATGACCACTTATGACGAAACATTTAAGAATGTTAAAGTGGTATTTACCAAAGAGGACCTAACCAAAACATTAGGTGAAATTTTGCAGGATGCCGGTAAGAACCAGATCCGCATAGCGGAGACGGAGAAATACCCGCACGTAACGTTCTTCTTTTCGGGCGGGCGTGAAAAAGAATTCGCCAACGAAAAACGCCTGATGGTGCCATCACCAAAAGTTGCTACTTATGATCTGCAACCCGAAATGAGCGCCGAGGGTATACGCGATGCGATCATCCCCGAACTTAAAAGCGGATGGCCCGATTTTATAGTACTAAATTTTGCCAATACCGATATGGTTGGCCATACCGGTGTTTTCAGCGCTGTTGTAAAAGCGGCAGAAACTGCAGACAGGTGCTGCCGGGATGTGGTAGAAGCAGGCATTGCTAACGGCTACTCTTTCATCATCCTTGCCGACCATGGCAATGCCGATTACATGATAAACGATGACGGCACGCCAAACACCGCGCATACAACTAATCTTGTGCCTTGCATTGTAATTGATAAGGATGTTACCCAGGTAAAAGATGGCAAGCTGGGCGACGTTGCTCCAACCGTATTGCATATTTTAGGTGTAACTATCCCTGAAGAAATGAGCGGGAATGTATTGGTGTAACTATAATTTAAAAATAACAGGCATGCAGCCTTCCCCCAGGAAGGCTGTTGCTGTTTATTTAATTATTTCTTTCATCGCCTTCCTCACCTCCTGCAAACCAGACAACATACAAACTGCACCAAAATACTTTGATATAAAAGGTTATTTTCATGCTGATAGCTTGCGCCTAACCAAGTTAAACCACCTTACCCTAAAAACTGTAAGGCACAACGGTGTTAGCGAAACTAAGAAAGTACATATTAACAATTGGGGGTCGGAATTAAGTTTGTTTATCAACTCGGATATTAATAAACCAGCGTGGCGCGATAGCTATAATATTCAAGACAGTGGAGATGCTTTGATTTACCGTGCAAAAACCTTCGATTTAAAGACGCAGCTTATCATTATTACTAAAAATGGCGATAAAATTAAGTGGATATTGATATATAATAGCACTAAAAACACACTGTATCATACCACAGAGACATTGAGCTATTACCCCGATTCTTTATATATTATACAAAAATTTCAACAAATAAGTTTATTTGGCGATAACCGGTATACGCGTAAAATAGGCTTGTTGGCACCCAACAACTATACTATAAAAGGAAGCTTAAATTAGTGATGGCCCACAGCCGAGGCTAGTTTTTCTTTAGATAGATCAATCAATGACGATATATCATCCCGTGACCTATCAGCTTCTAAAACCTTTTGCAGATCGTTTATTGATGCCTTTAAAGCGTTTTGGCCCCTGGCTCTATCAAAAAACTTAGAGGTGGGCTGTAGCCTGAATAAACCGTACTCCCTATAAGCAATACCTCGATTTTGATAAAAAACAGTTAGTTTAGTATCAGCAGGATTTATAGAAATGGCTTTAGTAAAATCAATAATAGCACCCAGTAAATATTTTTCTTTATCAGCAGGAATCTTGCTATCGGCACCCAAACGGGCCTGGGCCCTTGCCCGGTAATAGTACGCGTGAGCTTCGGCAGGCTCCAATGCTATTTCTTTGGTAAAGGCAGTGATTGATTTTACGTAATTATCGCTATGGTAATAAGAGTAACCCAGCATGTATAAAGCATTGGCATTGGTTGAATCTATTAAGCGGCCTTTTTCAAGTTGTGTTATAGCTGCCTTAAAATTCCCCTCAATGTAAGCCTGTTGCCCTAATCTAATATAGGC
Source organism: Mucilaginibacter sp. (assembly GCF_028288185.1). Lineage (GTDB taxonomy): Bacteria > Bacteroidota > Bacteroidia > Sphingobacteriales > Sphingobacteriaceae > Mucilaginibacter. Next base: position 137,880 of record NZ_JAQBOF010000008.1, on the reverse strand, counting down.
ATTTTGTGATGCCGCATGTTCAACAGAAGATATGACCAGGAAAGATACTAGGATCGGTAACCTCATTAAGCTTATATGTTAAACAGATAGTATATAGTTAACTCCTGCAACTATAAATTATTATGTATTGCAATTAATTTATTGAAAAAACATTGCTGCACCTAAAATGTGCGGCGCAAGAGTATGACTTTTTTTCATCTTTACCAATATATTTAATCACATTTAACAAAAAGGGTTTAAATTTGTAAAACACAAATAATCAAACTGATACCTAATCAAAGCAATTGTTGTAAGCATATTGTCTTAACTTGGCATAAGTCTTGAAATATAGCATTAGTTATGTAGTAGCCGTTAATTTTAGCTATGTTAAAGCCTGTATTATATTGGAAGCTGACAACATGACGTTTATTTTTATAAAAAAAGGTATTGATGAGTTTTGACCCGTTTGATTTTAAAAATGTTTTACCAGTGATAAATGAAGATTCGGAATTTTTCCCTCTGATGTCAACAGAAGACGAAGAGGAGATGAATAATGAGCAGGTGCCTGAGTTTTTACCTATTCTGCCTTTACGCAATACTGTCTTATTTCCCGGTGTGGTTATACCAATTACGGTTGGCCGCGATAAATCCATCAAATTAATACGCGATGCCAATAAAGGCAGCCGCATGATAGGTGTGGTATCACAAAAAGATGTTGCTATTGAGGACCCTACCTTTAACCAGTTAAATAAAATTGGTACCGTAGCCCTGATTATAAAAATGCTGCAGATGCCCGATGGTAACACAACCGTTATTCTGCAAGGCAAAAAACGTTTTTACTTGAAAGAAGAGGTACAATCAGAGCCATACATTAAAGCTACTATTGAGCCTTTTAAAGAGGTAAAAAAATCAAAAGAAGATAAAGAGTTTAAAGCCATGATATCCTCAATAAAGGATATGGCGATGAATATCATACAGCTTTCGCCAAACATCCCAAGCGAGGCAGGTATAGCTATCCGTAATATTGAAAGCACTTCATTCCTGATGAATTTTATATCGTCAAACATGAATGCTGATATGACAGCCAAGCAAAAATTGCTGGAAGTAACTAACCGCCGTGATATGGCTAACCTGGTTTTAGAGCATTTAACCATGGAGCTGCAATTGCTGGAATTAAAGAACCAGATACAAACCCGTGTACGTGTAGACCTGGATAAACAACAGCGCGATTACTTTTTAAATCAGCAGATAAAAACTATACAGGAAGAATTGGGCGGCAACACCCCCGACCTGGAAATTGACAGCCTACGCCAGCGCTCTGCAAAAAAGAAATGGAGCGTTGAGGTTAAAACCCACTTTGATAAAGAGGTTGAAAAACTAACACGCACTAACCCTGCAGCTGCCGATTACTCGGTACAGATAAATTATTTGGAGCTATTGCTTGATCTGCCATGGAATGAATTTACCAAAGACAACTTCGATCTTAAACGTGCCCAAAAGGTATTAGATAAAGACCATTTTGGTTTAGATAAAGTTAAACACCGTATTATTGAATATCTGGCGGTATTGAAGCTAAAACATAATATGAAAGCGCCTATACTTTGTTTGGTTGGCCCTCCGGGGGTTGGTAAAACATCGTTGGGTAAATCAATAGCCAAAGCATTGGGCCGTAAATATGTGCGTATGGCTTTGGGCGGCATACGTGATGAGGCCGAGATACGCGGTCATCGTAAAACCTATATCGGCGCTATGCCGGGCAGGATCATCCAATCGGTTAAAAAAGCCGGTGCCGCTAACCCGGTATTTATTTTGGACGAGATAGATAAAGTAGGGAACGATTTTAGGGGGGACCCATCATCAGCTTTGCTGGAAGTGTTAGATCCTGAACAAAACAGCTCATTCTATGATCATTATGTAGAGATAGATTTCGACCTGTCAAACGTAATGTTTATCGCGACAGCAAATTCATTAAGCAGCATACAGCCGGCATTGCTTGACAGGATGGAGATCATAGAGGTGAACGGTTATACTATTGAAGAAAAAATAGAAATAGCTAAACAACACCTGGTACCTAAACAACGCGAAGCACATGGTTTAAAGCTGAAAGATATTACACTTAAAGCTGATGTGCTGGAAAAACTGATAGAGGATTATACCCGCGAATCGGGCGTGCGTGGCCTGGAGAAAAAGATAGGCTCGGTAGTACGTGGCACTGCTAAAAACATTGCTATGGAAGAGCCTTATAATACCGTTGTAAGCAAACAGGATGTTGAAACTATTCTTGGTGCACCAATATTTGATAAGGATCTGTACGAAGGTAATGATGTTGCCGGTGTGGTAACGGGCCTGGCCTGGACATCAGTAGGTGGCGATATATTATTTATAGAGGCCAGCTTAAGCCCCGGTAAAGGCCGCTTAACGCTTACGGGTAGTTTAGGCGATGTAATGAAAGAATCGGCAACCATAGCGCTTGCTTATTTGCGCGCGCATGCTAATTACTTCAATATCGATCAGAAATTATTTGAGCAATGGGATATACATGTACACGTTCCGGCAGGTGCTACACCTAAGGATGGCCCATCGGCAGGTGTGACTATGTTAACAGCTTTAACATCGGCATTTACGCAACGTAAAATAAAACCTCATTTGGCTATGACCGGCGAGATCACTTTACGCGGCCGTGTATTACCTGTTGGCGGTATCAAAGAAAAAATACTGGCCGCTAAACGTGCCAATATTAAAGAGATCATTCTTTGCAAATCAAACCAAAAAGATATTTTGGATATAAAAGAGGGCTATATTAAGGATCTTAAATTTCATTACGTAACAGAAATGCGTGAGGTAATTAACCTGGCCCTGCTGGATGAAAAGGTTAGCGATGCCATTGATTTGACAATTAAAGAAGAAATTAAACCAATACTTAACTAAATTATAACTTGTTATTTTTTGACGATGCGCGAGGAGATCGTTTATAATAACAATTACACTAACACTTAATGAAGAAATTAATTTTACCCCTGCTATTAATTTTCACAGCCTTAGGCGCTTTGGCGCAAAATCATCGCAGCGAGTTTGGCTTGCAATCTGATAACGACTCTTACCTCGCTCAGGGTGCTGACAGGTATTATACCGATGGCCTATTTTTTTTCTATCGCCATGCGTTGGATATTAAAAACAACAGCACTTTACAAAACAAAGTATTAGGATTTGAGCTGGGACAAAAAATATTTAACCCGCGTGGTGGTAACATACCAAATGCGTATTATGTTGACAGACCTTTTGCTGGTTATTTATTCGCTGGCTCAACACTTAATTTCTTATACAAAAACGAAAGCAACCTTAAATTTGGCGCTCAATTAGGTTTAGTGGGCCCGGCATCAGGTGCAGAGAACGCGCAGACTTGGGTACATAAGACTTTTGGTTTTTACACGCCTACCGGCTGGGAATTCCAAATACAAAATGATGTTGAGCTTAACTTATCGGCAGAGTATAACAAATTATTAGGCAGATTTAATAAAGTTAAAGGCATTACTAATGTTGATATATCATTAGCATCCTACGCTAATTTGGGTAACGGTTTTACAGGTGCCGGCGTTGGGTCGTTATTGCGGATAGGTAATTTTAACCAGTTATTTAATTCGGCCAGTACAGAGAGTACGGTTATAGCCGGCAATGTTACTCCGTTACACAAGCACGAGTTCTTTTTGTATTACAAGCCAATGGTTAATTATATAGGTTATGATGCTACAGTACAAGGTAGTTTGTTTAAAAGCCATAATGATCCGTCAAGTATGGAAGTTACTGGTCATCCGGAACCCATAATGATGAGTAATGAGGTGGGTGTTACTTATACCACTAATCGTTGGGTTTTTGATGCGGAAGCCACGTTCCATACTAAAGATACCAAAGAAATGGTTTGGACTCACGGATGGGGATCGATAACCGCTTTATACCGATTTAACTAAATATCAAAATTACGTTTCCGGCCTTCTTTTTTTACCGACTGTATTTTTTTATTGTCTAAGCGTTCGGCTTTTGCTTTTTTGCTGGGCTTGGTTGCTTTGCGTGGTTTTTGTATTTGTAATGATCGGGCTAGTAATATAATCAATCGCTCTAAAGCTTTTTCACGGTTTAAATATTGGCTGCGTTCTTCATCGCAAATTACCTGTACATAGCCATCTTTGTTTAAACGATTTTGCAGTTTTTCATTAAGCAATAGCTTTTCGTCATCGGTAAACAAAGCCGAATCATTTACAGAAAACAATAACTCTACCTTGCTTGATACTTTGTTTACGTTTTGCCCGCCTTTGCCCCCGCTGCGCGATGCCTTATAAAAAGTTTCCTTCTGCAAGAAGGGTTTAGAGATATTCATAAACAAATGTAAAGAAAGTTGGCAATTTTTAGTTTGCAGTTGGCTTTGATTTGGAATTTAAAGTCCGCAAACTGCCAACCGTAAACTGCCAACTTTTTTCTACCTTCGTAAATAGATATGAGCAGCAATATTGTAGTAGCTATAGATGGCTATTCTTCGTGCGGAAAAAGCACATTAGCAAAAGCCCTGGCTAAAAAACTTCATTTTATTTATGCTGACAGTGGCGCAATGTACCGCGCTGTAGCTTTATATTTTATCCGCAATAATGTTGATCTGCAAAACCACAAACAAGTGGTAGAAGCTTTGGATAAGATCCACCTCAATTTTCACTCGCGCGACTACCAGACACATATCACCTTAAATGATGAGGATGTATCTGACGAAATACGCCAGATGCATGTAGCTGATAAGGTTAGTGCAGTGGCTGCCATACATGAGGTTCGTGTAGAAATGGTGCGCCAGCAGCAACGCATGGGCAAATCAAAAGACATAGTGATGGATGGCCGTGATATTGGTACGGTAGTATTCCCGCACGCCCAGGTAAAGTTATTCATGACTGCTGACCCCAAAATACGTGCAGAGCGCCGCTATAAAGAGCTATTGCCTACCAACCCTGCCATGACTTTGGAGGAGGTGTTTGAGAACCTTGCACACCGCGATTATGCGGATACCACCCGAAAAGAAAGCCCGCTAACCCGCGCGGACGATGCTATTATATTAGATAACACAGACCTTACTCCTGATGAACAATTGGAGTTTGCACTGGACCTGGTAAAGCCGTTAATACACTAAGATTTTAGGATTTAAAGATTTTAGGATGCCTGTGGTCAAGAATATAACTTCTAGTCCTCTGATCTTGTAAATCTTAGTTAAGGTTATCATCCACCAACTGCACCGTCGGCACACCAAACTTATTTAAAAAATCAACCCCTTCATCGTTGGCTATGCCTTTGTATTTGGCGTATGATTTATCAAAATAAACATGTTTAATTCCTGCCGAAAAGATCAACCGGGCACAAGCTATGCATGGCGATAGTGTGGTGTAAAGCGTAGCCCCTTCCAACTTGGCGCCGCTTTTTACGGCATATAGTATGGCATTTTCCTCGGCATGTAAGGCTAATGAGCAGCTACCTTTCGAATCGCGCGGGCAACCGGCTTCGGGCCATTCTTCGTCGCAGTTATGTGTGCCCGCAGGCGGGCCGTTATAGCCAATAGAAATAATACGCGTATCGCGTACTAAAACCGCCCCAACATGAGCCTTAACGCAATGTGAGCGCAAGGCCAGGTCGGTAGCCAGTTTCATGAATATGGTATCGAAACTTGGTTTGTTCATTAGTAGTTTTGAGTTATAAGTGGTGAGTTATGAGTAAAATAAAAACAAACTCATAACTCACCACTCAATACTGATCACTCAATTAGTGTCCCCCGCTTTTTTCAACAGAAACATGGTCAATGTTGATGCCTTGTTTGATCAACTCCTGGCGTACTTTCCAGGCGAAGAATACGATGTAGGCAAAACCTATAACCGGAACAATGTATGATTGATGGATCCCCATGGTATCAGCCATTAAGCCTTGTACCGGTGGAATAATAGCACCACCCAATATCATCATAATTAAAAATGCAGAGCCTTGGCCGGTATATTTACCTAAGCCGGTGATAGCTAACGAGAAGATTGACGGCCACATAATTGAACAGCATAAGCCACCACTAATAAACGCGAATACCGCGATCATACCTGTCGACAATAAACCTATTAGCATAAATATCATACCCAATACACCTAACGAAACTAAGGTACGTACCGGTTTTTGCTGGCCTATATAAAACGCGCCTATCATTACGGTAATACTAATAGCATAGATATATAAATTACTTACATCAACCCCAGTTGACCGGTTAACTAACAATACAATACCAAAAGCAAGAAATGGCACTACCAAAGTCAATATGTTTTTAGTTGATTTTGATAGGTTAAATGCTCCAATGGCGCCCGTCCAGCGGCCTATCATTAAACTACCCCAGTAAAGCGAGATAAATGGCGACATTTGCGACTCGGTAAAGCCGCCAAATTTAGGTAGTTTAAGCAACGCGCCCATATTACTTTGTATAGTAACCTCTGTGCCTACGTATGTAAATATGGCTATCATACCTAAAATTAATTGAGGGTATTGCATAGCGCCCCAACCTTCTTTGTTTTTCTGAGCCGATAATAACGAGCTTACTAAAGTTAGTATTATGATAGCCAGCGATATGTAAATAATAACAGCCTTGGTCCCTTCAGGTGTACGGATATTGAAAAAACCATGCCCGCTAATAAATAAAGCTAATTGGTCGGCAACCATAATTAAACAAAACGCCAGGAACATAATTATTAATGGTAATGTTGGCTTTTTGCTGGCTTCGACCTTTTCATCTGTAGTAACAACCGGCAACTTAGATAGATAGAAAAATACAGCTACTGCTAAAAATAAGCCAGCCAATATATAATATAAGTTATCAATAGTTGATAGCTGGACACTGCTTGCTGCTGCTGCACCTTTTGCCTTTCCAAACAATATCACACTAACTACAATTGGGCCGGTTATACCGCCGATATTGTTAATAGCGCCTGCAAAATTCAAACGATTTGAACCTGTCTCCGGCGGGCCTAAAGCTATAACGAAAGGATTTGCCGCTGTTTGTTGTAACGAGAAACCTAAAGCGATTATAAAAAACGAACCTAATATAAATATAAATGAACCTGTAGCTACAGCAGGTATCATTACTAATGCGCCTGCGGCTGATAAAACCAAACCCAGCACAATACCGTTTTTATAGCCCAGTTTGTTTAATATATCAACCCGGGTTATTTGCGAAGCAAAATATAGTATCAATGACCCTATAAAATATCCTCCGTAAAAAGTAAAGTCAATTAACTGCGATTCGAATTGAGTTAAGTGAAAATGTGCTTTACAAAAGGGTATAAATATACCGTTTGAGGCTGCTAAAAAGCCCCAGAAGAAAAATACAGTAACCAGCGTGTACAATGCCGAACCATAACTTTTGGTGTTGTTTTGTTCCATTTTATATAAGGTTGTATTAAAATTGGTTTTAAACCACTAACATAAGTATTTTTTATAATTCTACTAGCTTAAAGTAATAAACACTCTGCATTAAATTTCTTTATTTAAGAGATAAAAGTTGCATCTTCGCATACTTCAAACAGATCAAAGGTTACAGATTAATGATAGAAGCTGTTATTTCGGGGATTGGTATTGGTATAGTGTTAACCTTTTTAACCGGGCCCGTATTTTTTGCTTTAATTAAAACAAGTATTGAGCGGGGCTTCCATGCAGGTATTTTTTTAGCGCTTGGTGTAGTGTGCAGCGATGTTGTGTTTGTGGGTGGCATATTATTTGGCTCACAATTGTTTGAGGTATCTGCCCAAACCAAAACCATTGCAGGTGTTGTTGGCAGCATTATATTGTTTGTAGTAGGTATTCGCTACATTTTCAAAAAGGCAAAGGTAAACTACGACAATGCAACCCCTACCGGCCTTAAACGTACAGGCTATTTTCTGAAAGGGTTTTTAATGTGTATTTTTAATCCTGCTATTTTATTTCACTGGATAACAGTTATTGGTACAGCCAGTACCATTTATCATAATGGTGTACATCACCGGGCATTTAAAATTGCTATTATGTTTATAACCATATTGGTTGTACAGTTTGGTTTAGATACTACCAAAGCCTTTTACGCCAACAAGCTGCGCGATAAAATATCCGAAAAATTTGTACACCGCCTGAATGAAGTTGCCGGTATAGCCTTAATTATTGCCTCGGTAATTTTATTGGATAAGCTGGTTACACATTATGTATTCGCCGCCCCTTCAGCATAGCTAAAATTTTGTTTTTATATTGGGGCTACCATCAATTTTTTAATGGAAAGTATAGGGAGTAACTCCAAGCCCTAAAGAGGGAGTTTTTGAACGCTAACTAAAAGAGGCTCTTATCTAGTAAATAAGGGCCTCTTAATTTATATTATATATCAATTGCTTTAATTCCTCCCCCTTCAGGGGGCCGGGGGTTACATATACGCCCGCTGATTCTTCCCTTCCATCCAGTTAACAAAGGCACGGTTAACTACCTTGTTGCCGCCTGGGGTTGGATAATCGCCAGAGAAATACCAGTCGCCGGTATGATCCGGGCAAGCTTTGTGTAAGTTATCCAGCGTTTGATAGATCACCTGTACTTCGCATTTAATTTCAGTTGGTGTGATGATCTTGGCTATACGGTCTGATACCTCCTGATCTGTAAAAGGCTCATAAATAGCTTTTACATAGTTCACCACATCCTCTTTAGGTAATGACGCACTATCTACACATTTTTTATAAACATCGGCTATAATGCTTTCTTTACCTTGTTCTTTCAGCAAGCTAATGGCGGCTTCAAAAGCAACAAACTCGCCCATGCGCGACATATCAATACCATAACAATCCGGGTATCTAATTTGAGGGGCAGACGATACAACAACAATTTTTTTAGGGCCTAAACGATCCAGTATCTTCAGAATACTTTGTTTAAGCGTAGTACCACGAACGATGGAGTCATCTAGTACAACTAACGTATCCGTTCCGTTTTTAATTAACCCGTAGGTAGTATCATAAACGTGCGCCACCATTTCGCTACGGTCAGCATCCTGTGTTATAAAGGTGCGTAACTTAACGTCTTTAATAGCAATCTTTTCAACACGTGGTGCCATACATAACACTTCGGTTAACTCTTCTTCACTTATCTTATCCTCGCGGTTAAGTAGTCTGTCACGCTGGTATTTTTTTATGTATTTATGTATACCTTCTACCATGCCATAAAAGGCAACTTCCGCAGTGTTTGGTATATAAGAGAATACGGTATTTTTTACATCATTATTAACCGCATCCAATATTTGCGGGCAAAGCAGCCTGCCTAATTGTTTACGTTCGCGATAGATAGACGCGTCACTTCCTCTCGAAAAATAGATCCGCTCGAAAGAGCAGGCTTTCTTTTCTTGTGGCTCGCTAAACATATCCTCGGTTATCTTGCCATTCTTTTTTATGATCAGGGCATGGCCGGGTTTTATTTCTCTTATCTCGTCTATAGGGATATTAAAGGCAGTTTGTATAGCGGGGCGTTCTGATGCCGCAACAACTATCTCATCATTATAATAATAATAAGCCGGGCGGATGCCAACCGGGTCGCGCATAATAAATGCATCACCATGGCCCAGCATACCGGCAATGGTATAACCACCATCCCAGTTACGTGCAGATTTATGAAGGATCTTAGCCACATCCATATCATTGGCTATTAGCTTGCTGATCTCGCCATTGTCATCCAGGCCTTCGCGTTTATATTGGTCAAACAAGCCTTGCACTTCAGTATCAATAAAGTGGCCCATTTTCTCTAATACGGTAACGGTATCTGCTTTTTCTTTTGGATGCTGGCCCAGGTCATACAGTTGTTGCAGCAATTCATCAACATTCGTCATGTTAAAGTTACCGGCAATAACCAGGTTACGTGTCATCCAGTTGTTTTGGCGCAGAAAAGGGTGGCAACTTTCAATACTGTTTTTGCCATGTGTACCATAACGCAAATGGCCCAATAACACTTCGCCGGTAAAGCTTACGTGCTCTTTGAGCCATTCGGTATCAGCCATTTTTTCTGGCGATTCCTTTTGTATATCTGCGAATTTCTTCTGGATATATTCAAATATATCAGCAACAGCGTTTGATGCCATCGATCGATGCCTGCTGATGTACCGCTTGCCCGGAGCTACATCCAATTTAATAGTGGCAACGCCTGCGCCATCCTGGCCCCGGTTATGTTGTTTTTCCATTAAAAGATAGAGCTTGTTTAAGCCATACAGCGCAGTGCCGTATTTTTTCTGATAAAAAGACAGTGGCTTTAAAAGACGGATAAATGCCACACCGCATTCATGTTTAATCTGATCGCTCATGATTGATGATGAGCCGCAAAGTTATAACTTTCTACTAAAGTCTTGTTAAATTGATTGTCATTAATTCGTATTAAAATAATATAAATTTAACAATCAGCTATGCTGCATTTACGCTAATACGTTTCTTCGCTATTTGATCTGGAGTGTTCATCTATAGCCTCACCAATTTCTTGTAACGGCATGTGCTGTACAGATGCGGGGGTGTCAACATACACCCATAAGCCTGCGTCAGTTTTACCAATTTTGTGATAAGCTGCTCCACAAAAAACATCATAAAGCTGTGGCATAACAGAACCCAACTTAACTTTATAATCAGTATTATTAACAGTAACAATGAAAGAGTTATTTTTCATAATATGATATTTTAAATAACGCGAAAAGGAAGGTACTAACTATTATCAAAACTACAAAAAAAAGCCCCGATCTCTCGGGGCCTCCAACTATGGTTTATAGATTGTTTAGTGGTGTATTAAATTTAAAGTCTTTCGCCGTGTTGGCTAATATCTAAGCCTATCACTTCCTCTTCCGCCGAAACACGTAATGGCGATATCATATCAGTGATCTTTAGTAACAGCAATGAGCCAAAAAAGGCATATATAGAAACAATAATTAAGGCAAAAAGCTGTATTAAAAACAAGTGCGATTCGCCAAAGAACAGGCCATTACCGGTTACGTTGGCTGGGTTAACATTTTTGTGTGCAAACACACCGGTAAGCAACATACCTACCATACCACCAACGCCATGGCAAGGGAAAACATCCAATGTATCGTCTATTGAAGTACCTGTGCGCCACTCAACTACCAGGTTACTTATTACTGATGATATAATACCTATAGCCAACGAATGCGGAATGGAAACAAAACCCGCTGCCGGCGTAATAGCAACCAAACCTACAACCGCACCGATACAGGTACCCATTGCAGATGGTTTACGTCCGCGTAGCATATCAAAAAATATCCAGGTTAAACCTGCAGCTGCCGATGCGGTTGTGCTTGTTGCTAAAGCGGTAACCGCCAAATGATTTGCCCCAAATGCCGACCCCGCGTTAAAACCAAACCAACCGAACCATAATAAACCGGTACCTATTAATACATAAGTAATGCGGGCCGGCGAATGGCTCGCCTCGTTTCTTTTCTTTAAATATAAGGCTGATGCTAAGGCCGCCCATCCGGCAGACATGTGTACAACAGTACCACCGGCAAAGTCAAGTACACCTAATTTGTTTAATAAACCATCGGGATGCCAGGTTGCATGCGCCAGGGGTGTAAATATAAATATGCTGAACAGCACCAGGAAAATGATATACGAATTAAAGCGGATACGCTCTGCAAACGCCCCGGTTATTAACGCCGGAGTTATAATGGCAAACTTTAACTGGTACATAGCAAATAGCAATAACGGAATAGTAGGAGCTGATTTCCAGGTGGAATCGCCTAGCATACCCTTCATCATAAAGTAAGTAGCCGGATTACCAATTATACCATGGAAGCTATCACCAAAAGCCAGGCTGAAACCAAAGATGCCCCACATTACGGTAATTATAACCATACAAATAACACTTTGCAGCATGGTTGATATTACATTCTTTTTATTAACCATACCGCCGTAAAAAAACGCCAGACCGGGTGTCATAATTAAAACCAACGCGGTCGACATGAGCATCCAGGCGATATCGCCGGTATTAAAATGCGATGCGCCGGTGTTTTTAAATTCGACCGATGGAAAAATAAAGGTTAATGCTAAAATACAAAGGATAACAAAAAACGGAAAGTAACGCTTCATAGAAATACTAAAGGATAATTTTAAAAAACGGCTGAATTTATGATTAATATCATAAATAAATGAAATAAATGTTAAATTATTATTAAAAAAGATACGAATTAATCTTTTTTACAGAAATCGGGTAAGCCAGTCGGGGAAAATTCCAAGCAATACTAATATCAGCGATATTATTATTGCAACTGCTAATATATAATTTGGTTGGGTTACGGTTTCAGAGATAGTATCTGTCCGTTTCAAAAATAAATTAAGCGGTATTTTGATGTAATAAAACAAAGATACTACCGTAGTTAATGCACCGGTTATGGTTAACAGCAACAACCATACATTATGATTTACCTGGTAAACGCCATAAACTGCCGAAAACACAAACAGTTTACCTGTAAAACCGGCAGTTACCGGCAAACCCGTTAATGAAATCATTATAATTACAAAGCATACTGAGGCCGCGGGATATTTAAGTCCTAAACCTTTATAAGTATTTACATCTTCAGAACCTGTTATCTTTGTGAAATAGCTTACCAGCATTAGCGCACCTACGTTGGCTAAAGCATATACCGCTAAATAATACTCCAGCGCTTTAATGCCCTGCATATTAAAAGTAACCACAGCCATTAAAGCAAAACCTGTATGCCCAATGCTTGAATAGGCAAGCATGCGTTTAACATTATTTTGCATAACCGCGGCAAAATTGCCAGCTATCATGGTAATAATGCCTATTACAGAAAGATACAATCCAAAATCAAAAGCTTTCCATTCGGGAGACATAAGAAATGGCGTCAAAAAATTGATCAGCAATGCAAACGCCGCAATTTTAGGTACAGTTGATAAGAATGCAGTAACAGGTGTTGGTGCACCTTCATAAACATCGGGCACCCAAAAGTGTATGGGGACAAATGATAGCTTAAAACCAATACCTACCAAGACTAAGGTTATAGCAAAAGCTGCCCCAACAGCATGAACCTTTATCAGTCCCGAAGTAAAATTATAGTCAAACAGATCTAACGTGCCTGTAAAGCCATAAAGCAGCGATATGCCATAAAGCATTATGGCCGATGATGCCGCGCCAAACAATACATATTTTAAACCCGCCTCTGTACTAAAAGCGTTTTCTGACCGATAGGCAACCAACAGGTATGACGCGATAGAAACCATCTCGATAGCAAGATAAATGGATAACAGGTTAACCGCCATGGTCATTAAATGCAGACCCAATACAGCGGCAATGGTTATAGAATATAGATCAGATAGTTTTTTTGTATGCGACTTTAACTGTTCATCCCAGGCAAAATATAGCAGCAATAAAAACGCGGCGCCATCAATAATCAACCTGAATACAATCGAAGCATGCGACTGTAGCAGCATCCCCTCAAACAACAACTTAGTTTGTTCGCCTTTAAGGGCCAGTGCTTGGGTATCTCTAAATATCACCAATAAAATACCGGCACAGGCCACAATTCGGCATAGTTTCTCGGAGTTTCGGCCATATATCAGGTCGGTAATTAATACCAGGATAAATAACACAGATAAAGTTATCTCGGGCTTGAAAAAATTCAAGTCACCCAAAATATGGGTTAGCTGGTCGTGTATAAAAGGTATTAACTCGTGCATTTTATTTGGTTACGTGTAAAAACTGTACTAACGCTAATACCGAATCATTGATCTTGCTAAACACCAACGAAGGCATAACACCTAAAACCAATACCATTATTGCCAGTGGCAATAAGCTGATTATTTCGCGGAAGTTCAGATCGGTTAAAGCTACTTTCCAAACTTCCCCCCCTTTTAAAGATACCGAACCGAAGAACATGCGTTGCAATGTCCATAAAAAATAACAGGCACTTAATAGTATACCAACCGCGCCACATACAGCCATCCAATAAGGCAACAACCCATTTACCGATGGCGATTTAAACGCGCCTGCTAATGAGAATGCCTCGGCTATAAAGGCAGAGAATCCCGGCAAACCTAATGATGCAAAGAAGGCGATCATCACAAATATCGTGTACTTAGGCATTAAAGTACCTAATCCGCGGAAATTGTAAATATCCCTATCGTGAACCCGATTATAAACCACGCCTGCCAAAAAGAACAGCATAGTTGATAAGAACCCGTGGCTCACCATTTGTATTACCGCTCCGCTTAAACCCTCGGCAGTTTGCGAGGCTATCCCCAGCAATACAAACCCCATTTGCGATACAGATGAGTAAGCTATAACCCGTTTAAGGTCGCGCTGAGCTAACGCGTTTAACGCGCCATATAGAATAGAGATAACACCTAATAAGCCCAACCAAAACGCGCCTGAAGTAGCTACATCTGGGAATATACCTAAACAGATCCGTATAATACCATACCCACCAATTTTTAGCAGGATAGCGGCTAATATAATAGATACCGGGGTTGGAGCCTCAACGTGGGCATCAGGCAGCCAGGTATGTAATGGCACTACCGGTACTTTAATAGCAAAGGCTATGAATAGGATAATAAAGCCAAGCGTTCGCGCTTGTATACCAAATAAAGTATAATGACTTAAAGTTGAAAATATAGAACCTTGACCGTAGTTGGCTGGATTCATCATCTGCACCATGTTAAAGGTGTGATTGCCGGTTGTTGGGTCGGTTACTGATAGGTACAAACCTATCATCACCAGCAACATAAATACCGAACCAAATAAGGTGTACAAGAAGAATTTTATAGCCGCGTACTCGCGCCTTGCACCGCCCCACATCCCTATCAGGAAGTATAATGGCAAGAGCATTAACTCGTAGAAGATATAGAACAGGAAGAAATCCAATGAACAAAATACCCCCATTACCGCCATATCCAGTATCAGGAACAGCACGAAGAACCCTTTCAGGTTACTCTTTATTTCCCATGATGCCAGAGCAGCAATAACCAATACTACCGATGTCATGAGCAATAGCGTAATAGATATACCGTCTATCCCCACAAAATAATCCATTTGCATGCGGCCCAGGCTACCCAGATCGAGGTTTATCCAGGGTAGTTTTTGCACAAACTGAAACTGGCTCTCTGTAGCTATACCACCGAATGCCGCGCCTGTTTTAAAGTTAAAGTATAAACTCACACTCATAAATAACTGTACCAGCGTAGCCAGCAACGTAATGTATTTAAAACTACCGCGCAGGTTGGATGGCATCAAAGCTATGATGAGGCCAAACAGCAGCGGTATAAATATGAGTATGGTTAAGCTATTCATTAGGTTCAGATCAGTATTTTTAAAATAAACATGGCCAGCACTACAGCCAGCATACTAAACAAATAATATTGAATTTTGCCACCCTGAAAACGGCGCACAAAATTACCGGTTATTTGCACGATAAAGGTAAGTAAGCGCGATATTCTATCGATAATATTATAATCAAACCAGGCAGCTATTTTTGATATCGTGATAGTTAGGACTGATAGTCCGTTTATAAAGCCATCAATAACTTTGCGGTCAAACCATGAGAGTGCTTTACTCAAGCCCATTACCGCGCCAACAATTACTTTATTATAAAATTTATCAAAGTACCACTCGCGGTAAGACAGGTGGAACAAAAAGCCCGTTTGCGGGAACACCAATATTTTGCGCCCGGTATAAACCGCCCAAGCCCAGTAGATGATGAACAAGCTTAATATATTAACCCCTATTGGTACAATGGTATGGTAAATGTTTACCCGCGCTAAATGGATAGAATCAAACCCAGCTAATACCCAGGCACGCTCGTATAAAACCGGGTTCCATGAAAATAGCGGGAACAAACAAGCCACCGCCAATAATAGTAACGGCACACGGTATTGCCAGCCACCATCGCTGATATGGTATTTTATATGCGGATGAAATTGCGCTAATCTAAAATCGCCAAAAAATACTTTTACTATTAGTCGGGTTACATAAAAAGCTGTCAGCCATGTTGTAATGATGGCGCCTATCGGCACTAATCTAAATAATATGCTTTTATTATCCGACCAATCAACCGCCTGTACCAATATGCCATCTTTTGATAGATAGCCTGATGTAAAAGGCAAACCGATCAATGCCAGGCCGGCCACAACCGCCACCAAAAATGTAAACGGCAGTTTTTTACGTAGGCCGCCCATGTATAAAATACTTTGTGGGTCTATGTCCAGGTCGTTATCCTCTTTAATATGCTGCATTTGGTGAATAACAATACCTGCCACCAAAAACAAGGCACATTTAAAAAACGCGTGCGTTATCAAATGGAACAATGATGACGCATAAGCCCCCACCCCCATTGCCATCACCATAAAACCAAGTTGCGATATGGTAGAATACGCCAGGATACGTTTCAGATCGTTTTGTGTTAGCGCAATAGTAGCCGCCATAAACGCGGTAAAGCATCCAATGATGGCTAGTATATCTAACTCGCCGGTAGTGAATATTGGGTAAACCCTGCCCAGTAAAAACACGCCTGCTGCAACCATTGTTGCCGCGTGGATCAATGCCGATACCGATGTTGGCCCCTCCATCGCATCGGGTAGCCAGGTATGTAAGGGGAACTGTGCCGATTTTGCAGCAACCCCTAAAAATATCCCGCCAAAAGCTACGTATTGCCAAACAGCAGGTAAACTACCTATAGGTGATACCCATAAACCATTAGTAATGGTCGATTGACTAATTAACCCGCCACTGCCAAAAATCTGTACAATATCAAAAGTATGGTACTGCGCAAACAGTATCATAATGGCGGTTAGCAAACCAACATCGCCAATACGGTTCATTAAAAATGCTTTTTTATTGGCCTGCACCGCTTTGTCGCGGGTGAACCAAAAACCTATCAGCAGGTATGACGAGAAGCCTACCAACTCCCAGAAAGTATACAGCAATATCATATTATCAGCCACCACCAGCGCGAGCATGCTAAAACAAAACAGGCTGAGGTAAATGAAGTAACGATCATAATTATCGTCATGCTTCATGTAAGCGGTAGAGTAGATATGAACCGGCAATGCAATTACCGACACCAGCAATAATAATATGGACGATAGGTTATTCAATAAAATACCTGCATACAATTGCGTACCGCCAATAGTAAACCAAAGCTGCTGTACATGTATTTGCTGGCTGTTCCAAGTTTTCGAGAATATGATTATTGATAATATCGCACTGGCTAATATAGCCCCAGTAGCTATCCACCCCGATATTTGATTACGCCTACCCGACAAACAGCAATTTACTATACAAGCAAACAGGGGCAACAATACCGTTGCTATTGCAAAGTATATGATTGACAGATCCTGGTATGGTATAGTTGTTTTCAAATATTAATCCTTCAAATTATTGATCTTGCGTGGATCAATAGTTTTATATTTTTTGTAAACGTTTAGTATAATCGCCAAGGCTACCGCGGTAGTGGCTGCTGCCAATACTATGGCAAACAGCGCGAATACCTGCCCGCTGTTAGCTATTTTATCAAATTTGCCAAAGGCTACCAGGTTTAAAATGGCGGCATTTAGCATTAGTTCTATCCCTATTAAAATTTGTATGGCGTTGTGTTTTGATATGATCATGTATAAACCAATGCAAAACAGTGCGGCACTTACTATTAAAAAATCGGTTAAGGTTATCATACTGTACCCCGCTCCTTCCTTGCCAAATGCGCGGCACCTACCAGGGCCATCATTAATAAAATAGATATAGCCTCGAATGGTAATAAATAGCGCGTCATTAAATTTATGCCTATGTTATCGGTCATTATATCGTTCGGCTTTATCTGCCTATTCGCACCCGTAACCATCTTTACCCAATACACATTATCCGCATCGGTTTTTAATATCACATTTACCATTACCACAAAAAACAGTGCGGCCAATAATATAGCGGGCAATTTACTAAGACTAATGAACTTACTTTTTTGTTGTTGTAACACATTCAAAGTTTCTTTGCCCGATAACATAAAAGCAAATAATATCAGTACCAGCACGCCGCCTACATAGATCACTATTTGGGTTACCGCCACAAAATCGGCCAAAGCCAAAACGTATAAACCTGCCAGGCCAAACAGCGTTATAAAGAACATAAATATAGAGCGTACCAAGTTCTTGCTGCTCGCCACAAATAGGGCCGATGCTACCACAATAAACGCCATTATATAAAAAAGCAGTTGGGTTAAACTCATGCGTCGCCCTCCTTTTTATTCATGGCCGCCAATTTTGCCGCTTGTCTTTCGGCTAATTGATTCTCTAATAATTGCCTTTTTTCAGCCGCAACCTCAGGTGCCATATCGGCAAACTCGTAGTTTAAGTTCTTTAACTCAAAAACACTTTTATCGTATTGGTTGGTCATTACAATACATTCGGTAGGGCAAACTATGGTGCATAAACCGCAGTACATGCACTTGGCCATGTCTATGTCAAACTTAGGGGCATAAAGCAGTTTCTTTGACCCGTCAGATGTTTCACCGATAGAGCCTGTTGTCGATTTTATCGACTCTATAGTAATACAATCAACCGGGCAAATTTTAGCACAAAGATCACATACAATGCAATCGTCTATCTCCACATCCAGCTGGTAGCGTCCAACTTCGGGCACAGGTAGTTTTTGATGCGGATACTGGATAGTATTGGTGCCCTCTAACTGCTTAAAGTAATTATCATCGCTCACAGATATTACCTTCCTCTTGGCATTTGATGCAAAAAGATGCCTGAACGTAAGGGACAGCCCTTTCATTGCAGTTGTAAATCCGTTTATTGCTTTATTATACACTGATTATTCTGATTTTTATTTTTTTATTTCACTGATTATTTTTGGTTTGATTCACCGATTTACAATTCCCTAATCTTAAACACTACATCAACCATAACCGCCATACACCCGATATCAGCATACATAAAAATGCCAGGGGGGTTAAAACCTTCCAGCATAAATTCATTAGCTGGTCAACGCGTAATCTCGGCAGCGTCCATCGTATCCACATCTGTACGGCAATAAGGGCCAACGTTTTTGTTGCTATCCAAAATATCCCCCAGGCTATGCCTGTTGTCCAACTGGCCAAATGTACGGCACCAATATTTGGTAATGGTGTGTTCCATGCACCTAAAAATAATATTACTCCTACCATTGATACCAGGTACATCATGGCATACTCGGCCAAAAACACCAATGCAAATTGCAGCCCGGTAAACTCGGTATGGAAACCGGCAACCAATTCTGACTCTGCTTCGGGGATATCAAATGGCGCACGGTTACTTTCGGCCAATGAAGCTATAAAGTAAATTACGAACGCTATTATCAAATGCGGCGCTCTAAAAATGTTCCAGGCCAGTATGCCGCCGTTGACAGATACATCCCAAAGGCCTAAAAATTTTATTTTTTCTGGAGATAGAATACCTTGCTGCATCGATATATCCTGTAGATTTAAAGTTTGAGCTATCATTACTACTGATATTAAAGCAAAGCCTGCAGGTATCTCATAAGATATGATCTGCGCTGCCGAACGCATGGCACCCAGTATAGAATATTTATTGTTTGATCCCCAGCCGGCCATTAGTATGCCAAGGGTTTCGATAGATATGATGGCTAAAATGTAATACAGGCCGATGTTGACGTTAGCCGGTACTAAACCAGGTGCCCATGGCAAAGCCGCAAAACCCAGGTAAACAGCAACAAATATAATGACCGGTGCCATCAGGAAAAGTACCTTATCTGCAGCGGCGGGTATTATGAGTTCTTTTTGGATCAGCTTCATTATATCTGCCAGCGTTTGCAGCATACCGAACTTACCTACCTCGGTTGGGCCAAGTCTGTCTTGTATAAAGGCAGAAAGTTTACGTTCAGCATATACGCCAAACAAAGTAAACAGGGCTACAAAAGCAAATAAGCCTATCGCAATTAAGAAATATGTAGTGTAAAAGTTCAACCGGTTTGCTTTAGGTGCAAACTTAATAAATTTTGAATTGATTGAGTTGGATTGACTCTATAAAGTTGACTAAACTGGTAGGATTTAATAAAAAAACTCCCTATTTACAACTAAACTCGGTAACCGACACAAACGATGAAGTTACCGGTGCCGAAAAAAACCGTGATGCATGATGATCAAATTCGGCGGTATCATCGGTGGTTGTATAGAATTTACGTGTACCTTCTTTGCTTAATTTTTGCTCCAGTTCCGGGTGGCGTTGCAAATAATCAACTAAGCTTTTGGCAACAATGTCGCCTTGTGCAATTACATTTACATTGGCCGGTAGGTGTGCTTTTATTTTATCCAGCAATAACGGGTAATGTGTACAGGCCAGCAGCAAAGTATCTATATTGGCAGATTGCGCCATGATCTGGTCAAGGTATTCTTTTATAAAATAGTCTGATCCGGGCTTTTCATATTCGCCGCTCTCAACCAATGGCACCCATAACGGACAGGCTTGCTGATAAATCTTCAGATCAGGAAAAAACTTCTGTATCTCAATCGGGTATGATTCAGATTGTACGGTACCCGTAGTACCTAATACGCCAATTTCTTTGGTGGTTGAATAATTGCCGATAACCTCGGCAGTGGGCCTTATCACCCCTAGCACACGTTTGGAGGGATCTAAGCCCTGCATATCCTTTTGCTGGATAGTACGCAGCGCTTTTGCCGATGCTGTATTACAAGCCAGTATAATCAGCGGACAGTCTTGTTTAAATAGCCATTGCACACACTCCCAGGTATATTGATGGATGGTGTTAAATGATCTGTTACCATAAGGCGCGCGGCTATTATCGCCCAGATAAATATAATCATACCCCGGCAACTGCTCTGCAATTGAACGAAAGACGGTTAGGCCGCCTATCCCCGAATCAAAAATACCTATTGGCGTGTTTGGCATGGTGTGATGTTGAAGATTAGTTATTGAAGATTAAAGATTGGTGAATTGCAAATCAGCGAAATCTTCGAACAATAATCAGCGAAATCCATCAATCAAAAAAATCTATGATTCAAAAATAAAAAAAGCGCCCCGTAAACAGGGCGCTTTTGTAAATCATTTATAATTAAATTATTTTACTGCTAATTTAAGCTTTACAGCAGCCATCAAGTCATCAGACGGTGGCGATACTAATAATGCAGTTTGTGATGTATCAAATACATAAGTATAAGCTTTTTCTTTAGCAACTGCGTTTATTGCATTGTGGATCTTATCAATCAACGGTTTCATTAACTCATTACCTTTTTGTTCAACTTGTTGTTGAGCGTTGGTTTGATAATCCTGAGCACGTTTTTGCAAGTCAGCCAATTCACTTTGTTTCATTGTACGAACTGCATCAGTCATGGTAGCTTGTTTTGCCTGATAATCAGCGCTACCTTTTTGTAGTTCATTACTCAAGTTTTGTAACTGATCAATAAATGTCTTTTTAAAAGCGTCTATTTGTGTATTTATAGTCTTAAGTTCGGGCATTGCCTGTATTAAGTCGCTTGTATTAACGTATCCGATTTTAGTTTGTGCTTTGGCAAAGTTGCCCATAAATAACATGCATACTGCAACTAAAGCAACTTTAAATAGTTTTTTCATTGTTTTTTTTTGTTCTGATTAATTTAATAATGTGCGATTATATGTATAAAAATTTTATTTAGCAAATACTCCCGGTTTTAATCCCAGGCGTGTTATAACGTCAGCGCTTTTATCATAACGCGGATTAGCATACAGCATTATTACTTCGCTGTTTTTGTCAAATATCATATCCAGGTTTTCGGCTTCGGCAACGGTTTGCACTGCTTTAGCTACCCTGTCTTGTATAGGTTTCATTATCGAGCTGCTTTTTTGTTCCAATTCACCATTCGGACCAAATTTTTGGCGTTGAAAATCTTTTGCGGCTTTTTCTTTTACTACAACTTCATCCTCACGGCGCTTCTTCATATCAGCCGACATTAAAACCTGGTCTGCCTGGTATGCTTTATACATTCTGTCAATTTCCTGGAAACGTCCATCCACCTCTTTTTGCCATTGATCTGATAAAGCACCTAATTGCTTTTGAGCCGATACATAATCAGGCATGTGCTTTAAAATGTATTCAGAATCAACATAAGCAAATCTTTGCGCAAATGCTGCTGTGAATGTTATGAACGTAAAAGCTAGTACTAAAATTACCTTTTTCATCAACTTTTTTTTCTAGTTAGTTAAATCCACCGCTTAGGCTTTGTGATATAGAGAAGCTAAACTGCCCCTTATTAGCCGACGGTATTCCGGGGATCGGATCATAGCCATAGCCATAATCCAAACCAAGTAAACCAAAAATAGGTAAAAATATCCGTGCTCCAATACCTGTAGATCTTCTGACATTATATGGGTTAAATTGCGAGAACTTGTCCCAAACATTACCACCTTCGGCAAATGCCAGTAAAAATATAGTAGCCGATTGGCTTGTAATAACAGGGTGGCGTACCTCTATAGTATATTTATCATATATGGTACTGCCGGGGTTATTGCTGGCAGTAAAGCGTGCCCCTACCGGTACTATCGAGAAGTTTTCATATCCGCGTAAACCAATTATATCGCTACCTTGTAAGAACTGGTAGCTTTGCATACCATCACCACCCAGTTTAAAGCGTTCGAACGGTGAACCCGGAACAACCGAATTATATTCTCCAAGGAAACCAAACCTGGCTTGCGTCATCAACACAAACTTAGCCGGAAGCGGTATAAACCACTGCGCGTCAAATTTAACTTTGTAATACTCCACAAAATGATAAAGCTGTTCTTGTGGCGGCGGCAGTTTGTAGTTAATATTATTAAATAACGAATATGGCGGCGTACCCTGTACTGTAAACTTAATGTTTGAACCACCGGTAGGGAATATCGGTGAACCATCAAGCGCGTTGCGCGAAAGTTCTTGCGTTAATTTAATATTATACGATGTCCCGTTTGAGAACAGATAACCCGGATAATTATCTAAATTATAGTGGTCAACATTTAACGAATAATTTAACTGGAAATGGTTATCAGGCCATTTTAAACGTTTTCCTAAAGTAACACCAACACCGTTTATGCGTAGGTTATTATAGTTAGGGTCGGTTTTGGCATAATACTGGCCTGTTGAGCTTAATTGTGTATAAGCAGATACCGAGAAGAATATCGGCCTTTTACCACCCAGCCATGGCTCAGAGAAAGTAAACGAGTAATTTTGATATGATCTACCGCTTGATTGACCCCTTAAGCTTAATTTTTCGCCATCGCCTTTTGGTAATGGTTTATAGTCTTTAAGGTGGAAGAGATTTTTAATAGCGAAGTTATTAAAGGTAAGCCCCAACGTACCTACAAACTGGCCGCCACCAAAACCGCCCGAAAGCTCTACCTGATCTGATGGTTTTTCAACAACGTTGTAAATTAAATCAACTGTACCATCCTGCGGGTTAATGTTAACCGGTCTTGGATCGGTTTTCTGGTCGTCAAAGTTGCCTAACTGTCCAATTACACGGGTACTCTCAACCAATAACGCTTTATTGAATTTTTGGCCCGGCAAAGTTTGCAGCTCGCGTATAACTACTTTATCATTAGTTACATCATTACCTTTAACGGTTACGCGGTTTATAGTATACTGAGGGCCTTCAAATATTCTTATATCCAGGTCAACAGTATCATTATGTAATCTTGTTTGTACAGGGTCGGCATTATAAGTTAAATAGCCATCATTTAAATAAAGAGATGAAACATCATCGCCACCGGGGCCACCACCACTTAATCTTTTGCTTAACATTTCTTCACTAAATACATCACCTTTTTTAATACGCAGTACGCGGTCTAACAGATCATTATTGTATTTAGCATTACCAGACCATTTAATATCACCAAAGTAATATTTATGGCCCTCAAGTATTTTTATTTTTACATCAACGGTTTGGTAATCATGCTTGGTAACGGTATCACTTATTAAAGCTGCATCTCTGTAACCTTTTTCCTGCATTTTTTCAATAAGGGTTTGTTTGTCTTCAAGGTATTTATCTTCCTTGAATTTTTTCGACCCAAATAGGTTATAAAACTTGCGGGTGCGGGTTTTTGATAAATAGCCTCTAAGTGCCCCTTGCGAAAAATCTTTGTTACCTTCAAACGTAACTGAGTTTATCATTACCTTTCTGCCCTTGTTTATAACAACATCCAATATCAAGCTATTAGCATCTCCCGGATCGGGTCTTTGTTTTATAGTTACCGTAGCATTATAAAAACCTTTCTCGTTAAAATATCTCTTTATTGTAGCTGTAGTTCGGCTTAATAAGTTGGTATTTACAATTTTGCCCTTATCATCTAATTTTTTATTCAGGTCCTCTATCTCGCTTTTGCGTATACCCGTTAAACGCAGGTTTGATAATCGTGGAAGTTCTTTTATCGCTATTTCAAGATATACCGTATCCAGGTTAATTTTGGTAACATATAACTGTACATCATCAAATAAATTCTCTTTATACAAGTTCTTTACAATGGTCGAGCTGGCTTCGCCGGGTAAAAGCAACTTATCACCTTTGGTTACTTTTGATATTTGAAGCAACACTTCCTTATCCAGGTGTACAGTCCCTGTAACAGTAATCCCACCAACGATATATTCTTTTGGGTTTAAGTAGCTCAAAGTATCAGATGATGACGACCTGAAAATTTGTTTATTTGGCCTAACCTGAGCCAGGGCAGCAGTACTTATTACGGAGAAAAGAATAGCAAACAGAAATTTATTCATTCGGATATTTTAGTGGGCTAAAAATAATTTATACAGTTGTTAAAATTTGTTAAAAGGAAAAATTTAGTTGACTTGCTCACTTGTCATACCAAAACGGCGCTCGCGTTTTTGGTAATCAAGTATGGCTTCATACAGATCTTCTTTCCTGAAATCGGGCCATAATTTTTTTGTAAAATACAATTCGGCATAGGCAATTTGCCACAATAAATAATTACTTATCCTGAATTCGCCGCTTGTTCTTATCAACAACTCGGGGTCGGGCATATCGCTGGTGTACAGGTTGTTTTCAAAAAGCGTTTCGTCAATATCATCGATATTTATTTCGCCGCTTTTTACTTTAATGGCTATGTTTTTTGCGGCCTGAACAATTTCGCGGCGCGAACTATAGCTCAATGCCAATGTTAATACCAGCCCCGTATTTTTTGAGGTTGTTTTGATAGCGTTATTTAACTCCTCATAGCATTTTTTTGGCAGCATATTTAGATCGCCTATAGCATTTAGGCGAACGTTTTTGTCCATGAAATTTTTTATTTCTTTATTAATTGTGCTAACCATTAATTCCATAATAGCCATAACCTCCAGCTTGGGGCGGTTCCAATTTTCAGACGAAAAAGTGTAAAGAGTTAAATATTTAACACCCAGATTAACACCGCCCTCTACTACATCCCTAACAGAAAGCACGCCATTATGATGACCGAATATTCTTAATTTGCCTTTGTCTTTTGCCCACCTGCCATTGCCGTCCATAATAATGGCTATATGCTGGGGTAACTTTAACAAATCAATCTGATCCTTATAACTCATTTTCCTTTGCCGATCAATAAAAGCCGATGCAGGCTTACAATACGTGTTTTCGATAAAAAATTACTCCCTAATAACACGCCTGATAATTACGCTTTTATTAAATAATGCCCAATTTTTCAGGTGACAAAGGTAAAACTTACTTTGTACTTTTTTAGTATGCTGATGAAAAGAAAGTTTAGACTACGATTTATAAGATTTTTGGATTGCCAGGATAACTATTTAACTATTAATCCTATAATCTTTAATCCCGGAAATCTTAGTTTAATAATAACACTTTTGCGTTATGAAAGTATATGATATAGTAAAGCCTAAAAACATATAAGTATCGTGTGGCCGCAGATCGCCGCGCTGTATACCTGCAGGGATATTTTGTCCAGACCTGTCAGACAAAGCAATTGATATTGCGCTCCCTAATTTGCTTTTATCGGCATAAACACCACTTACATCATCCAAATAATCGGTATATGCTGTTCTGTACCCCAACTCGGCCCCTAAACTTAGACGGCCCGCAATATTGTATTTAATACCGGCACCAAAAGGCACCGCAATTGTTGATTTTGGATAAGATTTACCTTCGGTTTCTAATGTACGCAGTTCATAAGTATACCCTTGGTAGGTGGCTCGTGGGTTATAACCGGTATAAGCAATACCGGCAAAAATATAAGGCGTATATATATTTTTACTTACAGATGGTACATATTCCATAAAGTTAAACTCGCCGGTTAAGCTTACTTCATTTAGCCGGGTGTTAAAACTCAAATTACGGTTACGATCCTGCTGATTATTTGATAAGCTGTCTGCACCTTTTATTTGGCCATAGGTGTAACTTAATTTTAATGCCAGGTAACCATCAAAATTGCGTTTAACAAAAGCGCCACCCGCCAAGCCCGAAATTTTTAAGGGATTGTTTTGGTTCAGATCGCCCATGTAGCCTGCACCACCGCCAAAAACGCCTAACTCCCAGGTTTGTGCCTGTAAATTAAACGAGATGAACAGTAAAATTATAACAGCTAACGTTTTAGACATCCGCCAAATTTAGTAATTGCGCGCGTCAAGGCCCCACAATAGTTTGTTTCTTAACGTTGATAAATAACTTTCATTACTTAAACGGATAAGATTTAACTCAAATTTTGCTTTCTGTACCTTAAACCGCATGGGCTTATCTATTATTTCAGTTTTCGAATCGCACGATAAAATATAGTTAGAGCTACGCGATTCAACCTCGAAGGATAGCACGCTGCTATCCGGCAGTACAATTGGCCTCACGTTTAAATTATGCGGCGCAACAGGTGTCACAACAATGCTGTTCGACTCAGGAAATATTATAGGCCCGCCGCAACTTAATGAATATGCGGTTGAGCCGGTTGCTGTAGCTATTATAATGCCATCGCCCCAGTAAGAGTTTAAAAACTCGCCATCCAAAAACATGTTAGTAGTGATCATGGCCGAGTCATCGCGCTTGTGGATAGTAATATCATTAAGCGCGAAGTTATCCAGACCTAATATGTTCAGTTCAGATTCGACAGTTAATAAGCCACGGCCATCCAGGGTATATTGGTTATTAACCACCGCGTGTATGGCCGATGCTATGTCGCTTTTATTTACACTGGCTAAAAAACCTAACCTGCCAAAGTTTAGGCCTATTACCGGCACGCCCGAATCGCGGATAACGCTCACCATATCAAGCAAAGTACCATCACCACCAAGCGTAATAAATACATCAATAAGGCCTTTTATCTTGTCGCCTTCATTTAATACATTATAAATTACGGTATCAATTTTTCCGGCTAAATAGTTATTGAGCTGATGATGAACATAGACCTCGACCGAATGCAACGATAAGCTGTCAAACACCTGCTGTATGTACGGCAATACTGCCTGGTCATTAAACTGTCTGCCGTATACTGCTATTTTCATGGTTGTTTTGTAGTCCATGGACCATAGTCGATGGTCGATAGTTTATGTTTAGATATAATACTATGGTCTATCGTCCATCGACTATGGACCAATTTATTATAAATTAAGGTAATTCATCAATGAGGCATACCTATCCATTGCTCCATCATCATGTTCGCTATGATTAAAGGTGGCTTTTACATCATATTCGTAACGTAAAAAGGTAGCAATTATATTAGAGATATCCTGTTTGTTTACTTTTAGTGTGACCTCCAGCCGTGTTGAATCAGGAAAAGCACGCACGTACGAGCTTAAGATCTGTGCATTGTCCGACTCTACGATCTGCGCCATATGCGCCAGCGAATTGTTTTTATTATTAATATCCAGTATAATGATACCACCCGGCTGTGATACCGAAGTAATAGTGGCAAAATACTGGTTCATGGCATTAATTGGTATAATGCCTAAATAGTTCTTTTTAATATCCAGTACCGGCACAACGCTTAACTGTTGCTCATAAAACAGGCGTATAACATCATAAACGTGCTGATCCTCACGCACGTATGGATTAACCAGCGATAGCGCCAGCGATCCAATAGGCGTTTGCGTATCTATCTCGGGCTGTATGTCGCTTTCGGCAATCAGGCCCAGAAACTGGTCTTCGTTTACAATTGGCAGGTGGCGCACCCTAAACTCAACCATACGATCAAGCACCTTCTGTATCGTATCAGAGGTGTGAACCGGTGGTATCGCGTCAGCTATCAATTCAACTGCAAACATATTACGCTCCTATTTTTTCTAAAAATCCCTTTAATAAGCGGTTAAACTCCTGCGGATGCTCCATCATGGCGGCATGCCCGCATTTATCTATCCAGTGCAATTCAGAATCCGGCAATAGCTGGTTAAATTCTTCAGCAACTTCCGGCGGTGTTATTTTATCGTTTCTACCCCAAATTAATGAAACCGGTATGCGTATTTTATGCAGGTCCTTTTTCATGTTATGGCGTATGGCCGATTTTGCCATAGCTAATAACCTTATAACACTATGACGGTCATTAACTAGTTTATAAACTTCGTCAATTAATTCGGGCGTAGCAATTTTAGGGTCGTAAAATGTGTATTCAACCTTTTCTTTTACAAAATCCATACTTTCCCTTCGCGGGAAAGACCCTCCAAAAGCATTTTCGTATAAACCCGAGCTCCCGCTTAAAACTAAAGCCTTTAATCTTTCAGGATGGGCTAACGAATATATTAAACCCACATGCCCACCTAACGAGTTACCTAAAAGTATAACGTTCTGCAACTTTTTATACTTTACAAACTTGTGTACGTATTTTGATAACGTTTTAACCCCTGTAGTTATTACTGGCAAGTCATACACCGGCAGCATAGGTAAAATTACCCGGTACCGGCCTCTAAACTCCTCAATAACTTCTTCCCAATTACTAAGACCCCCCATTAAGCCGTGCAACAATAATAGCACTTCGCCTTCGCCCTCATCGATGTAACTAAAACCACGTTCCTCTTTAAGCACGAAACTCATATATTATATTCTTTGTAAATGTTAATTCTGTGTGTCAGACTTACGAAGTTTCTAAAACTTCGTAAGTCTTATCAATGTTAATCCTCGCCATAAAAATAGCTTATTGCAGTTTATCTGCAACAATTATAACAAATAAATTAGCCTAGCAATTGTTTCACAACCTCTGATATGGTTTTGCCGTCAGCCTGGCCCGCCAGTTCTTTATTAGCCATACCCATTACACGCCCCATATCCTGTATGGAGGTAGCGCCAATACGTTCAATCAGCTCTTGTATAAAACCTTCAATTTCAAAACGTGTCATTTGTTGTGGCAGATAAGGTTCAATAACCTGCATTTCGGCTATTTCTATCTGATACAGGTCATCGCGATTTTGGGTCTTATAAATATCAGCCGATTCCTTGCGCTGTTTTACCAGCTTTTGCAATACTTTAATTTCGGCTTCGGGTGTTAGTTCTTCAGCAGCGCCTTTTTCGGTTTTTGCCAGTAATAAGGCCGATTTTACAGCGCGTAAAGCTTGTAGACGGTCTGCCTGTTTAGCCAGCATAGCAAGTTTAATATCCTGATCTATTTGTTGTATTAATGACATATCTTAATTGAGTGAATTATTGAATGAGTGAATTTCGGATGTTCGATATCGGATTTGTTTTTTATTTATTCATTTGCATATCTGTACACTTGCACATCTGCACATTTATTTCCGAACTATCGTTGTTGCGTTAGCTTGCGCGGTTGGCATTATTAACAGCTCATTTATATTAACATTCTTAGGGCGCGATATTACGAACATTATCGTCTCGGCAATATCTTCGGCTACTAACGGATCAAATCCATCGTATACCTTTTTGGCCCGTTCCTTGTCGCCATGAAAACGCACTTCAGAAAATTCTGTTTCTACGGCGCCTGGGTGTATAGCCGTAACTTTTATGCCATGCTGTACCAAATCAATACGCATACCTTTATTTAAGGCATCTACCGCATGTTTGGTGGCACAATACACATTACCATTAGCGTAAACTTCTTTGCCGGCTATTGAACCTATATTTACAATATGCCCCTTGCCATTAGCTATCATCCAGTTTGATACAACCTTGCTAACATATAACAAACCTTTAATATTGGTATCGATCATGGTATCCCAATCATCCAGGTTACCATTTTGAATGGGATCTAATCCCTGGCTTAAACCGGCATTGTTTATTAATACATCAACTTTTTTCCATTTAGCAGGCAGGCTTTCAAAATTACTGGTAACCTGCTCGCGGTCGCGTACATCAAAGGCGCAAATGGCTACTTCGGTATTGTATTTTTTATTAAGGCTTGCCGCTAGTTTCTCTAACCTGTCAAGCCTGCGGCCGGTAAGTATCAGGTTATAATTTTCGCTGGCAAATAGTTTCGCACAAGCTTCGCCTATTCCTGCTGTGGCCCCGGTAATTAATGCAATTTTAGCCATAGATGTGGTATTAAATCCGCTGCGAAATTAGGCTTTTTAGTCGGGAATTAAACGATTTATATAGAATAAAGCAACCAGTTACTCAAAGTAAAGGCTAAACATTAAAGTATGCAACCCCAATCTGTTTAAAGGTGTGGAGTAAGGATGATTTTCGGGAAGTAATACATTGCCAAACGAGTTGGACAGTTTGATCTCTGGCGATAATTTAAAAAACTCAAAATATATATCGCAGCCCAAACCAGCTTCGTACGAGGCAAAGCCGCTAACGTTTTTCACGTGTTTATCAATCAGCCCTAAACCTGCATCAGAGTTTACATGGCTGCCTATAGCTTGCGAATATTTTATACCACCCAATACATAAGCCCTAAAATCGCCTATACGGTCAGATTTTAGTTTAATAGATATAGGCAAATCAACCTGTGTGGCTTGTACTGATTTGCTTATATTTTGCGATGGTGTATTGTAGGTATAATCCAAGCTGCGATCAGCAAAAATTAATGAGGGGGTTATACGGGCCTCCAGATGTTCAGTAATACGGAAACGGGTTAAAAAGCCAACCGCAAATCCCTGCGAACTGGGTGAGCCTATACTTTTTAGCGAATCGGTAATTTTGTTGCCGTCATTATCGATGTATGGTTTACGCCAGTCGGCCTTTTTATCAATTTTAAAATAACTGCTAACGTAACTAAAGCTAAAACCAAAGCTTATATCTTTTTGGTCAGCACCTCCACCCCACGAAGGGGCTGATTGCGCAAACAGGCAATTGCTGCAAAAAATAAGGCTTATAATTAGCAGGTACCGGGTTTTAATCATTTAACGCCTGTATAAATAGAACAAATACCAAACGCTAATGGCCTGCATTTGGTATGTTTAAAGCCAACCTTATCCATAACTGCTATAAAAGCCGGCCCATCCGGAAAAGCGGCAACCGACTCTGGCAGATATGAATAGGCCCTTGAATCTTTAGAGAAAAGTTTACCGATGCCCGGCGTTATGTAGTTAAAATAGAACTTATACAATTGCTTTACCGGGAACACTTTAGGTTTTGAAAACTCCAATACCACGGCTTTACCACCGGTTTTTAAAACACGGTTAATATCGGCCAGGCCCATCTCCAGGTTTTCAAAATTACGTACACCGTAGGCAACTGTTACCGCATCGAACTCGCCTGCTTCGAAAGGTAATTTTTCCGAGTCGCCTAGTTTAACTTCAAACTTGTGGCCCAAATTACGCTTAGCTATTTTTTGTTTGGCGATGTCCAGCATCCCCTGCGAAATATCAACGCCAATAATTTTTTCTGGGTTTAGGATAGATAGTGCTTCGAAGGCAAAATCGCCGGTACCGGTAGCTACATCTAAGATCAGTTTGGGCTGATCTTTCTTTAACTCATTAATAGCTTTTTTGCGCCAGATGATATCAATACCCAACGACATAAAATGATTCAAAAAGTCATAGGTTTTGGATATATTGTTAAACATATCGGCCACCTGCTCCTTCTTGGTGCCCTGCTCTGCGTTGTATGGGATTACGGTTTTGCTCATATTATGGGGCAAAGATAGGATTTAGAGATTAGAGGTTAGTTTTTTGATGGTTGAAGATATGAACATTATGTAACACTAATCTCTAATTAACCAATCCTAATCACTTCGCCGTCAGGCAAGCTCCTTCGTCATCCAAATATTACAGGCAAAATGCCCCGAGTTACCTAAAGCATGATCCAATGGTTTAAAGCCTGCCTTTCCATAAATACTTACAGCCTTGGCCAATTGCGGAAAAGATTCCAGATACAGATGAGTATATCCTAATTCTACAGCAGCCTCAAAACATTTTTCCATCAGCATTTTGCCAATGCCGCGACCGCGTGTGGCTGCTGTTAAATATAATTTCACTAACTCGGCGTAGCCGGATGGTAATCCGTTTGTTGGGTAAACGCCGCATCCCCCTAGTAAAACACCGTTGTCTTCGGCTACAAAATAGCAACTGTTTGGTGCGTCCTGGAACAATTCAAACAAGCGGTCAGTATCCAGGTCCGAGTAAACAGTACCCACTTTAGGCACATCAAACTCTACCAGCGATTCGCGAATAATGCGTGCCAGTTCAACATTATCATTGGGTTTGATAGGTCTTAAAGTTATAGTCATGGTGGCAAAGGTAATTATTTGGCCAATGCCAATAACCCCTCTATATCTAATCTTCGTGTAAACATTTCTATTTCGCCGTTGTCGTCTTTAGGCCATTCTTCCTCCGGTCTGTCCCAGTATAGCTCAACGCCATTTCCATCAGGGTCGTCCAGATAAATAGCTTCTGATACGCCATGATCTGATGCCCCGGTGATTGGATATTTTTCATCAATTAATCGCTGCAAAATTATAGCCAGATCCTTACGCTCCGGATATAATATAGCGGTGTGGAATAGCCCCGGTGCATATTCGGGCCCGCGCGGTGCGCCCTTGCTTTGCCAGGTATTTAAGCCGATATGATGATGGTAACCACCTGCCGAAATAAACGCGGCTTGGTCGCCATATAGTTGCATTTTTTCGAAACCCAGCAATCCGCTGTAAAAATCTAATGATTGTTGCAGGTTGCTCACCTTTAAGTGTACGTGCCCTATCCGGGTTTGTGCGGGTATTTTATAATCATTCATGTTGATATATGTTTAAACATACAAATTTAAGTATTAAAGATCTCTTAATCTCAGATCGGTAGAAGACTTACACTAAGATGATAGTAAATTTAAAACTTTAAAAGCCTAATCTCTAATCTTTAACCGCCAATCTCTAATCTCTAATTACTACCTTTGCCCCCATGATCATAAAATCTGCCGACTTTATTTGCAGCAACACCCAGATTTCAAAACTGCCCCCACCAGTTAAGCCGGAGTACGCTTTTATTGGCCGCTCGAACGTGGGTAAATCTTCGTTGATCAATATGCTAGTCGCTAAAAAGGGTTTAGCCAAAACATCGCAAACACCGGGTAAAACCCAGCTTATTAACCATTTTTTGGTGAATGATAACTGGTATATTGTCGATTTGCCGGGCTATGGTTATGCACGGGCATCAAAAACAAAAAAAGCCGACTGGAACAAGTTTATCCAACAATACCTGGACAAACGCGAAAGCCTGCAATGCGTAATGGTGCTGATAGATAGTCGCCTTGATCCGCAAAAAATCGACATCGAATTTTGTAACTGGCTTGGCGAAAAAGGGTTATCCTTTGTATTGGTTTTTACCAAAGCCGACAAACAATCAACTCTAAAAACCGATCAAAGCGTAGCTAAGTTTAAAAAATCGCTATTGGAAACATTTGATGAAGTGCCGCAGATTTTTGTTACCTCGGCCGAGTTACATGCAGGTAGGGATGAGATACTAGGATTTATTGGGGGAATAAATCAGTCGTTTGAAATACCGGATTATAAGACGTTTGAATAACACATGAAAAAATATCTATCGCTAGTAACCTTCTCGCACACCATATTTGCTATGCCATTTGCCTTTATCGGCTTTTTTTTGGCAGTGACTACCACGCAGCACACGTTTGAGTGGCAAAAACTATTGATGATGGTTTTATGTATGGTATTTTCTCGTAACTCGGCAATGGCGTTTAACCGTTATCTGGATAGAAATATTGATGCCAAAAACCCACGCACCAAAGTGCGCGACATACCTGCCGGGCGCATCAGCGCGGCATCGGCATTGACGTTTACAGTAGTTAACTGCTCTTTATTTATTGCAACTACCTGGTTTATTAATCCGCTTTGCTTTTACTTATCGCCTGTGGCGCTATTAGTGGTTTTGGGTTATAGTGCGACTAAAAGATTTACGGCGCTTTGCCATTTGGTTTTGGGGTTGGGTCTATCGCTTGCCCCTATTGGTGCCTATTTAGTGGTTACAGGCACGTTTGCTTTGTTACCGATATTTTTCTCGCTGGCCGTTTTATGCTGGGTTAGCGGTTTTGATATTATCTATGCTTTACAGGATGAGGATTTTGACCGTGCCGAAAACCTGCATTCTATCCCCGCATATTTGGGTAAGGTTAATGCTTTAAGGTTATCTACCTTTTTGCATATACTATCGGCTATATTTATTGTGCTGCCCGTGTTTTACACTACGGTGGGTTTACTGTATTATGTAGGGATAGTATTTTTCTGCATCATGCTAACTTATCAGCATAGATTAGTAAAGCCGAATGACCTGAGCCGGGTAAACTTCGCGTTTATGACTACCAATGGATTAGCTAGTGTAGTGTTCGCTGTTTTGTTTTTGCTGGACAGGACGTTGCTGCTGCATGGTTTGATATTTGGCATAAGGTTATAAGTAAACTGTAGCGGGGGTTTCGAAACACAACACTCCATTAATTTTACATTTTCCCGTTTCCTCACTTCCCAACTAATTCGCACATTTGCATATCTGCACATCCGCACATCCACAACATCATGATCCACAAAAAAACACGCACCTATATACCTGTCGACCTTGAAATTAAATGGGAAACACTTGAACCACTTTATAAAGATTTGGTTAATCGCCAAATAAATTCGGTTGAAGAACTGGAACATTGGCTGCATGACCGCAGTGAACTGGAAGCCGCCCTGGAAGAAGATTTTGCCTGGCGCTATATCCGCATGACCTGCGATACCAATAATGAAGAACTACTGGCTGCTTTTCAATACTTCGCTACCGAAATTGAACCTAAAACAGCACCTTACAGCAACGAGTTGAACGTAAAGCTTGTTAACAGCCAATACTTTGACCAACTGGATAAGGATAAATATTTTGTTTACCTGCGCGGCGTAAAAAAAGCGCTGGAATTATTCAGGGAAGAAAACATCCCAATCCAAACCGAGATACAGGTTGAACAACAAAAGTACCAGTCTATCAGCGGCTCTCTATCTGTCCACATAGGCGATAAAGAATATACCTTAGAGCAAGCCGCGGTATTTTTAAAAGATACCGATCGCGCCAAACGCCAGGAAGTTTGGGAAAAGATCAGCCTCCGCCGCCTACAGGAAAAAGAAAAACTGGATGACTTGTTCGATCACCTGCGCGTATTAAGACATAAAGTAGCGCTAAACGCCGGTTTCGAAAACTATCGCGATTATATGTTCCAGGCCCTGGGCCGTTTTGATTATACGCCGCAGGATTGCTACGCTTTTCATGAAGCTATTGAGTTGGAGATAGTCCCTATTCTGCACGAACACGCCGAACAACGCAAAGAAGCCTTAAAACTGGATACTTTGCGCCCATGGGATATGGACGTTAATACATCAGGCAAACCGGCTTTAAAACCGTTTAACAATGGCGAGGAATTGATTGAGAAATCTATACAATGTTTCCGCAACATTAATAGTTATTTAGGCGAGCGCTTAGAGATAATGAAAGACAATAACCTGTTTGATGTGGAGAGCCGCAAAGGCAAGGCACCGGGCGGTTATAACTACCCGCTATCAGAAACAGGCGCGCCGTTTATTTTCATGAACTCAGCCAATACCTTCCGTGATTTGACCACCATGGTACACGAGGGCGGCCACGCGGTACATACCTTTTTAACTGCCGATTTGGAACTGAATGACTTTAAACATTGCCCGTCGGAAGTTGCAGAGTTGGCTTCTATGTCGATGGAGTTAATATCCATGGATAACTGGAATGTGTTTTTTGACAACGAAGAGGATTTGAAACGTGCGAAGCGGGATCAATTGGTTGATGTGCTTAAAACATTGCCGTGGGTAGCCGTGGTAGACCAGTTTCAGCACTGGATCTACACCAACCCTGACCATTTGGCATCAGAGCGTGCCGAAGCATGGTTAAAAATATACGAGCCATTTGGCGCAGGCTTTGCCGACTGGAGCGGCTTAGAAGCAGCCGAAGCAAATCTCTGGCAAAAACAACTGCATATATTCGAGATACCGTTTTACTACATCGAATACGGCTTTGCCCAATTAGGTGCTATAGCAGTTTACAAAAACTATAAAGAAAACCCGGAGAAAGCCCTGCAACAATATCTGGATGCCTTAAAATTAGGTTACACCAAAACTATTAAAGAGATCTACGAAACAGCCGGTATACAGTTTAATTTCAGCGCTGCCTACGTTAAAGAATTAGCCGATTTTATTAAGGCTGAAATAGCTAAATTATAAGGGCTAACTTTCTGTACCTAAGGTAATACTCTTCATATTTTTAAGACAAGCCAAGTTTTGTAAACTTCGCTTGTCTTGTCTATACCAATGTCATAAAGCGCCAAAAATTAAGGTTTTGGTACGGTTTTGGGGCTTGTACGGGTATGAAAAAGATATTTTTAATTTCCGTGACACTTATATTAGCTGCCATTACAGGCTTTAGCCAGGAGCTAAAACCTGTAAAAATAGATAGCTTAGTTACTGTATCATTACCCCCTGCATATCAAAAAACTGATACTTTGGGTCAGCAGGTATTTTCGTCAAATTCATCATTGGGTTATGTGGTGGTATTACGTACGCCTAATGCCAAAAATACAGCTCCTTTACAAAAGGAACGTGACCTTGATAACGTATTAAAAGAAAACGTTCAGAACATACAAAGCGAATCAAGCAATGCCAGCGCGCAATACGTGCGCGATACAACTATCGGCAAGTTAAAGGCCAAAACATTTACGCTGCAAACCGATAACGGCCAGGGCGATATTCAATTTAGAAACATTGTGTTGCTGTACACAAATGCAACAAGTTATGTATTTGAATATGTTTATACAAATGCCCGGAAAGAGATGGTTGCAAAAGAGTATAAAAGCTTTGTAAACTCTATAAAGCTATCGCCCGAGTTGCAGCGAAATGATCAATATTTATTCAATGCCAAGGGTATGTCGGTTTTACAAATGGGCTTGATTGGCGCCGGTGGAATATTCGTTATAATTGCCGTGGGAATGTATATCCAAAGGAGAAAAAGATTGGAATACGAATAAGCTATTTTTTAAACAGTCCCCTATTCCATTTAGGGGACTTTAAAAACTCTCTGTTCTCTGCCCAGTAGATCCACATCACCGTAAC
Source organism: Mucilaginibacter sp. (assembly GCF_028288185.1). GTDB lineage: Bacteria > Bacteroidota > Bacteroidia > Sphingobacteriales > Sphingobacteriaceae > Mucilaginibacter. Next base: position 100,402 of record NZ_JAQBOF010000008.1, on the reverse strand, counting down.
TACTACACCTATTACAGAACCGGCGGTTACATCCTCAAAAAAATGCTGGCTTAAATACATGCGCGAATAACCCACCAATGCGGCTAAAAGCAAAAGCGGCAATCCCCAAAACTTATCTTTGCTCCAATAAGCGATCAGTATTGCTGTCGAAAATGCCGTGACAGTATGCCCGGATGGGAAACTATGTAAACTCAGTTGATCAGTACCCACAACAAAGTGTATGCGGCCCAATTGGGCTTGAAAGTATAATTTGGGGCGTGGTGCGGCAAAAGCAAACTTTAAGGCCTGTGCCACTATGGTCGAACTCAGCAAATAGCTGCCTGCCAAAATAAACGCTTTACGATAGCTGAATAATAACAGCGTGATGGCTAATAGGATGGTTGTCCAGCCATTGCCAATATCGGTAATATAGGGGGCAATAATATCTGCCCAGGGCCAGTTACGTGCGTTTATGGCGAAGTAGATCTCTTCGCGGCTATAATTCAATTTTATGATCAAACACGCGGCTATAACGATAAGATAAGGTATAAAAAAAAACCTCACCTTGTATAACACTGCCTTTATTCCGATATTCATGGTGCAAAGTAAGCATATACTTATATCCCAACAAAAAAATGGTTATGTTTGGTTTCAGGACAGCAAATTAAAATATGTCGAAGAGTATATTTCGTAAAAAATCAATCAGTAAAATATTAGCAGATGTTGCCACTGGCTTCAGCGATGCCGAACATTCGGGCGGTTCTCATCTAAAAAAAGAATTAAACGTTAAGGACCTTACCTTAATGGGCATTGCCGCAGTAGTTGGCGCGGGTATATTCTCTACCATTGGCGAAGCCTCATTTCATGGGGGACCCGCTGTTAGCTTTTTATTTATTATTACCGCTATTACCTGCGGATTTTCGGCACTATGTTATGCCGAGTTTGCATCGCGCATACCGGTAGCAGGCAGCGCTTATACTTATGCCTATGCTTCATTTGGCGAATTGATTGCCTGGATCATCGGCTGGGATCTTTTAATGGAATATGCCATTGGCAACATAGCTGTTGCCATATCATGGAGCGGGTATTTTTTAAACCTGTTAGAAGGATTTGGACTACACATGCCAGCCTATTTAACGATGGATTATTATTCGGCGTTTAAAGCACATGAGCAGGTACAACAACTAACCGCAAGCGGCCATATAGCGCAAATAACAGATAGCCTAAAACAATCGGCATCAGCCTGGGCTACAGCGCCGGGTTTTGGCGATTTTAAATTTATAGCCAATATACCCGCTTTAGCCATTGTAATTGTTATTACCTATTTGGTTTACATAGGCATACGCGAAACTAAAAGAGCTACCAATGCTATGGTATATTTAAAGATCGCCATCATTATTGCGGTTATTGTTATTGGCTTTTTTTATATAACACCCGCCAACTGGCATCCATTTATGCCTAACGGATTTAGCGGCGTAATGAAAGGTGTATCCGGAGTTTTCTTCGCCTACATAGGTTTTGATGCCATATCAACCACCGCCGAGGAGTGCGAGAACCCGCAGCGTGATCTGCCGCGAGGCATGATCTATTCGCTTATTATTTGTACCGTATTATACATATTGGTAGCACTAGTGCTTACCGGCATGGTAAACTATAAAGACCTACAGGTTGCCGACCCATTGGCATTTGTATTTGGTAAAGTTGGCTTGAACAAAATAAGTTATGTAATATCCATAAGTGCTGTAATTGCTACCGCGAGTGTGCTATTGATATTCCAACTGGGCCAGCCACGGATCTGGATGAGCATGAGCCGTGATGGTTTATTGCCTAAAGCGTTTTCGCGCATCCACCCTAAATATCATACACCATCATTTGCAACCATAGTTACCGGTTTTGTGGTTGCTATCCCCGCCCTGTTTATGAATTTAACAGAGGTTACCGATCTAACCAGCATAGGTACCTTATTTGCCTTCGTACTGGTTTGCGGCGGCGTATTGTTGTTGCCAAGAGAGGCGGCGCATAAAGGTCGTTTCCATCTGCCTTACATCAACTCCAAATTTATTGCGCCGGTATTATTTATAGTGGGCATGGTACTGTTTTGGAAACCGATATTTGGTTTGTTTTCGGGCGAGAATGCCCACGAAAATTTCCCCATGTTTTTATTCATTATCCTGGCTGCTGTATTAACCGTGCTGGCTTTTATAAAAAACTTGTCCTTAATCCCGGTATTAGGCTTAATGAGTTGTTTTTACCTGATGACACAATTGGGTTATACCAACTGGCTGCGTTTTTTAATATGGCTGGTGATAGGTTTGGTGATCTATTTCACCTATAGCTTTAAACACAGCAAACTGGGTAAAGCTAATTGATGTGCAGATATGCAGATGTGCAAATAAGTGATTGATAGATAGCCAACTGTAAATAATCAAACCTTCAAACCGATTAGTGTTATTTTTACACTAAGATAGCTGCTAATTCTAAATTAATTTGCACATTTACACATCCGCATACTTGCATATTAATATGAATTACATTGAAATTATAGGCTTTATGGCCGCTTTTAGCACCACGATATCTTTTTTACCGCAGGCGGTAAAAACTATCCGAACAAAAGATACATCAGGCATATCATTATCCATGTACGTGGTATTTACCGTAGGTACTTTTTTGTGGCTGATGTATGGCATTATGTATCCAAGCCTGCCGGTCGCGGTAGCTAACGCCATAACATTTATATTTGCCGGTATAATCTTGGTCTACAAAATCAAGTATAAATAGCTAAATAATTTATATATAATTATTTAGTGAAACACTTAGGGGGTATTATTAGTTGTACTTTATAACTAACACTACCCTTATACTATGGCAAGTCTATACTCTATTTCCCTGAAAGCATGTATCGTGCTGATTTCATCCCTCAACATACAAAAGAAAATCAGATCATTAATTGGTTTATTACTGATACTTATTTCATCAACATCCTTATTTGCACAAACCGTTACCCCGGTAGATACAATAAAACCCGGTAAGGGCCCCGTAAAAGAGCAATTGAAGCAAATAAAAGAGGCTAAGGTAAAAACGCTGTCCGACTCGACGGGAAATCAACCAAAAAAAAGCCCCCTTATTGATACCACTATCCAAAACAAGTATGGCGATCTTTTAAATGATGATACAGCATTTAACAAAAAATACCCGATATGGAAACCCGCATTAGAGGTGTTAGGCGTTAATGTGTTCACTTGGTCATTAGATAGGTTTGTGCTAAATCAGGATTTCGCACATATAGGCCCGTCAACCTGGAAATATAACATACAACAGGGTTGGGAATGGGACTCTGACCGTTTTGGTATAAATTTTATAGGGCACCCATATACAGGTTCCATGTATTTTAACGCCGCCCGGTCGCAAGGATATACTTATGCGCAATCAATTCCGTTTGCAGTTGCGGGTAGTTTAATGTGGGAGTATTTTGGCGAAAATACACGTCCGTCCTACAACGATATAATAAACACTCCGATAAACGGCGCGTTTCTTGGTGAAATATTTTACCGTTTAAGTTCAAACATTTTAGACGACAGAACCACCGGCGGAGACAGGGTATTTCGCGAAATAGCTGCCGGGCTAGTAGATCCGGTTCGTGGACTTAACAGGTTACTACAGGGTAAATCTTTTAGAAAAACAACAAAAGAAGTTTACCAAAAAGAACCACTTAACATTACCATATTTACTGGTCTGCATAAAATAAACCAGGATAAGGCAACTTTTTTTGGCAAGGGCCCTACTGAAGCTTTAATAAATATGCAGTTTGATTATGGTAACCCGTTTGAAGAGCGCTATCGTAAGCCTTTTGATTTTTTCAGACTGCGTACTGAATTTAGCTTTGGCTCCGGCAGAAAACTTTTAGATAATCTTACGGGTTATGGCATTCTATTAGGCAATAATACCGGCTATAAAACCCATTACGGTAAATTCTCTGTACTGTATGGCCTTTTCCAATATGATGATTATTGGGATAATAAAACTTTTGAGTTAGGAGCGATTGGTGTGGGCGGAGGTGTATTTACTAAATACCCCATTAATAAAACTACAAACCTTTATACCAATTTGCATTTAGCTTTAGTACCATTAGCCGGTAACAGCACCCGTTTCGGGCCTGACACATCACAAGTTAGAGATTATACCTATAACAATGGTATAGAGGCCAAATTTGAAACTACGTTAAATGTAGATAAAGCTTTAAGTCTATCTTTTGTATATTATTATTTCTTTCTGCATACCTACGTAGGTACTCCGGGTAATAATAATGTCAGTATTTTAAAACCAAGAGTTACGTTTCAAGTTGCAAAAAACATAAGCTTGGGGTTTGAACACTTTATATATTATGATGACCGGTACCTGAAAAATCTACCTGGTATTTATTCTGTAAGAACAGAACAAAAAATATTTGTATCCTGGTTCTTAGAAGACCAGCAGCGCAAAGGGCGCTATAACTAAACATATATAAGATATAATAAAAAAGTCCCCACTTTTCAGTGGGGACTTTTTTATTATATTGAATCTGAAAGGGTATTTTCTTTATAAATCCATAGCGATATAAAAACCGGGAACACCCTCCTGGTAAGTAGGCATTATCATAGTAGTTTTACCCGACTTGTTTTTATGTGTTATCCAATCGCGTATATAAGGATAAACTAAATAGGATACTTTGGTTGATAATATGCCATAACCAGCACCTGCAACAACATCGCTAAACCAATGATCGCGATTATATAGCCTAAAAACCCCGGTAGTAGTTGCGAAGCTATAACCGATAATAGTGTAAACAGGCGATCTTTTAGAAAACTCTTGCGCCAAAAACTCAGCGCCCATAAATGCTGTAGCTGTATGGCCTGATGGGAAAGATAAATAATCATCGTTATTAGGGCGCAGTCTATGTGTTAAATGCTTGGTAGCATAGCCAGTAGCTCCTAATATCCCTGCAGACAAAGCCAATAAAGCTGTACGGTCAATAAATGTATTCTTGCCGGTAACACCTACTAAATTTAAGCCATAAACCATTACTATAGGGGCAAATTGAAAGTAACTCTCTGATGTAGTATGAAAGTTAGCGCCGGTTTTCTCGGTTTCACTATGCATGAAATAATCTACTCGCCGCAGGGGATGAACGGTAAATGTTAATGCCCCATAGGTTACGGCTACAAACCCGGGTACAAGCGCCCAGGGTTTACTATGTAGGCGTTTAACTGTATCAGGCGCGGTTAGCAAATCTTTTTTAATTGTGTCTACTAGTTTTTTCTTTGTTGTATCAACAGTTTGAGCATTAACCTGAAGTGAGAAAAGCAAAAGCAGTGCAAAAAATATATTCTTCATAAGTATAGTAATAGTAGGTTGTAAAACTATTTTCACAATCTGTACTAATATTGAAGTAATATTAGCTTAAAATGTTTTAACAAATTACACGAGTTATCTCTACTGTTTCCGGAGCGGCCAGCATTAGCGGTACTTTTTCAATGGTAACAAAGCTCAAATCAAGCCCGAAGCCGCGCTCTTCTGATAAGCTGATCTTTTTAAGATACGCATAAAAGGCCATAATACATTTCTCGTAAAACGACAGGTTATGTGAGCGTGAAAGCACCTTCTCAATTACCACGAACCTAAAATCACCAACAATTTTATGTTTGTTTAATGATTTGTAACGGCTGGTAATATCAACCTCTCCATTTTTAACCAGGTCCTCAACAACTCTTCTAAACAATAAGTTTATTTGCTGCTCAATACGGAAACCTAATTTAAAGTCGATCCTTATCAGTTTGTTCGGCACTAATATGTCAACTTCATATTCTTTTTTATAAGGTTCATCTACAACATCAACGTGTACCAACCAGTATACGTCGGCACGTTTTGGCTGCTTTTGCAGGATAGAATAAATAATCTTCGATTCAACTTCCGAATTAAAGTTGGCACTGGTTAAATAAACCAGTTGCGATGCGTATTTAGGTACGGTTTCGTCATCACTTAATTCTTTTATAATATTGTAGTAATCGTCAATCTCAACAAACTTAACGTAACGATTCCTGATCTTACGGGCTGTATGCCATGTCCACATGATAGAGAACAATACGGCACCAATTGACAAGGTGAACCAGCCACCGTCTACAAACTTATTTAAGTTACCGTATAAGAAAGTCCCCTCGATCAATAAATACATCACCAGGAAGGTATTCACTATATAGGTTGGCACTTTTTTACGCCGTAAAAATCTCGACACCAATATGGTTGTCATTAACATGGCTATAGTAATACTTAAGCCATAGGCCGCTTCCATCCTGTCTGAGTGTTTAAATAACATAACCACACCAATACAACCGGCACACAATAACCAGTTAACACTAGGAACATATAACTGGCCCTTTTGCTCGCTTGGGTAATTGATTTTTACCTTAGGCCATAAGTTTAACCTAACAGCCTCTGCAATGAGGGTAAATGAGCCAGATATTAACGCCTGGCTGGCAATAATTGCCGCAACTGTGGCTATGCCTATGCCATAGTTTAAAAACCACTCTGGCATTATTTTGTAGAAAGGATTTAGTAGATTAAGATTTAATGCCTGGCCATTATGCTGCAAAAGCCATACTGCCTGGCCCAGGTAGTTCAATATTAAACAGATTTTAACATATACCCAGCTTATTTGTATGTTTTTACGCCCGCAATGGCCAAGGTCTGAGTATAAAGCCTCTGCACCTGTGGTACATAAAAACACAGCGCCTAGTATAATAAACGCGTGGTAATTACTGCTTGTTAATAGTTTATAAGCATAATAAGGATTTAAAGCCTTTATTACTGTAGGGTCTTGTATAATAAATGCTATGCCTAAAACCCCCATCATAGTAAACCAGATAAACATTATAGGGCCAAAGGCTTTACCCACCATTGATGAGCCAAATTGTTGTATGATAAATAAGCCTGCTATTATAGCAACAACTACGGGCACCGTGTGCAAATGAGGGAACGATGGTACTAAACCTTCAATAGCGGCAGATATGGTAATCGGCGGCGTAATAATACCATCGGCAAGTAAGGCACAACCACCAACTACTGCGGGTACTATTAGCCATTTTGCCTTACGCCGAACTAACGAGAAAAGGGAAAAAATGCCACCCTCGCCTTTGTTATCGGCACGCAGAGTTATTACCACATATTTCAAGGTAGTTTGTAGCGTAAGCGTCCAAAAAATGCAGGAAACACCTCCTAAAACTAATACCTCAGAAATGTGTTGAGTACCAACGATTGCCTTGAAAACGTATAACGGAGAGGTACCAATATCCCCGTATATAATTCCTAAACTGATGAGCAGCCCGGCGGCTGTCAGTTTTTGTAGATCTTTATGTTGCGACACTATATTGATTTAAACGCACAAAAGTATTAAAATATTTGAGTTCCAACTTAAAAAAAGATGCAAACGTATAAGTAAATTAATTGTTAGCCTAATAATAGGCTTTGTTAAATTTTGTTAAATAGTGTAATAAAAGTATGGATATTGAAATTGATGAAATGTTTATTTATACTTTTGTAAAATGAAACCAAGTTGTAAGGTATGAAGCGAAATTTTACTTTCACTTATTCATGGATATTAATAATTGCGATGGCAATATCCATAAACTGTGCCTTTGCCTCAACAATTAAACCACCACAGCACGATACGCTTAACTATTCGTACCTGAAGAAAAAAGTAAAAAAGAGTCCGTTAAACTTCACTTTGCCTCCTATAAAGCCGGGGGTAATATCCAGCACCAAACTAGTAATACCACACGCTGATGATAAATTATTAAGTAATGTGGAGATATTTCCAAACCCGATAACCGATCAGATTAATTTAAAATATTTACTGTCGCGCAACTCAAACGTTACAATAAAAATGGTTGATGTATTGGGTAATGATGTAATGACTCTGTTTTCGCAAAGGGTTGAGCCTGGTGAGCAGGTTCTTAACCGTGCATTAAGCAATAAATTAAACCGGGGGTTTTATTTTATCCGTGTTGTTGCCGGCACAGAATCTGTAATTAAACGAATTTCTCTTTTATAATTTATTGAATTATTGACTGAATGAATTATTGAATAATTAGATTTATTAATATAATTTGTTAATATCGCAGTACAAACAATTACTCAATATATAATTCAGTCATTCAATAATTGTATTCATGAAAATCATCGCCATTGGCCGTAACTATGCAGAACATGCCAAAGAATTAAATAACCCTGTACCTACCGTCCCGGTAATATTTTTAAAGCCTGATACGGCGTTGTTAAAAGACAACAAGCCTTTTTATCATCCCGATTTTTCTGAAGATGTACATCATGAGCTTGAAGTGGTATTAAAGATCAGCAAGGAAGGCAAGCATATCAGCGAAAAATTTGCAGCGAGTTATTATGATGAGATTGCATTAGGAGTTGATTTTACGGCACGCGATATCCAATCGCGCCATAAAGAAAAGGGGTTACCGTGGGAGTTAGCCAAAGCTTTTGACAACTCGGCCCCAATAAGCAACTTTGTACCTAAAACACAATTCGCCGATATTTATAATTTGAATTTTCATTTGGATGTTAACGGCCAAAGCAGGCAAGTTGGCAATACCAGTAATTTGTTGTTCTCGTTCGAGTACATCATCGCCTTTGTATCTAAATATTTCACCCTGAAAAAAGGCGACATGATATTTACCGGCACCCCGGCAGGCGTAGCCAAAGTAAATGTTGGCGATAGGTTGGAGGGCTATTTAGAAGAGCAAAAGCTGATTGATTTTTATGTAAAGTAATCTCCCCTTTTAGTTCTTCCTGAAACAACTTTGACATACTGGCGTTAGTTCAATACGTTCTATGTATTAATTTATCTTAATGAAAAAAACACTTTTCATCCTTCTACTAACTATAAGTTATCAACTCATACAAGCACAAAACATTATACAAAGCAGGGAATATCCTAAAGGTTTTTTTCGTTATCCGCTTGATCTGCCTCCATCAATTGCCGGTGGTTTTGGCGAATTAAGACCAAATCATTTCCATGCAGGTTTAGATTTCAAGACCAACCAGCAAAGCGGCTACCCCGTACACGCTGCTGCAGATGGTTATGTATCGCGCATACGGGTTCAGTTTGGCGGTGGTGGCAATATTGTTTACATCAATCACCCCAACGGCTATACTACAGTATATATGCATAATTCGCGCTTTAGCCCGCAGATAGAAAAGGTGTTGCGCAATTATCAGTATCAACATCAATTATATGAAGTTGATTTTAACCCGTTACCAGACCAGATTACAGTTTGCAAGAATGATGTTATTGCCATATCAGGCCAATCAGGCGCTGTAGCAGGGCCGCACGTGCATTTTGAGATCAGAGATACAAAAACCGAACACACCATAAATCCGCAACTTTTTGGTGTGACCATTCCAGACAGGACACCACCTGCAATCAGCGCCATTGGTATTTATTATTTAGATGGTAAACCTTTCAGCGAAAATACCCCGCACGAATTTTTATCAGTAGCCGGCGTGGCAGGCAATTATCATTTAGTAAAACCTAAAGTAATAGAGTTAAGCGGCAATATTGGTTTTGGCATAACTACTAGTGACATGAACAGCGCGTCAGCCAATCACAACGGTGTTTATTCTATTCAGTTAAAGTTGGATGGGAAAGACGTATATACATTTGTTATGGAGCATTTTGCTTTTGATCAAACCCACGCTATAAACGGTTACATTGATTATCCAACTTTTCTAACCTCACACCGTTTTATACAAAAATGCTTTGTTCCCCCAGGCAGTAACATCACGCTTTATCCGCAATCAATAAATCGTGGTATTATAAATTTTGATGATGACGAATTGCATGAGGTTGAATATGTGGTTAAGGATGTGGCCGGTAATACATCAACACTTACGCTAAAAGTAAAGTCGAAACGTTTGCTGCAATCTACAGTTATTGTAAAACCGGCTGGCACTTTATTTCATTACGACCAGGTAAACGTGCTTAATACGGATAAAGTTAAAGTAACTATTAACCCCGGCAATTTATATGACGATATAGACTTTACATATGCAGAGCTACCCAAAAAACCGGGAGCTTATTCGGCCACCTATCGCATACATAATAAGTTTACACCGATACATGATCGTTATGATATTTGGATAAAACCCGATGTTGACCTGGGCGCGCTTGGCGATAAAGCCGTTATTGACGGCACCGGCGGTTTATGCGATAGCAGTAAATATGAAAACGGTTATGTAAAAGCCCGTGCTAGGGCCTTTGGCGATTATTACATTAAGCTGGATACTACGGCACCTTATATTATGCCGTTAAATATCCATAAGGGCAGCATCCTTGCTAAATCTAAAGGCATATTTCTTAAAATAGGCGATAATCTATCCGGCGTAAAAACCTATAATGGCAAAATAGATGGCAAATGGGTTTTGATGGAATGGGATTTTAAAACTAAAATACTAAGTTATACCTTTGATGGCAGCATTACTTCGGGCAAACATACATTTGAATTAACCGTGGGTGATGCTAAAAATAATTTCTCACAATTCACAGCAGATTTTAACAGATAATGGCAACACTTACAGCAGGCGATAAGGCCCCGGATTTTACCGCGAAAGATCAGAATGGCAAAACCGTTTCGTTAACCGACTTTAAAGGCAAAACAGTGATCCTTTATTTTTACCCGAAAGACGATACCCCCGGCTGCACTGCCGAGGCTTGCGATTTCAGAGATAATTATCAATCGTTAGTTGGTAAAGGGTTTGAGGTAATTGGCGTTAGTACAGATGATGAAAAATCGCATAAAAAATTCGAGAGCAAGTATAACCTGCCTTTCCCCCTGATAGCGGATACCGACCACAACATAGTTGAAGCATACGGAGTATGGGGCGAAAAAAATAATTATGGCAAAAAATATATGGGCACTATACGCACTACTTTTATTATTGATGCTAAAGGAAATATCCAACAAGTGATTGACAAGGTTGATACCAAAGCGGCATCGCAACAGGTATTGGATCTCTTAACATAGTTTTACTACCTGACGCGCCAACTCACCCGGTCTACGCTTCGCTCGACCAGCCTTTCTTTCGCAAGCGATAAGAGGGTTAAGACCAGGTTTAAGAGTTTGCTAGTTACCCTCTTTCCTGCTTGCGAAAGAGAGGGTCGCGCTCGAAGAGCCACGGGGTGAGTAATCACCGCGATCCATCGTTATCAAAAAAATAATAATTACTTTAGTGCCGATAGTTGTTAAAACAAAAAGCCTAAATAACTATTATACTGAAAAAAAATATTAACATGCCCACACAGGTTGAAGATGCAGAGATATTAAGCAAGTTCCAGGACGAAAAGACCAGGAACCTAGCATTTAACCTGCTCCTTAATAAATATCAGCAAAAAATTTACTGGCACATACGCCGCATGGTTATTGACCATGATGATGCCGATGATCTGGTTCAGGATGTATTTATAAAGGTTTGGAAAAATCTGGCCGGTTTCCGTAGCGACTCGCAGTTGTATACCTGGATGTACAGGATTGCCAGTAACGAATGCATTACTTTTCTGAACAAGAAGAAGCTACGGAACAATGTTTCCATTGAAGACGAAGCTTATAATTTGGCTGATACCCTAGCCGATTCGTCTTATTTTAATGGGGATGCAGCGCAGAAAAAATTACAGAATGCTATAATCACCCTACCCGAAAAACAACGCCTGGTATTTAATATGAAATATTATGACGACATGAAATACGAAGAAATGTCGCAGGTATTGGGTACAAGTGTAGGGGCTTTAAAAGCATCCTTCCATTTGGCAGTAAAAAAAATAGAGGCTATTTTATTGACAGAAGATTAAATTTAAAATGTTATTAAACCTTTTCATCTAAATTTCATCTATAAGTAATCATGGCAAGCGAGATAGAAAATAAAGAATGGCTGAATGATTATGAAGCGCTTAAACAAGTTAGTACAAAAAACCCGTTTACAGTGCCTAACGGCTATTTTGATGAGTTGGATGAACGTATAACATCAGCAATAAAACTGGATGAATTGAAAAATTCGATCTCTTCGGATTGCTTTACCGTACCCGAAAATTATTTTGATGAATTAAGCAGCAACATACAAAGCCGTATAGCTGTTGATGATTTAATAAATATTGAAGCTACCGGTTTAACCGTCCCGGAAAATTATTTTGACCAATTAAGCAGCAACATACAAAGCCGCATAACGGTTGAAGAAATATTAAATACAGAACATATCAGTCTAACCGTACCGGCAAATTATTTTGACGAGCTAAGCGGCAACATACAAAGCAGTATAGCGGTTAATGAGTTAATTAATGCAGAAAATACGGGCTTAACTATTCCGGCAAATTATTTTGAGGAGTTAAGCAGCAACATACAAAGCCGTTTATTGGTTGAAGACGTTTTGGCAAATACCGAAAATGCATTTACTGTGCCCGAAGATTACTTTACCCGTTTAAACAAAAACATTTTAAACAAAACGGTTAACCAGGATATAGTAAAACGCAAAGGCGCGGTTATTAGGATGATCTCATCAACCGCATTTAAATATGCAACTGCCGCTTGTGTTGTTTTAATGTTGGGTACCGGTGTATTTTTAAGACTGGAATCGCCTACTGCAATACACAACCGTTCTTTCCTACATAACGAGTTGTCGGCTATACCAGTAAGCGATATTCAAGATTATTTGGAACAAAACCTGGACGGTGGTGACACACAACATACCGTTACATCAGAAAACCTGCCGGTTAGTGCCGATGAGTTAAAAACCGCTTTACAAGATTATACCGACCAATAAGATATGAATAAATTGTGCAAGCATGTTTTTGTTATCTTATTGATCGTATGTATTAGCTATTCGGCTTATTCGCAAAACGTGCGCATGCAATTGCGGCAGCAAAGTAAGGCTACGGTAGTTCGTCCACAAAATCCTGGCATGCGCCGTATACAAGTTGTTAAAGAATCTTTTTTGTCCAAGCAACTTGCACTTACCCACGACCAAGGCGAAAAATTCTGGCCCATATATCGTCAATATCAAAACGAACTTTTTGAGGTTAGGCGATTAAAGCGCCTCAATAATTCGGACGCGCAGGCTAACGGATCTGAACAGGTTAAAAAAGATCTGGACTACGATGCACAACTGGTAGACATACGCAAGCATTATAATGATGAATTTATGAAAGTATTGCCTCCCGAAAAAGTAAGCCAGCTCATTAAAAGTGAGCGCGAGTTTAATGATGAACTGGTGAGGAAACTGCATGAACAAAAACCGGGTTCGCCCATGTAAAATATTTTAGTGAACAATAAAAGGGCTTATCGCACAAAGTGATAAGCCTTTTGTATTTTTGGGCATTATGCTAACGCTTCGCCAACTATTTTTAGCCAATAACGCGCAAACCACCAACTTCCCTCTGTTGCTGGAGTTTGAACGTGCCGAAGGGGTAAATCTGTATGATATAAATGGCAAAGCTTATATAGACCTGATCTCGGGCATAGGCGTAAGTAACTTAGGGCATAGCAACCCCCATGTAATTAACGCCATAAAACAGCAGGTTGATAAATATATGCACCTGATGGTATATGGTGAATATGTGCAAACGCCACAGGTTAAATTTGCCGAGAAGCTGATATCGCTCTTACCCGATAACTTACAATCGGTATACTTTGTAAACTCGGGCGCAGAGGCAGTGGAGGGTGCCTTAAAATTAGCTAAGCGATATACCGGGAGACAGCAAATTGTTTCCTGCCACAACTCCTATCACGGCAGTAGCCATGGCGCGTTAAGCGTTATGGGTAGTGAGGTTTTTAAACAAGCTTATCGCCCGTTATTGCCGGGTGTTAATTTTATCCGCTTTAATAATATTGATGATCTTGATCTGATCACTACCGAGACAGCTTGCGTTATTATTGAAACCATACAAGGCGAAGCAGGCATACGTGTGCCGGATGCCACCTATATGCAGGCTCTGCGCAAACGTTGTAATGAAACCGGAACACTTTTAATTTTAGACGAGATACAGGCCGCCTTTGGCCGCACCGGCAAACTATTTGCCTTTGAGCATTTTGGTATAGTGCCCGATATATTGCTACTGGCTAAAGCTTTAGGCGGCGGTATGCCAATAGGAGCCTTCATCGCCTCAAATGAAATAATGGGTTCGTTAAAAGAAAACCCTATCTTAGGACACATCACCACATTTGGCGGTCATCCCGTTTGCTGTGCCGCAGGGTTAGCAGCGTTAGAGGTACTGATAAATGAGGACCTGGTAAATACCGTTGCAGAAAAAGAGATACTACTGCGAAGTTTATTGATTCACCCTGCTATAAAAGAAGTACGCGGAAAAGGATTAATGCTGGCCATAGCGTTGCAAAACTTTGATATTAATAAAAAAATAATTGACCGCTGCATAGCTCATGGTGTAATTGCCGATTGGTTTTTACATTGTGATAATGCCATGCGTATTGCACCCCCGCTCATCATTACCACCGATGAGATAGAAAAAGCCTGTAAGGTAATAATGGAAGCCATAGATCATTATTGCTAACTGCCTGTCCCGCATATTAAATTATTGCAATAAACACGTTAACAAATTTAGCGAGCCTAATCTTGGTATGGTTTATGCAAAACATAAGGCATACTGCTAAAAAATGCATTTAGAGAGCAGGAACAATGTTCTCCCTTGGTCAAACTGCACGTTTTTCAAGTCAGTATACTATACACTAACGACATCAACTATAAACATGGCTCGGACTATCATACCACCAAAAAACATGAAAATAGCTTATATCTCAACCTATCCGCCGCGCGAATGCGGAATTGCAACCTTTAATCAAAATTTAATGTCTGCCATTGGCTCTAATTTCCCCGAACGTGCGAATGTATTGAAAGGCGATTTTGTAGTAGCGTTAACCGACTCTGAAAACATACATGAATATGAATACCCGGAAGAGGTAAAGTATGTTGTCCGCCAGAACCATCAAAAAGATTATATACGGGCGGCAAACTATATCAATACCAGTAATGCTGATGCTTGTATATTAGAACATGAGTTTGGTATTTTTGGTGGTGAGAGTGGTATTTACATATTACCATTACTTAATCGTTTAGAGAAGCCATTAATATCTATTTTACATACTATACTAAAAGATCCCAGCTATGTGCAAAGGATTATTATCAGAGAGATTGCTGAGCAATCTGCAAAGATCATTGTAATGAGCCAAAGGGCGTTGGAGTTTTTAACTACCATTTACGATATCCCTGCCGAAAAAATACAAATAATAGAACATGGGGTGCCTGACCTGGAAGCACCTGAAGATAACCCGATAAATAATTTAACACCATTTAAAAATCGCCGGGTATTATTAACTTTTGGTTTGATAAGCCGCAACAAAGGTTTAGAAACAGTTGTACGCGCATTGCCGCGTATTGTTAAGGATCATCCGGATGTTATGTATGTGGTATTAGGTAATACGCATCCGGGTGTAATAAAAAACTCGGGCGAGGAATACAGGGATCATTTAAAGACTTTGGCTAACCAGCTGGGCGTATCGCAAAACCTGGCCTTTGTAAACAAGTTTGTTGCAGAGGAAGAATTGATACAATACTTATCTGCAGCCGAAATTTATGTTACTCCGTATCTAAATGAAGCACAAATTACCAGCGGAACATTATCATATGCCGTTGGTGCAGGCGCTGCCGTAGTTTCAACTCCTTACTGGCATGCCACCGAATTACTGGATCATAACCGTGGCCGCCTGTTCGACTTTAAAAACTCTGACGCGTTGGCTGACATTATTATTGAGTTATTGGACCAGGAGCGTGTATTAAACGAAATGAAACAAAATGCCTACGAATACGGCCTGCATTTACGCTGGCCTGTTATAGGTGCCGAATTTATTAAAGTGGCCCAGGAAGCATGCTATGAACATGATTTTAGGGACAAGATATTAAAGAATAGCATTGTTGACCCTGAGATAATGCCTAAGTTCAGCCTTATTCACGTATTGCGTTTAACTGATGATACCGGTATTGTGCAGCATGCTAAATACGGCATACCAAACTTAAAAGAGGGTTATTGTTTGGATGATAACGCACGCGCATTGATCATGGCTATTATGGCCCATAAGCGCAGTAATAGTAAAGAAGCATTTGAACTATTGCCTATTTACCTAAGCTACATCCACTATATGCAAACGGATGATGGTAACTTCCGTAATTTTTTGAGCTTTAACAGGCAATATCTGGATGAGGTGGGTTCTGAAGATTCTTTCGGACGTACTATCTGGAGTTTGGGTTATTTGATAGGCAATGGGTCAAGCAATTCGTACCGCGAATTTGCTACCGAGATATTCCAGCGTTCGTTCCCTCACTTCAAAAATCTAAAATATTTAAGAGGGATGGGCAATACCATTATAGGTATAAGCATGTACCTACAGCTTCATCCTACGGACGAGGGCATGGTAAATGAGTTAATAAGATTAACACAGCCTTTAGTTGCCGCTTACGACCAAACCCAATCTGACGATTGGCAATGGTTCGAGGAAAGCATGACCTATGATAACGCCATTCTTCCGTTAGCGTTATTACATTCATGCCAGGTTACCGGTAATGAGCGGGTTAAAGAGATCGCTTTAAAAACAATGGCTTTTTTGGATAATTTAACCTTATCAAATGGTTATTTAAGCCCGGTTGGTAATGATGGCTGGTATTATCGTGGTGGTAAGTTTCCAACGTTCGATCAGCAGGCTATAGAGACTATGGCTATGGTGTTGATGCATTTTCAGGCTTACCAATTGTTCCGCAAGCCGGAGCATATCGAGAAAATGTTTTTATGCTATAAGTGGTTCCTGGGCGAAAACACGTTGCGTGCCCCGTTATATGATCACGAAACCAAGGGCTGCTGCGATGGTTTATTGCCAACAGGTATAAACCGTAACCAGGGTGCCGAAAGCACCTTAGCTTACTTAATATCGCACTTAACAGTACTGCAAGCGTTTGAGTTGGAATACGAGTATAACCGCTTTTCGCAAAAAAAAGTAGCTGTTAACGTTAAGTAATGAAAGCCGCAATACTAGCTCCCGTTGCCTGGCGCACACCGCCCAGGCATTATGGGCCATGGGAACAGGTAACATCAAACATAGCCGAGGGGTTAATAAAACTGGGCGTTGAGGTAACGCTCTTCGCCACCGGCGATTCTATAACCGCCGGCAAGCTTGAGGCTATTTGCGAGCAAGGTTATGAAGAAGACCGCACGCAGAATGCCAAAGTTTTAGAGTGTCTGCATATTAGCAACCTGATGGAAAAGGCGAATAAGTTTGATATCATCCACAACAACTTTGATTTTTTGCCGCTCACCTATTCGGGCTTAATTAAAACACCCATTATTACTACTATTCATGGTTTTTCATCGCAACGGATTATCCCGGTTTATAAAAAATATAATTCGATAGGCAACTATGTATCTATCAGTAATTCGGACAGAAGCCCGGAATTGAATTACCTGGCTACGGTTTATAATGGTTTAGATACTAAAGATTTTGAATATAATGCATACCCCGATGCTTACTTACTCTACTTTGGGCGCATCCATCCTGACAAAGGAACAGCCGAAGCTATAGACATCGCCAAAAAAAGCAAACGTAAATTATTAATAGCCGGCATTGTACAGGACGAAGGTTATTTTAAAGAGAAAATTGAACCACAACTAAATGACCAGATAGAATACATTGGCAGCGCCGGACCTGAAAAACGAAATCTTTTATTAGGAAATGCGCTGGCCCTATTGCATCCCATAAATTTTAACGAACCGTTTGGCTTGAGCGTAGCCGAAACCATGCTTTGTGGTACCCCTGTTATTGCTTTTAACAGAGGCTCAATGCCTGAGCTAATTAAGCATGAAGAAACAGGCTTTTTGGTAAATACGGTTGACGAAGCAGTTGAAGTTGTAGAATGCATTAAAAATATTAAGCGGCAAGACTGTTATAATTGGGCCACTGCTCAATTTTCGTGCGATAAAATGGTGGCCGATTATTTGACGTTATATCATCAAATTCTGGGGTATTGAGTAGTCTCAGATTTACGAAGTTGAGAAACTTCGTAAATCTCCTATGCTGTTAATTCTATATTATGCTGGGTATGATCGTTATCTAAACCCTCTGCTTTAATCTCTTCTTCCGGCTGATGATCGTAATTGATCAATGGCCTTAATTTAGGTTCGTCAGATGGATAAATATCCTCTACATCTCCCTGGTAACGTTGTGCCACCTCAATGTTCTGCGCGTATTTATAACCCAGGCGTTTGTTTTCCTCATCGATAAAATTAAACAGATCGCCCAGACATGAATATATTGCCTGTAGATATTTATAGTTGGTAGATGTCAGACATTTACCAGTATCATGCGGGCCTTTTCCGGGTTCGCAAAAATTTAGTTTAGTTATAACCCCATTAATTAATTCAACCTCAAATTTGCCTTCGTTATGCCAAGCAAGGTTGT
Organism: Mucilaginibacter sp.; assembly: GCF_028288185.1. GTDB lineage: Bacteria > Bacteroidota > Bacteroidia > Sphingobacteriales > Sphingobacteriaceae > Mucilaginibacter. Next base: position 81,878 of record NZ_JAQBOF010000008.1, on the reverse strand, counting down.
TCTTTATTTCTCTGAAATGATCCATTGGTTTAATAAATTTATTTCCATATAAAATTCTTGTAACAGTCACATTATTAATTAAATACTGTTACTGTTTACTTAACAATGGATATGCCAAAATTGGATATGTTGATAAATGATTAAACGGCGGATATAAATGAACTTTTTAAGGGTTAATAAGGTATGAAGTGCCTGTTTGTTAACCTATTTGCGTCCACTATTTAATACAATAGTATACTAAGACTTACGAAAGTTTAACAACTTCGTGGTCATTAAACTTTGCCCCCTTAGCATCTTCTTTAAATTTAGCCATTAATTCGTCCAGGTCAATCTCGGCAAATGAGGTGGAGTAGTCAGACAACCCATAAGGGATGATCAGTTTATTATTATTTATTATCGATCCGCAGGAATAAATTACATTAGGCACATAACCTTCGCGCTCATCGCTATTAGGGATCAATATAGGCTCTTTAAGGCGCCCAATCTCAACTTCGGGGTTGTCCAGCTTTAAAAGGCTTGCGCCAAGCACATAGCGGCGCATTGGGCCAACGCCGTGGGTTATGACAATCCACCCATGTTTAGTTTCAATAGGTGATCCGCAGTTACCAATCTGTACAAACTCCCAGCTAAATTTTGGCTTTTGCAATAAAATAGGTTTCTCCCAGATATTTATTTTGTCAGAGTACATGATATAGTTGTTGCACCCGTCAATGCGTGATATCATGGCATACTTGCCATTTATTTTACGTGGGAACAATGCCAGATTTTTGTTCTGTGCGCCGGCACCGTATAATGGCATTATTTTAAAATTATAAAAATCAGTGGTCTGTAGTAACTTAGGCATTATCAACGCGCCATCATAGGCAGTATACGTAGCATAATAAACGCAGCTGCCATCTTCATTTGTAAACTCCACAAAGCGGGCATCTTCAATACCCTTGCGCTCATACTCAGATATAGGGAAAATAACACGGTCTGATATATCAGTATCTAAAGAGAAAACTATTTCGTAGTATGAATCGGCCAGCCAAAGTACTTTATCATACTCTAGTTTTTTCATATCGCTTTCCTGCAGTTTTTGCGAATCAATGATGATACGGCGCAGGTTCGAGTATTCAAAGTGATGATCAAGCTTAGTTTCTAATTCGTGCAACACATCAATATTGATCTGGGTAACAGCGGCCTTATCAAAAAACAGTTTTTTGTTGTAAACCGCGTTTCTTACAATCTCGGCTTCGTCAATATAATTACCAGCCGGTAATACCGTAATGTTATTGTTTTTATCAATCAAAGCCCTTCGAAAAGTGATTGACGAGATATGCCCCTCGCCTACTGCCCTAAAGCTCATTATTACCCGCCGCTCGCCTTCTGATAACTCGGTTTGATCGGGATCTTGTACTATAGATGGGTTAAAAAACGCCGCCGATTCAATAGAATATTCATGCGTAAAATACGAGCCAATTAACAGCTTACGGTATACCGTAAGGGTGTCATAATCAATATTCAATTCAGCGAAAAGTGGTTTTAGTTTGCTGCAATGGCGGTTTAAAACACGTGTAATATTACGGTGGCGTTTAGAGTACTCCTGCAATAATGGCGAAATTATACTAAAGGCTTCTTCTTCGCTTATGTTGATAACACGTTCCAGCACTTCTTTAGCGCGATCATTTCCATTAAAAAAGAATCTTGCAATAACACGTTTAGGATCTGGATTAACTCTTACTGGCTTACGTTCAACAGCTAACTTCATATATATAAAATGCGTTTTATAGTAAACACAAACTTGTAGAAATTGATTTGGATAATTTGCTTTTGTTGAGAATTCAATGAGTGAATTAGTGAATGAGCCATTGAGTGAATGATTTAATCAATATTTATATAAGCTGGATAGCACGGTTCCTATATTCACTCATTCAAAAATCACTATTCGCTAATTATAGCTACACCATACTGTTGCGTTTGATAAGGTATGATTTTAAAATATTGTAATAACCGTCCTGAATAGCTGCATCCACTATATCAATATGGTATTGGGCGCATTTTAGTTCCAACTCGTGTTTATAGTGTTGCAGCGAGGTTTGGTAAGCCTGTCGTATTTTGCCGGGATGTACCTTTACTTCATCACCGCTTTCAATATCAATAAAATGGTGCGGGCGGTTATCAAAGTTAAAGTCCTGTTCTTTTTGCTTGTCGGTAACATTAAATATTACCACCTCGTGCTTATTATATTTTAAATGCTGTATAGCTGCAAACAGTGCCTGCATTTTTTCGGAGTCGAGGTTATTCTCCAGCATATCGCTAAAAATAATAACTAACGATCGTTGGTGCACCTCTTCGGCTACATGGTGCAGCACATTGGTAATGTTGGTTTGCGTATTAACTTTTGGATTATTGTACAGTTTTTCCAACTCGGCATACAAATAAAACAAATGTGTTGAAGCCGATTTTACCGGGCTCAGCCAATCTACCTTGTCCGAAAACAAACACAATCCAAAAGCATCGCGCTGTTTTTTAAACAGATACATTAATGAAGCAATAGCATAGATAGAGAATTGCAGCTTATCTATCCCCTTCTCGGGGAAATTCATGGATGACGAGGTGTCCAGTAATAAATAGCAGCGCAGGTTAGTTTCTTCTTCAAATTGTTTTACAAACAACTTTTCGGTACGGGCCATTAACTTCCAATCGATGTTTTTTACCGACTCGCCATTGTTATACAAACGATGCTGGGCAAACTCTACAGAAAACCCGTGGAACGGGCTCTGGTGTAAGCCGGTTATAAAACCCTCTACCACCTGGCGGGCTAAAAGTTCCAGGTTGGCTAGCTGTCTTACCTGTTGATCATCGTTAAGCTGCGACATAATTAAACTAATGTAGTTAAAGATTTGACAACTTTTAAAAAGTTGTCAAATCCCCATAAAAAAAAGCGTTACAAAATTGTAACGCTTTTTTAATACTAAATTATATAATTGGTTAAGCCAGTTGCTTATCTAATTTGCCGGCCAAAACAGATTTTGGAACGGCACCAATTTGTTTATCTACAATTTCGCCATTTTTAAAGTACAATAAAGCAGGGATATTGCGGATACCATATTTTACAGATATACCAGGATTGTTATCAACGTTTACTTTGCCTACAACTGCTGTGTCTGCATATTCTTTTGATATTTCTTCCACAACCGGGCCAACCATTCTACAAGGGCCACACCATTCTGCCCAAAAGTCTACCAATACCGGTTTATCTGATTTAAGCACAAGCTCTTCAAAGTTTGCGTCTGTTATTTCTAAAGCCATGATTTTTTTATTTATTGTTATACAAATATATACTATTCAAATTGCTTGCCACAAGTGATGACCTGACAATCTGACAAAGAAATTACTAACACTACCGCTATTTATGCACTTTGATTTTGGGGTGACAAAAAATTGCTGATGTTATATTAAGTCTTCCCTACCAAGGGAGATTTAGAGTGTGTCTAATTCAGCACTGCTACCGTATTAGTTACACTCAATATATCAGCCATTAAATCATCACTTGGGTTTACTTTATAGGTTTTTGATGGCATTTCTACCAGCATAGCCTCATCACGTATTTTGAAACGCAGGGTACAGTTTTTCATGGGATACTTTTGATTGTTGGTTTCAATCACATCCTGAATATTGGCCAATAACTGATCGCTCAGCGCATTTAGCTCTAAAAACACGGTTAATGATTTGGTCAACTTATCGCGCATTTCTGATAGCAGGCTCATGGTTGTTATACGCAAGTCCCAATTATCTTTCTGGCGGAATTTTTCTTCGATATTACCTTTAATATGCAGGAAATAACCATCAACCATCAGGTTTCTGAATTTTACATAATCCTCGCCAAACATCGCAAACTCGTACGATTCATTATAATCCTCCAATACAAACGTACCAAATGGTTTACCTGTCTTGGTCATTTTATGCTGAACATTCCCTACCAGGCCACCAACACAAACCTCACCCCGTTTACGCAATTGCGCAAAGGCAGCCATAACTTCCTCGCCGCCCTCGCCCGAGCGGGCTTTCTGCATATTTTTTAATTCGCTGATGGATGTATTGCAATACTTTTCCATCTCCAGCTTATAGTTATCCAATGGATGGCCGGTTAAATATATACCGATAACTTCTTTCTCGTATTTAAGCTTTTCTATCAACGGCCACTCTTCAGCATCAGGCATTGCAGGCTCGGGGATATAAGATGCTACCGAACCGCCAAATAACGATGATTGCGTAGTGCTTTGCGTGTTCTGATAATCGTTAGCATATTTTATTAAGCGCTCCACACCTGTTAAAATGCCATTCTCTGTTTTGGCGAAAAACTGCGCGCGGTTCAACCCAAACTCATCAAAGGCGCCGCCATATACCAGGTTTTCGTACGACTTGCGGTTAACACTGCGTGTATTCGACCGTTGTGCAAAATCATAAACAGATTTATAAGGGCCGCGTTCTATACGTTCTTCAATTATACTTTCAACCGCTTTATCGCCTACACCTTTAACCCCGGTTAAACCAAAACGAATTACACCTTTTTTATTAGCAGTAAATGCCATATCGCTTTCATTGATATCAGGCCCTAAAACCTCTACACCCATGCGACGGCACTCTTCCATAAAGAAGGTGATCTTCTCCATGTTATTCTGGTTATTTAATACCGCCGCCATATACTCTGCCGGATAATGCGCTTTTAAATAGGCGGTTTGGTATGCCACAAAGGCATAACACGTAGAGTGCGATTTATTGAACGCGTACTGGGCAAATGCTTTCCAGTCGTTCCAAACTTTAGTTAGTTTATCTTTGGGGTGGCCCTTGGCGATGGCCCCATCCATAAACTGCGACTCCATTTTGTTTAGTACCTCAATCTGCTTTTTACCCATTGCCTTACGCAATACATCGGCATCGCCTTTACTAAAGCCGGCCAGTTTTTGCGATAAAAGCATCACCTGTTCCTGGTAAACAGTAATACCGTAGGTTTCGCCCAGGTATTCTTCCATATCCGGTAAATCAAACGCTACCGGTTCATAACCATGTTTACGTTTAATAAATGATGGGATATACTCTATCGGCCCGGGGCGGTACAGTGCGTTCATGGCGATTAGGTCCTCGAACTTATCGGGTTTCAGGTCGCGCAGGTACATTTGCATACCGTCACTTTCAAACTGGAATGTACCGTTAGTATCGCCACGTTGATAAAGCTCAAAAGTTTTGGCATCATCCAGCGGTATATAATCTATCTCAATAGTTACATCATGATTTTGTTTAATGAGTCTTAAAGCATCTTTTAGGATGGTTAAGGTTTTCAAACCTAAAAAATCCATCTTAATTACGCCGGCGTCTTCAATCACACGGCCATCATATTGGGTAACCAACAGGTCAGAATCTTTTGCGGTAGCAACCGGGACAATATCCGTCAAATCATAAGGCGCGATGATAATACCGGCAGCATGCACACCTGTGTTACGTACAGAGCCTTCCAGCTTTTCCGCTTCGCGGAGTACAATACCTTTCAGATCAGGTGATTTATAAATAGCTGCCAGTTCCGGCACTTGCTCAATAGCTTGTTTTAGGTTGATACCCAAAGTATCGGGCACTAATTTCTTTAACGCGGTAACGTCAGATAGCGGCATATCCAATACCCGGCCCACATCCTGTATACTGGTACGCGCGGCCATGGAGCCATAGGTTATGATTTGTGCTACCTGGTTCTTGCCGTATTTTTCAACTACGTAGTCAATAACTTTTTGGCGACCTGCATCGTCAAAATCCGTATCAATATCGGGCATCGACTTACGATCTGGATTAAGGAATCTCTCGAAAAGGAGATTATACTTCAGCGGGTCGATATTGGTGATACCCGTACAATATGCCACCACCGATCCCGCCGCCGAACCACGGCCCGGACCAATAAATACACCGATATCCCGGCCATGCCTGATAAAATCGGCCACTATTAAAAAGTAACCGGCAAAACCCATGGTGCGGATAGTAAATAACTCGAAATTGATACGTTCTTCAACTTCGGGCGTAATATCAATATAACGTTCTTTAGCGCCGGTAAAAGTTAAATGCTTTAAGTACTCCCATTGGTTAAGGGTATCGGCATCCGGCGTGCTATCGCTATGTATCTTGAACTCTTGTGGGATAACGAAATTGGGCAGTAATATATCGCGCTTTAGCTTCAATACCTCCACCTTGTCAACTATTTCGTTGGTATTATCTAATGATTCAGGCAGGTCATGGAACAGCTTGCCCATTTCTTCCTGCGTTTTAAAATAGAACTGATCATTAGGGAAACCGAAACGATAGCCTTTACCGCCTTCTTCATCGGTGGCAATCGGCGTGCTTTGCATATCGCCAGTGTTAACGCATAGCAAAATGTCATGCGCGTTCGAGTCCTGCTGATCCACATAATGCGAATCATTAGAGCAAATAACTTTTACATTATATTTTTTAGCGTATTTAAGCAGTACATTATTAACGATCTCTTGCTCCGGTATAGCATGGCGTTGCAGCTCTATATAATAATCCTCACCAAAAAGATCCAGCCACCATTTAAACTCGGCTTCGGCTTCATCTTCGGTTTGTCTCAATATTGCTTGCGGGACAGATGCACCAATGCAGCAGGTGGTTGCAATTAAGCCTTCATGGTATTTTTCAATAAGCTCCTTATCAACACGCGGCCATTTACTGTAAAGGCCCTCCATGTAACCTAAAGAACAGATCTTTACCAGGTTTTTGTAACCCTGTGGATTTTTCGCCAATAATAACTGGTGGCGGCGTACATCCTTTTTTTCTTTGGTAAATTGTTTTTTATGTCTGTCTTCTACCACATAAAACTCGCAGCCAACTATGGGCTTAACATTATGTTTACCCGCTTCGGCCACAAACTTAAACGCGCCAAACATATTACCGTGGTCGGTAATAGCCAGTGCCTTCATTCCATCGCCTGCCGCTTTCTTAAATAATTTAGATATATCAGCGGCGCCGTCAAGTAACGAAAACTGGGTATGTACGTGTAAGTGCGAAAAATCGGGCATGTTAAATCCTAGATTTGGATGAATACAAATCTACCAAAAAAACAACTTTGGATGTGGTTTGTTGAAAAATTAGCGCATCAGCCGGGCATATTATTTGTTAACATTATACAGAACACAACTTAACCTTTGAAATTAATATAAAATTGGAACGATTTGGACGTATAGCTTTAAAAACCATTCTCTGGATAATTGCAAGTGTCATCTTTCTGGTGTTGCTTGTAGCTATTTTAATACAGGTACCCGCCGTGCAAAACTTTGCAAAAGACAAAGTGGTAACTTTTTTGCAGAATAAAATTCATACTAAAGTACAGATAGGCCATATAAGCTTAGGGCTGCCTAAGCTGTTGGTTTTAGAGCATGTTTACTGTGAGGATCAGAAAAAAGACACCCTTATAGCCGGCGATAAATTAAAGGTCGATATCAGCATGTTGCAATTATTGCACCATAAGGTGGAGATCAATGAGATTAATTTGCAAGGCATCACCGCCAAAATTAACCGTGGTAAAGACAGTGTTTTTAATTTCGACTATATCCTGAAGGCTTTTGCCGGCGAACAAAAGAAAGTGGTTAAGCCTGCTGATACTACATCGACCATGAAATTCTCCATGGATAAGATCATCCTTGACCGTATCAATATATCTTATCAGGATTTAACTACCGGCAATGATGTGAAATTTATACTGGGACATTTTGATACCCGGATCAAGGATTTTGATTTGGATAAGATGAAATTCACTATCCCCAAGATCAATCTGTCGGGTGTAAACGCGCGAATTATACAAACACCAATGGGGTCTTCTATAGCCCAGGCCGCTAAAATTGACACCGCGGTTAAGCCATTAAATATGGAGCTTAACCTGGGGACGATTGATGTATCAAAAATATATATAGTATACCGAAGCAGTGAGATGGCAGCTAATATTGATCTTAACAAATTTTTGTTAGAGATGGATAAGATCGATCTTAAAAACCAAAAGGTTGATATCAAAAGCATCGCCTTAAACGATACCAAAGCCGCTTTGACATTTGCCAAACCGCAAACAGTTAAAAAAGCTGTAGTTAAGACTATAAAGAAATTAGATACTATCGCGTCTAATCCAAATAAAAAAGGGTGGATAGCAACGCTCGGCAAAATTACCCTGATTAACGATGATATAAAGTTTGACAATGAAATACAAGCGCCAATAGCGCGTGGGTTGGATTTTGCGCACATGCATATTCGCAATTTAAATGCTGATGCAGAAAATATAGCTTATCGCCCCAATACCCTTTCGGGTAAGATCAACTCATTTACTTTCCAGGAAAAAAGCGGCTTAACTATTAATAAGTTTCACACTAAATTCTTTTACGGGCCAACCAACGCTTATTTAAATGATCTGCTGGTTGAAACACCGCAGACCGTTATACAAAAACAAGTACAGGTTAGCTATCCATCTATCGCGGCTATCACTAAAAATATTGGTTTGCTGCATATTAACGCAAATGTTGATGGTACCAAGATCAGCTTAAAAGATGTGTTACTGTTAATGCCGACAATGGCTAGTATGGAGCCGTTTAAACATTCATCAAACTCTGTATTTACTATTAATGGTAAAATTGCCGGGGCGGTTAATGACTTGAACATCCCCGAGTTGGAGATACGCGGGTTAAGTAACACCCACATTAAAGCATCCGCCAGGTTAAAAGGCTTGCCGGATATGAAGAAAGCTTATTTTGATGTAAACATAGCCGACTTTAACACCAGCGCTACCGATATAGCCAAACTTGTCCCCGCGGGTGCTATCCCTGCTTCGGTTAGTGTCCCCGCCAGTATAAATTTAAAGGGAAATTTTAAAGGCAGTACAAATAATTTTAATACTAAATTAAACTTACGCTCAACATACGGGGCTGCTGATCTGACGGCATCCATGAAAAACGGTAACAGCAAAACCGGGGCTACTTATGCGGCCAATATAAAAGCCAATAACTTAAATGTAGGCGCGCTTACCAAACAGCCCCAGATGGTGGGCATGGTTACGTTATCAGCTAATGTAAAAGGCCGTGGGCTTGATCCTAAAAAAGCCAGTTTACAGTTTGACGGTACTGTAGTAAAGGCTTATGTTAAAGGCTACAATTATCAAAACCTACAACTTAAAGGAACTGCGACTAATGGGAACTACACCGTAGTTTCACGCATGAAGGATCCTAACATCAATTTCACGCTTGACGCGAAGGCTAATCTGAATAAGAAATATCCATCGGTAAAAGCTAATTTAATATTGGATAGTATTAACCTGAAAGCCCTGCATTTTAGCAGTTCTACCCTGCGCTTGCACGGTAAAGTTGTAGCTGATATGCCAACTGCCGACCCCGATTATTTAAACGCTACTATTAAAGTAACTGATTTATTGGTGGTTGATAGCGCCCAACGTGTTCGCATAGATAGCATTAGTTTAGTATCAACTGCTAATGCAGATAGCAGCTCATTGCGTTTAAAAACACCGTTCCTGAACGCGCGAATGAGTGGTAAATACAAACTAACCCAGGTAGGCTATGCTATGAAGGATCTGATAGATAAATATTTTGATACCAGCCTGGGCAAAGCCACGCCTAAAACCAAACCTACCTATAGCCCGCAGCAATTTACTTTTGCTTTACGGATAGTAAAAACACCATTATTAACCCAGTTTGTACCGACATTAAAGCAATTGGACCCTGTTAATATAACCGGGCGTTTTAACAGTGCCAGCGGCGAGTTTGTAGTTAACGGCACCATACCAAAAGTAGTTTATGGTACAGAAGTAATAAACAATGGCAAGTTGGCCATCAATACCAATAATAACGCCCTTAATTACGCTTTAACAGTTGATGAAGTAAAAGTATCATCATCGTTAGACTTGTTGTTCCCGAGCATTACCGGTAGCGCGCAGAATAACAAACTAAACATCAGCCTACAGGTGCGAGATGCAGCACGGAAAGAACGTTACCGCATAGCCGGTGTATTCAGCGTGTTGCCAAACGAGTATCAGTTCAGCTTCCTGCAAAATGGGGTGATGTTTAATTATATCCCGTGGGCGGTTAATGCTGATAATGCTTTGCAATTTGGCAGCAAGGGGATTTTAGCGCATAATTTCACCATCACCAATAGTAACCAGGTGCTGAGTGTTAACAGCAGCTCGAACGAGTTTAATTCGCCTATAAAAGTTAGCTTCGGCGATTTCCATATTGAGACCTTAACCCGTATGGCGCAACAGGATTCATTGCAAGTTGGCGGTGTTATTAATGGTGAGGCTAATATCAGCGACTTCCAAAAATCGATGAAGTTCACTACCGCGTTAAACATTAACGATTTTAGTTTTAAAGGTGATACTGTTGGTAATGTCGCTTTAAAGGTAGACAACCAAACCGAAAACGCCTACGCTGCTAACATGAGCATAACCGGCAAGGGCAACCAGGTTGATATGAAAGGGCTATACTATACCAGCCCCCAAAGCAAGTTCGACCTTGACCTGACCATTGTTAAGCTGAATATGAAAAGTATAGAGGGTTTTAGCTTTGGCAGTATCCGCAATGCAAAGGGTGACATAACAGGCCAGCTTAAAATAACCGGGACAACAGCCGCGCCGGTAGTGCGGGGCGATGTCAACTTTAACCAGGTTGGCTTTAATGTCAGTATGTTAAATTCTTACTTCACCATGCCTAAAGAGACCATTACTTTTAATGAGGATGGTATTCTGTTCAGAGATTTTACATTGGTTGATTCAACCGGTAATAAAGCAATTGTAACCGGCACGTTATACACTAAAACCTTTACCGATTTTAAATTCGGTATTGATATTAACGCTACCAACTTTAGGGCGGTTAACTCTACCCAGGCAGATAATAAACTGTTTTATGGCAAACTTTATATAGATACCAAAATACAAATACGCGGCAACCAAAATTCGCCCAGAGTTGACGCGCAATTAACAGTTAATGATAAAACCGACATGACCTTTGTTTTGCCACAAACCGACCCCGGCATTGAGGACCGGAAAGGCGTAGTAGAGGTTATTAATGAAAACGCACCTAAGCTTGATTCCATTTTACTGGCTAAACGACTGGACTCATTAAAGCAAACCAGTTTAAGTGGTTTAGATGTTAACGCAACTATCATTATCAACAAAGCCGCTAAATTCACTATAGTAATAGATGAACGTAATGGTGATGTGGTACAGCTACACGGCAGTGCCCGGTTAAATGGTGGTATTGACCCAAGTGGCAAAATAAATCTTACCGGTACTTATATAGTCGAAGATGGGTCTTACAACCTGTCTTATGCTACTGTGACACGCAAATTCAATTTCAAAAAAGGAAGTTCGATCACCTGGACGGGCGACCCGACCTCTGCCAACGTAAATCTAACGGCTACTTATATTGCAAACGTTCCTCCAATTGACCTGGTTAACCAACAAAACGACGGCAGCGCTAGTTCAGTTATGCTGAAACAAAAGCTACCGTTTAATGTCAACCTTATGTTAAAAAATGAATTGTTGAAGCCGGATATTAGTTTTGATATTGTATTACCGGATAGCAATTATACGGTATCGCCGGACGTAATTAGTACGGTTAATACACGGTTGTCGCAAATACGCCAGGATCCTAATGAAATGAATAAACAAGTACTGGGTGTGTTGGTACTGGGTCATTTCATTGGTGACAACCCATTACAAAGCCTGGGCGGCGGTGCCGGTATAAATGGTGCCATACGTAATAGCGTAAGCAGCTTGTTGTCTGATCAATTGAATAAACTGGCGGGTAATCTTATAGCAGGAGTACAACTGAGCTTTGATCTTAACTCGGGGGCCGATTATTCAACGGGAGTACAACAGAATCGGACGGATCTTAATGTCGGATTGTCTAAGCAGTTTTTAAATGACAGGTTGACTGTTACCATAGGTAACAACTTTAATTTGGAAGGACAAAATCAACCGGGGCAAAAAACCACAGATATTGCCGGTAATCTTTCTGTAAATTATAAACTTACACCAGACGGTCGTTACATGATACGCGCCTATCGCCGCGATCAATTTATTGTGGTTGAAGGTCAGGTAATAGAAACCGGGGTGGGTTTCTCTTTAACTTACGAATATAATCGGTTTAAAGACCTGTTTAAAAAGAAATCAAAAGAGGACAAAGCTATGCTAAAGGAGTATAGCGACAAACAAAAAGAGCAAAGGAAAGAACAAAAAGCAGCCGACAAGGAACATGATGCAACCGTTCCGCCAGTTGCGCAGCCCGCTAATAAACCTGCCGAACAAAAACAAACATCAAATTAAATATGGCTAAGCTTAGATATATACTTATTGTTTTACTTGCTGTTTTTGCCAGCGCCTGTAGTACTACAAAGTATTTAGGGCCGGGGCAAAAACTATATACCGGCGGCGAGATAAAAATCACAGATAAGCAAAACACAAAAAGCAGAGATGCGAAAGCCATGACTGCCGACCTTAAATCATTACTACGCCCGGCGCCAAACTCGACTATATTAGGCTTACGTTTTAAGTTGTGGGTATACAATAAAACCAGAACCAATAAAGTACGCGGCCTTAGGCATTATTTAAACACCCATTTCGGCGAGCCGCCTGTATTAGTCAGTACTGTCGATCTGGTTAAAAATAGCAACATATTACAAAACAGGCTGCAAAATAAAGGTTACTTTTTGGCGCAGGTTAGCGGCGATACCGTCAGCAAAAAAAATTCAAAACTGGCAAAAGCCGTATATACTGTGCAAACCGGACCGGTATATCATTATCGCCAAATATCTTTCCCAACTGATAAGGATGACCTGGATACCGCGATTGCCGGCACAGCCAAAGAAAGTTTGCTAAAAGTTGGCGATAGATTTGACCTGGATGTTATTAAAAACGAGCGGATCCGCATAGATGCCAAATTAAAAGAAAGAGGTTTCTTCTATTTTTCGCCTGATAATTTAATAATGCGTTACGATAGTACCAAAGCCAACCACACGGTTGATATGTTTGTGAAGGTTAAAGAAACCACGCCCGACCAAGCCCGCTGGATCTATTCGATCAGGAATATTTATGTATATGCAAAATATTCGTTGCGTGATACTTCGCTTAAATTGGATTCGGCCGAGCATTATGCCTGGTACAATGTTATCGACCCTAAAAAAACAGTAAGGCCTTTTATATTTAAAAACACGGTATTACTGCATCCTAACGATACCTATAACCGTACCGCTCATAATAACAGCTTAAACCGTTTTATTGAGCTGGGGCCATTTAGTTATGTTAAGAATCGTTTTGAAGATGTTACGCCTGATTCGCCAAAGCTGGATATATATTATTTTTTGACCCAGGCCAAGCGTAAATCGCTTACTGCCGAGATTGTAGCGCGCCAAACATCGGCCAATTATGACGGTACGCAGTTTAACCTTACGTTTCGCAATAAAAACACCTTTAAGGGCGGCGAGTTATTTACGCTGAACTTTTTTACCAGTACTGATAAACAATTTGGCAGCTACCATAACGGCTTCAATGTTTTCCAGTTTGGTGTAAAGCCATCCATTTCGTGGCCGCGGATTGTAGGGCCTGTTGATATAAAAACAAACAATGCCTTTATCCCCAGGACAATTTTAACCACGGGCTATACACTTATTGATCGGTCGCAACTGTATAAGTTAAACTCGTTTGATGCCTCGTTTGGTTATCAATGGAAACCTAACTTGTACAAACAACATACCTTAAACCTGTTAGAATTAACTTATGTTGATGCTGCAAATGTTAGCCAGCTTTACAAGGATAGTATCAAAAACACACGTAACCCTACCCTAACTCACGTTATTAATAACCAGCTTACGTTTGGGCCAAGCTATGCGTATACCTATGACAACTCTACCGAAGTGTTTAGAACTAACTCCATTTATTATATGGGCAAAGTTAGTTTATCAGCCAACCTTTACGGCATCATAACCGGGGCAGATACTTTAAAAGGAAAAGTGAGCAAAGTTTTCGGCACACCATTTAACCAGTACATTAAGGTAGAGAATGATTTGCGGTACTACCATAAATTAGGCCCCGGCAGTAAGTTTGCTACCCGCTTTTTGGTTGATGTTGGTTTGCCTTATGGTAACTCTACCATTTTGCCTTACACCCAGCAATTCTTTATCGGCGGGCCCAATAGCTTGCGGGGGTTCCAGGCACGCTCAATTGGCCCGGGGTCTTACTATCCACCGGGATCAGTAACCGGTGGCAGCCAGTTTTTGCCTGATGAGTCGGGCGATATTAAGTTAGAAGCTAATATCGAGTATCGCCAACATTTATTCAGTATTGTTGAAGGGGCATTATTTACAGATGCAGGTAATATCTGGTTGATGAAAAGTCATTATGGTTTGCCGGGTGCCGCGTTCGGCAAAAGCTTCCTGAGCCAGATAGCCGCCGATGCCGGGTTTGGATTACGCTTTAACCTATCGGTATTAATATTACGTACTGACTTTGGTTTCCCATTGATCAAACCAAAATCAAGCAATACAGGCATTGTTGATGGTGTAAACTATACCGGTTCAGGCTGGCACGGATCAAACATGGTGTTTAACCTGGCTATTGGGTACCCATTTTAATTTAATGAGTGAATTATGGAATGAGTGATTGAGTGAATGTTTTAGTTAACCAGCATATTGGTTTTAAACTCGCTGCGATACAGTTTAATAACAACAAAAACATTAATGATCATTAATACCATAACGCCTGTTACTATGCCGTAAATTACATTAATTGATATTAATTTTTCTATGGCCCAGTGTTCTGTTTTAAATCCGTATTTCGCGATCATATCACTGGCTAGCATCACTATAAATAACCGCCCGGAAATAAGACTCTGCCTAAAAGGTACTACCTTAAAATCATTTCCATATTCATGTTTTAGCCTAAATCGTCTGATAGCAGGCCAAACAAATAAGAAAATTAAAAGTACGCCTATAATCATCCCAACAGTATCATTGAGCATAAACAAATATTTTGTGGTCAATTGAACAGCTATCGATGTAAGAAGCACTTTCGAAAGCATACGATCTGAAGTAAAAGCCAGTCTTCTAAAGACTTCATCCTTAATAGATGTTTTCCTTTCGCTATATTTATAGCCTAATCTAAATCCCCTTATAGCCGAAAGTATAACAGGTAAAACAAGCAAGAATAAAAAAAAGAAGAAAAGCGCGCCATCGGTTTTAACATTAGGCAACTGTAGATAAAACAAACCCATAAACAGAGCAGCGGTAACAACAACCAGCGGAGAGGCAAACCAACGTTTAAAATTATCACGAAATTGGACTTGTGCGGTTGCTTCTACCGCTTGCCGGCAGTTTTCTTCAAGAGCTAATAACCCGTTGCTACCGCCAAAGTCATTATCCAGTATATCCAAAACAGTAGTAGCAAAATATTGCTGTTCGGGGTGATTTTCTATCGCCATCAGCATGTGGTCATAAACCTCTTCATAAGTTTCGCGGTACTGCATTACCTTGCGCAGGTAATCTTTTAACCATTGCTTTTGTTGGGTGGTTGGCTTCATTGGTTTAGGCTTAGTTCAATATCACCTTTATATAACTTAGATAAAGTTTCAGCACGTATAATAAAAAGTACAGTGTAGGTTGTTATAATAAGCTGCTCTACATAGCGACCCTGCTGTTTTGATATTGAAAATATAAGGATTATTGACTGCGATAAAATCGCCAGCCATACATAAATAAACACCGATCCATAAGTCATTTTTTTTAGGATGGCATCTCTTAACGAGGCCTTTGTGTCTCCAAATAAATAACCCGTTTTTATTCGCTTTGCTATAAATATTATTTCGGGTATTAGAATTATCAGACCAAAAAATACCTCCATGACTAAAAGAGATTGCAGAGCTATATAGTTTAACAGTAAGAACGTTGCTGCCACGCTAACCAATAACGGCACGGATTTAAACCAACGCATAAAGCTTTGCCGGTATTGTTTTTTTACTTTTTTTATAGCAGCAACCCTGCATTTATCTTCCATCTGTCGCAGTTTAAAATCACCACCAAAATCCTGTTCAATAATATTATTTACAAGGGTTTCAAAGTCTTGATAATCCGCCTGTTGCGCTAACGCCAGCAAGATATGATCGTAAACCTCCGCATAGGTTTCGCGATATCTTAAAATGCCATTTAGTTTGGCTTTTATAAATTCCTGCTGCTCCCGGTTTGGTTTCATTTCACAGCAGGTTTAAGGTTTAGCAATAATTGCAACTGGTCTATAAAAGCCTGCACCTCTGTTAACTTACTGGTTACTTCTTTGCCGCCTTGCTCTGTTAAGCGGTAATATTTGCGCACCCGGTTATCAACTATCTGGGTAAAAGTTTCTAAAAGTCCGTCAGCCTCCAGTTTATGCAGGGCCGGGTATAAAGCGCCTTCGGTAAGCAGCACATCG
Source organism: Mucilaginibacter sp. (assembly GCF_028288185.1). Lineage (GTDB taxonomy): Bacteria > Bacteroidota > Bacteroidia > Sphingobacteriales > Sphingobacteriaceae > Mucilaginibacter. The sequence goes on along the minus strand of NZ_JAQBOF010000008.1, from coordinate 65,389 downwards.
CCGGCCGAGATCTCTTTTACCTTTTGAGTAATTTCATAGCCATACATTTCTGTATGATCTTCCAACAACTTTAAAATAACGGTTTGCAGAGTGCCTTTTAATAACAGATTTGTGCTCATATAAAACAAATATATAATAATTTATATACATAACAAACTTATGTATATAAATTTAAAAGTTATTTTACAACACGTTATTGCTGTAAGGAATCAACAGACAATTCCTCACTTGCTTCGCCCCCACCAAGCCTGCGAATTATAGCTTTATCATAATATCCACCATTTTCATTTTTTAAGCGAAGCCTTGTGTAAAACTAATTTTTAGGTATAGATGCCTTTTTCACCAAGTTTTCCCTTTCAATGGCCGACATGTAAACGATTTTACCATTTTTGGTAGTTATTTTGGCATAACCATCCTGCGCTTTTGAACCATATTTTTTTATTCCTATATCCCCGGGGAAAACTATTTCGTTTTTTACACATGATCTGCTAATTTTATAAAGCAGATCTGCCGGATATTCTTTACCGTCAATAATAACTAGTGGATTTTTTCCTAATAGTTCTACACCAGTAATTTCACTATACCTTTTACCTGTTGTAGCTTTTAACTGTTGTCCGCCATTGTTCCCACCACCATTATCAATCGTAGCATTTTGCGAATGTTCAATTTTTGTTGAAAATGTAAATACCGCAGTATATTCTTTTAATCTGGGCCAGTAAGCCCTGTTCCCTTCTACACTGTACTCTCCCGTAATTGCAGCAACGGTTGTTGGCGACAACTTTTGAATGCTATCCTCGTCATATAATTTACCGTCAAATAAGTAGGCCGCTTTATCGCTCAGCCCGATTTTAGTGGAAAGTGTACCTCCCCCCGGCGGGTGCATAATTATTTTTGAATACTCTTCACCATTATACTTTTTAAGTATCAGCCGGTTATAAAAACGCGTTATCGGAACGGCATCTTCTTTATCAGTGTTTTCTATTAGTATCTGTTTTTCGGCCGGAGTCATGAGGGCAATTTTGCCGTTTTTGGTGCGAATATTCACCAGTCCATCTTTTGCCGTTGTTCCACGATATTTTATAGCTTCAGCAGGGGTCATTATACTGCTCCCGCCAACGCAACTTTCACTTATTTTGTACAGAATTGTTGATGGGTATGGCTTATCATCAATCAGAACCAATGGATCTTTGCCTAATTCGTTTATTCCTTCAACAACACTATACTGTTTTTTAATTTTTTCATCATTTTTTAGCCGGGCAAAAGCCGCGCAGCTTAGTACAATTAGGGGTATTATACCCAAATAAATTATCCTTTTCATATTTGCAGAAGGTTTATTGAATAACATGGTAATTCGTTTTTTTAGTGGCACTTTACTAAAGCTATGGTATAGCATTCCTTGCTTTGCGATAGATAAATGGAGCAGTAATTCGGCATAATTATTTTTATCTGTTGATAGGGTTATCTTACGGTCGACCTCAAACTCATGATTTTCTTCAATTGACCGCAAATACAAATACACAAACGGATTGAACCATAAAATGATCTGGATTATTTTGGCAACTATCCGGTCGGCAGAATGCAGCAGTTTAACATGCAGCATTTCATGAGCAATGATCTGCTGCATCTCATCCGCACTTAACTCATCATCATTCAAAAAAATATAGTTCAAAAATGATCCGTTAGAAAGCTGTTTATTGCCATGCATAACATTAACACGGCCAATGCGGTCAACTTTTTTATTCCGCAGCTTAGTGAAAAAATTAAGGAGGGTAATTACTAAATGGATAAAGAGCGCAGCCGCCACCAAACAATAAATTAGCTTTAATACTTGTATCCAATCAATGCTTTTTTCCACCACGGCTTGTTGTATCTGGCCAGATAAATTGCCCGGTGCCTTTATTTCATAAATAGTACGGGCTTGTTGTATTACCGGGACGTATTGTGAATCCTGCACATGGATGGTAAGTACCGGAATAACAAAGCTTAAAATTATGGTAGCTAATAAGTACCACCTGTTGATAGTAAAAAAAGTAAGCCGGCTAAGCCTGAAATAATAAAACAGATAGAATAATCCCATGCATGCACTTACTTGCAGCAGATAAATCATAGCGCTCATAACTGTTTGTTTTTATTAATAATGTCTTTAATTTTTTCAATATCTTCTTTGCTTAGCTGATTCTCTTTCAGCATAAAAGAAAAGAGGCTTTCGGCCGAGTTATCAAAATACCCCGACAACATTTTTTTTAATGATGCCTTGCGATATTCTGATTTGGTAATGAGTGGAAAATATTCGTGCGTTTTTCCATAAGCCTTATAGCCTATATAACCTTTTTTTTCTAACAGGCGCACTATTGATGAAATGGTATTATAAGGCGGCTTGGGGTCATCAGGCATGGCGTCAATAACATCATTCACAAAGCCTTTTTTTAACTTCCATAAAATTTGCATTACGCGCTCTTCGGTTTTTGTTAACTCTTCCATAAATCAAACCTATAACTAATTTTTCAGTTATGCAACTTATTTTACAGTTATATAACTTAAAAATACGGTTGATATGCATAAAAACCTGTATATCAAGCGATTAATTATGTAAAACAAAACCGCTTAATAAACGGCTTTTTTGAAGTAAGTTTATTTTTTTCTTAGGGATTTTCAAGTTCGCATCACCCGCATTCACACACCGGAACTATAGTCTTGCAAACTTAGAGCATCCGCTCGCTCTTGGCCGCGGAGGCCCATTACTTTTTCCTTAGATGAAAAAGTAACAAAAAATCAAGTCAGACGATATGCTTCTTTGCACGCAAGGCCTTTGCCCTGCAATCAGGCAGAATCACGGGCTGCAATATTTTTGCCCTGCTTCGCGTGCACTATGCCTTCGCTTCAACAAAAAGTTGCTATGCCCTCTCCACCTCTTATGGCCAACTTATTCTGCCTGCTTTCATCCGAAGCTTTTCGTCTGACGCTTGGAGATAAAACCAAGATCTCTGTATTTGTGAGCAATCCAAAAAAGCGGTGGCCTGTCAGCACGCGCGGCCGGGAGTCTGGCCTGTGAAGTGGCAGCGATCGGGCTGACTTGGATCTTTTGGTTACTTTTGTATCAAGACAAAAGTAACAGCCTTAGCGGCAATTGAGCGCTACCAAGCGATGAGTTACATAACGATTAGCTAACCGTTATGCCGCGCAAATGACTTGAGGGTTATAGAATAAAAAAGCCGCTCGTTGAGCGGCTTTTAAATATTCAAATAATCCGACATCGAAAATCCGATATCCGATATCTACTACGTATCTATTCTTGCATACTTCGCATTCTTCTCAATAAATGCACGGCGCGGGGCAACCTCATCGCCCATTAACATGGAGAAGGTGTGGTCACACTCGGCAGCATTTTCAATAGTGGCTTTTTTAAGTGTACGACGGGCAGGGTCCATTGTGGTTTCCCATAATTGCTCGGCGTTCATCTCGCCCAAACCTTTGTAACGTTGTACGTGTACGCTATCTTCTTTACCGGCACCTTTTAGTTTTTGTATAGCCGCCAGGCGTTGGTCTTCTGTCCAGCAGTATTCAAACTCCTTACCTTTTTTAACCTGGTAAAGTGGTGGCGATGCGATGTAAACATAACCCGCTTCGATCAGCTCTTTCATATAACGGAAGAAGAAAGTAAGGATCAATGTTGTAATATGCGATCCATCCACATCAGCATCCGTCATGATCACAATTTTGTGGTAACGCAGTTTAGCTATGTTTAACGCTTTATCATCCTCGGGCGTGCCGCGGCTTACGCCCAGGCCGGTAAACATGTTTTTTATCTCTTCGTTCTCGTAAATTTTATGCTCCATGGCTTTCTCCACGTTAAGTATTTTACCCCTTAACGGTAATATAGCCTGGTATTCGCGGTCGCGGCCCTGCTTGGCAGTACCACCCGCCGAGTCACCTTCGACAAGATATAACTCGCATAAAGCCGGGTCGCTGTTAGCACAATCAGATAGTTTACCCGGCAAGCCCGAGCCACCCATTACACTCTTGCGCTGCACCATTTCGCGCGCCTTACGGGCAGCGGCACGGGCAGTAGCGGCCAGTATAACCTTGTTAACTATCATACGGGCCTCTTTAGGATGCTCTTCCAGGTAGTTACCTAAAATTTCGCCTACGGCCATATCAACCGCGCCCATTACCTCGTTGTTACCCAACTTGCCTTTGGTTTGTCCTTCAAACTGCGGCTCCTGCACTTTTACAGAAATTACAGCAGTTAACCCCTCGCGGAAGTCATCACCGGTAATTTCTATCTTCATGTTTTTCAGCAAGCCTTCCTTATCAGCATAGCTTTTTAAGGTACGGGTTAATCCCCTGCGGAACCCTGCAACGTGGGTACCACCTTCAATGGTATTAATATTGTTAACGTACGAGTGTACGTTTTCTGAATACGTATCATTGTACTGTAGCGCCAGCTCAACCGGGATACCTTGTTTTATCCCATCCAAATAAATAGGCTCTGGTATTATCGCGGTACGGGTGCCATCTAAAAATTTAACAAACTCGCTCAATCCACCGGTCGAGTAAAACTCTTCCATCGGAAAGCTTCCATCCTCTTCGGGCTCACGCTCGTCAGTCAATGTTAAGCGGATGCCTTTATTTAAGTAAGCCAGCTCGCGTAAGCGGGCAGCCAGTGTGTCAAATTTATATTCGGTAGTTAAAGTAAATATCGTAGGATCGGGCTGGAAAGTTTGAGTAGTACCGGTGCGGTCTGACTTGCCAATTTCTTTTACTTCGAACAAAGGCTTACCTTCAGAATATTCCTGGGTAAACATTTTCCCATCGCGCTCAACAACAGTTTTCATGTGGATAGATAGCGCGTTAACGCAACTTACACCCACACCATGCAAACCACCTGATACTTTGTAAGTGTCTTTATCAAACTTACCACCGGCGTGCAAAACGGTCATTACAATTTGTAGTGCCGATACTTGTTCTTTAGTAGTGATACCGGTTGGGATACCACGGCCATTATCAACAACGGTAATTGAGTTGCTTTTGTGTATGGTAACGTTTATAGTATCGCAATAGCCGGCCAGCGCCTCATCTATCGAGTTATCTACAACCTCATACACTAAATGGTGCAAGCCTTTTACGCCTGTATCGCCAATGTACATGGACGGGCGCTTACGCACTGCTTCTAAACCCTCTAAAACCTGTATATTATCTGCTGAGTAATTCGATTTGTCTATATTTTCTTCGCTCATATTTTGGTTAAAACAATAACTCACAAAAGTACTCATTTTAAAGCATTTTTTCACTACTGTTGATAAAATGAATGCTTGTTAATATACTTATGCGTGGCGTAAAAACAACTTCGAATTTATGCGGGAATATAACAAGTTAACGAACAGCTTTTTATGGCTACATTATTTTTTACGGACTGATTTTCGTATTTTTGTAGATACCTGACATCGCTATTTCCGGCGCTGTTTACCATTGTTTTTTTTGCATCGCGATAGATAAAAAATCAGCAAAAAAACCTGCGTAAAAATCATAAATAGCTGATATGCTGTATATTAATTAAAAAAAACTATTACCGGCATAAGCGTCAATGCCCGGAAAACACCAAAAATTACTACCGGCATAATCCTTAATGCCCGAAAAACAGCTAAAATTAATACCGGTTAAACCACCAATACCCGGCAAACAGCCAAAATTACTACCGCCTAAACCCTTAATACCAGTGTGAATACAAGCGGGTTAATTGATTAGGATAGTTAGTACGAAAGTTTATCTTTGTGAAAAAAATTATTAAAAATAACGATGTGCTTAACGCCGTCAACCATCATCAAAAAAACAAATCAATTTAAATGAAAACTACGGGTTCTATTTTAACCATTACTTTAGGCTTATTAACGGTAGCAAGCATGGTTGCCTGCAATAATAAACCGGCAGCAACAACGGCTGCAACTACCACCACAGCAACATCTGATAAAGGAACAACAGTATATATAAACTCTGATTCCTTATTGGCTAAATATGAATATGCTAAAGACATGCAGGCTCGTCTTACCGAAAAAGGCAAAGCTGCTCAGGCCGAAGTTAATTCTAAACGCCAGGCGTTAGCCCGCGAAATTGCCGATTATCAAAAAGACGCGGCTACTTTACCTGCAGATAAACGCCAGGCTATTGAGCAACGTTTATCACGCGAACAACAATCGCAACAACAGTTTGAGCAAAGCGAAGGTGCAGACTACCAAACCGAGCAAGGGAAAGAAACTAACAAGCTTTATGAAAAGCTGACCGATTTTTCTAAAACTTACGCTAAAGAAAAAGGTTATAAATTGGTATTGACTTACTCAAAAGCAGCTCCGGGTGTATTATATGTTGACCCAAGCCTTGACATAACTGCCGATGCGGTTAAAATATTAAATGACGCTTACGCAAAGGATAAAAAATAAGCGGATGTGCAGATTGCAGATGTACTAATGTGCAGATGCCTGATATTTAATTTCGATATTGAAAACCTCAGCTAAAAGTTGAGGTTTTTCTTTTAATGGCAGGAGATATTTTGCCTCTTGATTCTTAAATCTTGATTCTATTATGAGCAATCACGAAAAATTTATGCGGATGGCGATTGACCTATCCGAGTATAATGTAACAGAAGGACAAGGCGGCCCGTTTGGTGCCGTTATTGTAAAAGACGGAATGGTAGTAGCCCGCAGTGCAAATAGAGTTGTACCCACTAATGACCCCACAGCACATGCCGAGGTATCGGCCATACGCCTGGCTTGCCAGGAACTGGGCACTTTTAGCTTAGCAGGCTGCGAAATTTACACCAGCTGCGAACCCTGCCCTATGTGCCTGGGTGCTATTTATTGGGCCCGGATAGATAAGATTTACTACGCCAATACCAAAGTTGATGCAGCCGCGATAGGCTTTGATGACCACTTTATTTACGAAGAGCTTGACTTGCCCATGGACAAACGCAAACTACCTGTTGTACAATTAATGCGCGATGAAGCGCTAAGCGCGTTTAAGTTGTGGAGTGAATCAGAGAGTAAGACAGATTACTAAGCCCCACCCAAACCCTCCCGGGTAGGGAGGGCTTAAATAAAAATTAAAAAGTCTCCCCTACCGGGGGAGATTTAGAGGGGGCTATCTTCTTCCTTTTTAAAAAAATCGTCCTGCAAACCATCAATCTCTCGTCTATCCCGTTTAGTAGGCCTACCCGTACCCCTATCGCGTTTAAGTACCGGGGCCTGAAACATTGATTTAAATGCAGGCGTTTGCTCAACAGGCGTAATATCTTCATAATAACCAACAGCGGTTTTGGCATCGGTACGGCTTTCAAGCAACCCGGTTACCCTTATTATTTTACGATCAGGGCCTTTTGATACCTGGTAGGTTTCGCCCAGTTTAACCTCGTGCGATGGTTTAATGTTATTACCGTCCAATTTTACACGCCCCGCCTTGCAAGCATCAGATGCCAGCGTGCGTGTTTTAAACAGGCGGATGGACCAAAGGTATTTATCTATTCTAAGTTTTTCTTTTTCGGGCATGGTATTAAAACGCAAATTTAGCAAATATTAGATTTGTCATCGAACAACCCTCTTTCTCACTTGCGAAAGAGAGGGTCGACGAGCGAAGCGATGTCGGGGTGAGTATTCGCCGCCGTATAGCAATCAACAATTATCAAACAAATCTCCCTAAAATTCCTTTAATTTGTCGAAAGTTTAAATTTACCAATGCAAGATCTAAAAAAATTAATTGAGGCAGCCTGGGAAGACAGGAACCTGTTAGGTTATAAAGAATATACAGATGCTATTGAAACCGTAATTGAGCGGTTAGACAAAGGCGAGATACGCGTTGCCGAGCTAATTGGCTCTCGCTGGCATACTAACGATTGGATAAAGAAAGCGGTTATACTATACTTCCCTATACGTACGATGGAAGAAATTAAAGCCGGTCCGTTTATGTTTCATGATAAAATGAAACTAAAAACAGATTATAAAAAAACCGGTGTACGTGTAGTGCCCGGAGCCTCCGCACGTTTCGGCGCTTACCTGGCCAAGGGTGTTATCATGATGCCCAGCTATGTAAACATAGGCGCTTATGTTGACGAAGGTACCATGGTTGATACCTGGGCAACTGTAGGCTCATGCGCGCAGATTGGCAAGAATGTGCATCTAAGTGGCGGTGTTGGTATTGGCGGCGTATTAGAACCGGTACAAGCCGCACCGGTTATTATTGAGGACAACTGTTTCTTAGGATCAAGAGCTATTGTGGTTGAAGGCGTGCACGTTGAGCATGAGGCCGTACTAGGTGCAAACGTAGTTTTAACCGCATCAACTAAAATTATTGATGTTACGGGCAGCACACCTGTCGAGTACAAAAGCTTTGTACCGGCTCGATCTGTAGTTATTCCGGGTTCATATACCAAAAAATTTCCTGCCGGTGATTTTCAAGTGCCATGCGCTTTGATAATAGGCAAACGTAAAGAATCAACCGACAAAAAGACATCGTTAAACGATGCTTTAAGGGAAAATAATGTAGCTGTTTAATAGTTTTGAGTGGTGGGTTTTGAGTGACGAGTGTCTCTTTATTTACTCACCACCCATAACTCAAAACTCATAACTCAATGAAAATACTGATAAGATTGCCTAACTGGCTTGGTGATGTAGTTATGAGTACAGCTTTCATCGGGGCGGTTAAGCAGCTTTATCCGATGGCACAGGTTGATGTTATCATAAAAAAAGAGCTGAGCCCTGTAGCATCACTTATACCTGGGTTAACCCAGATCCATTCATTTTTAAAAGAAGAATATAACGGTCTTGTTGGTGCCTACCGTTACGGCAAAAGTTTGCGTACCGAAAAGTACGACCTGTTTTTTAACCTGCCCGATTCTTTATCATCGGCAGTAATGGGTAAAGCAACTAATGCCAAGCAACGCGTTGGTTTTAGCAAAGAAGGTGGCTTTTTACTTTTGACCAAAGTTTGCAAAAGGCCTAAAAATGCACATCGGGTTGATGAGTATCTGTCAATACTTGAACAGTTTAACGAAATGCCCGTAACGGGCCGTAAAGTAATGCTTAACCCCGAAACGCGGGAACCAAACAAACTGGTGTTACTTAATTTTAACTCGGAAGCTGAATCGCGCAGGATGCCACTGGACAAAGGCCGTGCTTTATTGAATTTGTTAACCAATACTTTTATAGACGTTAAATTTGGCCTGATAGGCGCTCCGAAAGATGCTATTTTTTTGGAGCAGATTTTGGTTAATGCCATAAATCAGGACCGGATAGAAAACTATACCGGCAAAACAACCTTGGTTACATTAACCAGTTTAATGGCAGGTGCAAAAGTTTTGTTAACCACAGATTCGGGCCCGGCACATTTGGCAAATAGTTTGGGCACACCGGTTATTGCCCTATTTGGCGCGGGTAATGAACATAATACGGCTCCATATAACAAAGCTAACTTAACCGTATTACGTGCAGGCCAGCTAAACTGCGAGCCCTGCGTGCGTAACGAATGCAAGCTATACGGCATACCAAAGTGTATGGAACTATTAGACGATCAAAGAATTATTAACGCCTTGAGCTTATATTTAAACCATGCTTAGAGACGAAGTAGCTAAAGCTTTTAAAGTTGTACAGGACGGCGGTATTATCCTCTACCCTACCGATACCATTTGGGGGATAGGTTGTGATGCGGCAAATACCGAAGCAGTAAAAAAAATATATCGCCTTAAACAGCGGGATGAAGCCAAAAGCATGATCATTTTGTTGGATACGGACAATAAACTGGCCAGTTACATACAGGAAGTACCCGAGCTAGCTTATAATCTTATTGAATATGCCGAAAATCCGTTAACGCTAATTATGCCGGGTGCAAGAAACATCTCGCCTGCATTAATTGCTAATGACGGCAGTGTGGGCATCAGGGTGTCAAATCATCCGTTTTGCCAGGGGTTGATACAGCGTTTGCGCAGGCCATTGGTATCTACATCGGCAAACATCAGTGGCAAACCATCACCACAATACTTTTCGCAGATAGACCAGGAAGTAATAGATGGTGTTGACTATGTGGTAGATGTGGACCAACATAGCATGGAAATTAAAAATCCATCAACCATAATGCGGCTTGCACCCGATGGCCGCTTTGAGTTTATTCGTCGCTAATAATTATTATTAGCTTTGCAATTAATGAAAGCGCATCTAAAACATCACATATTTACCACGATATCGCAGCTTGCAGGCCAGCAAAATTTGCCGGTTTACGCTATCGGTGGTTTTGTGCGCGATATTTTTTTAGAGCGCCCATCGAAAGATATTGATATCGTTATCATTGGTAACGGTATTGCCTTCGCCGAGACTGTTGCTGCTAAGTTGAAAGTAAAGCTGGCCGTATTTAAAAACTTCGGCACCGCCTCTTTAAAATACCAGGATTTGGAGGTTGAGTTTGTGGGCGCTCGTAAAGAGTCGTACCGCCTAGATTCGCGTAAACCTATTGTAGAGAACGGCACTTTAGAAGACGATCAAAAACGCCGTGATTTTACCATTAACGCTTTGGCTATTTCTTTATACCCTGATACATTTGGCGATTTAATTGACCCATTTGAAGGGATAAAGGACCTCTGCGCCAAACTGATCAGGACACCACTTAACCCTATCGAAACTTTTTCTGATGACCCATTGCGAATGATGCGCGCTATCAGGTTTGCATCGCAGTTAAACTTCAGAATAGATGATATTGCCGTTGAGGCTATAAAAAACAATGCCGACCGCATCAGCATTGTATCGCAAGAGCGGATAACGGACGAACTGAATAAGATCATTTTATCAAAAAAACCATCCATCGGTTTTAATTATTTGTTTGATACGGGATTGCTGCATAAAATATTCCCGCAGATGACCGCACTTTATGGCGTAGAATATATTGACGGCAAGGGGCATAAGGATAATTTTTACCATACACTGCAAGTGTTAGACAACATTTGCGAAACCACGGACGATCTTTGGTTGCGCTGGGCGGCCATATTACATGATATTGCCAAACCACCTACCAAACGTTTTGAGCCGGGCCATGGCTGGACGTTTCATGGGCATGAGGACAAAGGCGCACGCATGGTACCCAAGATATTCGCGCAGCTAAAATTGCCACTAAATGAGAAGATGAAACTGGTGCAAAAACTGGTTCAGCTGCATTTAAGGCCGATAGTATTATCGCAGTCTATCGTTACTGATTCGGCTGTACGAAGATTGTTATTTGAAGCCGGTGACGACATTGAGGGACTAATGCTGTTGTGTAAAGCAGACGTTACCACCAAAAACGAGTACAAGGTTAAAAAGTACCGTAATAATTTTGAGCTGGTTCAGCAAAAATTAAAAGATGTTGAAGAGCGCGATAGTATCCGTAACTGGCAGCCACCTGTTACCGGTACAGATATTATGGAATTATTTGGTATAAAAGAGGGCCGCGAAGTAGGTATAATTAAAAATCAAATACGTGAAGCTATATTGGAAGGCGAGATACCTAACTCGCGCCCCGAGGCAATAAACTTCACAATTAAAAAAGGCGAAGAAATTGGCTTAAAAGTTGTGGCAAACACAAACACAAATTAAAATATTATTTTTACCAAAAATTTCCACTAACACATACAATGGCACTATACAGGTTTAGAGTTACTTTTGAGGATTATGACGATGTAACAAGAGAGATAGATATTAAATCTACTCAAACATTTGAAGATCTTCACCGGGCTATACATCAGTCAACAGGTTACAATTCAGAATATTCTTCATCTTTTTATATCAGCAATGATCAATGGTTAAAAGGCGAAGAAATTACCTACCTGCCAAACCAACGCCGGATTGACCGTGGTGTAGCCTTAATGGAAAAAGTAAAACTAAGCAGCCGCATTGACGACCCGCACCAAAAATTTTATTACATCTTTAACTTTGACCGTCCGTTTGATTTTCATGTGGAGTTAATGAAGATCATTTTAGATGAAACTCCAGGCGTTACTTACCCTGCAATCATCAAATCTGTTGGTGACGCCCCAAGACAGTTTGTTACTATTGCAGACGCTGCAACAGCTGCAACTGCCGAAACAGGAGCAGATGATTTTGATTTCCTGCATGAAATGGGTATGAACCATGAAGATACCGAAGATTTCTCGGAAGTGGACGAAACCGGCGAAGCTGTTGTTGAAGAACATGAAGAGGAGGAAGAAGATGAATTTGGCAGCGAATTCTCTGATGACGAAGGATTTGAAGATAGCGGCAAATCGCACGACGATTATTAGTTAGTTCATAGATAATAGCTATGAACTATCAACCATGAGTCATCAACTAATTGTAATTACCGGGCCTACTGCATCGGGTAAAACTGCGGTGGCTATTAGGCTAGCACAGCATTATAAAACGGTAATTTTATCAGCAGATTCACGGCAGTTTTATCGCGAAATGTCTATCGGCACTGCCAAACCTACCAGATTGGAACTAGATGCAGCCAAACATTACTTTATTGATTCGCATTCTATTACAGAAAATTTTTCGGTTGGCGATTTTGAAAAACAAGGATTAGCCTTGTTAGATAAACTGTTTCAAAACCATGATGTTGTAATACTGGTTGGCGGCTCGGGCCTATATATTAAAGCATTGTGCGAGGGGTTTGACGACATACCACAAGCTGATGCAGTAATAAGAGAACAGCTTAATAATGAATTTACTGAAAAAGGCATTACTACTCTGCAAGAGGAATTAAAAACAGCAGACCCGGCTTATTATAATGAAGTTGACTTGAGTAACCCTCAACGAATTATAAGGGCCTTAGAAGTTTACCGAAGCACAGGGGAACCTTTTTCATCCTTCCGTAAATCAACCATTAATAAACGGCCATTCAAAATCTTAAAAATTGGTTTGGACCTGCCACGCGAGGTTTTATATGATAGGATTAACCAACGGGTAGATGATATGATTAAACAAGGCTTGGCAAATGAGGTTGCAGGCCTTATTCCACATCGTGATTTAAATGCGCTAAACACGGTGGGTTACAGTGAGCTGTTTGATTATTTTGATGGAAAAATAGATTTAACCAAAGCTGTAGAATTGATTAAACAAAACACCCGGCACTTTGCAAAAAGGCAAATGACCTGGTTTAGAAAAGATCAAACTATCCACTGGCTCCAACCCAACGACATCCAGCCTGAAACTATTATCGGCTTACTTGATAAGGCGCAATAAATATTGGCCGTAACCGCTTTTTATATACTTTTTGGCTATCTCTTTTAATTGTTGTTTATCAATAAACCCCATGCGGTAGGCAACTTCTTCAATACACCCGATCTTTGTATCCTGGCGTTTTTCAATAACACGTACAAACTCGCTGGCATCACTTAATGAATCGAAAGTACCGGTATCCAGCCATGCCGTGCCTCTATCCATTACACCTACCTGCAAAGTACCATGCTGTAAGTAATATTTATTTACGTCAGTTATTTCGTACTCACCACGCGGCGACATTTCCAAATTTTTAGCGATCTCAACAACTGTATTATCATAAAAATACAATCCCGGCACTGCAAAATTTGATTTTGGTTTTTCGGGTTTTTCTTCAATTGATAATGCTTTAAAGTCTTCATCAAACTCTACAACACCATAACGCTCAGGATCAGCAACCGGGTAAGCAAAAACCGCTGCGCCACTTACATCATTAAAACTCTGTATCAGCTTACTAAAACCGCTGCCATAAAAAATGTTATCGCCCAATACAAGGGCCACTTTATCATTTCCTACAAATTTTTCGCCTATCACAAAGGCCTGCGCTAAACCATTAGGTACAGTCTGTACAGCATATTCAAAATTACAGCCTAAGTCTTTTCCATTGCCCAATAAGCGTTTAAAACTGTCACTATCTTCGGGTGTAGTAATAATTAAAACATCTTTGATATCAGCCAGCATTAATACCGATAAGGGATAGTAGATCATCGGTTTATCATAAATAGGCATTAACTGCTTACTTATTGCTCTTGTTATGGGATAAAGCCTGGTACCAGATCCGCCGGCTAAGATTATTCCTTTCATATATATGTATTAGTAATTATTGAAGTTTACCGATGCAACTTACCAGGCTATCTCTCCAATAAGGTATTTCTATATTAAATGTTTGTTTTGCTTTGCTTTTATCCATTACAGAGTAGCTTGGACGGATTGCCCGGGTAGGATATTCATCCGTACGAATTGGTATAGTTTTTACCGTAGTTGCAGATATATCAAATATTGCCCGCGCAAAATCAAACCATGATGTAACGCCTTCGTTGCTGTAATGGTATATACCATAGGCTTTACTTTCGCTATTAACAACCAATAAAATAAAAGTTGCCAGATCAATGGCATAAGTTGGAGTACCCACTTGATCAGCAATTATTTTCAGCTCATCTCTATCGCTACCCAACTTCAACATGGTTTTAACAAAGTTGTTAGCATATTCAGAATAAAGCCAACCGGTACGAATAATAAAATGTTCTTTTAAGATCAAGGCAACTGCTTTCTCGCCATCCAATTTAGTTTGGCCGTAAACACTTATAGGGCTTGCTTCATCTTGTTCTATAAGCGGATGAGCGACATCTCCTTTAAAAACAAAATCAGTAGATATATGAATTAATACAACACCATGTTTATTACATTGATCGGCCAAATTAGCAGCACCTACATTATTTATTTTATCGGCTAGTTCTTTATCATCCTCAGCTTTATCCACGGCTGTGTAAGCAGCGCAATTAATGGCGTAAGCGGGTTTATATTGCTCAAACAGCCTGTTTAAGCCATCTGTATCGAGTATGTTTGCTTCAGACTCTGGCGGGAAAATCACATTTGTTACTTCTTTTAAAGCAGCTACATTTTTAATGCATTGCCCCAATTGACCCGAAGCGCCAAAAACTATAATATTATTCATTGCAGTATATTATGCGGTAAAATATGTACACATTATTTAAAATACCTATCATCTTCTTATAGTTATCTGTCACCTTTAACCATCTTTTTTATGGAGTTGTAAATAATTGGTGGCGTAAGTTCGCGTATTACATCTTTTAGTGTTACAGGCTCTTTAATAGTGTCGCCTGTAACCCCTGCCCTGTCTTTAAATAGCGTAGCATGTGCGTTACGGCTTACCTCACTTTTTGGGCGACCATTACTGTAATAATATAACGCTAATGATTTTCGGCTTCGATCTGGCGGGCAAGCAAGTGCATTTGGATGTCCGTGGTAAGAAAAATCAGTAGTAGAGAATATGGCAATCCTATTAAAAACCGGCAATACACGATGATAGGATTTAGTCATGTCTTTATCCCACAGTTCAAAATGCCCTCCGTAGCTTTCGTCCCAGTCTTTGTTTAGATACACCAGTAAATTTATCCTGCGGTCTATCCAAGTCAACTCATGCTTATTAAAATCGGCGTGCACTTTTAGCAATCCTCCGGGCTTAATTTCGTGATAACCACCACCCAGCAAATAAGGATCTGATAGTAACGTCTCTTTTATACCGGTAAGCTCCTGCAAAAATTCAAGCATTGGCTCTGAATTTAAGTAATGTACAAAAGCTTTTGTAATATCACTAAAATGCTTTTCGCCTTTGGCTTCTAATTTATTTTTTTCGTTTTTATTATCGTAAAACTTAACATCTTGCTTGGTTGAAAGGTCCGGAAAGTCAGCTAAAACCTGGCTTAACATCTCCTCATTAAAAAAATCATCAAAAACAATATTAGGAAATGGCGCTGCATTTAAATATTCTTCTTGCTTATCCTTAGCCAATTGCTGAAGATCTTTTATACGGGGATTTAGAAAATTCATATATAAACTATCGATTTGCGAAGATAATTATACAATGTAGAATAATATAAATAATAACGTTTATTATTTGTTCAAGCTATTACTACTACTTAGTTCTAAAACACATGGCCGCACTATTATAATTAAATTAAGTTAAATTTGCTCTGCTATCAATTTATAACATTTGAAACAACGCATTAAAGATTCTTATAAAAGGTTAAGGGCTACAAACATCCTTTCTAATTTTCTTAACCTAAGTAGTATACAGGTCTCTAATGTATTATTGTTGTTTATTACCATCCGCATTATAACAGGCGATGTAGGTATTGAAGGATTTGGCATGATCATGTTTGCCTATCGCTTTTCAACTCTTGCAGGTACTGTTATTAATTATGGTACCGGGCAATCAGGTATAAAAGACACTGCCTTTAACCTTACAGATAATTTAAAACTAAGCGTAGTGTTTTATAATACATTATTAATAAGGGCACTTATTTTTATACTGTTTATAATAGGATTATTAATGTTTTATTGGATGCATATTGGCTATTATAATTACATTTTACTAGCAGCGCCCATTGTACTGGCCGAAGTATTTAACCCCTTGTGTTTTTTTATCGGAATTGAAAAATTAAGGATACTTAATATATGGAATTTAATATCAAATATTGCGGCGGTAATAGCCCTGCTGTTATTAATAAAAGGCCCTGCTGATGCTGTATGGGTCAATTTTATTTTGGGGACAGGTAATATCATAACCTATTTTGGCCTGTTGATCTATTTAGCTGTTAAGCTTAAACTAAGTTTTAACACACCCTTAAAAACCGATCTGTTAAAAATAGGGAAAGATAATTTTTACCTCACTGTAAATAATATATCAGCCAACTTGCAGCAATCAATTATAATTTTTGCTTTAAAATGGAATAACTCCGGGCTTTTAGGGGCTTATACTTTAGCCGATAGGGTTATTGGGCAATGCAGAAATTTGTTAAACATTGTTACCAACGCGATGTACCCAAATGCGGTTAACCTTTATAAACAAAGCACGGCTATGTGGGGTGTTTATCGAAAAAAATCTAAATACTTATTTGCAGGAGTTTGCTTTGCCGGCGCGTTGGTAATATTTGTATTGGCCGACTTTATAATTTACACCTTATCAAAAAAGCACGATGCTGATGCTGTTATGATTTTAAGGGTAATGGCATTTGTGCCAGTTATATCAGCTTTAAATGTTTTTAGTATGTTAGATATGCTTTTAAAAAGTAAAAACCTTTACATATTTAAAATTGCTATACTTTTAGTTTTTGTAGCCGCTTTAGTAGCATTTACGCTGGTAACTATTGGTAACTATTTGTTAATTGGAGGCTTTACTATTATTATTGAATGCTGCGCCTGGGTTATGTATGAGTATGTTATAAAAAAATCATCCATAAATAATGGCTAAACCTGTAGCGCTGATTTTGCTTAACTGGAATACACCCGTATATACGGCAAATTGTATTTTATCATTACAACAATATTGTGATGAGCAAGTGTTTGATATTATTGTTGTGGACAATGGTTCTACAGATAATTCGCTATCTCAACTCAAAACACAATTTCCGGATTTAATATATATAGAAAACAAACAGAACCTTGGTTTTGCCGAAGGAAATAACAGGGGATTGGGTTACAGTATAAAAAATGACTATACCTACTCATTGATAATGAATACAGATACATTGGTTGATGAGGATATAGTAACCACATTAAGCACACATTTATCCAATCATGGCCACGCCGCTGCTGTACAACCTGCTATATACTGGATGCACGACAAAACAAAACTATGGAATGGAGAGGGCAGTTTTAATGCAGTGTTAGGTACAACATCTTCATCAACTACATTACCCGATAATATTGATATTAACAGTTATAAACCCGTAGAATGGGTAACCGGTTGTTGTATGATGATAAGAAATGCCGCGTTAGTTATGGGCGGAGGGTTTAACAAGGATTTCTTTTTGTATTATGAGGACGTGGACTTATCATTCAGATTGCGTAATTGCGGTTATGAGTTGCATTACCTCCCTGCTTGTAAGATGTATCATGAGGCAGGCGTATCTGCAAAAGTCGAAAAGAAAGAAGGGTTTTTAAGCCCTGTTATTCACTACTATACAAGTCGTAACCATACTTGGTTTTTGCGGCGATATGGTAACCCAATATTTTATCCCATTAATATAATTTATAATGGTTTTTATTACCTGGCTTTACTGGCCTACTTCATAGTGCGGAGACGTAACGAAAAAGCTCGTCTTTTAATTAAAGGCTTAAAAGACGGTCTTTTCACATCAAAAAAGTTAATTTGGTCTACAAACAATATCAGCATTAATTAAGCATGTTTATTTTTCCACTCATATATCTTATTTCGTTTGTTATGGCGGTAAGAGAGGTCTACAAAGGCCGTCCCGAGGGGATATTGCTGTTTTTTATTTTTGGTTTATCAATGTACACAACAGCCATGTCTGTTTCATACATGCTGGGGCTTAAAAGTTTTATTCCATTTTTTCAGTTCTTTAAAGAGTTGCTGGTATTAAGTGTGTTAGCTTTAAATATTGCTACTCTAAAATACAGGCCAAGGTTCCACCTTATTGATTATGCTATATTAGTTTTTTTCGTTTATACACTTTTGTATGCAATTTTACCAATTGGTCAGCAAGGATTTAGTGCACGGCTTTTAGCTTTTAAAAGCACCTCCTTTTACATAATAGTATATTTTACGGGCCGCTTGTTTGACCCTAAAACCATATACATTAATAAGTACTTCAATTACATAGTATTGTTAACTATAGCCGCTGGCGCGGTTTTATGTGTCGAAGTAATGATGCATCAGCAGTTACAATTATTTACTGGCTATACAGAGTATTGCTATTACTTTTTTAATATTGAACCCAGCGGCATTTTTGGTTTAAGTACAACATTCGACTCGGACAGCGGCTTACGGCGCTTCGCAAGTTTCTTTAATAATCCGCTTGAACACGCTGCGGCCACTTTACTGGCGTTAGCGGTTATAGGAGCTTTATACACCAGGGATGATAATAAATTTAAAATAAACATAACTGGTATACTGGCGCTATGCGCTACTGTTTTTTCTATACTATTTGCGCTATCGCGCGCGCCACTTGCAGGTTATTTTTTAATAATTTATGTATATGCATTGATCACCAAAAAGAAATTTATTACAAATACGGTTCATGCTAGTGTAGGCCTGGCATTGATATATCTTATATACCTATTTACGCAATTTGAAAGCAATAATAACAGTGGCCTTATTGCTGTATTGATGAATACCATTGATTTTAGCGACCCATCAAGCGTTGGGCACCTGGTACAATGGGTTGAGGGCATATTATCTATGATCGCGCATCCGTTGGGTCTGGGGTTGGGTACATCGGGCCGGGTAGCAGGCTCATTGGGCGAAAACGTAGGCGGCGAAAATCAATTTATAATTATTGGAGTGCAAGCTGGTATAATTGCCTTATTTTTATACCTGGCCATATATATAATGTTTGTTAAAGCAGGCTTAAAATGGTTAAATAAACTAAAAGGCAAAGAAAGGAAAGTATGTATGGCGGTTTTGTTGATTAAGGTTGGCTTCTTTATCCCGATGCTAACATCCGAAGTAGAGTCATCCTCCTATCTGTCATACATGGATTGGTTTTTATCAGGTTTATTTATCAGCATGATAATGTACCCTGTACAACCTCAAGTACAACCGGCAAATGATAATTGAAAAACTCATAAAAACACTAAAGAACGATCCCAATTATAAATGGGAAAGCGCTTACTCTGGCCGCGACCTTTTTAGCGTTACCTGGGTTAGGTGGTTCCAGGTGATAAGGGGTTTGTTGTTAAAGCCCTTTTTAAAAAAATCTGCCGGATTACTCTTTGTCGGCACACATGTAAAAGTGAGGCATGGCTACCAGATAGTGGCAGGTAAAAATTTAATATTGGGTGATAATGTTGATATAAACGCCCTATCAACCAATGGCATACAATTGGGCGATCATGTGTCTATCGCTCGTGATTCGATACTATTTTGCACAGGCGTTATTGCACAAAAAGGCACCGGCATTACCATTGGCGACAGAACCGGTATTGGCGCCCGCGCCTTCTTAGCCGGGCAAGGTGGTATTACTATTGGCAACGATGTTATAACCGGGCCAAACATCCAGGTATTTTCAGAAAATCATAGTTTTTCAGATCTCCAACAAATCATAAAAACGCAGGGAGTTATCAAACAAGCTACTATTATTGGTAATAATTGCTGGCTAGGCGGCGGGGTTACTATTTTAGCGGGTGTAACTATTGGTGATGGCTGCGTTATTGCGGCAGGTAGTGTAGTAACTAAATCTGTACCTCAAAATTCAATAGTGGCCGGTGTGCCTGCTAAAGTGGTAAAAAGTCGCGAGGCTATTTAAATTATGCCAAAACCATTAACTATAGCGGTAGATGTGCGCGACCTACGGGTAGCTAAAACCGGCACACGCACCTATTTGCAAGAGGTATGTAATGAGTTAAAAAAAATGGAATCTCATGATCTCCGTTTTCATTTTATAGATACAAGCATCCCCGTATACAGCGGTAATAATAAATATTTAAAGCTGATAGAACATGTGCGTTACCAATTATGGAAACAGCTAATACTACCTATAAAAGCCTTTTTTAAAGGATGTGATATTGTTTTCTGCACCGATAATTTTGTGCCGCTTATACACTTAGGTTATAAAACCATCCCTGTTTTTCATGATGCATTTTTTTTTGAAACTCCCGAATACTATGGTAAACTATGGTTATGGTTGTATAAAAAAACAGCTATCCCGGCGGCAAGAAGGTCGCCTTTTGTAATTACGCCATCTGCCTGGGCTAAAAAACAAATCAACCATTACACACATATAGTTAATGACAAATTAATAGTTGTGCATGAAGGACCAAAAACATTAAACAATAATTTAGATACCACATCTACAAAGCAACTGTTACAGTCTTTATCACTAAAACCCCAATCCTATATATTGCATGTAGGGTCAATGTTTAAACGAAAAAATATCCCGGCGCTCATCTATGCTTTTAATGAAGTTAAAAAATCAGGATACCCGGAATTAAAGCTAGTATTGGCCGGCCCTACCCCATCAACGCAAATTGATAACGATTATAAATTGATAGTCAATGCCATTGATGAAACCAAGCTGCAAAGCGAAGTGGTATTGACGGGTTATTTACCAGATGCGGCTTTGGCCGAGCTTTACAAAAATGCTTTGATGTATGTTTTCCCATCAATAAACGAAGGATTTGGTATTCCGGTTTTAGAGGCCTTTAGCTATAACTTACCCGTGTTGGTTGCTAATAATACTTGTTTACCTGAGATTGGGGGCGATGCTGTATTACCATTTGATCCTTTTGATACAACAGATATAAGTGCAAAAATAAAGCAAGTATTAGAAGGCGATGATTTAAGGAAAGACCTGATTGATAAGGGAGTTAAACGCCTTAGTTTATTTTCATGGCATAATACAGCTTTGCAACTGGTAGAGGTATTTAAAAAAGCCGTTTAGCTATTTAAAAATACTTGCACATGCTCATCGGCAACCTTTTCCCAGTTAAATACACTTAGGGCGCGTTCACGCGCTTTTTGAGCCAGGTTTAACATTTCGGGATAGTTGGATTCACAAAAATCTATTTCCTCTGTTAACGATGCTATATTACCTTTTTTAAAGGTACGTGCAGTATCTAAAACAGCGTACTGGTTTTCTTCAATATCGCTTACTATCATGGGTACATTTAGTCCCATTACAGTTAATACTACCGGCGATAACCCCTCAACATCTGATGGCTGGATATAACAGTACGAATTAGCCATCAGTGTGTTAGTATCATTACCATACACATAACCAGGAAAAATCATTTGCTCATTTGCCATATCAAACAATTGCTGTTCGTATGGCGATGGGTTAGGCGAGCCGCCTATTAATACCAGTTTTTTTGTTGATTTAGAATTTTTAAAAGCAGGTAATAAATAATGCAAGCCCTTATCAGGTATAAACCTGCCCACAAATAAATAATATTCGCCTTTTTTAAGATTGAGTTTAGTTAAAATTCCTTCGTCACCTGGACCCGGCTCTACCTCACTGCCAAAAGGAATAAATTTGTATGTTTTTTTAAACTTATCTTCAAATAGCTGCTTTGCTATTACATTATCAAATATTACCTCATTGGGTAAATAAGCGGTTAAAAACGCCGACAATCTTAAATAAAGTTTACCATACCAGGGCCATTTATCGCGTTTCCAATCTACTCCATCCTGGCTAATAAATACTTTTTTTCCAAACAAACGTAAAGGTAATGCCCAAATACTGTTGCCCCCATTTTGTATATGTACAACATCGGCAGTATTATTAATTATAATATCAAAGGTACATTTAAGGGAATGTAAAAGTGTATCAAGGCCTTTTGCGGAAGTGGTTTTAAAGGTCTTTATTTTTACGCCTTTATATTCGTTAACATCGACAAATACATCGGGATACCTGCGGTTATAAGCAATAACGCTATGCCCTCGGTTAACAAGTCTTGGAAATAGTTCAAGGGCAAATTTATCTGCTCCTGCAGCGCCTTTTGCCAAAGGGATTGACCGGAAGCCAAATGCAGCTATACGCATTATCGAAAGTAAATATTTATATAGTAATATGTTCTTTTACCGGGTAAATATTTTTCTCTTTCAGGTAATCTAAGTAGTAGTCATTTATATATTCTCTTAACGCAATTTTCCAATCACGCATAATATTCATATTTCTTAGCTCCAGTTTTTTGTTAATCAATCTTTCAGAAGGTGGTCTTGGCGCAAAATAAGTATCTTTAAAATAACTCGAGGCAACCTCATTAACAGTAACCTCATTATCAAGGCCAACTATTTTAACCAATTCCTTGGCTACTTCATATCGGCTGGTTTCGCCATTACAAACCATATTGTATAGGCCCCAGTATTCTCTTTCAATTAAAAGTTTGACATTTTTAGCAAAATCAACTGTAAAAGTAGGCGTACCATCTTTATCATTTACAACATGTAAGTTGCGGTTGCCGTTAGCTAATTGTTTAATAAGCTTATTTATAAATTTTTTGTCTTTTTCTGGCCCACCGCCCATCATCCAACCTGCACGGCAAATTATATAACGTGTAGCATTTTCGCGTACATAACGCTCACCCATATATTTAGAACGCGCGTAATGACCTAACGGATTAGGCTCATCCCAATCATCATAAAAATCTTTTTTACCATCAAATATCCCCGCTGTACTAATGTATAACATGGGTATATTTAATTTATTAGCAATAAATACAGCGTTTTCTACCGAAGTAGTATTGGTAAGATAAGTATCATCTAAATTTAATTCACAGTATTCAAGATCTGTATACGCACCTAGATGAAAAAGATAATCTGGTTTAAAAGCCTCAACGTCTCTTTTATAGGCTTCAAAATTACGGAAGTCTAAAAAACTAAGCCATTTTTCATTTACATCTTTGTCTGAGCATTTAACCTCGTAGTCGTTCTTAAATATGCGATAAAAAGCTTCTCCAAGCATTCCTCCCGCACCGGCAATGTAAATTTTTTTCTTCATATTAAATGTTAACGCCATAATGGCAACACCTGGCAGATGTTTAAGTTGCGACAAGGGAATTTTACTTCTCTATTCAAAATTAACCTTTTTTGAGCCATTAGCAGAATATTTTAAAAAAAACCATTCATTAATTCAAACAATTTGATAAAAAATTAAATTGTTTAACACTTTAAATATTAAGTTGATTAATAAATGTCGCTAAAGATAAAAAATTAGTAATTGCTCCCTGCAACCCTGTCACTATAATTTTTTTGATAAATTGTAGTGATTCACATTTTTCAAGATGGGATGTAGTAGATTATTAAACCAAATTTTTATTTTTTATAATTTATATACTTAATATAATATAATACAACCATCTTTAGATTTTGTTTGTGTGAATCTTAATTTCCTGAAGAAACTGCTTATTTAATGAATATTCTTGTTGTAAATTGGACATGGTATCCAAGTGGGGGCGATTGGACGTATGTTGAAAATGTGATGAGCCTGTATAAACAGAAAGGCCACAATGTTATACCATTTTCTATGAAGGATGACCGGAACTTTCCATCACCCTATTCTGATTACTTTATTGACAACATAGATTATAAAAAAATTAACAAACGCAGTATAACAGCTGGCATAAAAGTTATTTCAAAAAGCATTTACTCTATCGAAGCACAAAGAAACCTGGAACGCCTTTTAACTGATGTTAAAATAGGCTTTGCTCACATAAACGTTATTCATCATTATATTACCCCTACTATTTTAAAAATATTAAAAGAAAAAAACATTCCGATAATATGGACTTTGCATGAATACACCCCTATTTGCCCCGAAAGCACTTTTATAAGTCATGACAAAATATGCGAGCGTTGTTTTGGCGGGGCATTTTATAACTGCATTACAAACTCCTGCAAAAAAGGCTCATATTTGGCAAGTACCGTAGCTGCTTTAGAAAACTATGTACATCAATATTTAAACTATTACGCTTATGTAGATCACTATGTATGCCCATCAGTTTTTTTGTATGAGAAATTTAAGCAGTTCAATTTCCATAAGGATAAACTGGTGCAATTATATCATGGTTACGATTATACCGAGATTGAAGAGGCAAAGCTAAAACCTAATTTATTTAAGGAAAAGTATATAGTTTTTGTAGGCCGACTGGAAAAAATTAAAGGTGCACATACTGTTTTAAATGCCATAAAAAACTGCCCGGATATTCAACTTAAAATAATTGGTGATGGTACACAGGAAATAGCTCTGCAAGAGTTTAAGCAAAATTATCAATTAAACAATGTTACTTTCCTGGGAAAAAAAACTAAGCAGGAAACTTTACAAATAATTAATGGTGCTGAGTTTTTGATATGCGCGTCTGAATGGTATGAAGTTTTGGGTTTTACGGTAGTTGAGGCCATGGCATTGGGTAAACCCGTTATAGGCTCGGCAATTGGTGCAATTCCAGAGATGGTTATTAATAATCAAACCGGTTTATTATTTGAACCCGGCAATTACACTCAATTGGCCAACTTGATTAAAACTTTATATGTAAATGACGAGCAAATTATACAAATGGGCAAAAACGCCCAACAACATATTAACAACCTTATAAATACCCGGAAACATTTTGAGGGTTTACAAAAACTAATTCCTGCATTATAGGTTCTATCACCTTGCAGCATTACAGCATAGCTTTAGACCGATTTAATATTTTATATTTGCATTCTTAGATTAATATCAATTTTACATGCGCGCTAAATACCTATTTTATATATTATTTTTTAGTTTAATAATAGTTGCAAAGCAAGGCTCGGCCCAAAGTATGAGCGACCTGAAGAACATGAAGGTAAGCCAGGCAACTGACGAACAAATAACTCAAGCCTGGAAAAAGTTACAGGATTCAGGATTGTCTGAACAGGAGGCTTATAGTATGTTGGCTAAAAATGGTGTACCAACAGAAGAAGTACAGGCTTTTAAAGATAGAGTAACATTACTTGGTTTAAATAAAAAAGCCTCTGTAACCAAAGCCGTTCCATCAACAGAAAAGCAAAAAACGGGTTCATCGCGTGACATTATTGACCTGGTTATAAAACCAAAACCATTCGAACTACCACATACAAATACTAAACAGCCGGTATTAGAGGTATATGGCACTCAGTTTTTCAAACAAGCCATTACGTTTGAGCCAAATTTTTCAATAGCTACGCCCAAAAGCTATGTATTAGGCCCCGGCGATAAGGTCCTAATATTATTAACAGGATTAAATGAAAAGAACCTTGAATCAATAGTAACGCCTGATGGGAATTTACAAATTCCATTTGCCGGTTTAGTGCATGTAAACGGTTTTACTATTGAACAGGCCACTAGCTTAATTAAAAGTAAAATGACCAAAATTTACCCGGGTTTAAGCTCAGGGCAAACGCAATTAATTGTAAATTTAGGCACCACACGCAGTATAAAAGTAACTGTAAAAGGCGAAGTAAAAACTCCGGGATCATTTACTTTATCGTCTTTAGCTACATTTCCTAATGCGCTGTATAACTCTGGTGGGCCCAGCGCAAATGGCTCGTTAAGATATATTAAGTTGATAAGGAATAACAAACTTTATAAAACGATAGATTTTTACAACTACCTGCAAAATGGGATACAAGACGGTGATATCCGGCTAGAGGACCAAGACGTAATTCAAATACCTGTTTACAAAAAAAGAGTAAGTATTAGCGGCGAGGTTAAAACCCCGGCAATTTATGAGCTAAAAGAAAACGAACATTTGGATGACTTGATTAAATATGCAAGCGGATACACTGATATAGCTTACACCGGCATTGCTAAAGTAGATCAAATTAATGACTTGCAGCACGAAGTGAAAGATGTACCTGCTAACCTTTTCTCAAATTACACTCCACATAATGGCGATAAGATTCAAATAGGAGCCATTACAAACCGTTATACCAATAGAGTAGTGTTAGAGGGCTCAGTATACCGCCCGGATGTTTACGAGCTCACCGCAGGCCTTACATTAAGCCAGCTTTTAAAACTGGCTCAAGGATTAAAACCCGAGGCTTATATGGAACGTGGCTACATTAACAGGACGCTTCCAAACTTAGAGAAACAAAGCATACCCTTTAATCCTGCCGAAATACTTAGCGGGGTAAATGACATACCGTTATTGCGTGAAGATTCTGTAGTTATTATGGATCGCGGAGCGTTTATATCTAATCAAAAAGTAACGGTTAGCGGTCATGTAAAGCGTCCGTCTATCATCACCTATCGCAAAGGGCTTAAATTAGCTGATGTGATTGCTATGGCAGGTGGGTTTGCTGATGAAGCTGCCGATCATCATATTGAAATAAACAGGGTAATTAAAAACGAGTCTGATAGTGTAGCCAATCAGCAAGTTAACACCTTTGTTGTAGATATGGCTAATGGTAAAGATGCCAATATAGAATTGGAACCCATGGATGTTATTAATGTACCGCGTTTAGTCAACTACCGCTCATTAGGCGATGTTGTCGTTAGAGGCGAGGTTGTGTTCCCCGGCGAATATCCTGTACAGAAAAGAAACGAAACGGCGCTTGAATTTTTGCAACGGGCAGGCGGAGTAACGCCTTATGGTTCTATGGAAAACGCACAGGTTTACCGTAACGGTGTACGTGTTAATCTTGACCTGGCTGCCAAAACAAATGTGCCCGAAGCTAACAAAAACATGATATTATTACCCGGTGATAGCGTATACGTACCGCGTGTAATTTCATATGTCGAAGTATCGGGTGCTGTAAATAATCCACAATATATAAGCTACAATGGCCGTAGGTTTAAATACTATATTAATGCTGCAGCAGGTACTACAGAAAATGCTAGGCTGAAGGGTGCATATATTCAATACCCCGATGGGTTAAATCAACCGGTAAGACATTTCTTGTTTTTCCGTCATTACCCTAAAGTGAAGCCCGGCAGCAAAATAGTAGTTCCTGAAAAAACACCTGATAACAAAATAAAAATAGGCTTTGGTGATTTGGGCAGCATTGCCGCGGCATTAACCGCATTGGTAAGTATTGTAGCTATTTTACATAAATAACATGAACCCGGAAAATACGCAATATCCTTACGAGCCAGAATTCTCTGTTAAAAAACTGTTTAATGAGCGCATTAACAATATTAAGTACGTTTTGCAGTTTAAAAAAATACTGGTATTAGTTTTAATTACCGGGGGCCTGTTAGGTGCCTTAGCCGCCTGGATATGGACCCCTACATATACAGCACGACTAACTTTTGTAGTGGACGATTCCAAATCGTCAGGCGGTGGCGGCTTATCTGCATTAGCTGGCTTAGCTGGCTTTGATTTAAATGGTATAGGCGGCGGTAGTGGTGTTTTGGCAGGAGATAATGTACAAGAGCTTGTAAAAAGTCGCAAGCTGATAAAAGCCACCTTATCAACTGCTTATGATAGCACACAAACCTTGGCAGACCGATATGCAGCGGTAAATAAGCTAAATAAAAAATGGCTAAAATACAGCTCTGACGGAAAAATAACACGATTCCCGCTAAACGCTATACATAATAATCGATTACAGGATAGCCTATTGCATGAGATGACCGAATCGATATTAAATAGCGAGTTTGAAATTGCAAAAACTGATAAAAAATTGGGATTTTTTGAAGTAAATGTCACCATGAAAGATGAGAAATTGGCGCAGCTTTTTTGCAGTAGAATGATCAATCAATCAACAGATTTTTACATAAATACAAAAACTCAAAGATTAAGAGATAATATAAATCGTTTGCAAAAACGTGCGGATAGTATTGGGATGATACTTAACCATAAAACCTATGCTGCGGCGGCTGCAAACCAAAATACATTAGATCTAAATCCCGCATATACTGCAACTAATGCCAAAATTGAGGTGAATGAGCGCGACAAAATTGTATTATCAGGCATTTTTACCGAAACAGTTAAAAATTTGGAAGCAAGCAAGACAATGCTTGCACAAGAAACTCCAACAGTACAAATTGTTGACGAACCGGAACTACCTTTAAAGAAAAACAAGCTTAAATATTCTGTAGGTATTTTGGTCGGTATATTTTTGGCTGGTTTAATATTTGGTTTTTATGTGTTACTAACCCGTAAACAAGCTAAAATCTAAAAGTTACACCCAATTCGCCATGAAAATTATATACATCATTATGAGGTATATAATAATTACCGGGTACATAATCTTTTAATATCCATTCGTAATTTAACGACTTAATTTCTTGTAATTTAGCGTTAAATATTAAATTTTTATAGCTCCACTCGCCATTTAAAGAAAAGGCAAAGTCCACCCATTTTCTACTATTGCCATTTATATCCGGGAAAGCCGTTCTATAAAAATCAACATCATGCTCATATCGTTCAAATCCAATCCCTAATCTTTTTAATCCCGACACCCAACTTATATCCATAGATTGAAGATTTCCACCCGATCCGGTACCAGCGCCAAGCACCTGGCCTTGATTAGTATGGCCATCAATAACTTGGTAATGAGCATACCATCCGCCCGCCCCTCTTACTAACCTATCAACAGATTGTGAAAGTTGCGTAATTTCACCACTAAATAAAATATGTTGATCTTTCATGCCACTTAATGGTATCATCTTTCTCAATCCAAATATGTAAGCTCTTGAATGATCTGGTGATTGAAAAAAATCCGTTAAATTATAAGAGTTATCATTTAAGCCATATTCAAAATATACTTCTGCCTGTGCTTTTGTGAATAACCATCTGGCATAAAATGAGGTATACTGATCTCTGGGAAACGGATCTCCAATACCTGAGTCTATACCGCCTTGAGTGCTTTGTTTTGAATATGGAGTAAAAAATGGAAAATACCCCGCAAAACCTTTAACATCTTTTTCGTAAGCATTAAAAGTTCTGGTTAAGCCCAATGTTAAGCCTGGTATCCATTTGGGGTGATAGTTAATATTAAAACCGGTAAAATAGCGCCAATCATTTATTTTAGGAGCCAATAAATTTGTTCCATCCGACAATGAAGTAATCGCTAAATTGGTGAATCCTGAGCTTTCTAAACGTCCCGCTATAATTTGGCCTTCAAAATATCCAATATATGTTTTTATAGGGCGTACAGTATTAAGAGTTAAGTGCTTAAAGCCGGGAGCATTATTGCTTAAAATTAATGCGTTACGTATACCTGGCCCCCACCATAAATTCTCATTAGATAAGCCTGCTGTTATTGGTCCAAGGGTTAAATTTATACTACTCTGCCCCCAAAACGCGCGATGATATGCATTATTCCCATATCGTTCAGGATTGTCAATTAGATTATGGTATGAATAGTAATTTATTAAATCCTGACCTGAATGTTCGGAATCAAACCCATTAAAATTAGAATTATTTGCATATACATATTCAGGACGTAATTGTATACTTAACGGGCCAAACTTTACATAAAATCCACCACTTATCATTGTCTGGTATCCTTTAGCAGGTATCATAGCCCCATCATTCCAGCCGTATGGATGATCTGAATTAAATTGCTGCTGCCAGGTTAATGGCAATATTTTAAATTGTCCTAATCCTTTAGCAAAGGTAATTAAGTTAGATTCTGTCCAATTATTATGTTTTAACGTATTATTAGAATCGTTAAGATGTGAAGAAGATGCAATAAAAATGGGACGTAAGGTAAAAGACAAATTGGTATCAATCTTACTTAGTAACTGCATTCTTCTATAATAATCATCAAGAACAGGCGTACCAACAGGAAGCGACTGTGCATTTACTGTACTTCGTAAAAACAAACAGTTAAAAGCAAAAACAACACTTAACAAACACAGCGAATTTTTCATTTTAGCTACAGTAATTAAAATCTATATAATACACCTGCCTGGATCTGCAAATTAAATACACTTAATTGGTTTACAAATGCCGGATCATTTCCATTTTGCTTTAAGGCCCATTGATAATCTAAAGATTTAATGCCTTGAATTTTTCCATTAAAGATGAGATTTTTATAGTTCCATTCGCCAATTGCCCCTATGCTTAAATCCACCCAATGTTGAGAATAATTTTGGTTGTCTCCGAAAGCATAATAATAAAAATCATTGTTATGAACGTATCGCTCAATTTGCAATCCTAACTTTCTTAATCCTTTTACCCAACTAACATCAACCGACTGGAGATTCGCACCAGGCCCGATACCCGCGCCTAAAATTTCTCCATTATTTGTGTAGCCTTGCCGGATGCTTTTACTTACATACCATTCTTGTCCGTCCTTAATTTTGGCAATAGAGGTTTCCTGGAGTTGAGTAACCTCAATTCCAATCAAAATATTTTCGTCTTTTGAACTATTAAACGGCAAAACTTTTCTTACACCAAAAATATATGCGCGCGAATCTTCTGGTGACAAAGATGACTGATATAAGTCATTAGATGCATTATTGTGTCCCCATTCAAAATAAATTTCGGCATGTTCTTGCGGCCAGAGCCAACGCATGAATAGCGAACCTCGCCTATCTTTATTTTGGACAATAGGAGCATCAGGAGCATTTGGTGACCTAACAACAGGCGAAAAAAATGGAAGATAATCTTTAAGTCCATTTAAGTTCTTGCCATACATTTGCGAACTTTGATCAAACCCTAAAAATAAGCCCGGCGCCCATTTAGGCTGCCAGGTAATTATAATGCCCGATAAATATCTCCAGTTATTGGGTTTAGGAATATATAAATTTGTACCAAAGTATTTATTATCAGGCTCTAGTGGAGGGAAACCCGAATTACTTAAACTACCGGCTATTACTTGACCTTCAAAAGAACCAATTGCTGTATTTAAAGGTCGTAATGTATTTAAAGTAAAATGCTTAAAACCAGGGGCGCTATTACTCATTAATAAAGAATTTCTTATCCCGGGCCCCCACCACAAGTTTTCTGTAGATAAACCAATTGATACCGATTTGAAATTTAATCTTAAACTGCTCTGCCCCCAAAACACTCGGGCATATGCGGCTGTTCCAAACCTTACAGGTAAATCAATATTATTATAGATATCATAATATCTGGCAAAAATTACATCATATTGATTTTTGTTGAATGTTTCAAATTGCGAGTTTGCCGCTAAAATCACTTCGGGCGAAAATTGTATACTCAATATACCATATTGTGCAAATACTCCCATACTTATTAATGTCTGCAAACCTTTAGCAGGTATCATTGCTCCATCATTCCATCCATAAGGATGATTGGTATTAATTTGAGTTTGAAAATTTAAAGGTGAAAGGTTTGCACGTATTTTTCCATTTTTACTTACCCATGAATTTTCAGCATGTATTTCACTATATTTTGAGCTGTCAGGATTAAACGCCTGTGTCCCTTTATTTATGTAATATGGGTTGATTGGCCTGAGGGTAAAAGAAACATTAGTATCAATTGTACCTAGCAGTTGTGTCCTTCTGTAATAATCTTCAAGTGGCGTACCAACAGGTAAAGATTGTGCAATAACATCAAATTTTGCAAGTAATATAAATACTACTATAAGCTTTACAATCCTCATAAGGTAATTGCTTTTATACTAATATTATCTACAGACCAACTTTTCTCGCATTTAGGGTTGGTATAATTGCTCTGACTTAATTTATCTAAGCATTGTAACAACAAAGATTGATTAACGTGTTTGAATGTTTTTGTGATTTTGTACATTGTTGTGCCGTTTGGGGAACTCAACATGCTGCAAACACCTGGTAAATCAGTCCTGTAAGACCCGGAGCGCGGATTGTGATTACTGTTAGGGTAATCATCCGGGTAAGATTGGGGAGGGCAAATATTACCCACCTTACAGTCTAAATTTGAAAATGTGGTGTTAATATATAAAGCATTATCAATAAGCATCTGCCATATATCCGGTCCGTCAGGTAAAAGCTGTCCACGCCAATTATCATGTATATATAAGTCAAATGAGATTGTAATTAAATTATGCTTAGGCAAATTATCTACCTTTAAAATAAAAGTACTATTATTATATTGGCCTAATACTGCTGAATTGTTAAACTGGCCAATTATACCATTACTTATACCTGCTAAATTGCTCCCTTCAAAATCATTATTATATACTTCTACCTCATTTTGCACGTGAGTTTTACAGGAAATTTGAAGCAATAACAGAAAAACTAATAAGAAAAAAAATTTATTCATTTAAAAGTGATTGCGTTATCATATCTAATTCTTCAAAAACAGAATTTTTACTTTTAAACTCATGTACTATCAGCTTCATGGATTTAACAACTTGCATATCGTCATTGTTTTTTGCATGATCTATTAAAGAATATATTTGTCCTTCGATTTCATTAAATAAATACTCTCGTACTTTTCCTATCATTATTTTTTCATGATGCGTAGGCATAGTATTTTCGTGATTATTAAGTAATTCCTCAAACAATTTTTCGCCGGGTCTTAATCCTGTATATTCAATTTTAATATCTTGATTAGGAACCAATCCGGCTAAACGGATCATACGCTTAGCCAACTCAATAATTTTCACAGATTTACCCATATCAAAAATATAGATCTCTCCTCCTTTACCCATACAACCAGCTTCTAATACCAAGCGACAAGCCTCTGGTATAGTCATAAAGTAACGGGTTATTTCAGGGTGTGTTACTGTTACAGGCCCTCCCTTTTCTATTTGCTGCCTAAATCTAGGAATAACAGAACCATTTGACCCAAGTACATTACCAAATCTTGTAGTTATAAATCTGGTATTTGATTTTGTATTATTTAAATGACTTAAGCCATTGGTGAAATTAAAGTCTTTATTACTTATTGATCTATTTAATGATTGTACATAAATTTCGGCAATCCTTTTTGATGCTCCCATTACATTTGTAGGATTCACCGCCTTATCGGTAGATATCATTACAAACTTTTGAACTGCATATTTTACTGAAAGGTCAGCAATAGTTTTAGTGCCCCAAACATTTGTTTTTATAGCCTCAGAAGCGTTATCCTCCATCATCGGAACATGTTTGTACGCAGCTGCATGATAAACATAATGAGGTTTATAAGTTTCAAACAAATAGTCCATCCTTTTTTCATCCCTTACATCTCCCATAAAAGCATAAAAATTTGCTTGTGTATTCATTTCATCAATCTCTAAATACAAATGGTGTAACTCCGTTTCTGATTGATCACACATTATTATCAAATCTGTATCAAATCTTATCAACTGCCTAACTATTTCACTACCTATTGAGCCGGCAGCCCCGGTAATTAGTATTCTTTTCCCTTTCAGCTCTTTTTGAATATTGGTAATATCGATTTCAATAGATTTCCTGTTTAGCAGATCTTCAATATTAACCTTTTGTATTTGGGTAGATTGCAATTTTCCGCTTACCCATACGTCATGTGACGGAACACTTAGTACTTTAACATCGTTTTCGAGACAGATATCAACTATCCTGTTTTTATGATCAATAGGGATTGTATACGCCGCAAAAATAACCTCATCCAATTTATGTTCTTCTATCAATTGGGGTAGATCTTTTGCATCTAATATTTGTATACCATCTATTGTTTTTCCAACTTTTCTTTGATCATCATCAACAAAAGCTATAATATTTTTATTAACTTTTTGATCATGGTCAAAAGTTCTTTTTGCAGCTACCCCAGCTTCACCTGCCCCATATATTATTACTCGCTTTTTATCTAATTTTAAGTTTTTAATATATAAAAAGAAGTATTTTACTAAAATCCTGTAACTAACCATTAATAAAAAACAGGCCAGGAAATTAACAATTAGTATAGTATTTGAAATTAATGGGATATTGTAAAAAGCTACAGAACAGATGTTAATTAAAAAGAAGATACCATTACTTATCAATACAGCCATTAAAATCCTGAAAGAATCTTGAGCACTTGTGTATCTTATAATGCCTGCAAATATTTTCAATGTACAAAAAACAATTGTGCTTAATATTGCTGATATTAATAAATTCCGATCAAATTCTACATGATTTAAATTTTTAAAATCAAAATTGGATTTGATTAAATAAGCAGCGGTTAATGCTAAAAAACTAATTATTAAATCAAGTGAAAAAATAAGCCAGCGAGGAACTATGTTTATTTGATTGAATAAGGTAGGCGATGTATTCATAAGCAAAAAATAAATAATTACAATTATTTAAGCACTGTAAATATACTGTGTTTTATAGTTAATGCGCTTTATTATTGAAAAAATGTTAACACACAAAGCATATCAATAATTTAATACCAATAATTACCATAATAACATATCATGTTTTTAATTGTTTTACAATTTATAAAACAATTAAAAATGGACTGAAATACAGTTTTAATACGTTTTTTTTATATTAAAAAGTTTGTTTGAACCTTCAAAATGTATACGCATTAAAATAAATATTATCGCAGTTATTACTACTGATATGATTAAATTAACAATTGATGCAGGATTAAATTTGACCAAAATAAAATCAATAATTCCCTGAACAACGATATAAGCCATAGCAACTATTAAGTGTGGTATCTTTTTTTCATTTGCCCAAAATTGATAAAAGTGACTCCTATGGGCTTTAAAAATATCTTCTTTTCTTAATGTCCTAAATATAATTGTGGTTACTGTATCTAAACCATAAACCAATAATATAAGCAAATAATTAAGGTTACTTGTTTTGATTATCAATTGCAACAGAAAAAAAAGAATAATAAAAGCTAAACTTACACTGCCAACATCGCCCGCAAAACATTTGGCTTTTGCCCTAAAATTGAAAAAATTAAAAACCAATAAAGCTATAATACCTATAACAAGCTGTTTTTCGTCTGTAAATAAAATATGCTTATTGATAAAGTATAATGTAATCAAGGTTAATAAGCCAAAACCACCGGTAATGCCATTAATACCATCCATAAAATTGATTGCATTAATCGAACCAATTACTAAAGCAAACCCTAAAAAAATCCAATAAATCGGGAAGTTGTACATACCTGATTGATAAAACAACAAGGCAACAGCAATTAAATGCACAAGTATCCGAATCCTTTTACTTGTATGTTTAATATCGTCAATAAAGCTAATTAAACTAATTAAAAGTAGACCAATAAGAAAATAACCATATTCCCAATGCAAATAGAAAGAACCCAATAAAAATCCAATAGTGAAAATTATACCTCCCCCTCGTAAAGTTACTTTTGTGTGTGAACTACGGTGATTAGGATGATCTATGATATTATACTTATCTGCTATTTTGAAATAGATAAGTTCGAGTGCGAAAAGCACACAAAAGAAAATGAAAAGTATAAATAGATCCACAGGCTTTTAATTATTGCCTCAAAATTAAGTTTTATTAAATGAAATAGTGGTAAATTTTATTACTTCAAACTATCATTTAGTATAATTTACTTACCATTTGATTCCATTTTACTTCCATTTTTTGGGTAATAATGGGGGTTAAAAGTATATTTACTACCATTTTGATTCCATTTAAGTACCATAATTACCATTAAAGTATCATTATTTTCAATAATTATGAATAAAAAGCAGTTTTAAATAGTACAATTATCCCATTTTATTGTGAAGCCTTTTAACACAAGAGTAGGGTTCCATCCTAATAATTTTTGAGCCTTCGTATCATCAAAGGTTAAATCTGAAGTAATTTTTATTAATTTATTGGAGTTTATCGGAGCTTTTGCACCCATTAAATCTCCTGTCATAGCCATTAAAGTTGCTATCCACATTGGAATATTTAAAGGTTTGGATTTGCCTAATTGCTTAGCAATAATTTGAGATAATTCTGAAAAACTTGGATGATGGCCATCCGTTAAATTATAAATACCACCAACGTTAGCAGCAACAGGAATAATTTTAGCAACATCTTCAGCAAGTACCATACTCTTTCTTGCTTTACCACCAGCTATATTAAAATAATGGCCTCGTTTGATACCATTAATCATTGTTTTTAAATTTCCAGGTGGATTTGGTCCTGCAATTAAAGGCAATCTCAAAATCGTGCAAATCACTTTGTTTTTTTCACACCAATCCCACACTAGTTGTTCTGCTTCTATTTTACTTTTTCCATAAGGATCTATTGCAAACAATGG
The DNA here is from genome assembly GCF_028288185.1 of Mucilaginibacter sp. GTDB lineage: Bacteria > Bacteroidota > Bacteroidia > Sphingobacteriales > Sphingobacteriaceae > Mucilaginibacter. Next base: position 28,847 of record NZ_JAQBOF010000008.1, on the reverse strand, counting down.
ATAATCTTCACTTATAAATTCACCAGATTCTAAACCATAAACCGAAACGCTGCTTATAAAAATAAAAGACTGTGGTAAACCAGATTGTTCTAGTCCTTTTAAAAGATTAGCAGTGCCAGTTACGTTGACATCAAAAAAGTGTCGCTTTTCGACATCAGTTGTTGGCACTGAATGGGCTTTACCAGCCGTGTGAATAACAATGTTACAAATGGGTAAAACAGGAACCTCATTTATAACATTAACCACAATATCAGCCTGTCTTCTTCCTATTGAGATTATATTATGATTAATTAGAACACTTTTTATTATTTGACCAAGGAAACCTGAGGATCCTGTAAGTAAAATCATATTAAACTGTTTGAACCTACCTTCTCCAAATCATTCAAATTGGTTTTTGATAATAAGAGCTCACTATCTATCATACATTTGATAACATCATTTAAAGTAGCTTTAGCTTTCCAACCTAATTTATTGAAGGCTTTAGATGGATCTGAATGGCCAGCTTTTAAATCAGTAGGTCGCATAAAATCTTTATTAATAACTATATGCTCACTAGCCTTTAAACCCAATTCATTAAATGTTATATCTATAAATTCACGGAGTGATGTTGTGGTGCCTGTAGAAATCACAAAATCATCAGCTATGTCTTGTTGTAACATCAACCACATTGCTTCTACATAATCAGGTGCAAATCCCCAGTCACGCTCTATTTCAATATTACCTAAAGCTAATTTTTCTCTACTTCCATTGTATATTCTAACCGCAGTACCAATAATTTTTTGAGTAACAAACCTTGCCGGTCTTAAGGGAGATTCATGGTTAAATAATATCCCTGTACATGCAAACAGATTATATGCTTCTCTATAATTGGCCACCTCCCAAAAAGCTGTAGCCTTAGCCACAGCATAAGGACTTCTGGGCTTAAATGCCGTCTCCTCATTAGCTTTGTGTTCGCCAGTATCTCCAAAACATTCACTTGATCCAGCATTGTATAGCTTAATAGGTTGACCTGAAAATCTAATGGCTTCCAACAAATTCAACGTGCCTATACTAATGCTTTCCAAGGTCTCGACAGGCTGTTCAAACGATAGACCAACAGATGACTGGCCTGCAAGGTTATATATCTCCTCCGGCTTAACTTTCATTATCGTTTGTAGCGTACTTCTAAAATCAATGATGTTTATGGAAACAACATCAATTTGATCTCTAATACCAAGTCTTTTCAAATTTGTGAAAGAGGACGCCTGTGCATCCCGCGATCCTCCATAAACCTGGTAATCTTTCTCTAATAGTAGCTTTGATAAATAGGCACCATCTTGCCCGGATACGCCACATATTAATGCTTTTTTTATCATATATTTAAATATTTTCCCAGTAAACTAAGAAGTTTTTTTTTAATTATATCAAGAGAATATGTATTTAATATCGTGGTTTTCGCCTCCTGCTTTATTGAAAGATACTTTGACGGATTTTTGTATATATCGTTAATTACTTCTACATATCTATAAGCACTATTTTCCACTATTATATTCACGCCATCTTTAGCATTTTCGATTGCACTAGCTGATGAAGATGTTGTTAGTACTAGGCTTTCAACAGCCATTGCCATTAATATTTTCGTTTGTAATCCCCCGCCGGTTTGCATTGGGGCAACTGTACATAAACAGGACCGCAAAATTATATATGGATCATCGACAAACCCAACAATTTTTACATTCTTAAACGCCTCGAGTTTCTTTCGGAGGTTATCCGAAACGTGCCCGCCGATAATCCAAAATTGAATATTGTAATTAAGTGAACCTAAAACATTATCGCAAAACCACAAAACCGCATCTATATTCGGCTGATAATCCATTCTGCCAATAAACGCGACGACATCTTTATATAAAGAATCAGTTTTATCTCGCTCAAATATACTCGCTTCAACTCCGTGGGGCAGATTAGCAACGTTACCGTATTCCTTCCAAAATTCAGCTTCATTCTTATTTACAAAAGTTGTTAAATTAAAATTTCTAACATGCTTCTTTTCGATATTGAACAACAGTGGTGTTTCAATGCTGTAAATAAGTTTCCATATTATAGACTTAGCATTTTCTTTTGAATTTTTATAATTGAGATACATCGAATCAATAGCATAATGATATTTCGGCATCTGTAAATTCAAACCATAAGATGACGTTCTGATCATAAAAGATACAAAAAAGTCGCACGACAAGGAGGATTCGTTAATTATTTTTTGAACTTTTCTGAAATAAAAATAACCTACCTGCAATGGTTTTCCTTTTACCAAACCAAGCAGAGTATTGAAAAAGAAATGGCACTTATTAAATGAACAAAAGTGTACAGAATTGGAAAAACGGCTCAGGTGGTTCAGATATTGTTGATTATTCCTATCGTCATCAATTATTATAATTACCAGTTCATATTTTTGCGAAAGTTGCTCTAAAGAATCATAAATTGCAATTCTGCCTCCTGAATTTAGAGGATACGGCATTCTGGGAATTACAATAAGTCCTTTTTTCCTGTTTTTACTCGTGTCCATAATTGACATAATACCAATTTAAAACTATTTTATTAAAGTTTTCAAAAGAATAGTCCTTGACTACCTTCAGTCCGTTCGAAACTAAATGTTTGGATTTATTTATGTCATTTACCACGCTAAACATTACTTCCGACATGTTAGTAATGTCCCATGGATCAAAATAAGCTGCTGCATCTTTTGCTATTTCAGGAAAACAAGATGTGTTACTACAAACTATTGGACATCCGTATTTCATGGCTTCAATTAAAGGAATTCCAAATCCTTCGATTTTCGACGGGAAAATAAACGCCTTTGCATTTCTATATAATTCTGCTATCTGGTCATCAGTTTGATAACCAAGAAAATCAACAAGGGGATAAATTTTCAAATTTAACGCAAGTTTTTTGTATGATCTTAATGTGGTCGAATCGCGAATTCCAATTATTTTTAATCTATATTCTTCGGAATATGTCTTAGTAAATAAAGCGAAAGCCTTTAATAGGTTTTTTATATTCTTGTGTCCCAATTCTCCGCCGATATTAAAAAAAAAATTAGCTTTTTTATTAATATCAACGATGTGATTTGCAGCGCCCAAATCAATACTATTTGGTATAACTGTTATTCGGGCTGGGTCGATATTAAATTTTTTTATGATTTCATTTTTAGTGAAATGTGATACTGTAATAATGTTTTCAACTTTTTTGACAATTCTTGGTAATACTAATCTTCGGTAGTATTTGCCTATTACTTGTTTTAGAGATAAGGAACTGTAAGACTCAAAAAAAATAAGATCATGGATTATAAGCACCTTGCTATTGTAATTTCTAAAAAAGATTGATCCAGTATTATACGGTAAAAAAAGCAACGCGTTATTTAAAGTGTTAATATATTTAGCTAGGGAGAATTGCTCCCATAAGATATAATTAGAATAACCAAAAGCGATTTTATTCTTTGAAATATCATCAGCTTTACCACTTAATAATCCTGTGCAGTTTATCCCCTTTTCACTAATTACATAAATTAAATCGTTTATATACTTGCCCATGCCGCGATATTTCCCTATTGCAAAATTCGCATCGTAAAACACTTCCCGCTTAATCATTAATGATAGCCAATAGCCTTAAAATTGAATATTATGAAAATATTAGTCATTATTACTATAATTATAGGTAACAAGCAATTATGAACATACCATTAGTAATTTTCATGTTGCTCGCAATTTAATAATTAAAAATACTATTAGGAAATTTTACCAACTTATATCCGCTATATTCGGCTGCCCTTGCGCTCAGTACTTGTTAGTATTAAATAAGTCCGATCTGGGAGGACTATGTTTTAATCCATCAAAAAATCCGGTAAGTTTATATAAAAGGAAATTAATTTTAAAAATGGAGCTCAGTAACGTTCGCGTTATCCAATACACTTTATCACGGGCCGGCATAAAATGTATTGAGTAACCAACGGCGTAACCTGTCCCATAAACATACTTTCTATTTTTTTCTGTATCTATTTGAAAAAGTGATGGATGGGCTATTAAAATATTATCTAACTTATGTATCTCCAATCCAAGTACTAAGACCCGAGCTCCTAGAATAAATGCCTCGCCAGCTTGAGCCAGGTGTTTCGATCCTGGACCTATATCATAAAAACCACCAATTTGACCAAACAGCGATCTCCGGATAATAAAATTCCATTCAATAACAAACCTGGAAAAGTTACGAATAGTAATATTATCTAAATTAGGCCAATGAGTTATATATTTATTATTTATTACTTCACCCCTTTGTACAATGTACATCGAATATTGAGACTGAGTTAATTTTTCAATTAGCTGTTTAAACATACCCTGATTCATATTAACAAATATTGCATCATCATCCATAAATAAAACATATTCAGCATTCGAATGCTCAGCTCCATAGTTTCTTGCGTTTGGTGCACTTAACCTTGTTTTTGGTACAACTTCAATGAAATTAAAAGTATATTTATTTATAATATCATTTATACTTTCCCCGGATTGATTGATTATAATAATTTCAAAATCTTTATAGTTATTAGAGTTTATATTTAATGATTTAAGTAAAGGTCTTAAATTACTAATCTTTAAGGTGCAGATTACTATTGATAACTGAATCACTTTTGTTTTTAGGGATTGACTTGTTGTTAAATACTATATAAATTAAAGTACTAAATTTTGCTATTACTAAATTAGCTATTATAAAAAAGATGCAGGCTGAACTTGAGCCTCTAATAATTAAAAGCCCATAAATAATAAGTACATAACTTGTCAGTGAAGACAAATTAATACCACTATATATTTTACTTGATACTTTTTTATTTAATGAATTAAAATACCAGGATAAAAAAACAGGATAACCCAATAATCCTAAAAAGGAGAAGTGCACGTACGAAGCTTCAATTCCAGATGAAACAATGCTGCCTTTATACCAATATAATGAAAGCAAAAATTCCTGTAATGGCAAAAGCACCCCTCTAAAAAAAGATGGTATAAGTGTTATAAATGCAGAAAATATAGAAAGCCCTCCATCTATTTTGATAAAAGGATTTTCACAAAACTGAGTCATAAGTCCCGATAGGCCGGATATTCCTTCTATTCCGAGTTTATAATTTACATCAATTGAAAACAATGTATTTTCAGGATGTTCTTTTATATAACCTAATAACTCGTTAAATGAAAGTCCGCTAGCATCATTAAAATTCTTTAAATTTCTATAGGTACCAAATCCAAAAAAGAAAATCACTAATATAATAGGTACAGTAATAAAATATTTTTTATATTTTGATAGTGGTGTTCTATATTTATTGTATACAGAATAATAACCAGCAACCACTACCATCATGAGATGAAAAATTGCAATCATTCTTGAAAAAAGTACAGTTATAAAAAATGTTCCAATAAATAATGTTGTTTCCTTATAGTTTATAGAAGAATTATTGATAATTTTTATAATAAAAGGATAGATACAAAGCGATAATACTATTAGTAAAAATGTACTTCCAGAACCTCCAGGCCGACCTTCATCAATAATTTCATTAAATCCGATTAAGGCTACCATGCTAAAACTCATTAAAAAAAACACAATCCAGTTTACTACATAATATGGGATGGAATAATTTACTTGTTTATTTTTTTTGAATGATGAATTAAAAATATTCTTCGAAGGTCGTCTTTTTTTATATAAATATTCAAATAGGTAAAATATAACCATACAATAAAAGATAAAAAAACTTGAAATTAAATGCCCTTCGCCCGTAATTCTATTGCTATGATAATATACTTCTCTATCTTCTTGTAGGTTTATGCTAATATTAAGTGATTGTCCGGTTACTAAAAAAAGAAAAACAAAATGATAAATAAGATTAATAAGTTTGTTTCTTTTATATGAAATAAAAATAAGCCACATATTCATTATCAATGACATAATGTTTATATAAAGCAATATTTTATTATCCATGCTATAATTCCATTTATATAATCTTATAAGTAGGTATTATCATACTCATTATTTACTTGTGCTAAGCAATATATTGATGTAGAAAACCGGTTAATAAATGGCGTATTTGTTAAAAGCTTATCAAGCTTATGTATTGGTGCATCATATTTTGCTCTTAATTTTCTGAGTCCTCTAAGTTTAGATGATAACATAATTGGCAAAAAGCTGTCATATCCAATCTCTTGAATTCTAAAGCTATGAAGTCTAAGCATGTATTTAACTTCGTCTTTGCTCATCCTAATAGAGTGAGACCATCCACCTGATTTTTTAGCTACCATTTCTGAAATAGAGTCTTCTGCCGGAAAACGGAACATGAAAAACCACCCCCCTGGTTTAAGTATTCTTCTTATCTCTTTTAAAGATTCCATAATATTGTTTGCATGTTCAAGAGTACCGCTTGAAATAACAGCATCATAAGAATTATCGGCTGCATCAATTTTTGTAGGTGAGGTAAATTGAGTATACTTAATTCTATAATCTAATAATTGAGGGATATTAGGAGAGATGTTCCAATCACAAGCGTCAACTGTGTAGCCTTTTTCAGTCATCAGATATGACATTTGACCATAACCGCATCCCCAATCTAATATTTTGCTTTCTGATTTTAAATACTTTGCTATAGTATTTGCATCTCTGTAATACATTATAACTCCAGGATAATTATCAATATGACCTACGTGTTTATCAGTAGGGTTTTGTTTTAAATATTCGTTAACAGCGTTAATAATAAAATTAATATTATCAGAATTCTCCATACTTATTGCGTTCTTATATTTTTTTATATATAGTTTATTAAATATTATTATTCGTTCGGTATTGTAAGTTCAATTCCTTTATATCTACGGTACAAAAAATTTATTATTTTAAACAAAACTCTTGGTGAAAATAGTAAAATAGAAAAGTAGAAATAAAATTTCATCTTATTTTTTATCCCTAATAATTTATAAAAATGCAAATAATGCTGCTTAAATGCAAAAGCTATATCCAATCTTCTATTGCTTTTAAAATATTCCACCAGTAATGTTTTTATAATTCCATCAATAGTAAGCCAGTAATGGGTTGTTTCTCTAAGTCTGGCCAATAATATATTTTTAATCTCTTTGTCGGTTGGAATTTCCAATATTGAGGCAAAACCTTTTGCAATTAATAAGTTATAGTTACTGTACTTATATATTCTATCATCTGAGCCATTAACGCAAATTATTTCATGCGAGTTTACTGTTATAGTATCTTCTTGCGATGCAAAGAATACGGCCAGAAATTGCGGAACACATGTATAAGCGTAATGATTGGCTAACATCATATCGTTTCCAATCAATTTAGAATTATAAATATTTGTAGAAATAAAAATTGCTGCGCCGAAACTATCGATACTTTCAACAAACTGCCCTCTGCCATAAGATATTGTGGTTTTTGTTCTTAAAGGATGGATAACATTAGGGCTATAATAATTAATATTGAGCGCTTCCGGATATTTGGTAATATCAAATAAAATTGTTTCGACTGCGTTAGGCAATAGTTCATCATCATCACCTAAAACCCATAACCAGTCGGTTTTGCAATACTCAAAACATCGTAGAATGTTGCAATTACCCCCAACATTTACTCTGTTTCTTATCAATTCATAATTTACCTGGGCATGTTTTTCAATAAGGTCAATTGCATAATCACTTACAAATACATCTGAATGGTTATCAATAATTAACAAAAAACAATTATCATTTAGCTGTGGAAGCAACTTATTAAGTGTATTTATTAAAGGTTCCTTTCTATTATAAGTTGGAATAGCTATAGTAAGATAATACATAATCAATAAATTAATGCCATAATTTTTTTTTGGTTGTAAAAAGAAAATATGACCAAATTAAACTTACAAACACAGTTAAAAAACCATAACCATAAACTATTCCCATCACACCATATTGCCTACCAAATAATATGGTGGATAATGAAATTAGTACTGCAAATACGATTGATTGCAATAAAAAAGGTTCACTCTTATGACATCGTAAATAAGTGGCCCAGGAAAATACAAGCTGATTGATAAAACAAATCCCCGACAAAATCACAGTTGGCAGTAATGGCAAAAACCTATCAGCAAACATGAGATGTTGCCATTTTAAAAAGAATACACCTAAATTAAATATGAGCAACAGTGTAATATTGACTTTTAGCAAACCAGATAAGGCATTGTTAAAAGTATTGTCAAGTGATATATAATCTTTCTTTGCGATAAAGTTCGAAAAGGTGGGGACCTTAGTCGATATCCAACTCATAGAGATTGATGATACACCGTTTAATGCTTGCAACGTCATTCCCATTTGCCCTGCTACTACTGCCCCTTCGGTAGCGAATAATATAGGATTGAATAATTGAAATATAAAGTAACCGCTGATCCAACTTAATGCTATTCGCCATTGATATGGAAATATTTCCTCGTAATAGTTAATGACCCACTTTCCATTAGAGAACCAGATAGTTTTTAGCAAACTGAAACGCTTTTTTGTAAATATGACTTGAATATAATTAAAAAAAATAGAAACAACAGAGGCAAGCGCATTTGAATAAAGCTTAAATCCTAAAGAAAAAAATATAAATAGTAAAATAACATTAAGGCTTTTTTGAACTAATCTTACTTTGGCCATATCCTTTATTTCACCTAATCCGTCAAAAAAAGCCAAAATAGGATCAATAAATAAATTCATAGAGGTGGCGAGACATAGAATAATCCACGGCTTTTGCCATTCTACATTTGATAAGGCATTATATCTGGAAAAGAAATAAATTCCGACTATTAATAAAATAAAGAACAAAACAACCGAGATAATTCCAAACCACTTTACACATAATCTTAACAAAGAAGACAACCTTGATCTATAATTTTCCTCGCCAATTAACTCAAATTTTTTGCCCCATTTTAAATGAGCAAATTCATAAGCTGTATACTGTGTGATAATCCCACTTAAGCCTAATTCAAAAAAAACCTGAATAGCCAGAATACTGGCAAACGTATAATAATACCCCTGTTCAACAGGCGATAAAAATTTTGCTATAAAAACAATGGACAGTACCCCACCACCAGCTTGAACTAATCTTCCTATTATTGTGAAAGCTATAGCTCCGTCAATTTCAAATTGATTTAAAACATACTTTAATTTATTAATCATTTTAAGTAGTTTCTTATAACTTGAACCATATAATCATAATGACTTTCATTTAATCCAGGCCATACCCCCAGCCAGAATGATTGGTTCATAATAATATCCGTATTTGGTAAACTTCCGATAGCTCGATGTTTTATATTTGCATAGGCTGGCTGGCGTAATAAATTACCTGCAAACAATAACCTGGTGCCAATTTTATTCTCTTCCAAATGTTGCACTAACATATGCCTATCAGCAGCATCACCATCCCTTAAGGTGAGTAAAAAACCAAACCATGACGGATCACTATTTGGTGTAGGTTCAGGTAGAATAAATATCTCTTCAAACTCCTTCATGCGTTCATATAAGGCCTTATAGTTTTCCCTGCGGCGTTGTACAAAATGATCAATTTTTTTTAATTGCGAAACACCAAAAGCCGCTTGCATATCAGTAACTTTTAAATTAAACCCAATATGTGAATAAGTATATTTATGGTCGTACCCATAAGGTAAGCTACCTAATTGCTGTGAAAAACGACATCCACAGGTATTATCCTTTCCTGGTTCACAGTAACAGTCACGTCCCCAGTCTCTAAAGCTTTCTGTTATTTTTGAAAGTTCAGGATTATTAATGATAACGGCTCCGCCTTCACCCATGGTAATATGATGGGCTGGATAAAATGAAAATGTAGCTATATCACCAAATGTACCTGTTTTTTGGCCGCGATAGGTTGCACCTAACGAATCGCAATCATCCTCCACAACCCATAATTTATATTTTTTAGCTATACGCATCACCTCATCCAAATCAAAAGGATTACCCAGCGAATGGGCAATCATAATGGCTTTTGTTTTTGGTGATACCGCGGCTTCTATATCTTCGGCTTTTACATTGTGGGTAGCTATATCAACATCAACAAACACAGGTATGCAACCATATTGGATCATTGGGTTAACGGTAGTAGGGAAACCTGCGGCTACAGTAATTATCTCGTCGCCCGGCTTAACTTGTCTGTCGCCTAATTTTGGCGATGTAAGGGCATAAAAAGCTACGAGGTTTGCTGATGATCCTGAGTTTACTAACAATGCCTTTGGGGCATCAAAATATTTTGCAAATTCATATTCAAATTGATTTGCATAACGGCCTGCAGTAAGCCAGGCGTCAAGCGTAGCATCAATCCCCATTAACACATCTTCCTCGTCAATCACTTTACCTGTAACAGGTATATAATTTTCGCCGGCTATAATTGGCCGGTTTATATTAGCTTGCATTGCCTGGCTCAAGTGCCCCTTAAGCTCAGGATTTATATTTTTTAAATTATTCATCAGGGTTAATTCGCTTATTAATATATTTTCTTATACCAATCAATGGTTTTTTTCAACGATGCCTCGAAGTCAAAAACCTGGCTAACTTTTAATTCTGTTTTTATGGTTCTTGTATCAGGTATCGAAACCGATGGATGTGGAGGGTATTGTTTGGAGTATCTTACCAGTACATCTATTTTTTGCGAAAAATTTGAAGTAACCTTTGCAGCTAACGATTTTAATGAAACTGACTCATCGCCGCCGATATTGTAGGTTGCACCGCTTTTACCGCCAGCCAGTACTTTTAGTAGCCAGAAAGCCATATCGCTTCCATACAAATAACTCCTAACGGTTTCTTCATTACCTAATATTCTTATAGGCCCACCTAATATACCATCACGGATAAAGTTATTTATTGCCCATGGTTTTTCAAGCCCCTGATAAGGGCCAATAAAGGCGAAAGGCCTTACAATAACAATTGGCAATTTTTGCTGGTTGCGATAGATGGCGCAAACCGTTTCAGACAATCTTTTACCTTCACTGTAAGCTGCATTTACACTATTACAGTCCAATGCGCCCATTTGGGTTTCTTTGATCTTATCAACATGGTCTGCAATGTGGCCATAAACACTGTTAGAGCTTATATGCACTACCTTATTCAAGGCCGATAAGCGTAAACACGCATCAAGCACTGCGTGTGTTCCTTTATATATAGTATCAATTGTTTTAAGCGGATTAGTGGCATGTTTCCGGTTATCAGGCGATCCGGCTGCATGGATAACATAGTTAATATCCTCGGGCAAATTGCTTACATTCCTTACGTCCTGCTCAATCAAAGTAATAAACGATTGTTTGGCCAAATGCGGAACTTCTTCTTTATAATCAAGCAAGTTGCGGGCTAAAATATATAATTTGATATTAAAACTATGCTCTTGGTTTAACAATAACACCGATTCGGCAATCCATTTGCCCATAAAGCCGGTGCCACCTGTTACCAATATAGATTTGTTCTGTAAAACACCTAATGAATCTTTATAGTCGTGCAGAGATTTCTGGCAATCAACTTTTAACAGGTTTATTAATTCTTGCTTCATTTCTTTTTGTTTTTAACAAGATCCAAAACTACTTCTATTATTAAATCTTCCTGTCCTGCTACCACTTTGCGCCGTCCTAATTCAAAATACACATCGCGTTGATCTACACCGTACTCTTTAGATATCCTGGTAACATGTTTTGAAAACCCTGAGAAAACGCCTGCCAAGCCACTCACTATGCTTTCTGATCGTATTATAGGCACCAAAGGCATAATTTCTCTTTCGGCGATATCCGCGGCATCTAAAATCTTATACATATCAATACCGGTTGTATAACCCATTTTTTGTAACACGGCAACCAATACTTCTATTTGAGCATTACCGGCACCTGCACCAAAACCTTTGGCAGTACCATCTAATATGGTAGCACCGGCTTGTATTGCAGCTACCGAGTTAGCTATACCCATACCCAGGTTATTATGCCCGTGAAAGCCAACCGGGATAGATAAACCTTCTACTAACGCTTCTATTCGGTCGGTCACGTCTGACGGAAGAAAAGCTCCGGCAGAGTCCATGATGATAATTCCTTCGGCACCATATAGTTCCATTTTTTGAGCCTCCTCAACCAACAACTCAGGTGATGCCATATGACTCATCATTAAAACGCCATAGGTTTCTTTACCTTTCTCGCGCGAATATCCCAAATGCCGTTGCGTGATATCAGCCTCTGTGCAATGTGACGCAACCCGTATAACATCTACACCAATTTCAATAGCCCCTTTTAAATCGCGGTTAATTGTTGCAAACCCTGGTATTACGTGGATACCTAATTTACTTTTATTTAAATGAGCCCTGGCTGTTTCTAACAAAACAACATCGGTCTCAAGGGCCTCGCCAACTTGTAATGACGATGCTCCTAAACCATTACCATGTCCTACTTCAACAATAGGCACTGATGCTTTCTCGGCCGCATCACAATAGACAGCTATTTGTTTAGCTGACAGTTGATGCGCTACCGCGTGATTGCCGTCCCTTAACGTTGGGTCGCTTATTAGTATAGCTTTCATTAATTCAGTTTACTTTAGCAACCCCGCCACTTTTTTCGCATATTCTTCAGCAACAGCAATTGCAGCACAATTTATAATATCCAGGTTGCCGGCATATTTAGGTAAATAATCGCCCAAACCTTGTGCTTTAACCATTACAACAATCCTATTGTTTTCATAAATCGGCGCAACCAACAGCTGGTAACCGGGCACGTAAGTATTAATTTTTGCTACCATATTATTTACTGCCGCAGTCAAAGCTTTAATATCCGGATTTTTTACCTTGGCAAAAATTGTGGTTTGCATATCGATACAAGGGTTTGCGGGATTAAGATTTAAGATAGCTTTAGTTTTTTTTGCGTTTGAGAACACTCTTACCCCTTCCTCGGTTGTTTCAATATACTCATCAAGATTTAATCTAGTGGCGGGCCCGGCGCTTCTTGACGATATGCTGGAGACCACTTCGATATACTCAACTTCGGCATGGGTTTGACCAATAAGATAGGCTATTGGTATTGATGCTTGGCCACCACAGGTAACCATGTTTACATTTCGTTGTTCGATGGCATCCTGAAGATTAACTGCCGGGATACATAACCCTCCTAATTTAGCAGGGGTCATATCGATAACTATTTTGCCCAATTTTTCCAGGATCTCCCAATGATATTTCGCGTCTTTGGCTGATGTAGCATCAAAAATCAGATCGCAGCAATCGGGATCTTTAACAATAGCATTAATACTTTGATCAGATACTTTAACACCTAAGCTTATTGCTTTTGCCATACCAGGCGACGAGAGGTTACGGCCGATAAACAGCATACACTCCAAATATTCTGACCGCTGAATTTTTATCAGCAAGTCAGTTCCAATATTGCCACTACCTAATATTGCTACTTTTAATTTACTCATACTAAGCCTCTATATCTTTCGATTTTTGATGTAATCCGTTTAGCATATTTGATCTCAGTTCCTCTCTTGGTAAAAATGGTGAAAGATCTTCCAGCGGAGGAGAGATTAATGTACCATCTTTTTGAATCGCCAATGATAATTTTGGCACAAATAATTGATAAGGATGCATAAAAACCTCACAAATTACCGGGCTTTCAGCTGCCTGAATTTCAGGTATCATTGTATCAAAATCTTCCCAGGTCCTGATACGGAAAGATGGTATTTTAAAAGCATCAGCCAATGCGCTAAAATCCGGGCACGATACACCCGATTTTTCATCAACTCCGGCTCTTCTGCCATTAAATAGTGCAGTTTGCGTATGCTTTATCATCAAATAACCATCATTATTAAATATAAACAATTTAATGGGTAATTTATAATGAACTATAGTTTGTAATTCCTGTAAGTTCATCATCATGCCGCCGTCACAATTAAGACATAACACTTCACCTTTTCCCCTAGCTACTGATGCGCCAATAGCGGCAGGTAAACCATATCCCATTTCGCCTAATCCTGTCGAAGTCATTAAGCGCTGCCCAGCTCTTATTTTCAAGGTTTGGTGACCCGAAAGCAGCGCAGTACCCATATCAGTAGTAATGATCTGATCAGGTTTTAAATGATCATTCAACTTATCCATGAACTTGTAAGAATTGATAAAACCGTCTTTATCCGGATGATCACTCTCATTAAACCATGGATACTTCTCTCTAAATGAGTCGCATAAGCTGATCCATTCATCATGTGTATATTCTGGAGTTGTCGGTGCGTGTTTTAATAATGATTGTATAAACACCTTTGCATCGGCATGTATGGTATATTTATACCTGTCTGTATATTTAGCCAACTCGTGCTGGTCAATATCGACCACCACTATGTCGGCTTCACGCGCAAGCTCATTAATTTCATATCCAATTTGTGATATTGCCATGCGTGTACCTATGCAAATCAATAAATCACAATTTTGTACTATAAAGTTGGCGCATCGTTGGCCATAGGTACCTGCCCTGCCATAAACTAATGGGTGATAAGAGTCTACCATATCTATACCTGCCCATGTAACCAACGCGGGTACATTATATTTTTCTATAAGATTTACGATAAGGCCTTGTCCGCCAGCTAATTTTATGCCGTGTCCCAGCCAAAATAATGGTCTTTTAGCTTCTTTTATTTTTTCGGCTAAAACACTTACTATATCTTCAAACCCAGTATTTTTTGTCGGAGTTGGTTTGTCCAATCCTTTAAAAGGAAGTAATTTACTATCGTCAATAACTGTCGACTGGATATTCATTGGCACATCTATCCAGCATGGCCCGGGACGCCCGTCGGTTGTAATAGCATATGCCTTTTCTAACTCCTGTTTTATATCTTCCGGACGTTCAACACGTGTTGCATATTTGGTTACCTTCTCAACCATTAAAGAGCTGTCATAACCTTGTACACCCCACATCCGTAAATCTTTATGTAGCGAAACAAATTTCGAATTTTCATTGCCCGATATAATTATTCCTGGGATAGAATCTGCCCACGCACTAACTACCCCTGTAACCCCATTGGTTGACCCCGCCCCGGTAGTTAAAATTACTGCGGTAACTTTACCGCTTGTGCGATAATAAGTTTGCATTGCCATACAGGCGGCTTGTTCATGATGTACACAAACAATCTCTGTAAAACCTTTTTTATATATTGAATCAAAGATATGCGCATTACCTGCACCAATAATTCCAAATACGTGTTTTATATTTTTCTCGGCCAAAAAGTCGGCTATGTAATCACTTATTTTCATTCAATTTTAGTATAACTTTCAATAGTTCTTTTAAATCCGGTTGCAGCGCTGGTGCGTGGCACCCAGTCCAAGGTTGATATTTTATCTATATCAGGAGTGTTTCTAAGCAGTTGACTTTTTAAATATGAGTTTGTGTCCGCTGCCTGAATTCTGATAACATTTAATTTCTTGGGTCCTAATTGGGCTATTATTTCTGCTAGTTCCATAATGCTGTATTCCTGATTTGGATTCCCAATGTTGTATGCTTCCCCGTTCTTCCCATCGAGCAGTACTGTAAAGAAGCCGATAGTTGCGTCTGTTAAATAACAAAAAGCCCTTCGTGCGCTTCCATCGCTTTTCAATTGAATATCGATACCTGCTATTGCATTTGATACAAAATCAGCATATACTCGGCCATCGCCTAAGTCCATACCAGGGCCATAAGTGTGAAAGGGCCTTACCGTCTTAGCCGGAACCTGATATTGATGATGATAACTTACACACATATTTTCGCCCATACGTTTACTTTCTCCGTAACATGCTCTAACCATCATCGGATCCAAATATCCGTAATAATTTTCTTTTACCGGGTTATGCTCATCATCAACCTGGCCATATACCTCGCCTGAGCTAAAGTATAAAAATGACTCTACCTGATTTTTACGTGCTAACTCAAGTAAATTCATTGTACCCAATATATTTGCGCTTAAAGTACCAACCGGATCAATGCCATAATATTTAGGACTGGCCTGACTAGCCGCATGTATTATATAGTCAATCTTGCTTTTTATAGTAATAGCATCGCACACATCTTGCGTAATAAATTCAAGGTTTTTATTATCAAGGTAGGCTTCAAATTTTAATTTGGCTTTTTCAATATTTCTAACCAATGCCAATACTTTTATATTAAGGTTGAGATTGATGCGATTTGCATATAATAATGCTTGAACCATATAAGCAGGTAAAAAACCGTTAGCACCAGTAATTAAAACAGTTTTATTAGCAAATAACTCCCACTTAATATGTGAGTTGTAAATTTCTTCTAAATCTTCAACAATAATTTTATTTTTTATCATTTAAGCTAAATCAAAGAAGTTTGCAATTTGATCAACAGTGAATTGGGCCATATTTTTTTCATCACTATAAAATTTTTTATACCAATCTATTGTAAAAGTAACAGCTTGGTATGCGTTCATTTTAGGATTCCAGTTTAGCTCGGTTATGGCTTTACTAATATCTAATTTCAACAAACCCGCCTCATGTGGCTGGCCGGTCATCTGATTTACATAATATTCGCCGCCGCCCCAGCCTTTTATAGCCATTTCAACCATTTTTGTTACCGGCAAAGCGTCATTAATGTCTGGGCCAAAATTGTAGGCCTGAGAATATTTAACCGGATCATTATATAACTTGCCGCCCAATAACAAATACCCAAACAGCGGCTCTAAAACATGTTGCCACGGTCTTACAGATGCGGGATTTCTAATTTCAATAACCTGACCTGCTGCCAACGCACTTGCAATATCTGGTATCAACCTGTTTTTAGACCAATCGCCGCCACCAATGACATTACCGGCGCGGCCAACCGCGATAGCTTTATTATGGGTTGCAAATGTATTTGTATTAAAAAATGAGTTACGATAAGAGTCGATAACCAACTCTGTACAAGCTTTACTGGCACTATAGGGATCATAGCCGCCTAACCGATCGTTCTCTTTATACGGATATTCCCATTCATTGTTATGGTAAACTTTATCGGTAGTAATTAAAACCGAAAAGCATGGCTTATCTAAAAACTTTACAGCATCTAACAAATTAGCGGTACCTATCGCGTTTATCTCAAAGGTTTCGGAAGGTATTTGATAAGATAGACGCACCAATGGTTGTGCAGCTAAATGAAATACAAAATCTGGTTGAAATGAAGTTACTGCCTCTTTAAGTTTTTCTCGATCACGCAGATCAGCAATAATTGATTGGCAAAGACTGTCACCACTAATAACATCGTAAAGGTTAGGTCCCTCTTCAGGTGCTAAAGCATATCCTTTAATATTGGCACCAAGCATCGATAATATCTGCAATAGCCAAGATCCTTTAAAACCTGTATGGCCGGTTATAAAAACTTTTTTTCCGGCGTATACTTTTTTCAGCTCGTCAAACATAACTACCAAATTTTCCAAGGGGCATTGCCACTACTCCAAATTTGTTCTAATTCAATCCTATCCCTAAGCGCATCCATAGGTTTCCAAAAGCCCCGATGTTTGTATGCCGATAATTGACCGTCATCTGCTATTTGCTTTAACGGTTGCTTTTCCCATTGTATATCATCAACCTCCCCTTCAAGATATTTAAAAATACCAGGTTCTAACACAAAAAAGCCACCATTAATCCACATACCATCCCCTTGTGGTTTTTCAACGAAATGCTGTACCCCGCCTTCTTCATCCATTTCAATGTTACCAAATCTTCCCGGAGCTTGTATACTAGTTAGGGTAGCCAGTTTGCCATGAGATTTATGAAACTTAACCAAATCATTAATATTAATATCGGCAACACCATCACCATAAGTTAACATAAATGTTTCACCATCAACATATTTTTGTATCCTTTTTATACGTCCAGCTGTATTGGTTGTTAATCCTGTATCGATTAAAGTCACCTTGAATGATTCTGAATTTGAAAAATGAACATCAACCTTGTTTTTCTCCATTTCAATAGTTACATCAGAATTGTACAAGTAATAATTTAAAAAATACTCTTTTATAGACTGAGCCTTATATCCAAGACAAAGCACAAAATCATTATATCCGTAGGTTTCATATATTTTCATGATATGCCATAAAATTGGCTTGCCCCCAATTTCCACCATAGGTTTAGGCCTGGCCTCTGTCTCTTCCATCAATCTAGTGCCTAAGCCCCCCGCTAGTAATACAACTTTCATTTTAATAATTGATTTTTTACAAATACTTTTATATCATCACTTAGAGGAAAACTACAACATAAAAGGCATTCATCAGCTTGAAATTCTGCAGGAAGACTATCTATCCCTATGGTTTTTATGCTGCCCCTTAGCAATGTTGCCTTACATAATAAACAACTACCAGTTTGGCAAGAATACGGTAAATCCAACATTGCATCAAGACTTGCCTCTAAAATGCTTTTACCTTTTGTTACTTCAATGGTTGATGTAAAATTATTCATTTTTATCTCAACATTTTGTGTGGCAATATTTTCAAATTCTTTTAAATCTCGAGTAACTTCAAAATCCTCTGAAAAAATATTTTCAACATTAACTCCGATAACTTTTAACACAGTTTTTACAGAGTCTTTTAATCCCCTTGGACCACATATATAATGTATGGTATCTGTAAAACCACCTTCAAGGCGCATAACGTCTAAAATTTTTTTTGCATCTATGCGTCCAAGAATTACATAAGGATTATTTTCATCAATTACTGGTTTGGTATGAAAATGCCATGTGGAAAAGTTGTTAGGATATAGTTTTTCAAGCTGCTTAATTTGTTCAGAGAAGATTGTTGTTTCAAAATTACGATTTCCATAAACAAGAGTAATGTGCTTAAAATCTTTTTCCTTTAAAGCATATTTAGTTATTGACATTAATGGAGTAATTCCGCTACCACTTCCCCAAAGTATTAAGTGTTTATCGTTTATATCCTTAAGTGTTTCTTGAAGAATAAAATCACCCATCGGTTCTATAACCTCCATCATATCTCCAACATTTACTTTATCTAGTATATGATTTGAAACAACGCCCCCTGGTACACGCTTTATTGTAATATTTAAGGTAGCATCAATACCCGGCGCTGAAGAAAATGAGTATGGCCTTGCATATTTACGGCCATTAATTCTTACAATTAATGTTATGTATTGTCCCGCTTTATATTTGATTTTTTTTAAGCCCGGCTGTTTAAAACAGATTGTGCAAGCATCATCTGTTTCCTTATATATCTGAATAATCTTTAATGTGTAAGTCAACATTGTTATGCCATTAATCTTTTGACAATTCTATCAATTGAAATAATTAACACTGTTAAAAATAATCCTAAAATCCCTCCAACTATAATGGCTTTTAATTTTCCTATTCTATTTTTTTCTAAGGGCAAAATAGGTCTATCAATCACCTGTATCAAAGGCGTCTCCTGTAATAAGGACATTTTAGCCATTTCCAAATTTTTAACCAATTCACTTAAAATAGCTGTATTAGCTTGCACATCCACTTGCCTGCGCTGAGATGGCACATGTAAGGTTTGCAATGATGGATTAGGATTTGGTGCAGCATCTATTGATGAAGCAACACCGGATATGGCTCCATTCAAGGCTCGTCGTACAGAATCTGTCTGCCGTTGCAATATAGCAACGTTTTTAGTTGATTTTTCTGTTTTTGTTTGCACATAAAAATCAGATACTACTTTGGCCAAAACTTCTGTAAAATATTTTGAAAATAGCTCATTAGTAGAGTTAACTTTAAGTGAAATTATACTTAGTTTTTTATCCAATTTATCTACAGTTAGATTATTTGTAACTAAAGTATTATGAAATACCCCCAATATACTATCCTGCTTTAAAGTAAATTTGGAACGATCAGCATCTGGTAAAAAATGTATATTTTCTTCCGGTTTACCTTTCCAACCTTCACGAAGCTTATTAAAGTCAATATAAAATTCAACAAGCGTTTCATTTTTACCATTAATAGGTATTGTTGTCAGCAGCGCCTTCTCTACCATCGAGCGCGACTTCATTAATTCTAATAAATTATCGCCCGAAAATTCACCTCCTGCTCCCCCACCGCCCAAATCTATTCCAAACTGACTTGCTAGGCCTAAAGCACTGCCAAGTCCACCCCCAGATTTCTCATCTTGTAATGCAAAACTTAGTTCAGCTTTATAAATAGGCTTTTTAAAAAAAGCGTATGTTAATCCTATCGCTCCACCTATTACACCTGCAATAAAAATAACAACCCATTTAGATAAAAGATATTTCCACCATTCCTGAATTTTCAGGATAAGTTCTTTTAAAGAAATTTCGTCATCAGATTGTTCTGCCATTGGCGTATTATCTTTCATCATTATAATGTCTTATTGGCGATAAGTGTCAAAATAATTGCTCCCAATGATACTATTCCTGTTGTTATTCCAACCAATTCCTGAGCAGATAATCCCTTCTTTTCGAGCTTTTTAGGTACATATATTTCACTGCCCGGTTTAACTCTGGGATGGATATTGAAAAACAAGAACTTGGATGTTGCTTTTACTGTCCCATTAGGGTAAACAACATAGGCTCCTCCTTTTAAAGCATTTGGCGAAAAGCCACCGGCGTTTAAAACATATCCTTTAAAGCCTTTACCATTATTATAAACCACAGCACTTGGGAAAAGCACTTCTCCATTTACCCTAACTATTTGTTGTTGTTTGGGCACCGTTAAAACATCGCCGTCTTCTAATATAAGATCCTCGCCAGTACCTGGATTTTTTAGTATCTTTTTTAAATTAATACCCACAAAATTATTGCGTATTTGATCATCGGTATTGGTAGAATCTTTATAGGTTTGTTGTAATCGTTTTAAACGATCTGCATGTTCTTTTTTTAAAGTGCTCGTGTCAATCTTGCTTTTATTTTTATCAATGCCTAATACTGCAGCATTATCACGCTTCAGACTACTACCATCCACATCAGCGGATGCTGTTAACCCACCGGCCCGGATAAGTATATCTGATATTTTTTCATTTTTCTTTTGAATCGTATATTCACCAGGATATATTACTTCTCCTTCTACTCTAACTGTCTTTTGGGTCTCGTACCCTGGTAGGCTAAAAATAGAAACTATATCAAATGGCTTAAGTACAAATCCCACGTCCCCTCCCTTCAAATCAGCCGAAACATTTATACTATATACTTGTGCTACAGAACTATTTGATGTATGCGGATCACCATTAAATATACGTCTTGAAACTTCAACACGTTCGGTGCTGGCTCCCTCTGCGAACCCACCCGCTCTAATAATAAGGTCTGCGACTTTCATGCTATCGGCATATGAAAATTCTCCCGGTCTTCTAACATCCCCTTTAATGGTAACTTTATACTGATCACGTAAGTCAAAAATAGATGAGATAGTTATTATATCTTCTCTTTGCAATATATAATCAGCTTCTGGTTTATTTGATATCGCATCTGCTACGTTAAAAGATATTTGCTCAATCGTATTGTCAGGCTTAAGTCTTACAATACTTCCACGGGCCGTAAAGGCATCTTCTTTTAAGCCACCGGCATTTTTTATGAGTTGTGATATTGTTAAACCTTTTTGCAATTCAAAATCACCAGGCCTAAACACTGCGCCTTTTATACTTATACGGTTTACATAACGCTCCAAAATTTTATCAACGGTATATTTATCTCCACGTAAAGGAATAGTGTTTTTATAATCACTTTCTAAAATATCAGCAACTTCGCGTTCCCTATCATTTACTCTTATAACTTTAATCCGAGCAGTATAAGCTTGATCAGTAAAGCCTCCGCTATAATTTATTAAATCTTGCAATGTTTCTCCGGGAAGGGTTTCAAATATCGCTGGAATTTTAACCTCTCCTTTTAAAGTTACATGTATGTTATAAGATGGTACAAGAATTATGTCCTGATCTTGTAAGGCTATATCGCTTTTGCGACTACCTTTTAATAAAAAATCATATAAATCAAGTGTACTCACTAACCGGCTGTTTCTTATTACTTGAATTTTCCGGAATGAGCCAATATCATTTGGCCCCCCTGCGGCTGATAACCCAACAAATGCACTTGCCAGCGAGGATAATGTATAAGTACCGGGTCTAACTACTTCTCCTTGTATAATTACTTTAATACTCCGTATATCGCCTAACGTAACAGTTACATTCGTTCCTTTATCAACAGCATAGTTATTAGCAGCTAGTTTGCTTTTTATGCTTTGCGTAGCTTGTTCTATAGTTCTACCTGCAACTTTAAGCATTCCAATACCAGGTAAATTAATATTTCCTTCAGGAGAAACGGCCAGATCCCAGTTGGCTAATGACTTACCATTAATACTAATATGTAGATGATCATCAGGTCCAACTACGTAATTTATTGGTGTTGCTATTTTTAAGTTTGGTTCAAATGTATTACCTGTGCTATTTCTAAAAAGCTCAGAACCAAATAGCTTCGGATCTGAATTCTTATTTAGGTCCATTTGAGCCTGCTGTCTTACCTGAATAGTGTCACTATTGCTTAATTGTCGCAATGAGGATTTATCGGAAAAGTTCTCTGTAGTGCTTTGTTTTTTTCGAATTTCTCCGATTCTCAGTTGCAAGCGTTGAATTTGCGCGGCAGACATATTTGAACTTTGTGCTTTTTGTAAAATTTGCTCATCACTTAGTCCAGATGCCTTAGCTTGAGTTATATACTGCAGTAATTGTTGATCTGAAAGTGCATCCAAATTAATGTTTTGTGGAAGGTTTTGTGCTGATATTGGGTTATATGCTAAAACGCATAAAAAGACAACCAGTATTGATAGAAATGCTTTTATATTATTCATTATATTATAATAATTGTAATAGTACAATTATATTAAATTACACGTGTTTCAATATGATAAAATGTTAACAAAAATAGTAAATTAAACCATTTAAATAAGTTAAAAATTCAATTTTACATCCTTATAATTAATGTTTTATAACATAGGTTATTTCAATAAGTTCAAAAAATCTTGATAAGCCAATTTAATTCCCTCCTTCAATTCAACCGTATGCTTCCAACCTTTACTATGTAACTTACTCACATCCATAAGCTTTCTTGGTGTTCCATCAGGTTTACTGGAATCAAATTTTATTTCGCCGGTATATCCTATAATTTCCTTAACCAATAATGCAAGATCTTTAATTGATAAATCTTCGCCGGTACCAACATTTACTAAACCCTCTTCGTCATAATTCTGCATCAGATAGTAACAGGCAGCTGCCAAATCATCAGCAAATAAAAATTCGCGTTTGGGTGTACCTGTACCCCAAATAGTCACATCTGCAAGATTTTGTTCTTTTGCTTCGTGAAATCTTCTGATCAAAGCAGGTAAAACGTGTGAATTTTGAGGATGATAATTGTCATTATATCCATAAAGGTTGGTTGGCATTACAGAAATGTAATTACAGCCATATTGAGCGCGGTATGCATCGCACATTTTTATACCGGCAATTTTGGCAATGGTATAAGGCTCATTAGTTTCTTCAAGTAAACCTGTTAATAAATATTCTTCTTTAAGTGGTTGCGGCGCAAATTTAGGATAAATACAACTTGAGCCCAAAAACATTAATTTCTTAACCCCGTTTACATACGATGAATGAATAACGTTGTTTTGAATCTGTAAATTATCATATAAAAACTCGGCTCTGTAAGTATTATTAGCTATAATTCCACCGACTTTTGCGGCAGCTAAAAATACATAGTCCGGTTTTTCACTTGCAAAAAAATCAGCAACTTGTTGCTGGCTGCGCAAGTCCAGATCTGCCGATACCCGTGTAATGATATTTGTAAACCCTTCTTTTTCCAGTTTACGATAAATGGCTGATCCAACCATACCCCTATGACCTGCAATATATATTTTTGAGTTTTTGTCCATTGTATAAATTGTTTGATTTTTAAAGTCGCTTTTTAAGGCTAAACTAATTTAAAATGCTTTTTCGTCACCTTTTATTACATTCCAAAAAGTAAGAAATATAATTTTAAGGTCAAGCAAAAACGACCAATTTTCTAAATACCATACATCAGCCTCTACACGTTGAAGCATGTCTTCGGTAGTTTTAGTTTCTCCTCTAAAGCCATTAATTTGCGCCCAACCGGTTATACCAGGCTTTAAAAAATGGCGCACCATAAATTTATCGACCAATTGTGAATATTGCTCTGTATGGCTTATCATGTGTGGCCTTGGGCCAACAACAGACATATTACCTATCAGTGTATTAAAAAACTGCGGAAATTCATCTAAACTTGTTTTACGTATAAATGCGCCGATAGGTGTTATACGTTTGTCGTTACGATCTGCTTGTTTCTTGTCTGCATCGTTATTAACCCGCATGCTTCTAAATTTATAGCATTTAAATGGCTTATTATCTTTCCCTGATCTAACCTGCACAAAAAATACCGGGCCCGGCGACTGTAGTTTTATTAAAATTGCCAAAATTGGAAAAAGCCAGCTAAACACAAAAATTATTATAAATAAAGAAAAAACCACATCGAATAAACGTTTAATCATCCGGTTTAACATATTCTCTAATGGCTCTGAGCGGACTGATATTATAGGTATGTGATCAAAATTTTGTACAAACATTGATCTTTTAGGGTTAATATAATATTCGGGTACTATTTTAAAACGTATTAAATGCTTGTCTGCGTCTGTCATTAACTGCTCTATCCTATCGGTTTGCGATATTGGTAATGCGCAAAATATTTCATCCACATCATTTTCAAGCACGTAATCAATACACTCATCAATACTACCTAAGTATAACCCTATAGCCGCTATGCGTGATGCCTTGTCATCAAAAAAACCTAATACTTTATAGCCGCTGTGCTTATTATGTTCAAAATATTCAAAAATATTCATCCCTATAGGGCCTGATCCAACAATAATAATATTCCTGGAATCCATTAATAAATTCCTTTTGCTTTTTCTGATAATCAGGAATATAAACTTCCATGATCCAACCAGGAAACCAAATAGTATAACCGAATAAAGTAAATACTCTCTGGTAATTAAATAGAAACTTGTGCCTATTATAATTATGATGAAGGATATTAAGGATACAAATAACAGATACGTTTTAAAAAAGCCCTGGTAGGTACGTATAGAATCTTTATTTAAAACACGTTCATATAAACCAGTAATATTTGTTGATAGTAACCAGATAAGGTTAAACATCATTATTATGGGCAAGTATTTACTGGTTGTTATTTGTAATCCGGGCCCATCAACTATTAAATAGGCTATAAACATGCTTATGTTTAACAACAAATAATCGATAAACAGATTGAGTATTTTAATAAACGCAGAATATCTGTAAACCATAATTATGCTTGCTATTATCCGTTAAGCTTGTTAATTTCATCTAATGTTGCTACTGCACTGCCAAATTTTGCTACCACAACTGCAGCTGCACTGTTTGCAAAATCGCAAGCGGCAGATATGGATAAATCATTAGCCAATGCAAAACCTAACGAAGCAATCACTGTATCACCAGCACCTGTAACATCAAAAACATCAAGTGCTTTAGTTGGCTTTTTTATCAACTTATTATCATTGTAAATAGCTATTCCATCTTCTGATAACGTAACAATTACTGTTTGGCAAGCTGTCGTATCTGCAATTTTTTTACACGCGGCTTCTAAAGAAGCATCATCAGTAATGTTTATACCCGATGCTAATGAAGCTTCTTTTCTGTTTGGCTTTACCAATGTAACTCCGTGATATTTTGACAAGTCTTTATCTTTTGAGTCTACAATGGTTGTAACCTTATTAGCATTACATAACTCAATTATATTTTTTACCAGATGGGTACTTAATACCCCTTTGCAATAATCAGATAGTATTACTACATCAAGTTCGGTTATCCTGGTCTTTAAAAAATCTAAAATCTCATCGGCAATAGTATCATTGCAGTAAATTTTGTCTTCTTTATCCAGTCTTATCAGTTGATGACGATTTACAACAATCCTGGTTTTTATAGTAGTACGGCGCTCATTATCCTTCGCCTGGTAATAAAAATCAGGTTTTATTTTTTCCAGTTCCTCTTTAACTATCTGGCTAGTATCATCATTACCGCTTATGCTAATTAAAGACCCGTCACAGCCAAAAGATTGCAAGTTTTTTAGCACATTGCCTGCTCCGCCTAAACTATATGTTTCTCCGGTTACATCAACAACCTGCACAGGTGCTTCCGGCGAAATACGATCACATGAACCATTAACATAATGATCCAGCATCATATCACCTATTACACAAATTTTTACTTTTTTATCTTGGGGAAATTTGAATAAAGGCATTATAATATGTTAGTAAAACAAATATCGTTAATTAAAGGCTAAAATATCCGTTGATTACGCCTGACCCATTGTACCTCCAAAATTCATCGGAAATGCAGATGGTTCCTGTTGTACTTTTATACGGCCATTTACCGCCTCAAACTTCTCAATATTATCTTCAAGCGCTGTTAGTAATCTTTTTGCGTGTTCTGGTGTAATAATTATGCGCGATTTAACTTTTGCCTTTGGTGTACCGGGCATTACACGGATAAAATCAAGCACAAACTCCTGGTTTGAGTGGGTTATAATTGCAAGGTTTGAATAAGTTCCTTCCGCAATTTCTTCAGAAAGTTCAATATTCAGCTGATTTTCGTTCTGTTCTTCCATAGTGCTAAAATAGCAAAAGCCTTCCGTTTTGCGGAAGGCTTGCTAATTATTATTTTGCTTATTAAATATTAAGCTTCTACTTCTTCAGCTTTTGAAGCCATTAAGCGGTCAAATTCTTCTTGAGAACCTACGCGGATATTTTCGTATTCGCGTAAACCTGTTCCTGAAGGAATAAGGTGACCAACAATAACGTTTTCTTTCAAGCCAAGCATGTTATCTTTCTTACCTGCAATTGCTGCTTCGTTAAGAACCTTGGTAGTTTCCTGGAACGATGCTGCTGATATGAATGATTTAGTACCTAATGATGCACGGGTAATACCTTGCAACATTGGGCTTGATGTAGCTGCTATAGCGTCACGCACTTCAACCAATTTTAAATCCTTACGTTTTAAAATTGAATTTTCGTCGCGTAATCTACGTACAGATAGTATTTGGCCTGCTTTTAGTGTCTCAGAATCTCCTGGCTCAACAACTACCTTTTTATCAAAGATATCGTCATTTTCCAGCATGAAATCCCAGCTATCAACAGCTTCTTTCTCTAAGAAACGGGTATCGCCCGCATCTTCAATAGCTACTTTCTGCATCATTTGGTGAACAATAACCTCAAAGTGTTTATCATTGATCTTCACACCTTGTAAACGGTAAACCTCTTGTATACCATTCACTAAGTATTCCTGTACCGCAGCCGGGCCTTTAATAGCCAGGATATCAGCAGGTGATATTGAACCATCAGATAGCGGCATACCAGCTTTCACAAAGTCATTATCCTGTACCAGGATGTGTTTAGACAATGGAACCAGGTATTTTTTAATCTGCCCGTCTTTTGATTCGATAGTGATCTCACGATTACCACGTTTAACGCCACCTAGTGTTACAACACCGTCAATCTCGGTAACTACAGCAGGGTTTGATGGGTTACGTGCTTCAAATAACTCTGTTACACGTGGTAAACCACCGGTGATATCTCTTGTTTTACCTGTTGAACGAGGTATTTTAGCGATGATCTGTCCTGTTTGTAATTTCTCGCCTTCATCAACTGCGATGTGGGCGCCTACCGGGATGTTATATCCTTTAATTACGTTTCCTTTATTATCGGCAACTTGTATAGCAGGGTTTTTCGTTTTATCCCTGGTATCAATAATTACCTTTTCGCGGTGACCGGTTTGCTCGTCAGATTCTTCACGGAAAGTGATACCCTCTAATACGGCTTCAAACTGTGTCACACCTGCAAATTCTGATATGATAACCGCGTTGTACGGATCCCATGAACAGATACGATCGCCTTTTTTAATTTTGCTACCGTCTTTAATGTATAGGTATGAACCGTAAGGGATGTTGTTGGTTACAATAATTTTATTGCTTCCTTCTTCAACAATACGGAACTCGCCCGAACGACCTAATACTACATCAACAGCACCTTCTTCGGCGGTTTGATAAGATACGGTACGTACATTTTCAAATTCAATTATACCATCAAATTTAGCGTTGATCTGAGACTCAGCAGCAATGTTCGATGCAGTACCACCCACGTGGAATGTACGTAACGTTAACTGTGTACCCGGCTCACCTATTGACTGTGCAGCAATTACACCAACAGCCTCGCCTTTTTGCACGCGTTTACCGCTTGCCAAGTTACGGCCGTAGCATAATGCACAAACACCACGTTTGCTTTCGCAAGTTAATACCGAACGTATCTCGATACCCTCTAATGGAGAGTTCTCAATAGTTTTACCTATCTCTTCAGTAATATCCTGACCGGCTGATACTAACAGATCGTTAGTAATAGGGTCAAACACATCGTGTAGAGATGTACGGCCTAAAATACGATCATATAATGGCTCAACAATATCCTCGTTATCTTTTAACGCAGTAGTGTATATACCTCTTAAAGTTCCGCAATCTACAGTACCAACAATCATATCTTGTGCCACGTCATGTAAACGACGGGTCAGGTAACCAGCATCCGCTGTTTTCAAAGCCGTATCGGCCAAACCTTTACGTGCACCGTGGGTAGATATAAAGTACTCTAATACAGACAAACCTTCTTTAAAATTTGAAAGAATAGGGTTTTCGATAATTTCACCACCTGAACCTGATTTTTGAGGTTTAGCCATCAAACCACGCATACCTGCAAGCTGACGAATCTGCTCTTT
>NZ_JAQBOF010000034.1 GCF_028288185.1 Mucilaginibacter sp. | reverse complement strand
ATCAAAGGTTGAAGAAGCTGCTGCAGCTATAAAACAAATTGTAAAATCAGGACGTAAAGTATTATTCGTAGCTACAAAGAAACAAGCGAAAGATATTGTTGCTGAATATTCAAAAACAGTAAACATGCCTTTTATAACCGAACGTTGGTTAGGTGGTATGTTAACTAACTTTGCAACTGTACGTAAGTCGATCAAAAAGATGTCAAACATCGATAAATTGACTAAAGACGGTACTTACACTAACCTTTCTAAAAAAGAAAGATTGATGATACAACGTGAGCGTATCAAATTAGAAACTTTATTAGGTGGTATTGCTGATTTAAATCGCTTACCAGCCGCATTGTTTTTAATTGACGTTAAAAAAGAGCACATCGCGGTATCTGAAGCATTAAAGTTAAACATCCCAACCTTTGCAATGGTTGATACTAACTCTGATCCTTCAAACATTGATTTCCCTATCCCGGCTAATGATGACGCCACCAAATCAATTTCATTGATTACCGGTATCATGATCAAAGCTATCGAAGAAGGTTTAGAAGAACGCAAACGCGAGAAAGATGACGAAGCGGAAAAAGAAGCAGCAGTAGCGAAAGCGAAAGCTGATGCTCCTGAAGTTGCTGACAGAGCCCCGGCTGCTGAAGGTAAAAGAAGCCGCAAAGTAGCTGTTGAAGCTACTGCAGCTGTAGAGGACAGTGCTCCTGCCGCAGCTGATACTACAGAAGAATAATTGAATTTAGTGGTGAGTTTTGAGTGATGGGTTTTTAGTAACTCATATTATAACTCATAACTCACCACTTTTAACTTATAACTGAAAATAAGATGTCTACAGTACAAATAACTGCATCCGATGTAAATAAACTGCGCCAGCAAACCGGTGCAGGTATGATGGATTGCAAAAAAGCTTTAACTGAAACTAATGGTGATTTTGAAGCAGCTATTGATTTTTTAAGAAAAAAAGGTGCTAAAGTTGCAGCCAGCCGTCAAGACCGTGAGTCAAACGAAGGTGTGGTTATTGCTCGTACATCTGCTGATGGCAAACGTGGTGTTATCATCGAGTTAAATTGCGAAACTGATTTCGTTGCTAAAAATGCTGATTTTGTTGCTTTTGCTAACGCGATTGCTAACGAAGCGGTTGAGCAAAATCCCAAATCATTAGAAGAATTAAACCAATTGTCTATCGACATTGAAAACTCACGTTTAACTATAGCTGAAGCTTGCATTGATAAGACAGGTAAAATTGGCGAGAAAATCGGCGTATCTAAATACGAAGTTGTTGAAGGCGATAAAGTTATTGCTTACATACATGGTAATTTCCGTTTAGGGGTATTAGTTGGTTTAAACAAAGACGTTGCCGGTGCTGACGAAGCAGGAAGAGACGTTGCTATGCAAATTGCAGCTATGAACCCTGTTGCTATTGATAAAGATGGTGTTGATTCATCTGTTATCGAACGCGAATTAGAAATTGCTAAAGACGTGATACGTGCAGAAGGCAAACCAGAAGAAATGGTTGAAAAAATTGCTGCAGGTAAACTAAATAAATTTTACAAAGACTCGACCCTATTAAACCAGGAGTTTGTTAAGGACTCATCAAAAAATGTATCTCAGTTTTTAGATACGGTTGATAAGGGCCTTACAGTAACTGCCTTTAAACGGGTAGCTTTAGGAGCTTAAATATTTTAATCCTCGCTGAAAAGCGGGGATTTTTTTTGTTAAATATTTCGTGGATGAACGCAATACTTTGCGTCTCTTTGATAATTGTTCCGGAACGCGAATATTGCGTCCCTACATTTTGAGAAAATGATAACTGCCCTGCATAATCTTCAGCTAATTTCTGATGGTACAATTGCCAGTGGAAAAGCTGTTTTATTAAAAGGCGATCAGATCATCGATGTAATTGCAGATAAGGATATCCCACAAGGTGCAATCCGCATCGATTTAAATAACAACTATCTCGCTCCCGGGCTCGTTGATCTACAGGTTTATGGCAGCGGCGGTAAACTATTGGGGAGCTTTTACCAGGAGGCTGCGCTGGCCCAAATGGAGGATGATTTTCTGCTTCAGGGAACCACCGGCTTCCTGGCCACTATCGGCACAAACAGCGATGAGATTTTCGAAAAAGTTATAGTAGCAGCTAAAAACTATTGGGATAAGCGTAAAGGCAATTTTTTAGGGCTTCATCTGGAAGGGCCTTTTTTAAACCCATTACGTAAAGGCGCTCATTTAGCTGAGTTTATGCACAAAGCCTCGCTTGATAAAGTAAAGCGCTGGCTTGAATTAGGCGGTGGGGTAATCAAAATGATTACTATTGCCCCCGAGTTGCAGGATAACGAAGTTATAAACTACCTGAATGATCAGGGCGTAATATTGTCATCGGGCCATAGTAATGCTACTTACAAAGAAGGCAAAGGGTTTCTTAATAAACCTGTAAAAGCAGTAACACATTTATATAATGCTATGCCGCAGATGCATCACCGCGATCCCGGATATATTCCTGCTATTTTTGAAGAGCGCCCATATACCAGCATAGTTGCTGACGGTGTGCACGTGGATTTTGCAATGATTCGCCTGGCTAAACGTGAATTGGGCGATAAATTATTTTTGATAACCGATGCAGTTACCGAGACCACAGAAGGCACTTATCCCCTGCACGAGCTGCGAGGGAATCATTATGTAATGCCGCCTCATTATACTTTATCGGGCTCATGTTTAACCATGCTGAAAGCTGTACAAAACTGTGTAGAGCACATCGGTATTGAATTGGCCGAAGCTATAAACATGGCCTCATTATACCCGGCACAATTGATAGGTGCAACAAACAAAGGCAAAATTGCAAAAGGTTTTGTTGCGGATCTTATAGTATTTGATCAAGCCTTTACCGCAAAAGGCGTAATATTTAAAGGCTTAACAAAAACGACATAAAATTTTAACAATAGGTTTAATTATATATTTTTGATAAATCCCACACCATCCATGAAATATAAAAGAATATTACTTAAACTCAGCGGCGAATCACTAATGGGCGATAGGCAATACGGCATTGATAACAAGCAGGTATTGCAGTACGCGCAGGATATTAAAGCTGTACATGATAAAGGTATAGAGATAGCTGTTGTTGTAGGTGGTGGTAATATTTTTAGGGGATTAAGTGCCGAAAAATCAGGTATGGAACGTGCCCAGGCAGATTACATGGGGATGCTGGCAACCGTAATAAACTGTATGGCGCTGCAAAACGCGTTAGAAAGCGTTGGTGTTGAAACGCGTCTGCAATCAGCCATAAAAATGGAGCAGATCTGCGAGCCATATATTCGCCGCCGTGCTATGCACCATTTAGAGGTTGGTAAAATTGTAATATTTGGTGCCGGTACAGGTAACCCATATTTTACTACGGATACAGCGGCATCGCTTCGAGCTATCGAAATTAAAGCTGATGTTGTGTTAAAAGGTACGCGCGTAGATGGTATTTATACTGCCGATCCCGAACAGGACCCAACCGCTACCCGTTACGATGAAATTTCTTTTCAGGAAGTATATGATAAGGGCCTTAATGTTATGGACATGACCGCCATTACCCTTTGCCAGGAAAACAAACTACCTATCATTGTGTTCGATATGAACAAGCCCGGCAACTTTATGAAAATTGCCGAAGGTGAACAGATAGGCACGCTGGTTAAATAATGCAGCATAAAAATAACAAGATCTTAGTTGTTGGCGGGGGTAGCTGGGCTACAGCCAATATTAAAATGCTTACGGATAACACTACCGAAAAAGAGATTTTTTGGTGGATGCGAAACGCGCAGGCGGTGGAGCATGTACATAAATTCGGGCATAACCCTAACTATCTAAGCTCGGTAGAGATAAAGGTGCCGGCTGCAAATGTCTCAACAGATCTTAAAGCGTTAATTAAACAGGCAGATGTGATCCTGCTTAATGTACCTGCCGCTTTTATTAAAGAAGCATTGGTTGATATAACCATTGAAGACTTTGCCGGTAAGAAAATAGTATCTGCCATAAAAGGCATTGTGCCTGATGAGAACCTGATCATCGGCGAGTTCTTTAATAAGAAGTACGAGATCTCTTTTGATGACTTCGCGGTAATAAGCGGCCCGTGCCATGCCGAAGAAGTGGCACTGGAGAAACTATCTTACTTAACCATTGCATCGGGCGACCCTGAGCTTGCCGCTGAATTTGCCGGTATGCTTAATACCCGTTACATAAAAACTATCGTGTCTGACGACATCTATGGTACCGAATACGCCGCCGTGCTAAAGAATATCTATGCCATGGCCAGCGGTATTTGCCATGGGGTAGGCTATGGCGACAATTTCCAGGCGGTATTGATATCAAATGCTATACGCGAACTGATGCGCTTTGTTGATGCCGTGCACCCCATAACCCGCGATATTAAAGAGTCTGCCTACCTGGGCGATCTCTTGGTTACCGCTTACTCGCAGTTTAGCCGTAACCGTACCTTCGGTAATATGATAGGCAAGGGCTATACGGTAAGATCGGCACAGTTAGAGATGAACATGATAGCCGAGGGTTATTATGCCGTTAATTGCCTGCACGAGGTTAATAAGCAATACAATGTTGATATGCCTATTGTTGATGCCGTTTATAACATTCTTTATCAAAAGCGCTCCCCTGCTTTTGAGATGCGGCAACTGGCAGATAAATTGAATTAGCAGCCGTTTTAAATTCACACCAGCATCGGGTATTTAGCCGGTAATATTTTCAAGCATTTTTCGGGCATTGTGCCTTTTGCCGGTAGTAATTTTTGCCATTTTTAGGGCATTGGCCCTTATGCCGGTAGTAATTTTGGGCGTTTTCCAGGTATTAGGGTTAATGCCGGTAGTGGATTTTTTAGCTAAAACCGCCTTGGTTGGTTGGAAAAGCCGTTTTCTTTAATTTGAGGTTGATAATGGCCCGCTTTTATCAAACTTTATAAAAGCGATTAAAAATAGAAGAATATAAAAACTGCCATATCAAATATAATCAATTTGGTTAGCAATGTTGGTGACAATGATATGTCAGTAAGTGGATATTTAACAAGATGGATCAGCCACTGAAACGCTTAACTATAGCACCTTTTCCAGCCAAAACATTTCTAAGGGTTGTTTTACAGTGCCAAATTGCGAGGGTATCAATAACGGTATAACCTCACCAGTTTTGCTGTAGCCACGTCTTTCGTACCAGCTGATCAACTCGGTGCGTGTAGTGATAACCGTCATGATGATTGACTTAATATTAATGTTTCGGGCATATGTTTCGACAGCTTGTAATAATTGCTTGCCAAGGCCATTAGTTTGCAGGGTAGGCGATACCGTAAGCATCCCCAGGTAAAGTTTATTGGCGCGTTTTTGTAAATACACGCAGCCGGTTATAATACCCTCATTGTTTGTGTTTTTAAGGATTATGGCTTCGGGATCACTTATTTGTGCGGTAAGACTATCTACGTCAATGCGCTGTCCGTCTATCAGGTTAGCCTCGGTTGTCCAACCTTTTTTTGAAGTTTCGCCGCGGTAAGCAGAATTAATGAGGCCAACCAGTTCGGGTACATCGGTAAGGGTAGCAGGTGTAATGGACATAGCGCAAATTTATTAATTAGCGGGGCAATTAAGCAACCTCAACATTAATTTAATGTATGTTAAGTGCATTAAATTGAATACAGTCGGTCGGTGTTGATATACAACTATAAACTATTTAAAGCCAAGTAACACAAAGGTTTACAGCGCAATGGGCAATACAAAACACTTGGCAGCAAAATTGCATAGACAATTGTATAAACACACAACGAGCTATGAAAAATACATTCAAAATTGCTTTGCTATCAGCCGGATTATTTGCCGCAAGCCAAAGCTTTGCCCAAGAACACCATGAACCAGTTACTAAAAAAGTAGGGCACGCCGCCGAAGATGTAGGTCATGCTACTGCCGTTGCTGCAAAGGACGTTGGCCACAAAACATCAGAAGTTGCTGTTAAAGGCGCTGTTGCTATAGCCGGTAAAAGATATGACGGGCACTGGGCTCCAAGCGGCGAATTAGTATATATTGATAAACATTCGCGCTATTTTTATGTAGACAAACGCGGTCACTATCAATACGTTAAAAAAGCGCAGTTAAGAACTAAACCTTACGAACACTAAAAGTTATACAGGTACAGAACATCTGTTACTATGAAAACATTTGCATTAATAGCCGTTCATGTAATGTCTGCCATATTATTGGCAAGCATGTCGTGAGGTATTAAAGATTAGTTAATTAAAGATTGGTTATTAAAGATTAGTGGATTTGCTATTCACTAATCTTTAATAACCAATTTTCATTCACTAATCTTCCCCAACAAAACAAAAGCCCCTCCGATCAATCGAAAAGGCTTTGTTAACTAAACTAAAACTAAAAATTATTTTTTGAGTGATTAGAGATTAGTTAATTAGAGGTTAGGCAAACCTAATCTCCAATCACTAATTAACCAATTACTAAAATCTGCGTTTACGTTCCGGGCGATCTTCGCGGCGTTTGCCTGAAAAATCACGGAAACCTGCGTTGCTTGGTGCACCACTTCCGCGGTGTCCGCCTTCGCGGCGCTCGCCACCACCACTACGATTGTAGCCACCACCACTTTCACGGCGTTCGCCACCGCCACTACGGTTATAGCTGCCTTCACGGCGTTCGCCACCACCACTGCGGGTTGTGCTTGTGCCTTCGCCGGATACTTCTATCCTAACTTCGCGGCCTTTAAACTCAACGCCTTTAAAGTTGTTGATAACGGCTTCCGATTCGGCATTTGGTACTTCAAAGAAAGAGTAAACACCTTTAACATCTATTTTGCCAACAGTACGGCCGCTTATTTTGCCATTGGTGCAAATGTAACCCAGCAAATCGCCACGGTTAAACTCATCAACAGAACCTAAGTTTATAAATAAACGGGTGTATTCTGATTTACCACCTTCGCCACGTGGAGCACGTTCACTACGTTCTCCGCGCTCACCTCTTTCGCCACGCTCACGATCAAAACGTCCTTCTTCAACAGGGGCGTTCAGATCAGGCGCGTTTTTATAGTAATCTAAAAAGCGGTTAAACTCTATAGACGCAAAACGTTTAATGAAATCTTCTTTGCTCAGGTCCTTAAACTCATCCATTATGCGTGGAAGATATTGTTCAATTTGCTGCTCATTAACCTCTACATTATGTATGGTATGTACAATAGAGAATAGTTGTTTCTCGCAAACATCAAATCCGGTAGGGATCTCAACTTTAACGAATTTTTTGCCTAAGCCACGCTCAATTTGGCGTATTTTACCTAACTCTTTAGCGTTGATGATAGAAATAGATACACCAGTTTTACCGGCACGGGCAGTACGTCCACTACGGTGGGTGTAATTCTCAACCTCATCAGGTAATGAGTAGTTAATAACGTGTGTTACATCATTAACGTCAATACCACGTGCGGCAACGTCAGTAGCAATTAATAATTGCAGGTTACGCTCGCGGTAGCGTTTCATTACTTTATCGCGTTGTTGTTGTGATAAGTCACCGTGTAATGAATCGGCATTGTAGCCATCTTTCATTAACGCTTCGGCAATATCCTGGGTCTCAATTTTAGTACGGCAAAATACGATACCAAAAATGTCAGGGTTAAAATCAACAATACGTTTAAAAGCGGCATACTTATCACGGGCACGTACTATGTAGTACTCGTGCTCGATGTTGGCGTTGCCGGTGATTTTAGTACCCATGGTAAGCTCAAACGGCTCATTCATGTACTTTTTAGCTATGCGGCGTACTTCGGCCGGCATAGTTGCAGAAAACAACCATGTTTTCTTGGTGTCTGGTGTGGTAGATAGGATACTGTCAATATCTTCCTGAAAGCCCATGTTGAGCATTTCATCAGCTTCATCTAATACTACAAATTTCACCTTTGTAAAATCAATTGCCTTACGGTTGATGATATCAAGCATACGGCCAGGTGTGGCAACGACAATTTGTACGCCGCGTCTTATCTGGCGTAATTGGTCAGAAATACTAGCCCCGCCATAAACAGCAACAACGTTAACGTTGCCCATTTTTTTGGAGTAGTTTTTAATGTCGTTAGTAATTTGCAAACAAAGTTCGCGTGTTGGGCATAAAACAAGTGCCTGCGGATGATTTTCTTCGAAATCCAACAGTTCTAATAATGGTAGGCCAAAGGCAGCAGTCTTACCGGTCCCGGTTTGGGCTAATCCGACAAAATCGTTGCTGCCTGTTAACAATACCGGGATTGACTGTTCCTGGATTGGTGTAGGGTTTTCGAACCCTAACTCA
>NZ_JAQBOF010000021.1 GCF_028288185.1 Mucilaginibacter sp. | reverse complement strand
CAAGCGAAAGACGCTTGTCCGGGCGGGGGTATATACATTTTGTTAAAAACGATATGTCATTAACTCAATGAATTAATTTGCCTATTAAAGGCATAGTTTTTAATTCTGTTCCTTCTAACTTCGCTATAATAAGTATATATAGAGACATTAAAACTGTCGCCACAGGGAGACGTAATACCAATTTCATGCCTGTGCCCCATGAATCTGATAACACATTAATCCCAATTTTAATAATGAAAAAGATAAGCATGAATACCAAATATGTCAATATCCTTTTTGTAGGGTAGGGAATAGGAAAGTATTTTTGCCCCATGTAATACGTAATCAGCACCATGGTTGCATAACAGACTAATGTAGTCCAGGCGGATGCATACATACCCCAATACGGAATAAAAAAATAGTTACCAGCTATAGTAATGAGCGCACCAAATGCAGTGATAATTAAACCCATACGCATGCGGTCGGTTAACTTATACCATACTGACAGGTTATAATATATGCCCAAGCAGATATTGGCGAACAACAATATAGGTACAACACTCAGGCCGGAACGATAGGAAGTACCGACCATATATTGCCAGAGATCAAGATATAAATCAGAAAAAAGAAAGGCCAGGGAAAGAGTAATCACAAACCATTTCATCACGCGAGCATAAATATCGGGTGCATTTTTTTCTTTTGACTGGTTAAAGAAAAATGGCTCAGCGGCCATTTTAAACGCCTGTATAAATAATGTGATAAATATGGCCAGTTTATAGTTAGCAGAATAAATACCGACTACTCTTTTCGCATCTACGCTGACAGGAAGAAATTTAGCTAACATTTGTCGATCCATTACTTCGTTTATCATACCCGCAAGGCCAATAAAAATCATGGGGGCACTGTAGAAAAATAGCTGCCTCCATAATATTTTATTTAACTTAAACTTAAAATCCCTCCATTCACCAAAAAGAATAAGAAATACAAAAAGGTTTTGGAGCAAATTGGCCATTAAAAGAAAGCCTACCCGACTATTACCTCTGTACCATTGTGACAGGAAGCTATTAAAATGACCTTCTGCGTATTTAGGCAACCATACCAAAAAGAAAACGGTAAATAAGATATTAATAATAATGCCAGATAACTTTACAAAAGCATATTTTTTGGGACGATTTTCTTGGCGCAACTTAGCAAAGGGTATCGTGCATAGCGAATCTAATCCAATCAAGTACAGACACCACGAAATGTATTCTGGATGTCCCTCAAGATTCATAAAGTTATTGATACTGACGCGAAAAAAGGAAAATAATAAGATAAGCCCAACTGTACTGATCAGTAATGAACTAAATGCAGTCTGAAAGAGCGAAATGCGATCCATTCCTTCTTTATTCGAGAAACGAAAGTATCCGGTTTCAAACCCATATGTAAAAATGATATTAACTACCGCTATCCAGGAATATAGTAAACTATAATCGCCGTAATCTCGCACACCGGATATATCTGTCATCAGATAAGTAAGAAGGGGCGTAAGTAAGTAGTTCAAAAACTTAGCACCAATATTACTAACGCCGTACCAAAGTGTTTGACCCGCTAATTGTTTGATTGCTGTCAATAGAGTTAAAATTTGTGCACAAATTAAATAATTAAAATGGACTGATAGTGCTTTATTGAACATCCCTAGTTATGTCTATCTTATTTCCGCCTGAATTACCTTAGCTACTCTATATTTTCTTATCTTACATATAAAAATGGGTCTAAATATAATTCATATACCCGCCCGGTCAAGCGTCTTTCTCATTCTGGCGCGAGTCTGAAGCCTCGGCAAGTGCACAAGGCGACTCGTGACTGTATCTGGCGCGAGTATGCAGCGTAAGGCCAGTCCCGGGTTTTGCAAGATGTTAAAGGGAATCAATTTACAACCAATTGCTTTTCATCGGCTTACTTTCAATAAACATAGCGTTAACGCCATCCACCGACATGTCATTTCTATAAACATTAGTTTGCTTGCATATAGAAATTCAGCTTGTGGTCGGTGTTTTTTGCCTACTAAGTGCCTGTTTTATTTAATTCAATTTTATACCTAATTCGCCAACTGTGATGGCACATGTTTCGGGAAACCACCGACCATAAGCAAAATTGAGAATCCGAACGGTTCGGGAGCGAAAAACCCTCCGGGTCTGTTGATACGAGCTTTTTGCAGAGCGTGGACGCTCAATTTATTTACGGGCATGCGAATGATGCTTGTCCGGGCGGAGAATGCGTAAGGTTTGTAATAGCATGAATAAACTAATAAAGCGGAAAGACAAAAGAAAACCTTTTACCTTTTCGCTTTACACCTTTTACCTTAATTACCTCAAACTACTGGCTCAATACAAAACTAAGTGGCAATGTATATTTAACCCGTACAGGTTGTCCGTTTTGCATACCGGGTTTCCATGCAGGTGCCTTCTTTAAAACACGCAGGGCTTCTTCGTCCATACCATAGCCTGCACCTTTTTCTATTACAAATGATGACAGGCGGCCATCCTTTTCAACAACAAAGCTAACCCAAACTTTTCCGCTTATTCCCTTATCTACCGCTTCACCCGGATATTGTAAGTTTTTTTGTAAGAATTTCGCCCATGCCGCGGCACCACCATAAGGTTCGGGCATTACTTCAACTCCTGTAGTGGGATGTATGCTATTATCTTCTTCCGCTTTGGTTCCGGAACCATTGCTTGTTTTACCGGCATCAATATTTATGCCTGTGCCTGCGCCGGGTATATCAATTTCAACCGGACCAATATCACCTTTCATGTTATCTATTTTAGGCGGATCAGCTTTAACAGGGTCAGTAGTTACTACCGGCGGAACAAATTTTGTAGTATTTACTAATTGCTTTGGCGCCGAAGGTTTTGATTTGGCAATTTCCTTTATAGGCTCAACAGGTGGAGGTTGAAAAATATGACTTAATTTAACTACGGTTGTTTTTACCAGTTCAACGGGTTTTTGCCTGATAATTATACCACACGTTATAGCAACAACAAACACGCTCAAAAAAGTAATTCCCATGGCCTTTACAATATTATCGGCATAATGCTGCCTTAAATAATAAGCGCCATATTCCTTGT
>NZ_JAQBOF010000022.1 GCF_028288185.1 Mucilaginibacter sp. | reverse complement strand
ACATTTAATTTCCCGTTCTTAACAAACGAAAGCACTTTTAGCAACTCTTTTACATCAAGCGAATCATCCGGGACCGCATCCTCCTGCGGCTTGGTAATTTTAAGGTCAAGTAGATCTTGTTCCATAGGATAGAATTTATATGTAATAACTTGTTAACGTTTTAAGTAATATTTAACGTTTAATTAATGGTAAAGGTTAGGACTTTACTTTAGTTTTTTTTGATATAAATAGTGTTGCACAACACTAGTGTAAATTAGGCTACTATGCAATTTCGCTTGGGAATAAATAATAAGTTAAATTAATATCCAATTATGTAAAATGAATGGGAAATAATATTTAACAGAACATATTTTAATTAGTTTAAAAAAAATGAAAATACAGTTAGCCCTTACTATTATGATTTGAACATATAATACATTAACAATTAGCTTGTTATTTTGATTTGTATAAAAATAGAATAGCAAGCACTTAATTATTATATATATATTATTGTTTTGTTTTCGGTGGCTTGCGTTAGTTTATAGATTACCATCAAAAATTATAAAATTATTAATTTTAACGAAACATTTCGGTTTTTTTTGAAGTTATCAACTAAAAAAGAAACTACCATGAAAAAGATTAATCTACTACTATTTACAACGCTAAGCTTTTTTGCTGCGTGTAAAAAAGACTCAACTACAAGCAGCAACAATACTACCAACGTTAAAGTTACTGATACGCTTAAGGGAACTATAACTGCAGATCGCACACTGGATCCTAACAAAAATTATTTCCTTAAGGGCCAGGTTTATGTTAAAAATAACGCCACTTTAACTATACCCGCAGGTATAACAGTATATGCAGAAAAAAATGATCAGGCCCAGGCCAAAAGCGTATTAGTAATTACCAAAGGGGCAAAAATATATGTTAACGGCACAAACGACAGACCGGTAGTATTTACCTCTGCAGCGCCTCTTAAAGCAGCTGGAGATTGGGGTGCTATTATTTTACTGGGTAATGCTCCAACTAACACAGGGGTGGGCAATGTAGCCGGATTAGCAGTTTCTGCAGATACGCAATATGGTGGAAGTATCGCTGCAGATAACTCTGGTTCGATCAGTTATTTAAGGATAGAATATGCAGGTGGCATTAATCCGCCGGCCGAGGATGAATGGGCAGTAGATAAAGCAAGTGGACTGTTATTAGCCAGTGTCGGTTCAGGCACAACAGTAAATCATGTTATGGTAACGCACTCTAACGATGATGCTTTTCAGTTTGTGGGCGGTACCGTAAATGCAACATATCTAATTGCTTATAATAATGGTGATGATGATTTTGATTTTGATTTAGGCTACCAGGGAAATTTGCAATATTTAATATCTTATCGCACAGTCGCATCTTCGCAGGCTTTAAGAGCGAACGGGTTTGAGAGTTATAATGATGAAGTGCCAACAACTAATGTACCATTGACCAGGCCGGTTGTATCTAATATGACCATTATTGGGCCCCAGGGAATGGAAACAGTGAAGACTAATTTAAATCAAGGTGTTTATATGCGTAAAGGCACGCGCCTCGCTATTAGAAACTCTATAATTGCCGAGTATCCTCAGGGCGGTTTTATGGTTTGCCCAAGAACCAGGCCTGCGATATTAAATAATGATAATGCAGAATTCAGAAGTAATCTGGTGCAATCAGACAGTACTAGCCGGACGTTTTCTTTCGACAAGGATTATGGGGTATTTGCTGACCCTGAATTAACCATATTTGAAACTAATGCTATTAATAAGAACTCTGTGATTGTAGCATCGGCAGACCTGAAATTAAAAAATATTTTCCCAACAACCGGTGCACCTGATTTCAGCCCTGTCGGTGGATCGCCTGCGTTAAACGGGGCTGATTTTACGGGAGTAGATTTTTCGAAATCATTTTTTGCAATAACCACCTATCGTGGAGCGGTTGGGAACGTTAATTGGGCGTCCGAAAGTAATTGGGCCAAATGGCAATAATTAACCTTTGCAAAAGTTCTAAAATAAGGTAACTACATTATTAGGCACAAAAAAAGGCCCGGACAATTTTGTCCGGGCCTTAACGAAACTTAAATTAATAATTAATCCAAATTTATGCGTTATGAGGTTTTAACCTTATAAAATTTATAGCCAAACATAAAGATAACTATGTAGCAAATAATTGGCAGATAATAAGCCTGTGCCACATTATGATTAGCTATCTGGCCCATAATGAAAGGAAATAACGCGCCGCCAACTACACCCATCGCAATAAACGATGAAGCTTGTTGGGTATGGCTGCCTAAATTTTTCAACCCCAGACTAAATATGGTCGGGAACATAATACTAAAGAAGAAGTTAATCATCAGCAAAGCGATGTATGATGGCCAGCCTAAGTGCTGTGCTACAATAATGCACATCAGGATATTGCCAGCGGCAAATATGGTAAGCAATTTATTAGGGGCTACTACGGTCATTAATGATGTTCCAACTATACGGCCAGCCAGCATCATAAACATGAATAAACTCATGAAGTAACCTGCCTTTAAATCGGTGAAATGCATAACATTGGTACCATAGTTGATGAAAAATGCCCAGGTACCAGCTTGTGCTGCAACGTTGAAAAACTGTGCCACGCAGGCCCATACAAAGTGGCTGTGCTGGTATAATTTTTTTTGTGGGGCAACATCTATGTTTAGCGCTGCAGGATCGTCAGAGTCAGTAGCTAAGTGAGGATCTGTTAAAGCAGGGATCTTTAAAAACACAAAAGCAACAGCAATTAAAAGTACTACTATACCAATAGCTACATATAATGTTTTTACTGAAGTTAGATCTGTTACGGTTGCCTGGTGCCCGCCAAAAAGAAAGAATGCACCTAACGAAGGGCCTATGATGGTACCAACCGCGTTAAAGGTTTGCGAGAAATTTATACGAAGGTCGCTTGTACGTTGGTCGCCAAGCGCAGCCGCAAAAGGGTGTGCAACGGTTTCCAGCGTTGCCATGCCGCAACCCACAATAAATAACGCTATCCTGAAAAATGTAAACGAGTGCGCGTTTGCCGCAGGTACAAATAAAAATAACCCGCCTGCAAACAAAACCAAACCTAAAATTACGCCAGGTTTGTAACCATATTTTTTCATGAAAATTCCTGCCGGGATACTCATAATAAAATAAGCACCGAATACAGAGAACTGGATCAGCCCGGAGTCGGCTATTGAAATTTTTAATACAGTTTGAAAGTGTTTGTTCAATACATCACTCATGGAGTGCAATACGCCCCACATCAGGAACAATGACGTGACAAAAATTAAGGTGACAATGAATTTTTTCTCGGTAAATGCTGCTTTTTGGCTCATTGGTTTAATTGGTTAAGGTAAATTAACTGCAAAGCATTGCAATTATAACATACTTATAGTGTGTTGTAAATAAAAAAGTTTAACAGTTAAAATTGGTTATATACCGGGCCTGGTTAGGCTATATGCTATATATCAGCCAAAAAAACAAATTTTATTAATCATATCATAATAAATACCGTATTAAATATTTAAGGTGGTAAATGCTACATTTGGCATTCTATTATACTACCTGATGAAAAAATACGCTTTTATCGCTATCGTGTTTATCGGCTTGGCTGCTGTAAACAATGCATTTGCTCAAACAATCAAAAAGCTGCCGCCTGTTGGTTTGCTTGATCTGGGTTTTACCCTGCAAATAGAACATGGCGACCAGCGATCCATCAACAAGGCGTGGGATTACACCCATACCATAGCCTCCTTACAGGGGATTGTTAACCGCACCACACCGCAGCTATACATCTTCCTTATAAAAAATGGGAATGCAGATATTGACCGCTATTGGTGGAACAAATACCGCGCGCCCGGCAAATGGCTAAGCAAGCGCGATACGCTGGTGTATAATAATGTGGTAGATGTAATAACAGCTTACAAATCAAAAATCAAGGGCGCGGTTGTGTATGACCCTGCTGTACAGGCTACCAGTAATGTGGCATCATCTGTCGCAGGTGCTGATGATCTGATAGTAGTTAGATATGACACATCGCCCAACAGCCTTTATTCGCAAATTATAACCGATGGCCCAAAGATCCCGGTACGGGTAAGTTTGGTAAATGCCGATGGTTCATCATTGTTTACGGGCAAGGGTACTATCCCCGGCACAAACAGGCCATCAAGCGGCTCGGCAAAAAATGATGCTTATTTATGGTTCCTGGAGAAATATATGAAACCGGGTAAGGTCAATACAAAATACGGCGCTTATTATATAGACCAGCAATGGTTGAAGAATCCGTTTTTGGCTAACCGCAATCATCACACACTATCAAACCACGATTTCTTTATCAGCCGCAAAGGTTTCTTTTTCGATCTGAGCCCATGGGCTGATGAACCCGCGACAGATGATCTTAACCAAACACCTGGCACTGATGTAAATACTTTGAAAGAATTATTGCTAACCGCTTATAACCAAAACAAAGGCGGTTATGCCTACCTGGGTGGTTTTCCGCCGTGGGCTTTTAAATATACCAAACACGCCAAAGGCACGCATGAAGATGTAGCCACCGAGTGGGAGTACTCGCGCATTATAAGCGCCTACAACGCTTTTAAAGATGCCGATGCTATTGGGTATGGCGCGCTGGCAAATGCATCCTTCTGGCAACATTTTCCGCTTAAAAAAGAGTATAAGCAAAATTGGGTAACCAAA
Organism: Mucilaginibacter sp.; assembly: GCF_028288185.1. Taxonomy (GTDB): domain Bacteria; phylum Bacteroidota; class Bacteroidia; order Sphingobacteriales; family Sphingobacteriaceae; genus Mucilaginibacter. The sequence goes on along the minus strand of NZ_JAQBOF010000022.1, from coordinate 67,830 downwards.
GCAGAGTTAACTAAAAAAGGTTATTTAAACGCCGATGGCAAAATAGATTACAAGGGCCGCAACTTCATTATTTTTTATGTGGGCGATTATGACGCATCATCATGGGTATCGCAAACTACACCAACACTTTGGGACGACCCGAACAGGGGCAAGGTGCCTATGATGTGGAGTATTAGCCCGGTACTGGCCGAGCGTGTCCCAATGGCTTTGGACTATCGTCGCGAAACGGCTACGCCTAATGATTATTTCGCTGCCGCGGATAATGGCGCGGGCTATTTAATGCCGGGCATGCTGCAAGCACCAAGGCCTTTATCGGGTCTGCCCGATGGGTTAGATGCCTGGGTTGCACATAACAAACCTTACTACAAACAATGGGGCCTAACCATTACCGGTTTTATTATTGATGGCCAGGCGCCGCCGCTAAACCAAAAAGGGTTGGATGCCTATGCCGCTTTCAGTCCCAATGGTATTGTGCCGCAAAAGGTACCGTTAACTTCATTGCATGGAGCTATGCCGGTGCTTAGATCAGACGCTGATGTAAACGAAGACCCGGTTAAAGTCGCACAAATAATCTACAATAGGATACAGCAACGCAAAATACCTTTCCATTGGTTCCGCAATATTTTAAAAAGTCCAACTTGGTACGTACTGGTTGTTGCCGAACTAAAAAAGCTAGACCCTAAGATAGAACTGTTAAGCGCGCCCGATTTTTTTGAGTTGTACCGTACTTATTTAAAAGAGAATCCGGAAGCTGCACAGGGGAGGTCGATTCAGAAATAGTCTCGAAACAGCTTTACATTGCAATCTAAAACGCTCATATCAGTTTGATATGGGCGTTTCTCATTTTTATTTAAATTAATTCTAAATAGTTATTATTGATGTTTCTATATTTGCCGTTTAATTAGACTAAATATAAATAATATGAAACATACCAAACTAATACCTATTTGGCTTACGTTATTCGTCAGTTTATGCTGTAACATACTTAAAGCAGATGACATCAAAACCGGAAGAATTTCAGGCGCTATCACAACTTCTGATAACAAACCGGCAACCTATGTAACCATTGCAATTGAAGCGCTAAACCAATCGGTCAGTACCAACGAGAACGGTTATTACAGTTTTAGTAATATTAAACCAGGTACCTACACGCTCAAGGTTACATTTGTTGGGGCGGTTGCGCAACAAAAGGACGTGGTTGTAACAGCTGGCAAAACCGCAATCGCGAATTTTATGCTTACCGAAAGCTTTTCATCACTTAACGAAGTGAATATCGCAGCTGGCAGGTATAGCAAATCGTTAACGGTCGGCAAGGCCGGTATCAAACCTTTAGATCTGCCGCAAAGTACCGGCACAGTTTCAAAAAAAGTTATCGAAGATCAGCAAATTAACCGTTTGGGCGATGCAGTACGAAATGTAAGTGGTGTAACGTTGACCCAAACTCGTGGCGGCGTTGGCGAAACAATAACCGCGCGGGGTTATAGCATTGGCATAACAGGGACCGCCGGCAGCGTTTTTAAAAACGGAGTATTAGCTAATACAGCCGGGTTTACCGAGGCCAGCGCACTGGAATCAATTGAAATATTAAAAGGGAGCGCTGCACTACTTTACGGCAACGTATCGGGCGGATTAGTGATAAATATGGTAACCCGCAAACCACAATTTAAAAGCGGCGGCGAAGTTTTTATGCGGTACGGCAGTAACAGCTTTTACAAGCCGCTAATTGATTTGTATGGGCCTATAAGCCAAAACGTGGCATTTAGGTTAGTTACCACTTACGAAAATTCAGCCAGCTATCGTGATCAGGTAAAAACCAAACGTTTTTACGTTAATCCATCATTATTATTTAACCTGGACAAAAACACAACCTTATTATTGGAAGGCGATTATAATAAGCAAAACCTTACACCCGACTGGGGCGTAGGATCGTTAAATACTGGTAGACAGATACCTACCCAGATACCGCGCTCGCAATATATAAATACTAACTGGGCCTATAATAATGTTAAACAATACTCGGGTACGGCTACCTTGAACCATAAATTTGAGGGCGATTGGAATATAAATGCCATCATATCTGCTCAAAGCTCTGATATAGATTCGTATGGATCAAACTTGCCTAACACAGTAAACGCGGCCGGCGAATGGAACCGTGGTTTAGCCAGGGCACATACTATCGAAAACAATTATACAGCGCAAACTAATTTAAAAGGTAAATTTAATACAGGGCCTTTTGATCACCAGTTGTTGGTAGGCATTGATGCTGCCAAAATACTGAGCAAAAGTAATGCGTATGGCATTAACAATGGCGCCATACCTATAAGCAGCTATGTTTATGATAAGATAAATATAATCGATCTTAATAAATACACCCAACGTACAGATATACCTAATGCGGTTGATACGGCCTTAACCACCGCGCCAGTATACCGTGTTGGTGCTTACGCGCAAGACCTGATCAGCATTACCGATAAATTAAAAGTTTTAGCAGGGATACGTTGGTCATGGCAACAAACTTATCAAACAACTATTCAAAATCTTTTAAAGCAAACCACAACCTTCGGTGCTGCCCTAACCAGGTATGACCGCGCGCTTTCGCCAAAGTTGGCATTGATCTACCAACCGGTAAAGACGACATCGGTTTACGCAACTTACAGCAACAATTTCCAGGTGAACAGTGGTACCGACATTTACACCGGCCAGGGGTTAAAACCATCTATAGTCGACCAATACGAAGCGGGTATTAAGAATGAATTTTTGGATGGAAAGCTATCGGCAAACTTTAGCATCTATCGCATCGTAAATAACAACCTGGCTGTAACGGCTCCATTTTTGGCTGATGGCCTAACCCCAAACAGCGATGCTACCAAAAAGCAATTTAATGGTCAGACAACCAGCGATGGGTTAGAGGTTGATGTGAATGGCTATCTTTCAAACAATTGGTATTTTATTGTGGGGTATGCTTATAACTTTATGCGTTACACTAAAACGTCCGGTTTAAAAGGCTCAAGTATAGAGGGCGAGCAACTTGTTATTAATCCGCGTAATACAGCTAATGCTTCATTATTTTATACGTTTACCTCAAATGGATTACGCGGTTTTAAAGTAGGTGCATCAGCCTTTTATACTGGTTCGCGTTTGGGTGGTTACAACAATACTGTTGGCCAGGCACAAGCCTTTAATCGGTTACTGCCTGTTGGTGGTTTCGTTACCATTAATACTACAGCCGGTTACACCTATAAAAAGGTATCGTTACTTGCGGGTGTTAACAACGTAACAAATACCTTTAACTACCTGATACATGATAACTACAGTATTACACCAATAGCACCGCGGCAGTTTTTAACCACTTTAACCTATAAGTTTTAGTTAGTAATTCCTAATAAAAAATGCTCCGGGTTCCATGGCCCGGACATTTTTTATTTATGCGGTTTTTGTTGCAGCATTTTTTTTAAAATAAATTTTCGTAACCGAATGGTTACTTATATATTTGTAACCGAACGGTTACTTATTGCCGATTGTTTTTATGAGAAGAGATGTATTCCAGGCCATTGCCGACCCAACCCGCAGAGAAATCATTGGTATGCTGGCAAGCCAATCGTTAAACTTAAATAACGTTGCCGACCAGTTTGATATCAGCAGACCCGCCATATCCAAGCACATCAAAATATTAACCGAGTGTGGCCTGGTTACCATAACCCAGCAGGGGCGGGAGCGTTATTGCCATGCCGACTTTGGCAAATTAAAACAGGTAGCCGACTGGACCGCCAAATACCAGCAATTCTGGACAGAAAAACTAGATGCCCTGGGCGCGTTCCTTGAAAAAGAGAAACAACAAGATCAACAGAAATAATAATTAGCTAACAAAAAAAAATCATGAAGACAGAACCATTTGTAATTGAGCAAATCTATGACGCACCGATAGCCAGCGTCTGGACCGCGATAACCGACAACAATAAAATGAAAGATTGGTATTTCAAGTTGGAGGATTTTAAGCCGGAGGTTGGTTTTACTTTCCGCTTTGCAGGTAGTGATAAAGGCGTAACCTTTTGGCATAAATGTGTAATTACCGAAGTGATACCACTAAAAAAGCTAGCACACACCTGGCGATACGAGGAATATCCCGGCGACTCGCATGTAACCTGGGAACTTTTTGACGAAGGCGACAAAACCCGCCTGAAATTAACGCATACCGGACTGGAAACGTTCCCGCAAGATAATCCATCATTCGCAAGAGAAAGCTTTGCAAAAGGCTGGACCTATATTACAGGTACTGGTTTACCAGGGTATTTGGCGAAACACTAGTTCGATATCATCAAGAAGTAAGATTTGACAACTTTTTAAAAGTTGTCAAATCTATTTCAAACTATAGTAATAATATATCAATCCTATGCGCATGCACCAACTCCAGCTTGTCAGACCATGCGAATATGGTAAACCTGCCATCCTGCGAGGCTACTAAAGCGATAGCATCCCGCTGATCAAATATAAATTGTGCAGCAGCCAAATGCCTTGTCCCGCCGTTTTGGCCGGGGTGCATTAAGGTAGGGATGCCATCCATTACCGGCTCGGTGGTGATGATCTGGTCTACAGGCAGGCTCATGCCTGAGCGGGCAATTTTAGCGCCGAAGGCTAACAACTCATAATTACGGGTAATGATAGTCGCTCCATCTACAGCGGTAAAACCGCCTACAATATCTATGGAACGTAGCAGCGCTTCCTGCCAGTCGGTTTTAGAGCGTTCGCATTTATCCTGCTTCATCAACTTGGTAATGCCCGTAAAAATTGGCACTACCGGGTAGCTTATAGGGTGGATAATAGAGTCCTGCCACTTGTCAGAATGTTCGGGTACTATCAATACTAAGCCGCCACGGCCATGTATACGCATGGATGCCGCTAGTTCCACCAGAATATTTACTCCGCCATCTACAAACGGTGGGGACATTCCGGGTAAAGAGTCAAGTAGTGCAGGGCAATTTAGCAGGCCGGTGTTTTGCTCATCAATTACTTTTATTTCATCGCCTTTTAATACGGCTATGTTTACAAACTTGCCAAAGCCATCGGTACGGCTATGCTTTATAACCAGCAGGCCAGGTTCAACAACCTCTAATACAAAACAAATTCCGGGTATGGCCAGTGTGGTACCCCAAACGTATAGCTCATCATTTTCAAACCAAACACCCAGATGTATGCCGGGGCTTTCAACCGCAGGGGCAAGCTTGGTTAGGTTATGCGGGGTTAGGCGTATGTGGTTTCCAAATATCAGCGGCTGGCTGGCCTGATTGGGCGGCAATAACGCTATTGATATTTTTGGCGAATGCCCTTCTTCTTTACGCAAGCTGGCCCAAAATGCTACATCAATAATGGCCTCTATAATGGGCACCTGCGGCTCGTCGGCCAAATGATTTGCACCCTGTTGGCGAGCCGCTGCCAAATGCCTGGCAAAATGCGCCTCGATAGTAGGTGCCACCATACGTGCAGCAATATAGGTTGGTTCTGATAGCATTTGATAATTATTTACAGCGTTACATCAAAAATATCTTTAATGTTTTAAATCAATGCACATAGCAGGGTAAAATTTGACCAGGATTTAAAGGATAAGACAACAATCCTAAAATCTTTTAATCCAATAAATCTTAGTTTATCTTTTAATCCTATTAATCTTAGTCTATATTAGTAGCCATCAATTTATAATAATAAACATCATGAAAAAACTAACCCTTTTTATTACCTGTATATTATTTAGCATTACTTGCCTGGCCCAGCAAATGGATCTGACGTATGCTACTATTAACCCGCCAAAGGGGATGGTAAAAATGTCAAGTACTGATGTATTAACTTTTACAACAGCGCATTTTAAGAAGAACGAGACCTTGAAAGCTTTTGTAATTAAAAATGCTAAGGATGTATACAAAGTTGATAATGTACTGGTCTTGTTTAATTGCCAAACACGTACCCCTCAAGATCCATCATTGGCAAAAACGCAGGAGTTTTTAGCGCCATTAGGTACTACGACGCTAACTACGGTTGATGATAAGCAGATATTGGTGCTATTGCAAAACTATGAGGGCGTTATGGTTTATCGTTATTTCTGCACCAATAAAGCCAATACCCGTATGGCGGCCGGCTTGATACAGTTTGAACCTGCGGATCAGGCAAAAGCAAAAGGCATTTTGGAGGGACTGTTAAAAAGCGTAAAGTTTAAGTAGCCTAATTTGCTACATTTTCTTTCAATAATTTATTGAGCATCCAGACCGTTACGCCGGCATTGTTACTTATCGAAAAAAGTATTTTGTGCGCTTTGTCGGTCATAACAATTACAGGGCGGTTATCAGTTTGGTAAGCATCTGTAATGCCTGATGCTTCAAATACATTGCGGGCATTAAGTATAGGGCTTTTCTTGAGCGCCTCGGCAGCTACATCAAATGGCGAATCGGTTATAGCTATTACCTGCAATTTATCCGGGTTGTAATAGGTCGATATAACATCATTAACCGCATGATACTGGTTTGGCACGCCGGCACCGCTGTAGCACTCCGTGCACCAAAATATCATAATAATTGCTTTCCCTAATAGCTTAGCAGTATCAACCCGTTGAGAGATGGGTTTCAGATCAAGGGTCAAACCATCTTGTAATCTCCTGCTTCTTAATGCGTGTGGTAAATCTTTTAGGCTTTGATATATACTTTCTTGCTGTTTCGGGTTGATTTTTGTAAGCGTTCGTCTAAAGCTTTCCTGTCCATTCGTGCTTACTAAACTAATTCCGTAGTCCATGCTTTTTACCATTTTATCTGCTGTTACAGAATCCACCACGTGCCCTTCCTGATCATAAATATTACGATCGGTAACTTTAAATTTAAACATTTTATTATAGTCGGCCCCGCTCATGGACATTGTTTTCCTGGTTACGGTGGTTGTTTCTTTGGTGGCTTGCGCCAATGCAGCTGAGCAAGCAAAAATTGAAAAGATAAAGCAGGCGTTTCATATGCACCGATTGGTTTAGTCAGACAATATAGAGAATTTAATTATTAGGCTGATATTCAAACGGCAACTGGTCGCCTATTCTTTTGGTGCCCATATCGCCATTAAAAACAAACGCGCGATAGTTTACATAGCTGCCTTTACGATCTATCACTGCTTCTTTAAGCGGTAGTTTTATTACCGATGCCTTATCATTTAATGCCATATCTTTCATAGTAAGATAGTCGCCCTTATTTTTTATATCCACCGCTTTTTTGGGGTTATAGGTAACATAAATGGGGCTAAATTTTAACGATATAAATGAGCTGTCAATAACTGTTATCAAGCTATCAAATTTTATGGGCCGGGCATCTACAGACAGTGTCGGCCCATCATCATGTTTGTTTTTGTAGGTAAATTTATATAAGGTGTTAACTATAAAGCCTTCCTGTAAAGTAGTTTTGGTGTAAACAGATCGTAAAAAATGCATCAACGACCCACGATACGCTTCCTCCCGGTTTTTGGCCCAGCGTTTTTTCATTCCTGCCGTACCGGGTAATTCTTCAAAATTGGTATCGCCGTCATAAATGGTGGCGTTGTTAATGGCGTTATACTCGAAGTATTTAAGCATATATTTTATGCGATAGCCTAAAAACTTGTTTTCAATTATCAGAAATCTATCGGCATCGGCTAATAAAATTCCTTTCTTTTTGTTGTAATTTAAGTGAAGCATCCTGGGGTTTAATATAGTACACTGCTGCGCATTGGTTGATGTACCTATAAACTGGCCCTTAAACAAGGTATAATAGGTCCACCAATTACTGTCATCACCGCCGCCTATTACAACTACATTTAGCGCTATTGGCCTTAGCGTCAGCGCTATGTTGATAGTAGCTGATGCAGCTTTGATCATTACGTTTTGGGCATAGGGCGCGTACCCCAACATCTGTACTGATACCTGGAACGTGCCAGCATCCATGTTAACAAACATAAACCGCCCTTCGTCATCAGTAATGGTTATTTTTTGTGACCCGCTAATAAATACAGTAGCGCTTTTTATGGGCTGGCCTTTTTCATCGGCTATGGTACCGCTAATGTTGTAACGTCCTTGTGCCATTGCGGCAGTATTAATAAAAAAAGGAATAACAAAGAGTAAACGGTAAATAATTGTTTTCATTTAGGTAGGTACCAGATTAGTTAAAAGTATATATTTTTTAATAATAAAATACCTTTAGTTAACCTATTCTCGGCCCCTGACAATTTGATTTGCTACCCGTTCGTCAGAGCTGTTTGAATTTCATTTAGCACATTGCGACCGGATAGTGGCGGCGGTTATGCAACAAATTTCAAGACAGTGACTTATTTATTGAAAATGCACATTTATATGATTTAAATCATATTATTTATAATATTTATGAAAATAAATGGTTGTTTATATGATTTAAGATTTAATTTTGCGGTACTATTTTAAAAAACATTGCAGCGCTTCTGTCCTCTTTAGTTGCTGCCTGGTCTATCTCTTTTTATTATGAAAAACGCCGACATACAGGATGGTATCCCTATCTCCCCATTATTAAACAATTTAGAAATTGCCGAAGGCAACATACAAAAAAAATTTATTGAAAAAAGCCGCCTTTTAACTATTTGCATATACGCGGTTACTGTAGCTATTGCCATAAGTTTTATTGCCAAAATCTTGGTATCATTAATTAACCTGGTAACCAATATTTCTTTTTATGGTTCATTTAGCCTTGGGTTCAATAGCCCGGCAAATAATCATTTAGGGGCATGGGTTATTGTAGTACCTGCTATTGGTGGTATAGTTGTTGGTTTAATGGCGCTATACGGATCAAAAGCTATACGTGGCCACGGCATCCCCGAAGCTATGGAGCAAATTTTGGTGAATGAAAGCAATATTAAACCTTCTATCACCTTATTAAAACCTATATCATCGGCTATTGCTATCGGTACTGGTGGTCCGTTTGGTGCCGAAGGGCCAATTATTGCCACAGGCGGTGCATTGGGCTCGACCATTGGGCAGTTATTTAAGGTTACCGCTAACGAGCGGAAAATTATTTTGGCGGCAGGGGCCACGGCAGGTATGTCGGCCATATTTGGTACACCAATAGCCGGTATATTTTTAGCGATAGAATTATTATTGTTTGAGTTTTCGCCACGGGCAATATTACCTGTAGCGGTGGCGTGTATTACCGGTGCGGCGGGCCATCATTTTTTGTTTGAGTCGGGGCCGGTATTTGCCATGCCTGATGTTGCCGTACCCTCAAACCTGGCTTTAGCCATCTATAGTTTTATGGGGATATTCATCGGCTTTTTATCATTAGGCATTACAAAAATTGTGTATTGGGTTGAGGATATGTTTGAGCACCTGCCTATCCATTGGATGTGGTGGCCGGCAATAGGTGGCCTGGCTGTAGGTATTATTGGCTTTTACGCCCCACATACTTTAGGTGTTGGGTATGATAATATTATCGGCATTTTATCGGGCAAATGGCCGTTGACGCTGGTGTTAAGTTTGTGCATTTTTAAATTTCTGTCATGGGCTATTGCCTTGGGCAGCGGTACATCGGGCGGAACGCTGGCGCCGTTGTTAACTATGGGCGGCGCGGCAGGGGCGGTAATTGGGGTGATTATTTTAAAGGCATTTCCTGATGCCGGTATCTCTATCCCTTTAGCCGCGCTTATTGGTATGTCGGCCATGTTTGCCGGGGCATCAAGAGCTTATTTAACCAGTATAGTTTTCGCGCTGGAGGCTACTATGCAATCGCATGCTTTGCTACCGTTGCTGGGTGCTTGTACCGGGGCTTACATTGTTTCTTTCTTCCTGATGGAAAACACCATAATGACCGAAAAAATTGCCCGCCGCGGCATCGCTACTCCCGATTCGTTTGAGCCTGACCTTTTGCAAAAGATGACCGTGGCCGAGGTGATCAGCGATACAGAAACCGTGATAAATGAAAACACCGACATTGAAGAGGTGCGCGATTGGTTAAACACTAACAACAGCAACGAAAACTATTTTATTGTAGTAAATAACGCGGGCCAATATGCAGGCACTGCAAAACTGGCAGATATCTATAATACAAAACTGGCCAATAACCTACCTTTAAAAGAAATTGTGACTACCAAGGCTAATCTTGCTGTTAGCAGCACAGATACTTTGCGCCAAGCGGTAGAACAAATGTCGAAAATTGGAGTGGAGGTGTTACCTGTACTTTCTGTCGGAAGCGGGGGTAAGGTTATTGGGGTATTATCCTATAAGGGCATTATTAATGCCTATACCAGCCATATAGAGAAAAGCCAATTTGCCCACATAAAAATTTCATTAAAGCGCCAACGCATAAAAATGCTGATAAAAGGCAGAAAGCTGATAGATTTTAACAGCGATAACTAAACTAAGATTTCTCACCTTATGTTATTTTAAAGGTGTTCAAGAGGGCTACGTTTATAGGATTAGAAGATTATAGGGTTAATTGCTTAACGCAATATCACCCTACAAAAAAAGCGCCTTCAAATAACTATGCGCGTAAGTTCCCCATTCTTTTAGTGCCTTGTCAAGCGTGGCTTTAAATTGTTTGTTGTCTACAGGTTTGCCTTTTTTTGGCGGAGTGATGGTGCTTTCGGGTACGCTTGTATCGGTTACTTTGGTGGCAAACCAGGTAACGTTTTCGTGCGGCAGAGCAACGCCCAGTATCATGCCGGGCAGGCCCGTAAATGATTCAGGTCCGCCTGTAACCAATATTTTATCGGTATAAAACGCTACTACGTAAACCGAGTCCATTATTAACGCGTTAGCCCTGCGGCAAGGATAGCCTGCTATTTCGCGGGTTTCGTCGGTTATCTTCCATTTAATTTTACGGGTGGTATCTTTTAGTAAAAAAGTCTCTTCAAACACCTTTTTCTGATTAGTACTTATGCCGGTATTCAGGTCGGTATAAATAGTCGAGTTTTGCTCGGCTATCATTACGTTAAAAAAGTTATTGGGCGGCGTTTCCTGTTCGGCTGGGGTAAATAAGGTTTTGTTGTTGCCAAATTTTAAGGCGCTTTTTAATACTTTAAACTGCGGTTGATTCTTCTTGTACTGCTCGAACGCGGGTTGCACGTACGACTCATTTTCCTTATTTATTTCCTTTTTTATGATAGCATACATGTTTGATGTTTTATCAAACTCAATAATGCCCGATGTAGTAAAGTGCTCGGTCTGTGCCAGGCATTTGGTATTGGCCAATATAAAAAAGCAGCTAAGGGTTATTAATAGATTTTTCATAGGTAGGTTATTTGGTTGATCCGGCTGTCATTTTGGTAAAATCATAAGTTACAGAGAACATGAAATATCTTTTAATGGTGGTGTACCTGTCCTCGGTAATTATACTGCCATAGGCATAGCGGTTAAAGCCGTTGTTTTGGTTCAGCAAGTCATTAACTGCCAGCGATAACTTCAGGTTTTTCTCTTTAAAGAAAGATTTGGTTAAGGTGACGTTCAATATAGTAGATCTGAAACCCTGCGGCAATGCGCCCGTTGGTGCAGAATAGGTGTAATTAACGTTCGGGTTTAATTCAAACTGAAGCGGTAAATAGTAGTTACCCCCAAAATAGCCACTAAACCCGCCGCCATTACTATTATTGCTGGCTTGTAATGATGATTGATTTATGCTATACGTTGGCCCCACATTTCCATAAAAATTAAATTTATTCTGTACGTATTTGTTAATATTGATAGTGACCGAATAATCAATAGCTTTAGTAGTATTTAACTGGTTGGTGGCGTTTACATCATTCTTTACCATATTGTAGGATGTATTGCCATACATGCTGCCGCCCAGACCTATGTTTATGCCCAATATCTTGCGGCTAACCTCTGTATAAACGTTATAGTTACTTGGCCTTTTGCCGGGTAAATTGAAATATTGTATGGTTGTTTTGCCACCGGCATCGGTAGAGGTATTGTTTACGATGGGGTTGGTTGTGAACGAGTAGTTGCCGGATATATAGACACTTTGCCCACTTAGCACTTTATAAGAATTATAAAAACCGCCAAAGTTGTTCCTGAATGAAGGCGTAAGATCAGGGTTGCCCAGCGTAATATACAATGGATTGCTATTATTTTTAACCGGCTGTATCTGGCCGATAGAAGGTTGGTTGGTATTACCGTTATAACTAACCCTTAGGCTTTGTTGTTGCGAGAACTTATACATAAACATAGCTTGCGGGTTCCAGTTTATAAAATGTCTTTTTAATATATCGCCGGTATATTCGTTTATCTGCTTAAAAGAAACATCAGACGCTTTGGTGCCGAAGTTGATGATGGTTTTACCCTTAGTATAATTAAGGATAGCTCCAGCCTGGTTAGATAGCTGGTTAAGTTTAAAATAGTTACTCAGCGAGTCTACTAATACGCTATAATCAATACCACCTGCAGGTTTACTGTATGATCGTTGATCTGAGCTGCCATTGTTGGCATTTAAGCCATAATTAAATACAATTGACAATGCTTTGGTTATCGGCTCAGTATAAGTTAGGTTAGTGTTTAAGTTGATGTTTTTATTCTTACCCGTTTTATATTGGTCGGTTAGTTCTGTACGGGTTAAAACACCTGTTGTATCAAAATAAGCCAGTTTAGAATTTAAGAAGCCTGTACTCTGGTCATCAAGCGATGAAACTGCAAATAATGCCGATATAGTGCGACCTTTTTTCTTTAACTTTTTAGTAAAAAAAGCGCTGGCATTAAACTGCCGGCGCTTATTATCATTGGTTGTGATACTGTTGCTTAGGTTTAGTAAAGTATTGTTGCCACGGCGGCTGGTATCTGCCGATGTGGTATTGTTTTTAATTTCTTTAATGGTGCCGTCAACCGCTATTTTTAAATTGGCGGTAGTATCAAATTTTATATTTAAGGTAGCATCAAGTTTTTGCCTGAAGATGGAGTTGTTAAAAAGCTGATCGGTAGTGCTGTTGATGATACGGCCCGGCAAGTTGTTTTGCCTTACGGTTTTTTTGGTGCCGTCAATATCCAATGCGCCCACTTTATAATTGCTGTTAATGGTATACTTATCGTTGGCCCATTTATTGTCGTAATGCGCGCCGCCGGTTTTTGCTACTGGTATGCCCTGGCCGTTATAACGCAGGTCATCGCCGCCACCGTTAAAATAATAATTGCCGTTATCATCCATAGTTGAGCCGTTTCCATCAGCATATTTCTGGCTGTCATCCCAGTTTAAGCCGGTTTTGCCGGTGTTGGCGGCTGTGCCGTATAATGAGAATTTTTCTTTGTTCTGAAACTTATTGTACAGTAACTGGCCCGTATAATACTTATCGGTACCTATACCAACATCGGCTTTGCCAAAGTAGCCACTCTTTTTGCCGTCTTTTAATTTAATGTTTAATGTTTTGGTTTTAACACCATCGTCTATGCCGGTAAAAGTGGTCTGGTCGCTTTTCTTATCATAAAGCTGCACCTTGTCAACCATATCGGCACGTATATTTTTGGTTACCAGGGTAGGGTCATCGCCAAAAAATTCTTCGCCATCCAGTAATACTTTGCTAACCGTTTGGCCTTGCGCGGTAATTTTGCCATCCTTATCAACCTGTATACCGGGGAACTGCCTTATCAAATCCTCTACCTTATCATTAGGTTGTATAACGTAGGCTTTGGCATTAAACTCTGTTGTATCACCCTTTATTTTTATGGCGGTTACCTGGCCTTTAATGATCACATCTTTTAATAAGCGCGATTTAAGTATCAGGCTTATTTTGGCGAAATTATGTATAGGTGCCTTTTCATCCAGCGTAAAATCTTCGGCATAATCTGCATAGCCGGGATAGGATAGTACCAGTATAAACTTGCCTGCGTTAAGGTTGTTAATAGCGAAAGCCCCATCAGCCGCCGCCCGTGTAAATTTAGATAGTGTAGAGTCTTTGGCATTTAACACCATGATGGTGGTATTATGCAGGGCTTTTTTTTCGGACGTATCAACAGCCGAACCCTTGATAGCATAATTGCTTTGCGCATAACCGGTTAACGAGAACAGCACGAGCAGCGCAATTGATGAAATTGTGATTTTCATTAGGTTGTTTTTGGTATGGGTAAAGATGTAACTAAAAAATTAGTAATAGAAATATTTTAACATTTCTTAACTTTAATTAACATTTTATAGTCACCCATAAGACGGTAGTTTTTTCTATTAGTTACTGATATTGTGATAAATATTTTAGGTTAATAATAAACATGCCCCCAAGGTAAGGGGCATATTATGGTGATAAAGTAAAAGTGATGAAAGTGTATGAAATTGGGATGAAACTCAAATATAAATTGCAAAAGTAATTGGTCAATGCTGATTTACTTTTGCAAATGATTTGCCGTTTAAGGTAATAGTAGCGCTATCTGTATAGCTATAGTTGCTCTTGGCGATCTGACTTAATAACCTTAGATCACTTTTGCCGGCTATCTTAAAATCGGCAGCTTGAATTTGGTTGTGTGTATTAATGGTTAGTGTAGCCTCGCTGGCAGTTGTAGCCGCGTTTAGTTTGTGTATAGTGTTTTCATCTAATTCAATCTGAGTAGATTTACCGGCTATAACATTCATAGCATCCTGGTTAAAACCTGATACCCGGGTTACCGCCCGCTCCCAAAACATTACTTGATGCATTGCAAGCGGCGTAGTAATAACAGTATTTACCTCCGGGCAAACCACCACTATGCCAGATTGATAATAGTTAAAATTAGTTTTGTTAACATAATCTACAAATAAGGTATTATCACGTTCGGTAAGGGCCACTTTTTCCTTTACATTATCCACCATCCATACGCCAAATTTGGGGCCTTTTTCTACACGCAGAGCCACTACGTTACCAGCGTTATGCCGAATAGTAGTAAAACTATTTAACGGAGTAAATTTCATGCCGTAGTATGGGTTTCTAAAATCGCCTTTTAGGTATTCTGCCCGTAATTGAAAATTAAATATTGCCAGGTAACCAAATAGGATAACGGTGGCCAATAGCAATAATTTGTTGCTTGTTTTCATGGTTATATCTTTAATTCTTGTAATTTTTCAACTTAAAATCTTCATAGCGTTTTTGCAACTCTTCAAGACTAATGTCAAGCAGATAAAGGCTCCTGAAAAAATCCGGCAGTTCCTGCTGCATAAAACGTTCGCGGCGTATGGTTTTTATATTTTCAATAGCGTTGGCCGTTACAAACAGGCCCAGGCCACGTTTATTAAATATAATTTCATGCTGCTGTAAATACTCGTATGTGCGCATTACCGTATTGGGGTTTACCTGCAACTCAACTGCCAGCTCACGTACCGATGGTACTTTTTCGTCAGGCAGCCATTTGTTTAAGGTTATGTGTTCGCTCACATAATCAGCAATCTGGAGGTAAATGGCTTCCTTATCTTTAAAATTCATGGGTTATATCTCTTTCTCTTTTAATCTAAAAAATGCGCTTAACCATAATATAATTACCGCAATGGCAAAAACTATTAATGTTGTATGGTTCATGTTGTCAGTGGCCCAGATGTCCCAGCCGCGCTTATTGTCTGTAAAGCTAAATTGTTGAAATACAAACGATCTTAGGTCATTTTTACCAATTATAAACTGCAACATAGGGGTATTAATTACTGTAAATACCAATACATATATAAAGAAAATAAAGGCGGTTTTTATAAAATGAAGCTTCTCAAAAAATATAGCGCCCCATAACGTAAAACCATGAAAAATGGCGTACACTATAAAGGCCATATATGCTCTTTGCTCCAGATCAAAAATGTTGATCATTTTGTTAGGGTCATTGGCCGGCGGATGGCTAATACCGATGATGACCCAATCTACTACATAAAACACCCCAATAAACAACAACTGATAGATAACGAACGAGTAGATCCATGTTACCAGGAACTTCTCCAGGTGCGAAGCCGGCAGAGTTAACACCTGGTTGGCTTTACGTTTATCGCCCAGATCAGCAAAAACCAGGCTGGTAAATATGCTGCCTGCAAGCGTCAATACGTAAATAAAAACAATGTTTTGTAACGGTATAGCTAATCGCCCCCCATTAGTAACAACAAAAAGTCCAAGCCCTATAGCTGTTACACCGGCCAGTACGCCGGTTGATAGCAGGTAAGTTTTTGCATGCTCCAAAGTATGCTTTTTAAAAAGCCTGATAAAGCGGGTTAAGTTAAATGTATTACTCATGACCGGGTTTGTTTAAAATTTCAATAAGTTGTGTGTTATTGCTGATGATGGCATTGAATAAAAGTTCCATATCTACTTTTGTATAGCTGCCATTAGTGTTTTTTGTAATGGCGTGTAGTCCGCTAATGTTCTCCTCTGCATAGATATGATCTGTGCTATCTATTGATATCGAGCTAAAGTTTACTTTATCTGCAATTTCATCCAGGCTGCTGGCCAATACTATTTGGCGGTTGTGCAGTACCAGTACCGTATCTATCAGATTATCGAGATCGCGTACCTGATGTGTTGAAATAATGACACATCTATCCTCCGTCAATGCCGAAGCAATGATCTTACGGAACTGGGCTTTTGATGGAATATCCAAACCGTTAGTCGGCTCATCCATTATTAATAAAGATGTATTAGTTGAAAGGCCAAAGGCGATGATCACCTTTTTTTGCTGACCGAATGATAGTTTGGTTAATAGCTTATCGATAGGTACATCAAACTCGGTAAGGATGTTAATAAATTGCCCAAAATCAAAATTAGGATAAAAATGACCGGTGCTTTCTGCAAATTGTTTAGCGTTAACTGATGGCAGATATATTTCTTCCGGAACAAAAAACAACTCCTGCAAAAAAGAGGGTAGGCGTTTATCGGCATTTACCCCGTTTACGATACAAGTGCCTGACCATGGGAAAACCAGCCCGGCTATGTTTTTTAACAGCGTTGATTTGCCCGCTCCGTTCATACCCAGCAACCCGTAAATATGGCCGGGTTTTAAGGATAGGGTTAGGTTATCAAATAGTTTTTGTTTGCCGTACCCAAATGTTAATTGTGATAATTCGATCATTGGTTTAGTGTATTAGTTAAATAGTACACTACAAATGTAAATAAAGAATTTGTATTTCAAAATTTATTTAAAAAAGCCAAATATTGCCACCATTAATGCACTGTAATTTTTGTATATTGCTATAATCACAATACTTCCAATTATCAAATATTAAAGCAAAATATTGAGTTTAGTAAAAAACCATTCTGTGTTCTTTGAATTATCATAAGATACTTATTATCAATAAATTAATAGAAAATAATACCATTGGTAAAGTGCCTTATACCCGATAAATGGCAAAAAACACTACCGGTAAAAAGGCTTATATCCGATAAATGCGTAAAATTACTACCGGTAAAACGGCATATACTTTAAAACCAGCCCATTTTACTACCGCTAAAAACCGCAATACTGGTGTGAATAGCAGGGAGCATTTTTATTAGATGATGATGGCTCAAAGATGTGCCTTAATTTTTAAGGAGGGTGATCTATAGAGAGGCTATCTTCCCAAATAATATTTAAATTGCGCCTCCAATGAAACCAATTATAGAGTGCGTACCCAATTTTAGCGAAGGTGTTGATCCTGACATCATCAACAGTATTACCGGCGAAATAGGATCGGTAACGGGCGTGAAATTATTGAATGTCGATCCGGGCCGCGGAGCTAACCGTACCGTAGTAACTTTTGCCGGCGAACCCGATGCGGTTGTTGAAGCGGCTTTCCTCGCCATAAAAATGGCTGGCGAGTTAATAGACATGCGCACGCAAACCGGCGAGCATCCACGCATGGGCGCTACAGATGTTTGCCCGTTGATACCGGTTAGCAATATCACCATTGATGAGGTTGCCGAATATGCCCTGCAACTGGCCAAACGCGTTGGTAACGAATTGCAGATCCCGGTTTATTTATATGAGCACTCGCAGTCCAACAAAAAACGTAGTAACCTGGCCGCCATACGTGCCGGCGAGTATGAGGGGTTCTTCAAAAAAATAAAACTGCCCAACTGGCTGCCAGATTTTGGCCCCGCCGAATTGGATGCCAAACGCGGTGCAACCGTAATAGGTGCCCGTGATTTTTTGATAGCCTATAATATTAACCTGGATACGCAATCAACCCACGTGGCCAATGAGATTGCGCAGGAGGTAAGAGAGACCGGTAAAATTATTATTGGTGAAAATGGCAAAGAACGAATCCAGGGGACGTTAAAATACGTAAAAGCTATTGGCTGGTATATTGAAGAATATGGCAAAGCACAGGTATCTATGAATTTAACTAATATAGCCGCAACCCCAATTCATGTAGTGTTTGACGAAGTATGCGCCCGTGCAACAGCACACGGTGTTAACGTTACCGGCAGCGAATTGATAGGCATGATCCCCCTAAGAGCCATAGTTGATGCCGGCCAATATTTTTTGCATAAGCAAGGCATTACCTATGTGGTTAACCAAACTAAATTAATTGATGCCGCTATACAAGCAATGGGTTTAAATGAACTGGCACCTTTTGATCCGCAAAAAAGGATCATCGAGTACCAACTATAGTTAACAGGTGCTTTTCTAATAAAGTTTTAATTTAACCTAATTGTTTATTTTTTAAATTTATATTATAAAATTTCATAATTTTAAGTTGGCATACAATAAGCTAAAAATTAACGTTTTTTGCATTGCTTATATAATGAACACTGTCACAAAAAGTATTAACTGTTTTCTATTTAATGTTTTGTTGCTGCTGTTGGCAACTCCCGTATTTGCGCAGATAAACCATGCGCCTGCAGGAAATCAGCTTAAAAACTTTACCAACTCATTGGCCCAGGTAAATATTGCGTTTACTTTCCCGGAGGGTTTTAAGGAAATTAAAGCGCCTAATACAGATGCATTCCCGTTTGATTACGCAATGAAATTACCCGATGCGGATTTTGAAGTATGGATGCGCATTAATACCCAAAAGGAAGCCGAGAAATTTTTAGCGGATAAAAACATTCATATAGCTACTGATTCATTATATAAAAGCCTGGCTAAAAATCAGATTACAGCTTTTACCTCCGAGAAAGGTTATTTAAAAAGAGACCTTCCATCATACATATTAGACAGGTATAACGCCGATGCCGGCAGCACCTATCTATTAAACCTCGACGATTCGCCCATTACCAAACATTATAAATACGCGTTGTTGGTTGTACTCCAAAAAAACGGTGCGGGCACCATCATGGCCATTTGTTTCACCAACGAAAAGGGCCCCGAATTCTTTAAAAACATGAACCTTGCCAGTAATTGTCTGAAGTTTAAGTAACAAAGATTAGGGTTTAAAGATTAGTTAATTGAAGATTAAAGATTAGTGCCTGTCGTTGGGTAAAAAAGCGCCAGGCACCAATCTTTAATCACTAATCTTCAATCTTTAACAACAATGTTGATAAGTTAAGAGATTTGAATTAGGAGTTGAGCTGCTAAACTTTATTTTTGCTGTAGGGAGGCTTCCTGCATCCCGGATTGAAATTACACAGATATTAAAATGGCAGAAGCAGTAAGTTATAGTGAAGATAGTATACGGTCGCTTGATTGGAAAGAACATATCCGCCTGCGCCCCGGCATGTATATTGGTAAGCTGGGCGATGGCTCGGCTTATGATGACGGGATATATGTATTACTGAAAGAAATTGTAGATAACTCGATAGATGAGTTTGTAATGGGCTCGGGCAAAACCATCGAGATCAATATAAGCGACCATAAAGTTACCGTACGCGATTATGGCCGCGGTATACCACTGGGTAAAGTGATAGATTGCGTATCAAAAATAAATACAGGTGGTAAATATGATAGCAAGGCGTTTCAGAAATCGGTAGGTTTAAATGGGGTAGGTACAAAGGCGGTTAATGCATTATCAACATCATTCATTGTGCAATCATACCGCGATGGCCGCACCAAAATTGCCGAGTTTGAAAAAGGCGAGTTAGTAAAAGACGAACCCGAAAAAGAAACCACACAACGCAACGGTACCGCTATCAATTTTTATCCTGATGAGACCATCTTCAGGAATTATCATTTTATCCCCGAGTTTATAGATAGCATGATCTGGAACTATGTGTTCCTTAACTCAGGCCTGACCATCAACTTTAATAATCAAAAATATTTTTCGGAACGCGGGCTGTACGATCTGCTAACCAAAAGAACCGATGTAGAAACCCTGCGTTATCCTATCATCCACCTAAAAGGCGAGGATATAGAAATAGCCATGACCCACGGGCAGCAATATGGCGAGGAGTATTACTCGTTCGTAAATGGCCAGCACACTACGCAAGGCGGTACGCACCAGGCGGCTTTCCGTGAAGCAGTAGTTAAAACTATCCGCGAGTTTTATAAAAAAGAGTTTGATGCTTCGGATGTTCGTGCATCTATCGTATCTGCTATCGCGATAAAAGTGCAGGAGCCGGTGTTCGAGTCGCAAACAAAAACCAAGCTGGGGTCACAAAATATTGGTCCGGAAGGGCCATCTGTCCGCACATTTATCGGCGATTTTGTAAAGAAAGAACTAGATAATTACCTGCATAAAAATCCGTCTGCGGCAGATGCGCTATTAAAGCGGATCATGCAATCAGAGCGCGAGCGCAAGGATATTGCCGGCATTAAAAAACTGGCTAACGATCGCGCCAAAAAAGCATCGCTACATAACCGCAAGCTGCGCGATTGCAAGCTGCATTTTGATGATACCCACGAGCGTAAGCAAGATACCACCCTGTTTATTACCGAAGGTGACTCGGCCAGCGGGTCGATCACCAAATCGCGCGATGTGATGACACAGGCAGTATTTAGCTTAAAAGGTAAGCCGCTAAACTGCTACGGACTAACAAAAAAAGTGGTTTATGAGAATGAGGAGTTTAACCTGTTGCAACATGCGCTTAATATAGAAGATGGCCTGGATGCACTGCGTTATAATAATATAGTAATAGCTACCGATGCGGATGTGGATGGTATGCATATACGCTTGCTGCTGATGACTTTCTTCCTGCAGTTCTTCCCAGACCTGGTAAAAGCCGGGCACGTATTTATATTGCAAACTCCGTTGTTTAGGGTTCGTAATAAAAAAGAAACCATTTATTGCTACAGCGACGAAGAGCGCCGTAATGCCATAGCTAAATTAGGTGTAAAACCAGAAATAACCCGCTTTAAAGGCCTGGGCGAAATATCGCCGGATGAGTTTGGCCTGTTTATAGGTAAAGACATCCGCCTGGATCCGGTTATCCTGAAAGACGCCAATATCAAAGGTTTGTTAGAGTACTTTATGGGTAAAAACACCCCCGCGAGACAACAACACATCATCGGTAATTTAAGGGTGGAGAAAGATGATGAAACAGTGAACCCTACCATTGTAGAAGATGCAGAAGAGTTGCCGATAGCTAGCTAGACTAAGATTTTTAGGATTAGAAGATTACCAGGATAAATAGATTAGACAACTTTTAAAAAGTTGTCTAATCTATTACCCTTTGTAATGACAAATAATTTAGCTAGCCGTTGGCTTAGCAGTAAACACACCGGCATAATATTTAATATAACCAATGCATAAAAATATGTTTAATGCCAATACAGCAACTCCAACAGGTATGCCTGCCGGTGCCAACATGGTATGAAACAAGAAGACATTTACACTGATAGGTAGTAATACCAGTAAAAAGAAAGCGGTATAACGGTTAACCAATAAAAATAACCCGCTTACAATTTCAATAACTTTCAGGTACTGGAAAAAATAGCCCGAACCCCAAAGTCCGCCAGCAAATGCAGAAGCTTCCTTGCTCATAGGCGGTTGTGCCATATGCAAAACCTGCGGAAAGAAAAAATTCAATCCAAACACCACGAAGATCAAACCAAGTAATATCCGTGCAATTAATACTGCAATTTTCATAATTTTAAGTTTTTTGTTGTGATTAAAGTTACTCAATTAAAATACCAAATATAAATGTTTAAACATGTGCTTTTAAACTAAAGTGTCATACCTTCGTTATAATATTATGAATATACAGAAAATAACATTTGGCAGCGGTTGCTTTTGGTGCACCGAAGCTATATTTCAGACAGTTAAGGGTGTAAGGGCTATTGTTTCAGGCTACATGGGAGGCCAAACTAAAAACCCTACTTATGAGCAAATTTGCAGTGGCAATACCGGACATGCAGAAGTGGTAGAGATAGAATATGATGCCGATGCGGTTAGCCTGGATGAGATAGTGCTTATATTTTTTAAAACGCATGATGCCACCACTTTAAACCGCCAGGGCAATGATGTGGGTACACAATACCGTTCGGCTATATTTTATACTACTGATGAGCAAAAGCAAGCAGCCGAAGCCATGATAAAAAAACTAACCGATGAGCACGTGTTCAGCAAGCCCATCGTTACCGAAGTTACCCCTGCAAGTGAGTTTTACAAGGCCGAAGATTATCATCAGAACTATTTTAACGAGAACCCGGTAAAACCTTATTGCTCGTTTGTGATACAACCCAAGCTAAATAAGTTTGCCAAAGATTTTTTGGATAAAATAAAGCCGGAGCTATTAAGCTAATTTTCATGAAAAAATTACTTTTGCTAACAGGTTTATTATTCACGGTTATTGCCGCTAACGCGCAGGATACTCCCAAAGATCTATCTACTGCCAATGGGGGCAAGGTATGGTCATCCTTATACCAGCAACGTGCGGCCGAGTATAAAGCGCTATGTTTCCAGGCGTATAACATGGCTAAATTGCGTTTAGATGCGGCCCTTAAACATAAAGGCAAAAAGCCGCTTGCCGTAGTTACCGATATTGATGAAACGCTATTAGATAATAGCCCTTACGATGCAGCAAGAGCTATCAACAATCAGGAGTTCGACCTGAAAGCCTGGAAACAATGGACCGCCAAAGGCATTGCTGATACTGTGCCGGGAGCGCCATCATTTTTTAAATACGCCGCATCAAAAGGCGTTGTTGTATTTTATATCACTAATAGGGATGAGGATGAACGCCTTGGAACAACTCAAAATTTAAAGCTTTACCATTTGCCTTATGCTGATGATACGCATATCATTTTAAAACAAGCTGTATCAAGCAAAGAAGCCCGCCGTCAGGCTGTATTATCCAAATATAACATCGTACTACTTTGCGGCGATAATCTGACTGATTTTGATGCCTTATATGATAATAAACCATCAGAAGAAAGCCGTATGGCAACTACCGAAAAATTGAAAAAGCAATTCGGGAATAAGTATATCATTATACCCAATCCATCTTATGGTGATTTTGAGAACGCTATATTTAAGTTTAATTATAAACTTACTTCGGCTCAAAAAGATTCGGTGATCAAATCTTTAATTAAGCTAGATAAGTAACATCTATATTAAGTTTTTGTTAAATAGGATTTTACAGTAAATCAATATGTATTTTTGGTACACTAGTTAAAAAACAATGAAACAAAAACTATTAATTTTTGCAGCGCTTACAGCTGTTGCACTAAAAGCTCAGGCCCAATTACCCGGTAAAATAACACAAACAGGTCAGGTGCTTTTACCTAACGGATGGAAGTTGAGCCCTGCCGGTACTTCATTACCTTTGGGCGATCTGCCGTTAAACATACAGCTTTCCTCATCAGGCAAATTGCTGGCCGTTACCAATAACGGGCAAAGCACCCAATCTATACAGTTGATTGATCCTGTAAATGAAAAACTATTGGACGAAAAAGTAATAGGCAAATTGTGGTACGGTTTAACATTTAGCCGTGATGATAAACATTTGTATGCATCGGGCGGCCATGATAATTGGATAATTGATTTCAGCATAAAAAACAATAAACTTGTACCTGCCGATACCATTAAACTTGCTCCGGCGGCGTACCCAAAAAACAAAGTTTGCGCTACGGGCATCGCGGTAAACAAAAGCAATACACTGTTATACACCGTAACTAAAGAAGATAATAGCTTATACGTTGTCAATCTGGCAAATCGTACAGTAAAATCAAAAGTAAAACTAGCGTCCGAGGCTTATACTTGTGTGCTATCCCCTGATGAGAAAATACTATACATATCTACCTGGAATGCCGAAGAAGTTACCTGCTATAATACAGTGTCCGGTAAGCTATATACTATTAAAGTAGGCAGCCATCCTAACGAGATTTTGTTAAATAAAAAAGGCACCCGCTTATTTGTGGCTAATGCTAATGATAACTCGGTATCTATTATTAACACGGCTACCGATAAAGTAACCGAAGTATTGTCTACCTCGCTTTATCCAACAAAACTAACAGGTTCAACTACTAACGGACTTGCATTATCAGCCGATGAAAAAACTTTATATATAGCAAATGCCGATAACAATTGTTTGGCTGTATTTGATGTTAGCAAATCCGGCGCAAGCCAAAGCCGTGGGTTTATTCCGGTTGGATGGTACCCTACCAATATTAAAACGTTGGGCAGCAAAATTTTAGTGTCAAATGGTAAAGGATTTACCTCTATGGCAAATCCTAACGGCCCGCATCCTATAAAGAAAGCTGATAACAGCAGTTACCAAAAAGGTGCTACAAATACAAAAGAACAATATATTGGCGGCTTGTTTAAGGGTACATTGTCATTTATCAATACACCTACCCCGGATCAACTTAAAGCTTATACTAAACAAGTTTATGCCAATACACCTTTTACTGCCAAATTAGAAAAAAGGGCACCAGGCGAAGCCGGCAACCCTATACCACGCAGCCCGGCTGATAAATCGCCTATTAAATATGTGTTTTATATCATCAAAGAAAACCGTACTTACGACCAGGTTTTAGGCGATGTAGAAAAAGGTAACGGCGATACTTCACTTTGTATTTTCGGTAGTAAGGTTACACCAAACAGCCATGCTATTGTTAATGAATTTGCGCTATTGGATAATTTTTATGTTGATGCTGAAGTTAGTGCCGACGGCCATAACTGGAGCACAGCTGCCTATGCTACAGATTACATAGAAAAAACCTGGCCAACCAGCTATGGCGGTCGTGGTGGCGATTATGGCTCTGAAGGTGTGCGTAAAATAGTTGATCCGCGCGATGGTTATATATGGGATTATTGTAAACGCGCAGGTGTAAGCTACCGCAGTTATGGCGAGTTTGCAGCTTATGGCAAAACAACTATTAAAGCCTTGCAAGGCCACATGTGTGTGCAAACGCCGGGCTTTACTTTAGATATTACCGACAGGTTTCGTGCTAATGTATGGGCGCATGATTTTGATTCGCTCCTTAATATTAACCAGGTACCGCGTATGAATATAGTGCGGATGGGCAATGACCACACCAGCGGGCAACGAAAAGGTGCCATATCGCCAATTGCGGCAGTTGCTGACAATGACCAGGGCGTAGGTATGTTGTTAGAACATCTTTCAAAAAGCGCTATCTGGAAGGAATCGGTAGTGTTTATTCTGGAGGATGACGCGCAAAATGGCTCAGACCATGTGGATGCGCACCGCTCGCCGGTATATGTTGCCGGGCCGTATGTTAAGCGCAATGCAGTGATTCATGGCATGTATTCAACATCAGGTGTGTTACGTACTATGGAGTTGATTTTGGGCCTGCCGCCTATGAGCCAGTATGATGCAGCCGCAATGCCCTTATATGACTGCTTTACCAACAAACCCGATTTTACACGATACACTTTAAAAGCACCACAAGTTGATATAGAAAAACGCAATGTAGCGGTAAACAGAAGCAGTAAACGCTCTGAAATGTTTAACCTTGCTGATGAAGACAAGGTGCCGGACCTTGAATTGAATGACGTGGTCTGGAAATCTGTTAAGGGCGAAGATTCTGTTATGCCGGCTCCAAGACGCAGCGCATTTGTTATTCTTGAGCAAAAAAAGAAAAAGGACGATGACTAAGTTTATTGATTAATTGCTAAAGGTAAAACCACTATGTATGATAATTGTTAACTTTAGCGTACCAATAAATAACCGATGACAATTATAGAAAACCATCTTTTTAAAGTAGCTATTCGTAACCAGGGCGGCGAGCTCACCTCATTTTTTAACAAAACTACCGGCATTGAACATTTATGGCAAGGCGATGCCGCCATTTGGCCATGGCATGCGCCAAACTTGTTCCCCATTGTTGGGCAGCTGATTGATAATGAGCTTTTAGTTGATGGTAAAACTTATGAACTGCCAAGGCATGGTTTTGCACGCACGTCTGAATTATTGCTGATCTCATCTAGCGAACAATCGGCGTGGTTCTCTTTGCCTTATTGTGAAAAAACATTGGCCAAATATCCTTATAAATTTGATTTCCAAATTCATTACGACCTGATAGATGACGCCCTGCGTGTAACTTATAAGGTTATTAATTTGGATAAAAAACCAATTTATTTTTCGGTTGGCGGGCACCCGGCCTTTAATGTACCCTTTAATAAAGGCGAGAAGCACGAGGATTATTATATAGAATTTGAAGTTGACGAGAAGTTAAAAACACATCTGCTAGCGCCAGAAGGAACATTTAATGGCGAAACCGAGCCGGTAGCCACCGATAAAGGCAAGTTGTTTTTAACCCGCGACCTATTTGCTAATGACGCGCTGGTATTTAAAAACCTGCGTTCAAGAGTGGTGACTATAAAAAGCACGCAGCATGATCAATCACTAACGGTAGAGTTCCCACATTTTAATTACCTGGGGCTTTGGAATAAACCCGGCGCCGATTTTGTTTGTATTGAACCCTGGTTGGGTTGCGCAGATAGCGTAGGCAAACATGCAGACATAACCCAAAAAGAAGCTATACAAAAACTAGGTATTGGCCACGTATTTGAGGCGGCATTTTTTATAAGTATGTAATACTCATTTGTCATTGCGAGGAGGAACAACGAAGCAATCGCGGACTTTTCTCCTTGCGATTGCCACGCTTCACTCGCAATGACAAAATCTCTTTAAAATAATCCCAACTGGCCTTTATCGTCTATATCAATATCATCCGGGTTAGTTATCTCGAAATCTATTTTCTTAGCTGGCGGCGGTTCTTCTGTTTTAGGCTTTTCAATAGGCTCAGACTCAATTTCCATTTCGGGCTGCTGTTCTGAAACTGATTCAATTTTGGGTTGTTCAATAGGTTCAATTACAGCAGGTTTAGGTAATTTAGGTAAATCCGCTACTGGTTCCGGTTGTTGATCTACAGCTTCAGGTGTCTCATTTGTTGTTTCTAACGACTCTTCCTCTACTTCTTCTTCAACCTCATCTGTTATTACTTCCTCAACCGGATTGTTTTCAGCTATCAGTTTTACGGCTTCAACCTGATGTTGCGAGATGCGGTTACCCATTGCTTTCATCCCTTTAACATCTATTACTTCGGCCAAATTAAGCTCGATAGTCTCCGGGATTTTGGTAGCGCCTTTTAGTTGTTTCACTTCAACGATGGGTTCAGCCGCATTTGATATCAGTGTCATTTTTGATCCGCTTTCATCGCTGATAATGCTGGTTTCTTTGCCTATTACCGTATTCTCAAACACAAACCGTTTAACCAGGTAGTTTTTTGATTTACCATCATAATGTACCACCGAGTAAACTTTCTCGGGGTTATACTTTTCTATGATGGTCATTTTATCATCATAGTGGTTATTCAGGTCGAAGCTGGTTAGCTCGTAAATGCCATTTGCAAAAACGGTTAGTATACGGTCATCGCCATCAAACTCACCTAAAAACTTACCACGTGCATCAACGTTTAGCCGTTTTAAAATATCGTCATACCATATCTTACGGCCGGCAAGAGTTGATATGCCTTTGCTCTTTAACAAAATCTTTTTAACTGGATATTTGGTAATGATATTACCCATGGATGCCCTGCCTTTAATAGCTAACTGTGCAAAGTCTTCGTCAAACTGCAATTTCTTTAACTTGGCATGAGGCTTTAACGCAACGTTAACAACCTCGGCCTCGCCGTTAGGATTGGCAGAGAAGTATAAGACCCTTGATCCCTTGCTGCCTTTAGTAAGGTCGTACTCTTTATCGCGCGTTACGCCGGTTACTGCAAAACGTTTAATATAGCTCACGCCACTTTGCCCGTCTTTATAAATCATGTTGTAAACAGTGCGCTCATCGTTCTTTTTAAAAACTGCAACGTGGAGGATATCTTTACCCACAAAAACTTTTTCCTGCACTTTGGTAATAATGCAGCGACCATCCTCACGGAAAACTATGATTTCATCAATATCAGAGCAATCGCCAACAAACTCATCTTTACGTAAGCCGGTACCAATAAAACCATCTTCGCGGTTAACATATAGTTTTACGTTAGCTAACGCTACCTGCGATGCTTCTACCCTGTCAAAAGTGCGCAGCTCGGTTTTACGCTCGCGGCCTTTGCCGTATTTATCTTTCAGCTTTTCAAACCAGTCAATGGTGTACTCGGTAAGATGTTTAAGATGATTTTTTACGGTTTTTATTTCGTTCTCTAAATTTTTTATCTGCTCATCCGTTTTCTTAAAGTCAAAACGGGTAATGCTGCTCATAGGTTTATCTATCAACTTGCGGTAATCCTCGGCAACAATAGGTCGATAGAACAATGGCAAAAAAGGCTCAAACAAACGATTCAATACTACCAGTACTTCGTCAAATGTGCCTGATGTTTCGTAGTCAGCATGTTTGTACATCCCCTCCTGGATAAATATTTTTAGCAACGAGCTAAAAAATATTTTCTCCATCAACTCCCTTAGCTTTATTTGCAGCTCCTGTTTAAGCAGTTCTTTGGTGAAATGCGTACTTTCGGTAAGCATATCATTCACACTCATAAAGCGCGGCTTATCATCCTGTATTACGCAGGTATTTGGCGATATGGAAACCTCGCAATCTGTAAAAGCATATAAGGCATCAATAGTAACATCAGGCGATATACCCGGTGCCAAATGGATAACGATCTCGACGTTTTGCGCAGTGTTATCTTCTATCTTTTTTATCTTGATCTTACCCTTATCATTGGCAGATATTACGCTATCAATTAAGCCACCCGTGGTGGTGCTAAAAGGTATCTCGGTAATAGCTAAAGTCTTTTTGTCACGCTCTACAATTTTTGCGCGTACGCGGATACGGCCTCCGCGTTGCCCGTCATTATAAGCAGAGGCATCAGCCATACCACCGGTAGGGAAATCTGGCAATAAGTTTGGTGTTTGTCCCCTTAATACCGCTACCGATGCATCCAATAGTTCAATAAAATTATGCGGTAATATCTTGGTAGCCAAACCTACGGCAATACCCTCGGCACCTTGAGCTAGTAATAGCGGAAACTTAACCGGTAGTGTAATAGGTTCTTTATTACGGCCGTCATAACTAGCTTGCCAAGTAGTGGTATCCGGGTTAAAAACAACCTCTAAAGCAAATTTGGATAAGCGGGCCTCAATATAACGTGGTGCTGCTGCCGAGTCGCCGGTTACTGGGTCGCCCCAGTTACCCTGGCAATCAATCAACAGGTTTTTCTGGCCTATCTGCACCATGGCATCACCAATGGAAGCATCACCATGCGGGTGATATTTCATGGTGTTACCAATAACGTTAGCGGCCTTGTTAAAACGCCCGTCATCCATCTCTTTTAACGAGTGGAGGATACGGCGCTGCACTGGCTTTAATCCATCATTTATATGCGGAACGGCACGGTCAAGTATTACGTATGACGCGTAATCAAGGAACCAGTTTTCGTACAACCCATCGAGTGAGGTAACGGTATGTATTTTATCTTCGTTGTTGTTAGCAGGGATATCGTTTTCGTTCGGATCTTCACTCATTAGTTACTAAAAAATTTGGATGGATAAAGATAGGCGAATGTGCAGATATGCGGATATGCAGATGTGCATATTTTTTGCACATTATATTGTTTATAAACGTTATTTATAGTACAAATTTGCCTTGGCTAGCTTTATTAAGTCGGCTAGGGTAACTTACCAAGAAAATCGTTTCATCTGTACATATTGCATATCCGCACATTTACACATCCATCAATCATTTCGCATTTCTCTTATCATTACATTATAATCCCATTTACGCAGCATGGCATTTACGGTATTGATGATCCGTTTTGCACGTGTCTCATTCGTCTTCGCGCTTTCTATCCATTTGATAAAATAGTTACGGTGCGACATGGCAAGGCTGTTAAATTGAGCTTCAGCTTCAGGGTCAAAGTCAAAACAGTCTTGTAGATCGGTAGGGACTAATACTTTAAAATCTTTATGTTCCTCTAATTTTACAGTAAGCATGGCGCCTGCTTCTTTGCGGATGCTTTTACGTATTTCGGCTTTGATGGGCATAATAAATTTACCATCGCCCATGGGCATTAACGCGAAGCCTTCTATCGCAAAACTATCCAGCATACCACGTACCCTGAATGCTTTTTTGTTGTTCGGTTTTAATTTTTGAGCAATATCAGCAGGGATTTCAATATATCGCCAGCCTGTCTTTTCGCCCTGCTCACCAAACTGTAAAATGATGGTTTTGAACTCGATCATGCTATAAATATCAGCTAAATATGCGCCTTATCAAAACCGGCCAAATGTTAAATTTTAGTTAAATCAACAAAAAAATATTTTTTGTGTGTAACGTTTCGGTTATCACTGCTGTCTTATGGATATAAAAATTAATTAATAACCTTAAATACCATATTATGAAAACTTTAAAATCACTTTTATTAGGCCTAACATTATTAGTAGCCTGCTCATTTGCCAACGCTTCTACAAAACCAGCTGCGGCAGTATTAACAAAAAACGATGTATTAAATATTTATGTAAATGCAGTGGTTCATGGAAAAATTGATGGCCTTGAAAACATCCTTGCTAAAGATGTTAAATTCACCATGTATCGTGGCGAAAAGGAGTTTAATTTCGACAAAAAACAATTACTTGCATCTTTCAAAGCATCAGAAAATGTTGAACAGGCCTGTACTTATGTAACATCTGTTATGGATGAAACAGACAAGGACATGGTTGTGAAAGTAATTTTACGTTACGATGGGTATGTGCGTACTAACCTGGTAACTATTTCATTAGACCATGCTGATTTTAGAATCACTAAGATCGAAACACAATCTTAATTTAGTTTAGTTTTGTTTATAGTTAAAGGCCCTTGTTAGTTAGGGCCTTTTCTTTTTATATTATTTTATATAATCCTGCAAAGCAGCCTGCCATTTATCATAGCCCTTACTGTTTAAGTGCAGCATGTCTTTTACAAATAAGGATGAGTCTGGCTGCATTTTATCATTTAAAATAGGGGTGGCCAGGTCTACATAAGTGTTTTTGGGCTTATCGGCTATGTAAGCTTTTACACGATTATTTAGCTCGATACCCGGGGCTATGAATTTTGGACGGCTTGGGCTGGCCTTTTGTGCAAGGTAATAAAACTCGACATTGGGCAACTCTTTACGCATCACGGTGTAAAATCTGGTAAATGCCTCAAAGGTTTGATCAAGCGTTTTTTTACCAACGGCCATATCGTTTTCGCCGGCATATAAAAATATTTTACGCGGATGATACGGAAATACAATATAGGGCATATAATACTGCGCCCATTGCCACAATTCTGACCCGCCTACACCGCGTTTAATAATGGGCACACCGGTAAAACGCTGCTCCAGATCTGCCCACTTACGTATGGATGAAGCACCTATAAACAACATACCATTAGGCTTGGGAAAATCTAAACTATCCTGATGCTTAAAAGCCTGTACCTCTTTAGCAAATGGAAACCCTGATTGCGCATATAGATTGGTGCAAATAATAAATGCTGCAAATAGAAAGGCTAATTTTAATTTCATGTTGAGTTAGGATAAACGATCCTCGAAAAACAAAAATGGTAAAAAAGATTCTATTCCGTTGGTTACCCAAACCGGCCCTTCTGTAACAAATAGGATAACCTTTACCGGCTGATTTTGCATTTTCTCATACTCGGCTAAAACCTGCAGGCATGCGCCGCACGAGGTTACGGGTTTTTGCAGCACAAATTCATCCGTATGCGCGGTTACGGCCATGCTAATAATAGGGTCATCTGGATGGTTGGCACCCCAATGAAATAGTGCTACCCGTTCGGCACATAAGCCAGATGGATAAGCCACATTTTCCTGGTTACTACCCAGTATTATTTTACCGCTTTTTAAGCGTAATGCGGCCCCCACCCTAAATTTTGAATAAGGCGAATGTGAATTTTTCATTGCTTTAACTGCTTCGGCACACAGATCCTGGTCGATTGTATCTAATTCTTTAACAGAAGTATATTCCTGGAAAGCTATTTTTATTTCGTGGTTAGTCATCGGCCTCACCTTGCCCCTCCAAAGGAAAGGGTTCCTTTTTAAGTTTATAAAAAAATAATTCCCCGAACTTTTTAAAGAGCGGGGAAACAAGATAAGGATAATACATGAAAAATTAAAATAATTATATAACCTGCACAGTAATGGTGCTAAAAGCAAAAAGGCTCCCGATATTTTCGGGAGCCTTTTTGCTTTTGACTTTTTTATTATTGATACTGTATATACATCGGGTAAGGCTTCTTCTTCAAAACCTCTTCGGGCGTTAGCATGTGGTGTGGTGCTTTTTTGATATCGTTTTTATAGAATAATTTAAAGCCTGTAAATTGTACCGGCTCATTATAGATAAAGTAGCGCCAGGTGCCTTCTTTCAAATCAGGCTCGCCCCATCCATCCATATCCATTACCAATTGAATCTCCGGATGAAGTTTGATGTTTTGATAGTTGGTCACCATCTTTTTAGTAAAGCGGTGCACTATTAATATTTTTGGAGGCAGGTTGTATTTTTTAACTAATCCCGCAAGATAGCCTGATACATAGTTAATATCATTAGCATCATAGGTCCCTATTTTTTTACCCGGAAGCGAGCCATCTTTCATAGAAAACTCAGGGTCCATACCAAAATGTACCTGCGGCATTATCAGATATTTTTCTAATAAAGGTAATTCTGTACGGATGTTACTTAAAGACACCTGCACATCTAAAAACACAATGGCATGTGCTTTTTTAGCTAAAGATAAAATTGTATCAATTTGCTTAAAAGGCATACGGTGGCGGTACATTTTATCTTTACCCGGGTCGCCGCTGGCTACCACGGCAATGTAGTGTAAGGCAGGTTGTACAGGTACCCGCGGATCTGCTTTTTCCCAATGTTTTATTTCGCCTTTTAATTTGGCCAGCATTTCGTTAGGAGGCAATTCGCCTAAAATGCCCATCTTTTTAGAGTATAGGTTACCATAATAAGCAACTACCCTTTTATAAGGCAGTATAGCGCCAGGTATAGGATAGGGGGTGTTTTTAACGGGCCATTTGCCGGTAGTATCACCATGGGCCATGCGTTTCATTAATGAATCATATTGCGCCTTATTAATGGGCGGGTAAGTTACCTTAACGGTTGTATCTCCGGGAGCAGGCTCGGTACTTTCGGCAGCGGTAGCTGCAGTTTTGGTTACTGCTTTAGCATTTGCTGCGCCTGGCTTGTTTTGAGTACAGTTAGAGAATAAACCTAACGAAGACAGCAATAATACTGCTGATAAAAAAATGTTTTTCATTTAATGAATTTGTTTTTGTGTTGTATTGCAGCTAATTGTGAAGTATCGGCTTGATAGTATTATACAAGATGCAAAATAACATCTTTTAAAGCGTTCGTTCGTTTAAAATTATCCACAAAATGGTTATTTGTGTTTATAAAACTTACCAAATACACCCAGCGGTAATTTTATGCCCGATGTTGCCTGCAGGTAAAGCTCGCCTATCTCTAAATTCTGCACTTTTGAGAATGCACTTTTTATCAAATTTTCCACTATAACTGCCGAGAAGCCAAGCGAATAGGTGTTCAGAATTAAAAAATGTTCTTCCGGATCAAGTAGCTGCACTACGTCCCGCATCATTTCGTTGATATGATCCTCCAGTTTCCATTTTTCGCCATTTGGTCCATGGCCGTAAGCAGGTGGATCCAGAATAATACCGTTATATTTTTTGCCGCGTTTAAGTTCGCGCTTTACAAATTTAAGGGCATCCTCAACTACCCAGCGTATATCTTTTAAGCCCGATAGTTCCATATTTTCATTACCCCAGGTAACCACCTGTTTTATGGAGTCGACATGCGTAGTATCTGCTCCTGCAGCTTTTGCTATTAGGGATGCGCCGCCGGTATAAGCAAAAAGGTTAAGTACTTTAGGATCGGGTGTTTTAAACTTTTTAATGTTTTGCGAGATATAATCCCAATTAACCGCCTGCTCGGGGAAAATACCCAAATGCTTAAAAGAGGTTAATGCCAGTCTGAATTTTATTGCTGCCTCGGGATTTCTATATTCCACGTGCCAGCGATCGGGCGTAGCCGGGTTTTTCTTCACCCATTCGCCTGATGTTGCCGAGCGACCCTTAAACCTGATATGGTGTAAGCGTTGCCACTCTGTCTGTGGCAAAACTTTGCTCCAAACGGCCTGCGGCTCCGGGCGGATTAATATTACGTTACCAAAGCGTTCCAGCTTCTCAAAATCGCCGCAATCAATAAGCTCGTAATCTTTCCAGTGGGTGGGGGTAAGCAGTTGGATCATAGTTTGAGATTAGTGTTTGGAGATCAGAGATTAGTTATTTGCGGCAAATATAAGGATTACCCTATATTTAATGGATTGGCATGTGGATTTTTAAGAAAGCATTGATTTAGCCAAGTAGTAACATATTTGTTAGATAAGCCAAAACTTTTTTATGGGTAGGGTTTAATATGTATTTTTATTTCGCTAACAGATATTAACGTGAAAAAGATAAAAATTACATCATTTGCCCTGCTTTTACCAGCTCTATTATTTTCGATAATTGCGAACGCTCAAAGGCTACCTAAAATACAAACAACCAGCGTGCTTGCACCTGCAGATATTAAAATTGACGGTAAACCAACCGAATGGAACAATAAATTTCAGGCGTTTAACCGTACAACCGAGATGTATTATACGCTATCAAACAGTGCTACCAAACTATATTTAACTATACAGTCTAATGAAAGAAGAATCATCAGGAAAATAATATCAAACGGTATTACTTTAACTATACTGGCAGATCCAAAACAAAATAAAAATGGATTGGCGGTTACTTTCCCGGTTTATGCGAAAACAGAACGCCCTGTATTTTTAAATTTAAAAAGCCCTTTCGAAACGGTAAAGGATACTAATAGAAACAATGCAATGGCCGATTCTGTAATGATTGGTTATAACGCCGTGCTGACCGCCCGACTAAAAACAATTGGCATTATCGGTGAGCCATCAATTGCAGATAGCACGCTCTCTGTTTTTAATACGGAAGGCTTTAAAGCGGCGGCACGCTTTGATGCTAAATTAGTTTATACGTATGAACTGGCCATACCGCTCAGCTATATAAAGTTTGCTGCCGATAAGCCGGGTATATTTAAATATACATTGCAGGTAAACGGCCCTCCGGGTGATGTTAGCGTAATAGACAATGGGCAACGAATGGTTTATACCGCCGGCGATGGTAGCCAAGTTAATATAGGATACCCAGGCCCGGATAACCTCGGCTTTGCAAATCCAACCTATTTTTCGGGAGTATATACTTTGGCCAAATAGAATATAATTTATCCCGACAAAATATTTATTTTAAATAGGGTTTAAATAAGTACATTTATTTAACCAATTAACCCAATTCGTGAAAAAATGACCAGCCCCCTATTTAAAGGCATTTTGCCCATTTTATTGTTTTTTAACATTGCTAACGCGCAAAAGCTCCCGCTTGTTCAAAAAGCCGGGTTGCGTGCCCCTGCCAACATAAAGGTAGACGGTAAAACCACCGAGTGGAACAACCAGTTCCAGGCTTATAACAAAGCTATACAAGCCTATTACACGCTATCAAACGATGATAATAAACTTTATTTAACGGTACAGGCAGTTAAGCCCGAGATCATTAACAAAATTATTAACGGCGGCGTTTCACTCACTATAAAAAAGGGGATCAAGAAAACAACCAACGGCGGGATGTCTGTTACTTACCCGGTGTTTAATATGGACGACCGCCCCAATATCAATGTTAACAATATGGCATTAATAGATCCATCTTCAAAAGATGCCGGCAGACTGACAGACTCGTTAATGAATCTTAATAATTCAAGGTTATCAGGTAAAGCAAAATTTATCAGAGTAAACGGTATAAACGATCTGGATACACTTGTTTCTATTTATAATATGAATGGGGTTAAGGTAGCATCGGCCTTCAATAATAAAATGGCTTATACGCTCGAATTATCAATAGACCTTAAACTGCTGGGATTATCGGTAAACAATTCTGAAAAGTTTAATTATAATATCCGCTTTAATGAAATGCAGATAGATTTTGTACCCGGCATTGTCATCACCAGGAAAAACGACGGTACCATAGATATGATGAATGTTGTTGACCCCAAACTGGCCAATTCATTCATCAGCGCGCTATCTACAACAGACTGTTGGGGGGAATACACTTTGGTCAAATGATAAAAATACGATCATAAAATTGATTTAGCCATAGGTTATATATAGCTTTATGCAATCAATACCTAAATCGTGAAAAAAATAAAAGTAGTACAGCTTATATTACTCGCTTCTGTATCGTTTACGGCGCTTGCCCAAAAACTTCCGGGCATCCAAAAAAACAGTCTGCGCGCTCCGGCTAATATTAAGATAGACGGCAAGTCTACCGAATGGGGTAACCATTTGCAGGCCTATAATAGATCTACCCAGGTTTTTTATACAGTTGCCAATGATGATAAAAGATTGTATTTAGTTGTTCAAACCGATAAGCGCGAGATCATCAATAAAATTATTAACGGCGGCGTCTCTTTTAGCATCAATCAAAACGATAAAAAAACTATCGCTGACGCAATTACAGTTACTTATCCCGTATATAGCCGTAATAACAGGGCCGTAATTAATTTTAGTAACCTGTCTGACGCTTTAGCCGATGCCGTAAACACCATCCGCCGTGATTCGGTAATGCGGATTTGTAATAATAGCCTTGAGGAAAAAGCAAAATATATAAGAACAAACAATTTGCCTGATGTTGATACGCTGCTGTCAATTTATAATGTAGATGGCATAAAAGCAAAATCTGGTTTTAACGATAAACTGGTATATACGGTAGAACTGGGTATTGATTTAAAATTGCTAAATATTGATGCCGCGAATTTGAACCGCTTTAGCTATAATATCAGGTTAAACGCCGTAGCATTAGATTATGTACCCGGTTTTGAGATAACCCGTGATGCCGCAGGTAACTACGCCGGCATGTCGATAGATTCAAAAATAGCTAACGTATACTTGGGCACAGCCAGGTATGATACGGATTGCTGGGGTCAGTATACATTAGTGAAGTGAATTGTCAAAGATTAATCTTCAACAACCAATCTTTATAACTTCGATTTTGCCGCCTGCATAAATTTACTGGCAAATACAAAGTCGTTTAGCTCTTTGTTATCGGTTTTGGCAATTTCTTTGTTGCTGCCTTCCCACCATTTTTCGCCGTTGTGCAGAAATATAATGTGTTCGCCAATACCCATTACCGAGTTCATATCATGCGTAACTATTACGGTGGTCATTTGGTATTCTTCGGTAAGCTCATTGATCAGGTCGTCAATCAGGATAGAAGTTTTTGGGTCGAGGCCCGAGTTGGGCTCATCAACAAATAAATATTTAGGCTGCATGGATATAGCGCGTGCTATACCAACCCGCTTTTTCATACCACCCGAAAGTTCGGCGGGATAAAGTTTATTTTTACCTTCCAGGTTAACCCGCTCCAGGCAAAAATTGGCACGCTCCAGTTTTTCGGCTTGGGTTTTTTTGGTAAACAGGTTTAGGGGGAACATAATGTTTTCCTCAACCGTCATAGAATCAAACAAGGCCGAGTTTTGAAACAGCATACCAATATGCGTGCGTATAGGTACGCGCTGCTCAAAATTCATGTCGGTAAAGTTCTCGCCAGCAAAAAAAACATCGCCTTTGGTGGGCTCGTGCAGGCCCACAATACATTTCAGTAAGGTTGTTTTGCCTGAACCTGATCCGCCAATAATCAGGTTGTTTTTACCGGGCTGGAAACTTGCCGATATGCCTCTTAATACATCATTCTCACCAAAGGTTTTATGAATATCCTTGATCTCGATCATAGCATTATGCGGGTTATAACTAAATCGGCAAATAATATCATAACACAACTGTATACAACGCCTTTGGTTGATGATTGCCCAACCTCTAGCGCGCCGCCCGAAGTATAAAAACCCTGGTAAGCACAAATGGACGAGATCAGGAATCCAAATACAATAGCTTTAACCAACGCCACTTGTACAGTTAACCCGTCAAAACCATCGCGCACACCGGCAATATAATCGCCGGGAGTAATATCTCCCGAAAATACGCAAGCCAAATAACCACCGGTTAATCCAAGCGTTATAGATACTATAACCAATAAAGGGATCATGGTCATACTGGCAATTATTTTTGGCGATATTAAATAACCTGGCGCGTTTACACCCATTATCTCTAACGCATCAATCTGTTCGGTAACACGCATGGTGCCAATTTGCGATGCTATGCTTGAACCTACGCGCCCTGCTAAAACTAATGCGGATATGGTGGGACTAAATTCCAGTATGGTCGAGTCGCGGGCAATTTTACCGGCAATACTCATAGATACCAGTGGACTGCTTAGCTGGAAAGCCACTTGTATAGTAGTAGCCGCCCCAATAAAAAGCGATATGATAGCGATAATGCCTAACGAGCCAATGCCGATAGAAACCATTTCGCGCATTACCTCGGCCCAATAAACACTGAATTTTTCAGGCTTGCGGAAACTTAATCGTAATAAAAGTAGGTATTTGCCTAAACTGTGAAACATGCTATCATATAAAACCGGTTAAAAATACATTTTACTTTTTAAACCTGATTGGGTACAACGTAGTAATTAACTAAATATGTTAGGTTTTGTTTAGCGTAGCATATATTTTAAAGCCTGCTGTTTAATTACTACACGGATAAAATTTCCATTTTTACCGATTAATCTGCCCTGTTCCCCGATTTATATAAACGGCTTCTCTCAAATATATCTACTTTTATACTATGAAAAACGCGTTAATAACCGGAGCAACTAAAGGAATGGGCAGGGCAATAGCCATAGCATTTGCGATAGAGGGTATCAGCCTGGCCATTAACTCGCGAAAAGCTGACGAGCTTGACGCGTTTAAAACCGAACTGCTGCAAATTAACCCGGCCATAAAAGTTTTTACCGCTGTTGCGGATGGTAGTAACAAAACAGAGTTACTGCAATTTGCAAATGATGCCACAAAGGCATTGGGCAGCATCAACATCCTGGTAAATAACCTGGGCATGTACCAGTACAGTAAAATACTGGATGATGCAGATAGTTTGTTCCAGCAAATGATAAATACCAACCTGATGCCAACTTATGAACTTTACCGCCGTTTTGGTAAAGAAATGATAGCAGCAGGCGAGGGGCATATATTTAATATTTGCTCGGTAGCAGCATTAAACCCGGTGGTTGATGCTGGTACTTATAGCGTAACAAAGGCTGCGTTGCTAAGTCTTACTAATGTAATGAGATTAGAGATGCAACAGCACGGGGTTAAGGTAACTGCGGTTATTCCCGGCTCAACATTAACAGACTCATGGAGGGGACAGGATGTTGACAAAGACACAATGGTACTGCCCGAAGATATAGCATCGGCAATTGTAAATATTTACAAAATGAGCAAAGGCGCCAATGTTGACCAAATAACCATAAAACCCGCTGGCGGGCAATTATAACCTATTTTAATAACTAAGATCATGGAAAAGAGACTACAACGCGATGAACATAATAAAATGATAGCAGGCGTATGCGCGGGCCTTGCTGATTACTTAAACATTGACATAACCCTGGTAAGGGCAGCATTTGTACTGGCAATGGTACTGCATGGCTGCGGCTTAGGAGCCTACATTATACTATGGATTGTAATGCCTAAAAAGGTGTATGGTTTTAACCGCCCCGGTTTTAATAACCCCGGTCCGGTTGATTATACCGTACCACCACAAGGCGACGGACCGACAGATTATAGCGTACCTAACCCGTTTGGTGGTTTCGCGCGCCCACAACAACAAGGCGCTCCGTTTGTAATGCCACCTAAAAAGAAATCAAACGCGGGGATAATTGTTGGTATAGCATTAGTAGCATTTGGATCATTCTTTTTGTTAGATAACTTTGACTTGTTGCCCAATTGGGAGTTTGACCGCTTATGGCC
This sequence comes from Mucilaginibacter sp., assembly GCF_028288185.1. Classification (GTDB taxonomy): domain Bacteria; phylum Bacteroidota; class Bacteroidia; order Sphingobacteriales; family Sphingobacteriaceae; genus Mucilaginibacter. The sequence continues at coordinate 27,613 of NZ_JAQBOF010000022.1, read as the reverse complement.
GCTGATATTTGTTGCCGGAGGATTGTTGTTGATGTTTTCGCGCAAAAAACAAGATCCTTGGGAAAAAGAAAACTGGAACGCTACCGAAGAACCGGTAACAGAAACTAAAGCAGAAGATAAAACAGAGGACACTCCTCCGGCAGTTTAACTACTATTAAAAATACGATCATGAGAAACGATAAAATAATTCCGGGCGCGGTCCTGATAATGATAGGAGCGATTATACTGCTTCACAACTTTGGCTATGTAACCTTCCATTGGTTCAACTTTGTATACCTCATACCTATACTAATAGTGATAGCCGGCATAAATTTAATATTTGGCCATAACAACCGGTCTGCCTGGGCAACTGTTGTAAAATTAGCTGTAGTTGCCATTGGATTTTGCTTAATTTTATTTGGCAATTTTGGCAAGCGCCATAACGGCTGGAACGATTACAGCTATAATTTTGATACCAATGATGATAGCGACAGCACCGGTGGTAAAATAACAAAAGTAGAAGGCAGCAAGGTTTTTGACGAACCTTATACCACGGCCATTAAAGTTGCCGAATTGAATATAAGCGGTGGCGGCGCATTGTATAAGTTAAGCGATACCACTAACCAATTGTTTAGTGCCGATACCAAAGTTTTTGGTAAACACTTTGTGAACTCTCTTATACGCACTAATTCAGACTCGAGCGCGGTACTTACCTATAAAATGAAAAATGGCCACGGCTTTACCTTTGGCTTTGATAGTGAGGATAAAAAAGATGGTAAATACGGTAGAAATAACACAGCTATTTTTAAACTGAACCCTAACCCTGAGTGGAACATCGATGTAAAAACAGGTGCTACCAAGCTTGATTTTGATCTATCTAAATTTAAAGTAAGATCATTAAAACTAAGCGGTGGCGCGGCAGATTTTAGTGTAAAACTGGGCCAGCCATTGTCTGCAACAAATGTTGTGGTATCAACAGGGATGTCATCGGTAAGCATTAGCGTGCCAACAACTGCGGCTTGCCGTATAACCAGCAGCACCGGCCTTTCATCAACCAATTTCGAAGGTTTTACTAAAACTAAAGATAATACCTACGAAACCCCGGGCTTTAGCAGCGCTGCTAACAAATTATTCATAAAAATGAGCGGCGGTATGGCCGACTTTAATGTTAAGAGATACTAATCTCTTAACATTAATTGGCTTTTGATATCTGGTAAGCCTTAGTTAGTTTTTCGTACCAGGCTTGTCTGTGCTCGCCAAATAAAGCGGTTAAAAAGGGTAGGGCATAGATCATTAATGATACCAATACACCTAAATTCCTGACAATAGAATTGCCTATTTTAAGGTTTTGGCCATCAATATCAACCACCATTATTTTGCATAGTATTTTACCTATGGTTCCTTTAAATTTAGACAGCTCAAACAATACATTATACAATAAAAAGGTAGCCGAAAAACTGGCCACCAATATAATGGATTGCGGATACGGCAATGTAAATGTAGGTTGTGCGGGCAAGGTGATCCAGCCTGATTTAATATCAATTATGGCAACAATTATACTCACCAAAAAGTAATCAATAATAAAAGCAAATATCCTGGAGCCATAAGTAGCCAAATTATCCCCGGTAGGGAAATATATGCCTTGTGCTTCAAAATAATCAATAAATTCGGGCAGTTCAGACGCGTATTGCGGCGCATCACTTTTTGAGGTGATAATTTCTGTATGGATAGTAATACCCATATTTATTAGTTCTTGATAAGTGTACGGGCCTGTTTTCTCTTCGCCTTCAACCAGGTAATATTCGTTGTTCATGTTGGGTGTAAATATACTTTCGAAAGGTAAATAATTATCGCTGATGTTAAACATCGATTTTTAACTAAAATTATTTAAATTTGAAATATGGAAACATTAATAGTTCATCCAAATAATAAAGAACAGCTTACGGCTTTAAAAGCTTTTATGAAAGCGTTTAAAATTTCATTTGAAGAAAAGAAAACTTCTTATGACCCTGAATTTGTAGCTATGATAAATCAAGGGGATGAAGACCTTAAAGCAGGTAAGGGCATTAAGGTTGATGTTGAAAATTTATGGAAGTAATTTTCACACCGAAAGCTTTATCAGATCTTCATGATTTAAAAAAGAGCGGAAATATCGGCTTGCAGAAAAAAATAAAAGAATTACTTCAATCTATTCAAGAATCGCCTTATTCTGGTATTGGAAAACCGGAAGCATTAAAACATGAATTATCGGGCAAATGGTCCAGGCGGATTAATCATGAGCATAGGTTAGTGTATGGCTTAGATGGTGATAAGCTAAATGTTTATTCTTTAAAAGGACATTACTAGTATTCCTTATCTTTGCATTAAAGAACACACCTGCCATGAATGCTCCTGCTATAAAATTACTCCCCGGCCGTTATTGTAACTCGTTAACCAAGTACTCGCGTTTTGTTACCCGTGAGGTTAATATTGGCGATGTACCTATGGGCGGTAATAACCCTATTCGTATACAAAGCATGACCACTACTGATACCATGGATACTATGGGTACAGTCGAGCAATCTATTCGGATGATCAATGCCGGTTGCGAGTATGTGCGCATTACCGCGCCCAGTATAAAAGAAGCGCAAAACTTAGCAGAGATAAAAAAGCAATTACGTCAAAGGGGATACACCGCCCCCTTAGTAGCAGATATACATTTTACCCCCAACGCCGCCGAAGTAGCCGCACGTATTGTTGAAAAAGTGCGGGTAAACCCCGGCAACTATGCCGATAAAAAGAAATTTGACCAGATAGAATATACCGACCTGCAATACCAGGGCGAATTGGAACGTATCTACCAAAAGTTTACACCGTTGGTAAAGATCTGCAAAGAGTATGGCACTGCTATGCGCATCGGCACCAATCACGGCTCATTAAGCGACAGGATAATGAGTCGTTATGGCGATACCCCGCAGGGCATGGTGGAGTCGGCAATGGAGTTTATGCGAATGTGCGAAACGTTGAATTACTACAACTTAGTAGTGTCCATGAAATCAAGCAACCCGCAGGTAATGGTGCAGGCTTATCGTTTATTGGTGGAAACTATGGTTGCCGAAGGCATGAACTACCCACTACATCTTGGAGTTACAGAAGCCGGCGATGGCGAAGACGGTCGTATCAAATCAGCCGTAGGTATTGGTACTTTGCTGGAAGATGGCCTGGGCGATACTGTCCGTGTATCTCTGACCGAAGAACCCGAAGCCGAAGCACCGGTGGCTATTGCATTGGTAGAGCGATATGTTAAGAGGAGTCAAGAATCAAAAACCAAGAATCAAGAAAATACTCACAACTCACAACCCACAACTCAAAACTTCAAACATAATCCCTACGAATACAAAAAACGCCAAACCTACGAAGCTAACGCTTTTATAGGCGGGCACATGGTGCCGCGTGTGGTGATTGATCTGTCTAAAGAAAATCTGAAAGACACTTCGGTATTAAATAGTGCCGGGTATATCTACTCGCCGTTGTTGGATAAATATAATATGGCCGAGCAATCGGTTGATTTTGTTTTTTTTGGCAATGAATTGCCATCGTTTAATTTGCCATCAAACCTAAAGCAATTATATAATTACCAGGCCTGGCAAAAACTGGCTGACAAAACACTTTGCCATCCCGTATTTACTTTAAAAGAATATGTCGGTGATGTTGACAGATCATCATCATTAAACCTGGTAACATTAAAGTCTGCCGATATTGATTCGGACGAGTTTGGTTCATTGCCATTTAGTAATTCGCTGGTTTTTATTTTAGAAACTGATGCCTTACATGGCATGGCCGATCAACGCATATTCTTCTTTAAAATGGAAGAGTTAGAATTGGAAGTGCCGGTTATTATTAAACGGAGTTATGTTTTTGAACCTCAAGACTCAGAACTCAGAACTCAAAACTTACAACTACAATCAGCCACGGATCTTGGTGCATTACTAATAGACGGTTTTGGCGATGGGATCTGGATAGATGTGCCACAAGTTGATACTAAGATCATTACCTCAACGGCATTTGGTATACTACAGGCAACACGCTCACGCATATCAAAAACCGAATATATATCATGTCCAAGCTGTGGTCGTACCTTGTTTGATTTGATGGTTACCACACAAATGATCCGTAGCCGTACCAGCCATTTAAAAGGATTAAAAATTGGTATTATGGGCTGCATAGTAAATGGCCCCGGCGAAATGGCCGATGCTGACTACGGCTATGTAGGCTCAGGTACAGATAAGATCACCCTTTACCGCGGCAAAGAAGCCGTAAAGAAAAACATCAGCGCAGCTAATGCCCTTGATGAATTGATCGGTATTATCCGTGAAGATGGTAACTGGATTGAGCCTAGTTTAGCGGAGTAAACTCGGCAAATAAATGACCGGCCTCGGCCACATTGCACAGCGGGGTGTAGGTACACACTTCGGCATACTCGCGCCATATTTGCTGTACCGCAGGGTTTTTGTGGGCAGTTTTTATGGCATGATCTGATAGCCATTCAAACACCTCAACCAGGGTTCCATCCTGGGTTTCTAAACTATATGCTTCTTTCTCCGTGACCAGGCCTTCTTGCCTTAATCGGGGCCAGTGCGTCTTCACCAGCTTTTTCAATGCCTCTTCCTTACCGATCTTCGGTTTGTAGGCAATTATCACTACTCGTCCCATTGTTTTTCGTACTTTTTTAGCAAATTACGAAATTTAAAGTTAAATAGTTGTTAAAATTGCAACAGATTTACCAATCTGTTGCAATTGTTGTTGGTAAAACTAAGCTAATAGATATTGGTTTACTGCCAACGTCAACTAAAAACTGCTAACTCAAATACTGTTTCCACCACCCAGAATTATATGCGCCTGTAACTTCGGTTGGTTTACCTGGCTCGGGTACAAATAGTTCTATTTTTTTATCGATGGCGTATTGTTGCAACCGTTCAATAGGCTCAAACCAATCATGCAGGGCAAGGTTGAAGGTACCCCAATGGATAGGCATCATTATCTTACCCTTTAAATCCAGGTGCGCATTGCTTGCATTGTCAGGTCCCATGTGTATGTCTGGCCAATATTCGCTGTATGCGCCAATTTCTAATATTGTCAGATCAAACGGACCAAAGGCTTCGCCAATATCTTTAAAGCCTGGGAAGTACCCAGAATCGGCACCAAAAAAAATATTATGTTTAGTGCCTTTTATTACAAATGACGACCATAGCGTTTCATTCCGGCCAAATAACCCACGGCCCGAAAAATGCCTTGACGATGTAGCGGTTATAACACAGTCGTGATCTATCATTACACTATCGCCCCAATCCAATTCAGTAATATAATTTCTTTCTATACCGAAGCTTTGTAAATGTCGACCAACACCTAATGAGCAATAAAAAGGAATGGTTGATCCTTGAAAAAATTTAATAGTGGCCTTATCCAGGTGGTCGTAATGGTCATGCGATATAATGATGGCATCCAGTGGCGGCAGCTCGCTTAACTTTATCGGTGGATCAAAAAAACGTTTTGGCGCCATAAACTTGATGAATGATACCCACTGGTTCCAAACCGGATCGGTTAATATGGTTTTGCCGTCAATCTCAATTAATAAACTCGAATGGCCAACCCAGGTAATCCTTAATCCGCTTGCGGGTGGGGTTTGGTATATGGATTTATCTGTTTTAAAAGGCCCTAATTGTTGTTTGGGTATAACCTCGGCTTTGTTGGTAGCATACGCCTTTATCATGGGTATGATCTTGTCGACACCAACTTGGGTAGTAGGTATAGGATTTAAAAATTTCCCGTTCTTTTTTCTTGATCCTGATATACTCATTAGCTGTATAGTGAAATATTATATCAACAACGGGGTAATTGTTGTTTAGACTTCTTTATTAAAAAATTTAATCACCTCGTTACAAAAATCATGCAGTTGAGTTGGTAATGTGTTTTCGGTATAGGGATGGGTGCCGCCAAAAGTATGATCGCCATTTTTAACAATTAAAAATTCGGCATGGGGTTGGGCTGTTTTTAATTGTTTGGCATGACTAAGGGGTACGGTTTTATCCTCATCGCCATGTATTATTAACCAGGGTTGTGTTATCTGGGCCGCTTTAGCTAAAATATCCAACCTGCCGGGGTTCTTGTCCAAATCATCCAATAAACTTGCTTTTAATGGCATTTGCTGGTTGGTGCGGGTGTTTAGCATATACATTATGCCTTGCAAGCGCCACTGTTCTTCGGCTTGTTTTGGCCATAGGTTATGAAAACTTGATATCGAAGCCATACTAACCAGTTTTTTTACCCGCTCATCTTCGGCAGCTTTAATGGTACTTATACCGCCACCCATGCTATGGCCTATCAAATATACCCCATTTGCCTGTGGTATTGCCGAGCCATTGCAGGCAAAATCAATGACAGTAGTTAAATCACCCAGTTCAAAAGAAAATGTATTATCACTAAAAGCTATCAGGTCTGTAAAATCAACCGGGTTATCGGGTGTGGTACCATTATGGCTAAAGTTAAATTTTAAAAAACGATATCCGTTTTCAGCAAAGTAATTGGCCACCAGGTTATGTGTGCCCCAATCTTTAAATCCTTTAAAACCATGTGCGAAAATTACCAGCGGCGCATCCCTGAATTTATCATCATAGGTAAGGTCGGTTAACATGCCCCTGCCCTTGGCGCCCGATAGTGTGAAAAATTCTTTTTTGATCATAGTTAGGTAAGTCAATATTACCACAATAGGCTGTAGTAAACAAATTATAGATGATCTTTTAACACCGTTGTTACAAACTATCCTTTTTAACATACCACCAGGCCCATACTATTAACAGCGGTTGCAGGGCCAGCCGTATCCAGGCAACCAAAGGGCTAACGGTAAACGTACCTAACTTAAAAGGAGCGTCAATTATCATTTGGATATGTACGGGCAAAAAGGCTATAAGCAATAAGCAAATCCCAATAGCGCCAATTGGGCGGGATATTTTTGCAATAAGTAGTAAACCAAACAATATTTCAAACATACCAGATAGGTAGTTTACTAGTTTGGGTAAAGGAATATAATGCGGAATTATGCGGATATATCCCACCGGATTAAGGAAATGGCTAACCCCAGCATACAAATAACCAAAAATGAGAATCAGAAGACTAATCTTTTTTAACGATTTCATAATTTTAGCTACGTTTTTGGCTGTAAAACAGATGTTAATTTAATTAACCCTCATTTATTTATAAACATTCTAAATATATGGGTATGACAAAGGCTTGACATTGGTTCTGGTTTAGGATGTTATTTTTGTCGGGTCAAATTTAAAAATGCTTTGAAGTATTTAAAGGTAATAGCTTTTACACACAAACAGATCGAACTGAAGGAGCTGGGGAAGTTGGTGATCTGCGAGGAGAACTTAACGGGCAAGCTACAGCAAGTAAAAGCTGATTTTGGTATAACTGAAATATTTTATTTGGCTACCTGTAACCGTGTGGAGTTTGTAATGCTAACCCCGCAGGTTGTTGACAAAGCATTTGCCCAGAAATTTATTGAAGCATTAAATATTGACCTGTGCGCTAAGTACATGGGTACCTTTGTTGACGCGGCTTCTATTTATGAAGGCCGCGATGCATTGAACCATTTGTTACGAATGTCGTGCTCGCTGGAAAGCCTGATAGTTGGCGAAAAAGAAATTTTGGCCCAGTTGCGAAAGGCTTACGAGTGCAGCCGCGAAGAGGGCTTAACCGGAGATGGCCTGCGAATGTTTATGAATTGTGTGGTCAAGACCGCTAAAGAAGTTTACACTAACACCAACATCTCCAAAAACCCCATCTCGGTAGTATCACTGGCCTACCGCAAGCTTAAAGATCTTAAGCTATGTACAAATGCCCGCATCCTCATCATCGGCGCAGGCGAAACCAACCAAAACATTTCCAAGTATCTGCAAAAACATAAGTTCTCTAACTTCGCGGTGTTTAATCGTACACTGTCAAAAGCAGAGAAATTAGCTGTTGACCTGAATGGCGAAGCTTTTACTTTAGATGCTTTAGCTACCTATAATAAAGGTTTTGATGTAATTATCACCTGCACATCGGCAGTCGAGCCTATCATCACCCCGGAAATTTATACAACGCTATTAAACGGCGAAACCGGTAAAAAAACCATTGTTGACCTTGCTATCCCTAACGATACCGCCCCCGAAGTTTTAGAGCAGTTCCCTGTTAATTTTATCGAGGTGTACTCATTAAACGAAGTTGCCAAACGCAACCTACAGGAACGCTACCAGGAGCTTACCCACGCCGAGACTATTATAGAAGATAATATAGCCGAGTTTTGCTTAATGCTTAAACAGCGTAAAGTAGAACTAGCCATGCGCCAGGTTCCCGAAAAAATAAAAGAGATACGCAATACCGCCATCAATAGCGTATTTGCTGATGATCTGGAAGGTATGGATGCTCACTCGCGCGAGATACTGGAAAAGGTGATCAACTACATGGAGAAAAAATATATTAGTGTACCTATGGTAATGGCTAAGGATATTTTGATCAATAATAATTAATTCCATCCCCGGTTTTTCATCATTGCTTATAATTTAAAACTTATACCAATGTTTATTGCGTAATCTGCAAAAGCAGCATCCCCCTGCGCGTATACTCCGGTTAAATCGGTTTTAATTTTATCAGGCACGCTTTGTGTCCTTTCACGGATTAAAGCTATAGGAACAAATGCATTTACACTCACCTTTTTAAAAGCATATATTATACCAGGTTCGGCTGAAATTATATTGCCAGGACGTCTGAAACCATTACTGCCACCTATAATATCTCTGCTAGGTAAACATTCGTCGCGAAAACCGGCTGAAAATATGAACCGCTTTACAGACACACTTGTGCCAAATCTTAGCATCATCTGATCAGGCACACTCATTACATCGCTTCCATAAGCTATGGAAGTGGCACTTGGTGTACCGCCACGCGCTGATGAAACTCCATTTTGCTCACGGGGATTAATCAGATAATAAAAGTTTCCGTATAAGTTAAAAGTATGTGATAAATGATAAAAAGCGTTAATTTCAGTAGTAATACCTGTACCGCCATCACCAAGCTGAATAGACTGATCTACAGGGCCCAATAATTTAGTACCACCAGGGCCGGTATTGTAAAAATAATCAGTGTATTTATAATCGCCTGTGGGTAGTTTAAGGCCCAAACCAAACTGGATATTTCCATTTTTAAATTTATGTGGATCAAATGCCCAAACATACCCCGCGATACGAATGTCGCCAATACCAAATGACGATGTCGAATGTCTTTCATTACCGCCGTGTTCATATAAGGACGAACGGGTATTTGATATAATGGGTACATCAACCGAAAATGACCAGCGGCTATTAATTACACGCGTTAAAGCAATATCCTGCGTATAAGCATGATTTATAACATTAGTACCTAAAGTTACTCGTTGGGGTTGCTCTTGCCTGCCAATGAAATGTTTATATGATTTATAGTATCGGATATTTGAATTAAAAACCCATCCGCCATTTTTGTCTGTTTCTTCGGGATGGTCAAGCATAGAACATACCCCCCCTGTGCTTTTAATGGCCACGCATCCCTGGGCGAACAACTTACTTGTTGCAAGAAATAGTGTGACAGTTAATAAAAAGTAACTTTTTTTCATAATTAATTATTGGGTTTAGTGTATAGTCTGATTAAAAACAGAGGATAAAACAAAATTATGTATTATATTAAAAATCAATATCTTAAATAATAATCACGGCCAAGTAAATTATTATTTATGCACAACCTTTGGGGTCAATTTCTACTTATTTTTAGACATTATCAAATCTATTTTTAAATCAACTATCAATGCGATGATAATTTTAAGTTTTATTAAAGGGAAAACAAAGTAGTTTGATTGTGAGGTGCTTATGCTTTAGTAGCCGAATTTATGGCAATTGACTTTGAAAGCCAATTGCCTGACAAGTCCAAAGTTGCAAGCTTCGGACAGCCGGTAGAAAAAGATGTTAGTGTACTATGATAATGGCTAAGTATATTTTGATCAACAATAATTAGTAAAAGCCCCAATTTTCTTTTACCGCTACGTCATCGCGAGCATTAGCGTGGCGATCTCTACACGATAGGCAGCTCACATACCTGGCGCGCAGATTGCCACACTCGTACCTCGTCTGCAATGACGCTCGGTAAGGGACTAGCTATACCTGCACCGCATGCTGCCCAACCGTATAACTTCCACCCGGTATTTTAAATGCTATATTAATACGGTTATAAGTATTAATGGTGGTAACAGCCAGCGTAAGGTCTATCAATTCTTCTTCAGTAAATTGTTTTATGACATCGTTGTACACCTCGTCAGGTACATTACGGTTAGTGATCTTGGTAACAGCCTCGGCCCAGGCTAGTGCGGCACGTTCGCGATCGGTATAGAAAGGGGCTTCGCGCCATGCATTAAGCATATACAGGCGCTACTCGGTTTCGCCTTCGGCACGTAAGTCTTTAGCGTGCATATCCAAACAATAGGCACAGCCGTTTATTTGCGACACCCTGAAGTAAATTAAGTTTAACAACGGCTGCTCAACCGGCGATTTAGCCAAATAAGCGCCTATCCCATACAACGCCCGCATGGCGTTTTGTCCTTTTACAAAAGCATTCAATCTTGGTTCCATTTGTTTTCTTTTAGTTATTAATTATGCCCCAATGACGATCAGTTTAAGCTCAATTGGACATTTTTGGAAAATATTTTGTATCTTTTTAGCGATTAACTAAAAAGCCCGCTATGAAATACTTTTTACTTCTCTTTTGCATCCTTATAACTGGTCTGGTAACAACAAATGCACAAAACCGTGCCCCGGGTGGTGGTGCCGAAAACAGGGCCAACGCATCTCCGGCTAGTATATCATCCTTTACCCAAAACTTTAAAAAATATGAGGGGTATTTTAACTTTTATTATGACGATAAAACCGGCAGGATCTTTTTAGAGATAGATAAGCTGGATAAAGAATTTTTGTACTTTACATCTCTGGTTGATGGGGTAGGCAATGGCGGGCCCGAGCGTGGGCAGGCATCGTCTGATGTAGCAAAGTTTGTTAGGGTAGGAGCAAAGATATTTTTTGTAGAGCCCAATTTAAAATATCGTGCTGTAAATGGTAATCCGGACGAAAAGAAATCAGTAGAAACCGCCTTTGCTAAATCGGTTATATTTGGTTTTGCACCGGTGGCGATTGATGGTGGCAAGGTATTGATAGACTTTACTCCGTTTTTAGTCAGAGATGGCCAGCACCTGGGCGATGCGTTAGGCAGCGGCCGCGGTAACCCGGGCAGTGCAGCCGCTGTTCGTGGTGGTGGTGCAGCAGGTGGCGGAGCTTACCGCTTGGACGAAACACGATCAGCCATATACCTGGAGAATACCAAAAACTTTCCTAAAAATACCGAGTTTGAAGCTATGCTAACCTTTGCCGGTAATAGCCAGCGTGGCGCGGCACCTGATCCTGGATCGGTTACGGTTAACGTGCACCAGGCTTTAATTGAGTTGCCCGATGGTAATTACAAACCCCGCAGGTTCGACCCACGGTCTGGTTATTTTACTTTCCAGTATCTTGATTTTGCCGCGCCGATGAATGAGCCTATCGCCAAAAAATTTATAGAGCGCCATCGTTTACAAAAAAAGGACCCATCCGCAGCTATAAGCGAGCCGGTTGAGCCTATTGTTTATTATATAGACCGTGGCGCGCAACCCATCATCAAGCAAGCGCTGATTGAAGGCGGCTCATGGTGGAATCAGGCTTTTGAAGCCGCGGGTTACAAAAATGCCTTCATCGTAAAAGAATTGCCAGAGGGTGCCGACCCAATGGACATCCGCTATAACGTAGTTAACTGGGTTGATCGCTCGGCTACACCCGCACGTGCGTTTTCGTACGGTTCATCGTACATAGACCCACGCACCGGCGAGATCATTAAAGGCGTAGTTACTTTAGGGTCTGACCGTCATCGGGAGGATTATTTGATCGCCGAAGGCTTATTACAACCTTATGAGGATGGCAAGCCCGTATCTACACAAATGCAGGAAGTGGCATTGGCCCGTATCAGGCAGCTATCCGCGCACGAAATTGGGCATACGCTGGGCCTTACCCACAATTTTGCCGCCAGTCCTAAAGATAGGGCTTCGGTAATGGATTACCCTTTTCCGCGCTTTAATTTGAAGAAGGACGGTACTATTGATCTGTCAGACGTTTACGCCAAAGGCATAGGTACGTGGGATAAACGTGCTATTATCTGGGGATATTCAGACTTTGGCACTGCCGATGAGAGTGCTGCTTTGCGACAAATCATGAAAGAAACCCTGGCCGCAGGCTATAAATATATACCAGATATTGGTGGCAATGCTCACCCTATGTCAAACCAATGGGATGACGGTACAAACCCTATTGACCAGTTTAATAAGCTAATGACCATAAGGCGCCATGTGTTGGATAATTTCTCTGAAAAAGCTATACAGCAGGATGCACCAATGGCTATGCTGGAAGATGTGCTGGTGCCCATGTACCTGCTGCACCGTTACCAATTAGAGGCTGTTTCTAAATCAATTGGCGGCCTGTATTTTACCCATGCAGTTAAGAATGATGGGCAGGAACCTACTAAAATGGTTGCCCCTGCCGAGCAATGGCGTGCCTTTGATGCCATGATGAACTCCGTAACGCCCGATGCCCTGGCACTGCCCGAAGCATTGATACAAAAGATACCGCCACGCCCTACGGGTTACCCGGCCAGTGTAGAGACCTTTGGCGGCCATACCGGCCCAACGTTCGACCCTATTGCGGCTGCCGAAACTGCCGCGTCTACCACACTAGGTTACCTACTGGATAATGCCCGTGCCGCCCGTTTAATTGAATATAACGCCCGCGATGCCGCTCAACCCGGCCTGTTTGCCGTATTGGATAAGTTGATAGCCAGAACATGGAAGGCTCCGGCTGTGCCCGGTTATAAAGGCGAATTACAGATACTGGTAAACAACCTTACCCTAAAATACATGCTGATGCTGGCTGCCGATACCCAAACTGCCGAGAACGTACGTGGCGAAACATTGTTAAAGATCCACGAGCTTAAAAGCTGGATGCAGGGCAAACTGGCCACCGCTGCGCCTAAGCAAAAAGCGTCACTATATTTCGCGCTGTTAAAGATAGACGAGTTTGAAAAATCACCGGATAAGTTCCAACCCGCCCCGCCGTTAGAAATGCCACCGGGTGCGCCTATTGGTATGCCGGATATGTTTAAGGGGTTTTAGTAGGATATTTATAACGTATTGTTAGTTACTTTTTTTGGAACGAATAAACAATATAAGCTGTTTTATCACCTACCCTAATGGGCGATTTTAAGGTCATAAATTTACCATCATTTTGCGCTATGTTAAGCTGGTAGCCGTCCGTTACGTTTTTAGCTTTATCGCCCTGGTATATTTTTTTAAACTGAAATATAGGATTGCTTTTATCCTGCGTATTATAGCTCCAAAATATGGTTTGCGATGTGCCGTTTGCCAGCGTATACATACCGTTGCCGCTATTGGTTAGTTGCCAGGTACTGTTAATAAAATCGCGCGGAGGGGCTTGATTAAACACATCCTGTACGGCGTTGGGTAAAAGCCCGTCATAACTAACGTTAGTTAGTGTCCAGGTACCATTAATATGGCCATTTTGTGCACCCACTAAACTTTTGGTAGTTGAGCAGGCCTGTAAAATAAAAACAAATGCTAAAACAGTAAATGCTAGTTGTAATGTCTTTTTCATAACCATATATATCTAAGTATACAATAATAGATACATAAATCCTGCCAAAAATATTAAAATAGCATTATATTTATACTATGAAAAAGAGCTCATTAATAGTCATGCTGGCGTTGTTAGTTTGCATCAGCGGTTCATTTGTTGGTTTTAAACCTGTTGTAAAAGCTAATCATGCTGCTTTGTCGCAAAGCAAAGTGCAGCCATTTTGTAAACTTACATTTGTTGATCATCGGGGCCATAGTATAAAGTTGGCCACAAGTATTGTTCATGCTTCATCAAAGAGTTTGACGGCTATTTTTGACAATGGTGAAAAATTGATCATATCCTTTACAATGATTAGGTCAGGGCACTTTGTTGCCGAGTCCGCACGGTCTAAAGACCCTCAAATTATATTTTATCCCTCACATTCCAGTGTGCCGGTACCTATGATTGGAGCAGTTATGATATCAAGTACTAAACCGGTATCCGGCAATTTTAGCCATTTGATAAGCGATGATGATGAACAGCTTACCTTAGTGGCCGGGACATTTAGTTTTTAGCGATTTAAGCTCGGGCCACCATTCACTCACTCACTAATTCCCTCAATCACTCATTAACTTGTCACTCTACTTTCATATCCTCAATAAAAACTACAACCATCGGTATAAAAAATTAAATTTGCGGTTGCAAATAGATAACCCCTTTGGAAAGAACATTAATTATAGGAACACGCGGTAGCGATTTGGCGCTATGGCAGGCAAACTTTGTTAAGGATAGCCTGGCTAAAGCTAATATTACCGCCGAACTGAAAATTATTAAAACGCAAGGCGACCGCTTACTAAATTTAAGTTTTGATAAGCTGGAAGGTAAAGGCTTTTTTACCAAAGAGCTGGAAGAAGAATTATTGGCAGGCACTATTGATTTGGCGGTACATAGCCACAAGGACCTGCCTACAGAAAACCCTCCGGGACTCATCATCGCGGCAGTATCAGAACGGGAGGACCCGTCTGAGCTGCTGTTGATCTTGAAAGATTGTGTGGATGTTAAGCAAAAACTGTCGGTTAAATATGGCGCTATTGTGGGTACATCAAGCAATCGCCGAAAGGCGCAGCTGCTGGCCTACCGACCTGATTTGGAGATTGAGGACCTGCGCGGCAACGTACCTACCCGCATAGGCAAACTGCGCGATGAGAATTACGATGCTATTATGCTGGCCAAAGCCGGTGTTAGCCGTTTAGGTATTGATTTGAGCGAGTTCCATGTAGAAGAGCTAACGCCTAACGAGCTAATCCCTGCACCTGCACAGGGTGTTTTAGCTATACAGATCCGCGAAGCGGATACTGAACTATTAAAGGCTTTGAAAGTGCTAAACCACCCTAAAGTAGCCAAAGAGCTTGCGGTTGAACGTACGGTGCTTAAACTATTTGGTGGAGGCTGCCACTTACCATTGGGTGTATATTGCCGTAAAGAAGATGGCGTTTACCAGGTATTTACATCAAAAGCAGATGAAGGCGACCAGTTCCCCGATCGTTTATTTTTAGAAGCAGAAACCACCGATGGCCTTGCCGAAAAGATAGTAGCTGCGTTTAACCCCGGGCGTAAATTGCCGGGCAGCGTGTTTATATCGCGCGAAGTGAATGAGAAAAGCTATTTCCGCAGGGCTTTAGAGAAGCATAATATACAGATAGACGGGCGCTCGCTGATACGCACGGTGCCGGTTATTACCAAATTAGATTCGTACATATTAAAATATATAGATTGGGTATTCTTCAGCAGTAAAAACGCGGTCGAATACTTTTTCCAGTTAGAACCACTATTGCCAAAACATGTTAAGTTTGGGGTGATGGGTGCAGGCAGTGAAGAAATGCTGCGCCGCAAAGGGCATTTTGCTGACTTTACCGGTTTGGGTAATGACTCTGCCGAAGTTGCCGGAGAATTTGCTAAGGTGGCTAACGGTACGCAGGTATTGTTTCCTTGTGCCGAGGACTCGCTTAAAAGCATACAAAAAGGTTTGTCGCCCGATACTAAAGTAATAGACCTGGTGGTATATGAAACTGTATTGGAGGATGAAGTAGAAGGGTCGGGTGCCGAGGTGCTGGTATTTACCAGTCCATCAAACGTAGATGCCTACTTCGCCGACAACTTATTGGACCCATATCAAAAAGTAATTGCCATAGGTAAATCAACCGGCAAAAAGTTTGATGAAATGGGCGTAAAATATACATTGCCTTTTAGTCCAGACGAAGTTGGACTGGCAGAGGCGGTGTTTGGATTGTAAGAAGTCCATAGTCGATGGTCGATAGTCCATAGACTTTAAATTTGCATAAAACAACCATGGACTATCGACCATGGTCCATGGACTAACTTATGTTACAACGACCAAGAAGAAACCGTAAGAGTGAAGTTATCCGCCAGATGGTGCAGGAAACGCATGTTAGTGCGGCTAATTTGATATTCCCGCTATTTATTGTGGATGGTGTAAATCAAAAAACAGAGGTTGCGTCTATGCCGGGTATCTTTAGGTACTCCATAGACAATTTGCTGCGCGAAGTACAAGGCTGCATGAAGCTGGGGTTAAATTCGTTTGATCTTTTCCCCAACATAAGCGAAGAGTTGAAAGACAAATACGCTACCGAAAGCCACCGCGAGGAAAGCCTGTATCTGCGTGCTATCCGCCAGGTAAAAAAGAACTTCCCCGAAGCTTGTGTTATAACAGACGTAGCCATGGACCCCTACAGCAGTGATGGCCATGACGGCATTGTAGAGAATGGCGAAATACTAAACGATGAAACGCTAGAGATATTAGGCAAAATGGCATTAGCTCATGCGCATGCAGGAGCAGATATTATTGCGCCGAGCGATATGATGGATGGCAGGGTAGGTTATATTCGTAGGACGCTGGATGATGCAGGGTTTAAGCAGGTATCTATCATGTCATATTCGGCTAAATATGCCAGTGCTTTTTATGGTCCGTTTAGGGATGCGTTAAATTCGGCGCCAAAGTTTGGTGACAAGAAAAGCTACCAAATGAATCCGGCCAACCAACGTGAAGCACTAATAGAGGCCCGTTTAGATGAAGCAGAGGGAGCCGATTTTTTAATGGTAAAACCGGCGTTGGCCTACCTTGACGTTATAAAATTAATAAAAGACAATACCGAACTACCCGTAGCAGCCTATAACGTAAGCGGCGAATACGCCATGCTAAAAGCCGCCGTACAAAAAGGTTGGCTTAATGAGCAGCGCGCCGTAACCGAGGTGTTAACCAGCATCCGCAGGGCAGGCGCTACCGCGATATTGACGTATCATGCGAAGGAAGTGTTGGAGAATGGGTGGATATAAGCCCCACCCAACCCTCCCCGGTAGGGAGGGCTTTAATAAAATATAAAAACAAAACAAAAAGTCTCCCCTACCGGGGGAGATTTAGAGGGGGCTATGTTAGATTCAATAAAAAAAATGTTTTCCAGCGAGGATGATCTGCCAGTGAATACTTCGGGTAAGCCGGATATCAGCAGGGAAAAATCTGCCGAGTTGTATGCAAAGGCTAAAACATTTTTCCCGGGTGGAGTTAACTCGCCGGTAAGGGCGTTTAAATCAGTATACGGTACGCCGCTTTTTATTAAAAAAGGCGATGGCAGCCATATTTGGGATGCGGACGATAATGAGTTTATTGACTTTTGCTGTTCATGGGGACCGCTTATCCTCGGCCATAATCACCCAAAAGTAAAAGAGAAAGTAATTGAGGTAATGCAAAATGGTATGTCATTCGGCGCACCTACGGCGTTAGAGAATGAGCTTGCCGAGTTGATCCTCAAAAACAATAAATTTATACAGAAACTGCGTTTTGTAAGTTCGGGTACCGAGGCTGTAATGTCGGCCATAAGGTTAGCGCGTGGCTACACCAAACGCGATAAGATCTTAAAGTTTGAAGGCTGCTATCATGGGCACTCAGACTCCTTATTAGTTAAAGCAGGCTCGGGCCTGGTTACTTTCGGCGAAACCTCATCAGCAGGTGTACCCAAAGCTTTTGCTGACGAAACAATTGTTATCAGCCTAAATGATATCGAAGCCTTACAAAAAGCATTTAGTGATTTTAAAGACCAGATAGCCGCGGTTATTATTGAGCCTATTCCGGCAAATAATGGCTTGCTATTGCAAACTAAAGAATACTTACAAGCACTGCGCGACATCTGTACAGCAAATGGGACGTTATTGATATTTGATGAGGTTATATCAGGGTTCCGTATAGGCTTTGAAGGTGCTGCAGGACATTACCAGATACAGCCGGATATTATCACCTATGGTAAAATTATAGGTGGTGGCTTGCCGGTTGGTATGTATGGTGCTTCTGCCGGGATCATGGGGCATATATCGCCTGATGGCGGGGTTTACCAGGCAGGTACCTTATCAGGCAACCCGGTGGCTATGGCAGCAGGTATTGCCCAGTTGACCGAGCTGCTACGCATGGGCTTTTACAAAAACCTGCATAAAAAAACGGAAGAGTTTACAGAGGCTATCCAACGTTTTGCTACCGCGAGGAGTTATAAGTTTAAAGTATTTAGCATTGGCTCTATATTTTGGTTCGCATTTACGGGCCAGGAAACTATAAGCAAGGCTGAAGAGATAGACCCGGCCAGCATGGAGAAATTTAAAATAATGCACCGCGAGCTAATAAACAGGGGTATATATTTAGGTCCTTCGGGTTACGAAGTTGGGTTCATATCATCGGCACATACCAAGATAGACCTGGAGAAAGCAAAAAGAGCTATATTTGATAGCCTTGATTTAGTATTTAAAAAATAACGCCTTATCCCAACCCCTCTCCAAAGGAGAGGGGCTTTATAATATTGTTAATATGAAAAGATCATATAATAAAACTAAAACAAAAAGTCTCCCTTTTGGGGGGAGATTTAGAGGGGGCTTATGAAGAGATCGCTTGTTATATTTTATGCATTAATAATTTATGCCGTTGCGCAGTTAATATGGTGGGGCTACCAATTGGTAAGCCTGCAGCATAAAAAGATAGGTATGATATTGAGCGAAGGTTCGATGTTTGTGATCGTACTTTCATTTGGTGCGTACTATTTACATCGGTCTATTAACCGCGAACGTAAGCTACAGGAACAAAAGAAGAATTTCCTGCTATCAGTAACGCACGAGCTAAAATCGCCATTGGCATCTATTAAACTGTTACTGCAAACTATACAAAAAAGAGATTTGACTAAAGCGCAAATACAAGATTTTATAGGTAAGTCATTGTTAGATATTGAGCGACTGGATGATATGGTAGAGAATATGTTGCTGGCATCAAAAATCGAAAACCGGTCGTACAGTTTCCCTAAAGCAAGTTTTAGTTTATCTGTTTTGGTTGATAGTATTGTAAACCGCCTGCAAATAACTAAATGCGATGGCAACCAGCAGATCATCAATGCCGAAATTGAACCTAAGATTGAAATAACGGGCGATAAGTTCGCGTTAACGTCAGTTGTTACCAATTTGGTGGAGAACGCCATAAAGTATTCAAAACCATGCGAAGCTGTAGAGGTTAAGCTATTCCAGAAAGAGGGTAGGATACACCTGCAGGTGGCAGATCATGGCATAGGCATAGCCGATGAAGAAAAAAGCCGTATTTTCGACAAGTTTTACCGGGTTGGAAGCGAAGATACGCGTAATACAAAAGGTACCGGCCTTGGCTTATACATAGTAAAACAAGTACTGGATAAGCATGAGGCAAGCATCAGGGTCAAAGACAATCGCCCTGAGGGAAGCATATTTGAGGTTGTTTTTGGACTCACATAAATCACAATAAAATGCCTAGCAGAAAAAGAATTTTACTGGCCGAAGATGAAGACCATCTTTTAGAAGCCATTAAACTTAACCTTGAGTTGGAAGGTTATAAAGTATCAACCGCTAACAACGGTAAAAAAGCGTTGCAGATTTTTAAAGAAGAACGCTTTAACCTGGTGATACTGGACGTAATGATGCCCGAAATTGATGGCTTTGTAGTTGCCGAAACTATAAGACTGGAAAACTCTGAGGTGCCTATTATGTTTTTGACCGCAAAAAACACCAACGAAGATAAAATAGCCGGATTAAAGAAAGGTGCAGACGATTATCTTACCAAACCTTTTAACCTGGAAGAATTGATTTTAAGGGTTAACAACCTGGTAAAACGCAGCCTGAAAGGTGATGATTTGAAAGAGTTTAACAGCTATAAAATTGGCGATAAAACTATTCATTTTAACTCGTTCGAGCTGGTTAATGGCGATGGTAGCATTACCCCGTTAACTAAAAAAGAAACCATGTTGCTGAAGCTGTTGATAGAGCGTCGTAATGACGCCGTATCGCGTGAGCAGATATTAGAGACCGTATGGAACTATGATGTATATCCATCAACCCGTACCATTGATAACTTTATCCTAACATTCCGTAAGTATTTTGAACCGGATCCTAAAAACCCGGTTTACTTTCATTCTATACGTGGTGTTGGGTATAAATTTACAGATCAGCATTAATTAATGTTTACAAACAGGGCACGCATATTTGTTATAGGCGCTTTTGTTATTATGATGGCAGTGGCCATAAACCTTAAAGTTTATGAAATAGCCGGTGTTACCGGTATGTTTATTTTGCTGCTGATATGGGGTTACTTTAAAGAAGGCACTATTGTACTGGCAGCCAAAGCTTTTCATAACAAGGATTATAACAAAGCCGAGGCCTTGTTACAACAAGTGACTAAGCCAGATTGGTTAAGCAAAAAACGCCGCGGTTTTTATGAGTTTATATACGGCGGTGTATGCCTGCAAAAGCTTGATTATGATGAAGCAGAAAAACACTACGAAATAGCAGCGCAATACCCGTTACGAACAGCAAATGATCATGTGGCGGCGCTAGTGCATGTGGCTAACATCAGCATAAGACATAATGATTTTGCCAAAGCCAAAGCTTATTTAGCCCTGGCTGATAAACACGAAGAAAAAATAACCGCCAAAATGAAGGATGTAGTACAACGACTTCATCAGGAATTGGATAAGAAATAGAGTCAAGATGTAAGAATCAAGAATCAAGAGAATTTATTGTCTTGATTCTTACATCTTGACTCTCATTAAAATAAACATGAGAGATTCATTACTAATAAAAGCTGCATTTTCTGAAAAAACCGAGCGCCCGCCCGTATGGATGATGCGCCAGGCCGGCAGGTTTATGCCCCAGTACTGGGAGATAAAAAACAAATATTCTTTCCTGGAGATGTGCAAAACACCAGAGATAGCCGCCGACGTTACCATGTTGCCGGTTGACCTGTTGGGTATAGATGCCGCTATTTTATTTTCGGATATATTGGTTACCGGCGAAGCTATGGGCGGAGATTTAAGCTTTACCCAAAACATAGGCCCTAAGTTTGCCAACCCCATACGTACCCAAAAGGATATTGATAACTTAAATACCGATTGTATTGGCGAGCTACAATATGTTGCTGACGCGATAAAAGTTATTAAGCAAAGGCTTAACGGCAGTATTCCGTTAATTGGTTTTGCCGGCGCGCCTTTTACCGTAATGAGCTATTTGGTTGAAGGTGGATCATCAAAAGATTTTAAGCTTACTAAACTAATGCTGCATAATGAGCCGGAAATGGCGCATCAGCTATTAGCAAAGATCGCTACTGTAACGGCAGATTACCTTAACCTGCAAATTGCAGCCGGAGTAAACGCCGTACAGATTTTTGATAGCTGGGCGCAGGCGTTGGCATGGGATGATTACAAAGAGTTTTCGCACCGTTATATTACGGAGATCATTAGTAAATTAGACAGAAAAGATATTCCGGTTATATCGTTCTGTAAAGGGAGCTCGGTTTTTGCGCCATTAATGGCCGAAGCTAAACCTGATGTAATTTCTATCGACTGGAACGTTGACTTGTTGGATATTAAAAAACGACTACCGCAAGGAATAGCCGTACAAGGCAACCTTGATCCGCATATTTTGTATGCTGATAAAAAGGTAATTAAAGAAAGAATTTACCGCCTGTTTGATCGCATGAAAGGCGAGAATGGCTTCATATTTAACTTAGGTCACGGCATTATGCCTGATATCCCATTTGATAATGTGAAGTACGCGGTTGAGGTGATAAAAGAATTTAAGTACTAAATTTATATGTCATTGCGAGCGAAGCGTGGCAATCGCAAGGATGCAAAGTTCGCGATTGCTTCATCGTTCCTCCTCGCAATGACAACCAAACAAGGCGCATGTACCAATATATATTAGCCATACACATCATATTTGTAGTCTGCTGGATGGCGGGGCTATTTTATATGGTGCGCCTGTTTATTTACCATACCGAAGCGCAGGATAAACCCGAGCCTGCCCGTACCATACTTTCAGACCAATTCGAGATCATGGAGCGTAAGCTCTGGTGGATCATTGCCACACCATCTATGTACCTGGTTTTAGCTGCCGGCGTCACCATGCTTTGCCTGGCGCCCGGCTGGCTGCAAATGGGGTGGATGCATATTAAACTGCTGTTTGTGGTTGGCCTGATAGCTTACCATTTTATCTGCCAATATAAAATGAACCAAATGCGCAAAGGCATTTACAAATGGACATCGACCCAACTACGTTTATGGAATGAGTTGGCAACCCTGCTGCTGTTTGCCATTGTGTTTTTGGCAGTACTTAAAAACTCGTTGAGCTGGATCTTTGGGGTGGTGGGGATAATTGCTTTCTCGCTCGTGTTGATGTCGGCAGTGAAGGTTTATAAGTATTTTAGAGAGAAGAAGTAAAGATCTGTGCAGTTCTCAACTCGCTAAAAGAAGCAATATTAGTAAAGTCTTTATCATCATGCAGAACACTAATATTATTTTTTATCGCATAAACAGCTATCAAGCAATCATTAGGTTTGCGTATTGTGATGCCCTTCTTTCTGAGTAGCCTGTATAAACTGGCCGCTTCACGCGCATAGTTATAACCATTTGTAGGGAGGTTTATTATATTATTAAAATACTCGCTAATATTTTGATAGTCTTTATCAGACACTATGCCTTGTAAAACTTCTTGTACAATGGTTGGACAGGTAGCAACTAAAATATTATTACTATCTCTTAAAAAAACACTCGCTTTAGTCTCAATGCCTTTAAACGCGTTGATCCAAACCGAAGTGTCGACTAAAATTGTCTCCATTTATAAATAAGCTTTGTCATCAATCTCAACTTTTCCCCAAAGATTTATTAAGTTTTTTTGATTGTCAATACTTACTAATAGTTGTAAAGCCTTTTCAATTAAAGCCTTTTTTGTTTTTATGTTGCTTGATTTTTGAGCTTTTGCCATTAACTCATCATCTATTTCAATATTAGTTCTCATACACATAAATTTTAATAAAGATACACAAAATATTTATAAATACAGAATTCTATATTTATAAATAACTATTTAAAAAATATTTGTAACCCCATGCAACCATTTGGTACTAACTATCATCTTACCTTTAAATGATGCTACTGAAACCTACTTATACAATTGAAGAATTAATAACCCGCTGTAAGGCTGGCGAACGTAAGGCGCAGGAACAGTTGTATAAGCAGTTTGCGGCTAAAATGCTGGGTGTTTGCATGCGTTATGCGACAGACAGGATGGAGGCAGAAGATATGTTGCAAAACGGGTTTATTAAAGTATTTAAAAAGCTGGAAGACTACCGTGGCGATGGTTCTTTTGAAGGATGGGTAAGGCGGATAATGGTACATAGCTCGATAGAGTATTACCGCAAGCATCATAAAATGGTACAGATGGTAGATGTTACAGAAATGAGTAATGAGCCATCTGTTAACCCGGTAGTAATGGCAAATATGGATGTAAAAGATCTGATGGGTATCATTCAACAACTATCGCCGGGTTATAAAATGGTGTTTAACCTTTATGCTATCGAAGGTTACTCGCACAAAGAAATTGCCGGAATGGTTGGCATAACAGAGGGAGCCTCTAAATCGCAATTATCAAGGGCCCGTGCAATATTAAAAGATATGGTTTTAAAAATGGAGGATAAAAAATATGGATATGCAGGATAAGGAGTTTGATCAGGTTTTTAACTCGAAGTTTGAAGATTTTGAAATGGAACCATCAGCAATGGTATGGGATAACATTGCTGATGAACTGGATGGTAAAAAAGGTAAACGCGCTATAATGCCTTATTTAAGTATAGCCGCAACTGTATTGGTACTACTTACCGCAGGTATATTGTTTATGCAAAAAGGAAATACCCCGGCACAAAAGGCAGATAAAATCAAATTGACCGCAAATCATATTGAGCCTGTAAAACCGCAGATCAATAAAACAGAAACCCAGCCTGCTGTTGTAACAAAACCAATTGACAGGGTTGCAACCATAGCAAAACATCAAACTGTTAATGCATTACCGGTAAATAAAATTACAATGCCGGTAACTATTAACGTTGATAATAGTGTTAAAGAACCGGAATACACAAAAACGGATAATCAGCAATTAATTGCTGTAGTAACCGCCCCTGCATCTACCATTATAAACGCGAGTGTCCCGGATGTTCAGCTCACACCAAAAACTATAGGTATTGTGGCCCAGGCCCCGGTTGAGCGGCCCGCAGTAATGGCATCTGCTGAGAAGCAAAACGAAGCCCCTGCTAAAAAACATGGTATACGCAGCCTGGGTGGTTTAATAAATGTACTGGTGGCTAAAGTAGACAAACGCGAAGACAAGATCATTGAGTTTAGCGATAGCGATGATGACGATACCGAATCAAACGTAACCGGAGTAAATCTGGGCGTAATTAAAATTAAAAGACAATAATAATTTATATACATACAATCTAAATACATACACAATATGAAACGCTTAATAATAGCCGCATTGCTATGCGGTGTTGCAACACTAGGTTTTGCACAAACTAAAACTACCACTGTTACCACCACTACGACTACTTATAATGGTACAGATTCAATTAAAAATGTAACTACCAAAAAAACTACGGTTAAAATTGGCATGGGCGATTTTAGGGCCCACAGAGATAGTATAATGCACGACAGAAAATCATCAGGCTTTAATTTCGGACTAACCTTTTCACGCTTCGATCTAGGCTTAACTACCTTGATTGATAACGGCAGCTTTACCTTATCACCCAAAAATGATTTTTTAAGCTATCGCTCATGGAAATCAAGCAACGTAGGTTTTGATCTGCTGCAATTTGGTTATCGCTTTAACCCGAACTTTAAAGTTTATGTATCAGGTGGGTTTGATTGGATGTTGCTGCGCTTACGTAAAGACATCACCATACAAAGAAATACCCCGGTGTTGACTTATACCACTGATGCGATTGACTATAGCAAGAACCGCTTTTCGTCAACCTATCTGCGTGTACCACTATCGTTTGAATTCAGAACCAAAGAATATAGGGATGGTAAACGTTTTCGCTTTATCCTGGGTCCTGAGGCCGGCATATTACTGGGTGCGCGTGTTAAACAGATTAGCGAGGAAAATGGTAAACAAAAAATTGATGGTGATTATCACTTTGCCAAAGTACGTTACGGTGCCTTTACCCGCATAGGATACGGCTCGGCAGGTTTATTTGCCAAATATTACTTTAACGATATGTTTGAAAATAGTCCGGCACAAGCAGGCTTAAAAAACTTCGCGGTAGGCTTAACCTTCGGATTTTAAAATTACCAACTCTATATATAATATGTCAAAAGGCTGTTTTAATCGACAGCCTTTTGCTGTTTTAGCTATATTTGCCGCATGACGGATTTTCCCTTTTTACAAGCCCTTGCTATAACCAAAACCTACCCCGGCGAACGTGTGGCGGGTGTAAAAAGGATCAGTCTAACTATCAAGCCCCAAAAAATTACAGCTATAATAGGCGAGAGCGGCAGCGGCAAAAGCACTTTGTTGCGATTGCTGTATGGCTTATTATCGCCTGATGAGGGTCGTGTACAATTTAAAGGCGAACGCATTTGGGGACCCGAAGAAAAGCTGATTCCCGGTCATGATGCCATGAAAATGGTTACCCAGGATACTGATGGCCTTAACGTTTATGCCAAGGTTAGGGATAACATTGCTGTATTAATGCCCAATACCGATGTCAGTGCTAAAGAAGAAAGAACCACACAGGTACTCAAGCAACTTAATATATTACACCTGGCAGATAAGCAGGCATTTTTTTTAAGCGGTGGCGAGAAGCAACGGGTAGCCATTGCCCGCGCCCTGATAACCCGCCCCGAAGTTTTATTGCTGGACGAACCATTTAACCAGGTAGATACCTCGTTTCGTGAGGGATTACAACAGGATATACGGCAGGTGGTGCAGGAGACAGGCCTGACGGTGATCATGGTATCTCACGACCCCGCCGAGGTATTATCTATGGCTGATGAGCTGATCGTTTTAAAAGAGGGAGCGATCATCGAATTGGGACACCCAAAAACGCTGTATCAAAATCCGCAGAATTTATATACTGCCAAACTGCTAACCAATTGCAATGTATTAAGCAATGAGGATGCAAGGCATTGCGGGATTAGTAGTAAAGCCGATAACATCGTAATATACCCCGAATGGGCAACACCCACCAGCAGTTGGACACGTAAAGACTGGGCCGTAAAACAAGTGCTGTTTAAAGGCAGTTATGAAGATCTGCTGATTGAAAAAGGCCACATAACCCTACGCTTACTCAATGACCAACCCGGTAAATACCATACCGGCGATAAGGTGCATATAAAGGTGAATAAGTATTTGGAGTTTTAACTAATTCCTTCCTATTTGTCATTGCTGTAAAGGTTTGTTTATTAGTCCTAAAACAAATCAACCCCAACCACTATTGTACCTATAAAACATACCGCTATGAAAAGGAAATTTTTACGCTTAATGTTGCTTGGAGCAGTATTAGGTGTACTAAGCACAGGCTGCGGTGCAATGCACCACGCTGCACCGCCCGCGCCTCCGGGTGCGCCGACACATTAATAACAACGTCCGCTTTATATATAATAGAGCGGGCGTTTGCGTTAAGGATCGCAGCGGATACCGGCCTGCGCCTAAGGCCTGAAGCCGTATGAGCGAAGAGCCTGACCCGTAGGGGAACGCCCAAAAAAACACTTTTTGTCATCTCGACCAACGAGAGAGATCCATACATATATTACTCGCGTGTGTATAGATTTCTCCTCGTTCCTCGTCGAAATGACACGTGGGTTTTATTTCTCCCAAAACTTTTTTTCATAACCACTTGAAAATCATAAAATAACTCCGTACTTTTGCAGTCCCTAAAACTGCCCACCAATGAAGGATGGCAGGGGGACTTTAAAAAAACAAAACAAGAAAGCAAGAATGCCTACTATCAATCAATTAGTTAGAAAAGGTAGAGTAGCTCTGGTTGACAAGAGTAAGTCGCCAGCGTTGGACAGCTGTCCACAGCGAAGAGGAGTGTGCACACGTGTGTATACCACTACCCCTAAAAAACCAAACTCAGCAATGCGTAAAGTTGCCCGTGTGCGCTTAACCAACGGTAAAGAAGTAAACGCTTACATCCCTGGCGAAGGTCACAACTTGCAAGAGCACTCTATTGTGTTGATCCGTGGTGGTCGTGTTAAAGACTTACCTGGTGTACGTTACCACATCATCCGTGGTGCGTTAGATACTTCTGGTGTTGCCGGTCGTAACCAACGTCGTTCAAAATATGGTACCAAACGTCCTAAACCAGGACAAGTAGCTGCCGCACCAACAAAAGGTAAAAAGAAATAATTAGGAGGAACAACAAATGAGAAAGTCAAAACCAAAAAAGAGAATAATCCTTCCTGATCCAAAATTTAACGATGTTCAGGTGACGAGATTTGTAAACAATATGATGTATGATGGAAAAAAATCCATCGCTTACT
>NZ_JAQBOF010000016.1 GCF_028288185.1 Mucilaginibacter sp. | reverse complement strand
AATAATAGAATCTGTTAATCATTGTATATATATCTTTATACAATATCTCTCCAGTTTCCTCTTTTCTCGCAAACCTCCTTGTCCAGCCTGCAGTGACCCGTTATTAGTTTGCAGTTATTGTTATTGCCAACTCCTCCCGCTTACTGCCAACTTTAAACTGCCAACTCTAAATTCGGCCCGCTTTTCTACATGATTTTCTATTTCCTAAAAGAACATTATCGATACCACTGTCGCAGTGGATCTGTATTTAAAAATCCCGAAGGATTCTATATTTTATTTTCGTTTTGCCTCGTTACCGAAGCGGCTGCAAAGATGCGATTATTTTCAATACATGTCAAGTGTTATTTTCACTTTTTTTATATTTATTTTTAGCTCGCAAATTTCAAAAAACAACCGCCCTTTTTGATTGAGCGGGATGCAAATGTAAGGAGAAATTAGCACCCTGCCAAAAGAAATTTGCAAATAGTTAAAACAATCGTATAACATACTGAAAACTAACACATCCAAAGGCTATTTTATTAAGATCCGGTGGTAGTTTTTGATTTTGTATATTTGAAATCATATGCAAAACCATCAATTTCCTGCAAATTTCCTCGATTCGTTAAACAATGAGCCCGACTTTAACCGCGCAAATTTTATCGAATCGCATCAAAATAATTCATCGCCGACATCAATAAGGGCCAATCCTTTTAAAAAAACAACGATAAAAACCGACGGACAAGTGCCCTGGTGCGCTGAAGGCTATTATTTAGATACCCGTCCATCCTTCACTTTCGACCCCCTATTTCATGCCGGCAGTTATTATGTGCAGGAGGCATCATCCATGTTTATTGCCCACATCCTACAACATATTAAGCAAACCGAGCCGGTAAAAATACTGGACCTATGTGCCGCGCCGGGTGGTAAAAGCACATTGCTTAATTCGGCCATGACAGCGGATGACCTTTTGGTAGCTAATGAAATTATTAAAACGCGTGTACCTGTTCTGGCTGATAACCTGAGTCGATGGGGTACTGCTAATACTATAGTAACCAATAACGACCCAAAAGACTTTAATCGCCTAACGGATTTTTTTGATATTATATTGGTCGATGCACCCTGCTCAGGTTCGGGCATGTTCCGCAAGGATCCGGCAGCTATGGATGAATGGAGCGAGGCCAACGTTAGCCTTTGCCACCAACGGCAGGAGCGCATACTGGCTGATATTTACCCGGCCCTAAACGAAGATGGCTACCTTATATATAGTACCTGTTCTTACTCGCACCAGGAAAACGAGGATATACTGGACTGGCTATGTACCGAATTTGAATTAGAAACCGTACGTATACCTATTAATATAGAGTGGGGTATTGTTGAAACGCAATCGACAGAAAAAAAAGCGTGGGGCTATCGTTTTTACCCCGGCCAGGTTAAGGGCGAGGGTTTATTTGCATCCGTGCTTAAAAAGAAGGAAAGCAGCGGCAATTTGGTGTCCTTTAAAAACAACCGGAACCAAAAGGTGGATAATATCGAGTTTGAATTGGTGAAAGCCTATATTAATGACCCGGCTGCCTATTACTTTTTTAAAGTGAATGATGACTGGCTGGCTATTAACAATCAGCATAAAGAAAGCCTTAATTTATTGCAGCACCATTTATATATTAAAAAGTCGGGGGTACGTATTGGCAAGCTGGCAGGGCGCGACCTGATACCTGATCATGAACTGGCTTTAAGTACTATAGTTAATAAAGATGCGGTGTTGCAAACCGAGCTGGATTATGACGATGCTATACTTTACCTGCGCCGCGAGAATTTAGTTATTGATACCGATAAAAAAGGCTGGAGCCTGATGATGTTCGAGGGGCAGGCTATGGGATGGGCGAAGTTACTGCCAAATAGAATTAATAATTATTATCCGAAAGAGTTGAGAATATTGGCTAGTGGACCTAAGTAAAGGAAAACTTATATTATTATATACTGTTAAAAACATAAGACACTATATAGTATGCCAGACATAGCCCGCCGTTTTCCCGAAAATCCGTTATTATCTCCTATTGACCTTAAAGCAAGCGAAGAAGGCTTACAAATTATATGCCTGTTAAACCCCGGCGTATTTAGGTTTGAGGGCAAGACCTGGCTGATAGTACGCGTGGCCGAGAACGCGGTGCAAAAAGAAGGCTCTATATTTTTCCCGATACTAAATGATTTGGGTAAGACCGAGATCGTAGAGTTACCGTTTGAACATCCCGAACTTATCACCACTGATCCACGTGTAATAAGATATATGGGGTTGGATTATTTAACCACCTTATCGCATCTGCGCCTGTTGTGCAGTGATGATGGGTTGCATTTTTATGAACCTGAAGGGTATAGCCCTTTATTTGGCACCGGCTATTTACAGGCTTTTGGTATAGAGGATTGCCGGGTTACTTTTTTGGAGGACAAATACTACTTAACCTTCACCGCAGTATCGGGCAATGGGGTCGGCGTGGGCATGCGCACTACCACGGACTGGAAAACTTTCGAGAACCACGGCATGATTATCCCTCCGCATAATAAGGACTGCGCCATTTTTGAGGAAAAGATAAACGGACTATATTATTGCCTGCACCGTCCAAGCAGCGTTGATATTGGCGGCAACTATATCTGGCTGGCGCAATCGCCTGACGGTGTGCATTGGGGCAATCATAAATGTATTATTAAAACCCGTAAAGATAGTTGGGATTGCCAACGCGTTGGCGCAGGTGCCGCGCCCATTAAAACAAAAAAGGGTTGGCTGGAAATTTATCACGGCGCTAATTATGACCATCAATATTGCCTGGGCGCTTTTTTGTTGGACCTTAATGATCCATCAAAGGTACTGGCCCGTACCGATAAACCTATTATGGTACCAACAGAACAATATGAGTTAAGCGGCTTCTTCGGCAACGTAGTATTTACCAACGGGCACGTAGTTGATGGAGATACGGTTACTATATATTATGGTGCATCGGATGAGTTTGTTTGCGGGGCAAGGTTTTCTATTAAGGAGATTCTATTCCAGTTAGGCGTATAAAGACGCAAAGCATTGCGTCTTTACATTTTCCGTATTGTTTCCCTTTAGGGTTAGGGTCTTAATACTCTCCTATACTTAACAACACCAACGTACAAGCATACTGCGTCTCTATCCCTTCAGCATCAGCCAGTCGTTGCAATTCTGTATTTTCCGTTCCGGGATTAAAGATAATGCGTTTGGGTTTGGTTGCCAATATATAATCATACAATGACGGCTGATTTTGTGGGCCAACATATAAGGTAATTGTATCTATATCATTATGTATGGTCACAGGTTTTTCAATAGGTACGCCGGCTACTTCGCCGGTTTTTAAACCTACGTTA
Organism: Mucilaginibacter sp.; assembly: GCF_028288185.1. Classification (GTDB taxonomy): domain Bacteria; phylum Bacteroidota; class Bacteroidia; order Sphingobacteriales; family Sphingobacteriaceae; genus Mucilaginibacter. The sequence goes on along the minus strand of NZ_JAQBOF010000016.1, from coordinate 29,265 downwards.
ACTATGGTATGCCCATGACTTGCCAAACGATTAGCGGCCAGGTAAGCGTATCTGCCCGAGTTTGGTGTAGCACCTAGTATCAATGTTTTTTTGTTAGCCATAGTAACATATAGTATTCAAATATTACGCCAAGGTGTAATATTTAGCGGTTTTGGCAGTCAAAATGTAGTCACAAAAAAATAATTCAAATAATTTAAAATGTTTTTAGAGGTGAATCGTCTTTATCTTTAAACAAGTAATAAATTGATAACAGCATTAATGCCCGAAGAAAGAGAAAGCCATATCATAAGCACTATTAAAGCTTATGGTAAGAATTTGCTTGGCTTTATCCGTAAGCGGGTTAAGAATGATGCTGATGCGGAAGATATCCTGCAGGATGTGTGGTACCAGTTTAGCAACCTGGTAAATTCTGAACCAATTGAACAGACAGGCGCCTGGCTGTATAAAGTGGCAAGGAACAAGATCACCGATAAGCATAAAAAGAAATCAGAAACTTTACTTGACGACCTGTTTCGCGCCGATGATGAAGGCGATGACGATACCTCGGGTTTTAAAGACTTCCTGATGGTAGAAGACGCCACGCCGGAAACCGAATACGTGCGCACGCTTTTTTGGGAGCAGCTATTTAACGCGCTGGACGAATTGCCCGAAGAGCAAAAGCAGGTATTTATCTGGCAGGAAATGGAAGATATGACCTTCCAGGAAATATCAGAGTTAACTGGCGTAAATGTAAATACGCTGGTATCGCGCAAGCGGTACGCGGTACTGCATCTGCGCGACAGGTTACAACAGTTATATCAAGAGATCACAAAATATTAAAAACAAAAAAACATGAAAAATTTATTTTATAAAGGCCGTTTTATATTTATACCCATTGCGGTAGCCGCCTTCGTTTCGCTCATCAGCTTTGCGGTGATGCAACTTTGGAACCATTTATTACCCGATATATTACACGTTACTGCTATAACTTTCTGGCAGGCCATGGGCATATTTATATTATGCAAAATACTGTTTGGCTTTGGCCATAAAGGAGGCCGTGGTTGGGGCGGGCGTGGCGGTGCACCATGGATGCGCCATAAAATGGAAGAGCGCTTTAAAAGCATGACGCCCGAAGAGAAAGAAAAATTTAAACAAAAGCTGCGCGAACGCGGTGCCTGCGGCCCATGGGGACGCGGCCACGATCATCCGTTTAACCGCGATTGGGATGCGTTTGATAAGGAAACAGAAGCGAAGCCAACTGAATAATTAGTAGCTGTAGCAGTTGCAAGTGGCAGTAATTAAATCCTGTCATTTGCAACTGCTACTGCCATTTCTAACAATCACTCATACAAATAATACTACTATGGATATACTGGTATTTACAACAAGCGTTAACAAACCCGAGCATGTGCAACAAGTGCAGCCCATACTAAAATCGGTACAGGCAATTAAAGAATGGAACTTCGATCTGGAAGATTGTGATAATATATTGCGGGTAGTATCGCATGATTTGCCTCCGCGATATATTGAATCGTTGCTGAATAATGCCGGATTTTTGTGTACAGAGCTGGCTTATTAGCCGAAAAGCAGTTCCCCTCCTTGGGGGGGGGGTGCGTGAGGCTGAGTAGTGGCAGGGGTGGGTTCGCCGCTCTGCTAAACCCCTTCCTCCTCCTTCCCAAGGGAAGGAATCGCACAAGGCCAAGCTTATCCTATTATAATTCTAGTCAGCAAAGCAATTTGTCCGGTGTGATAGATCTGGTGTTGGATAAATCCATATACCAGTTCTTCGTTAGTGGTAACTGGTTGGTCACCGCGCTCGTCAATGATCGGATCGACCCATTTATCTTCGGGGAAATCCTGGATAACTCTTACCAGGTTTACGTTAACCAGTTTTAAATCTTCGATCCACTCTTTCCATTTGTTTTCGTCGGGGTCGCCAACTTCCGGCCAATTGCCACTTACCGGCATGGATGCGGGCTTTTCGTTGAGGCGGTCCATAATCTCTTCGGTCCAGCTTACCATGTGCAGGATGATCTCGGCAATGGTATGCGCGTGGCCCACACGCTCATAAGCACTTTCGAAGGTTACTTTGTCTAATATATTGTATACCGGCGATCCGTACCAAGGGTGACCGGTGTGTACTTTCTCTAATTCGTGAAGGAGTTTTTCGGTTGTTGTCATAATCTAAACACGATTGAAGGATTTTTAAGATTCCCTTGCTCGTTGTAAAAATGTTAAAAATATCCTGTTAATCTAATAAATCCTGCAATCGTGTTAAACTTTCCTTGCAGCCACTGCGCAATTTATCCCGTCAATAGCAGCAGAAATTATGCCACCGGCATAGCCCGCGCCTTCGCCACATGGGAACAAACCTTGCACCTGCGGATGCTGCAATGTTTCTTTATCGCGCGGTATTTTTATGGGCGATGACGTGCGCGACTCTACCCCCACCAATATCGCTTCATTAGTATAATAGCCTTTCATTTTTTTACCAAATTGCGGCAGCGCGCGGCGCAGCCTCTCATTGATCCAATCTGGCAGTACCTCTTTAAGCTCAATGCTTTTGGTGCCAGGCAGATAAGAGTTTTCGGGCAGATCTATGGATAGTTTCCCGTTTACGAAATCAACCATCCGCTGCGCGGGAGCAACCAGTTTGCCGCCCCCGGCTTTAAAGGCCAATTGCTCTATGCTGTTTTGAAAGTTGAGCATCTTAAACGGATTAGCATCGCTGCCTTTAACGTCTTCCATGTTAATTTGTACCACAGTGCCCGAATTAGCGAAAGGGTTATTCCGCTTAGATGGGCTCCAGCCGTTTACTACTATCTCGTTAGCCTCGGTAGCGCAGGGGGCGATTATGCCACCAGGGCACATGCAGAACGAGAACACGCCTCGCCCATCAACCTGCTCTACTAAGTTATAGTAGGATGGCGGCAAATCGGGGCCGCGATATTCGCAATGGTATTGGGCGCGGTCAATTATTTCCTGTGGATGCTCGATGCGTACGCCCAGCGCAAAGGGTTTAGCTTCGATCAATATATTCTGGCGGCGCAGCATTTCGAACACATCACGTGCCGAATGGCCGGTTGCCAGGATCACGGCATTGGCTTTTATCGTTTCGCCCGATGCCAGCCTTACGCCCTGGATCTTGTCAAACTGTACTAATAGTTCGGTTACTTTGGCATCAAATATTACTTCGCCACCGGCATTTAATATGGTCTCGCGGATAGCGGTTATAATTTGGGGTAGTTTATTGGTGCCGATATGCGGACGAGCATCAACCAAAATATCTTCGGTAGCGCCGTGGGCCACAAAGGTTTTTAATACCTGGTTCACATCACCACGCTTGGTGCTGCGGGTGTATAGCTTACCGTCCGAATACGTGCCTGCCCCACCCTCGCCGAAACAATAGTTGCTTTCGGGGTTTACCAGGCCTTGTTTGTTAATGTTGGCCAGGTCGCGGCGGCGGTCTTTTACGGCTTTGCCGCGCTCCAGTACAATAGGCTTCATGCCCATCTCGATACATTGCAAAGCGGCAAACAATCCCGCCGGGCCGGCACCTACTATGATAACCTGCTTAGCATCTTTAACATTGGGATACTGCTGGGTATAGGTTTGGGGCTGATAGACCTCATCTATATAAACCTTTACCTGCATGCGGTAAACTACCCGGCGGCCTCGGGCATCGATAGAGCGTTTTAGGGTTTGTACTGTGGTGATTTTTTGCGGGGATATATTTAGTACCGAGGCCGTTAGTCGTTTTAAAACTTCCTGGTCGTCTTGCTGGCCGGGGGGGCAAACTATTTCTATTTCTTTGATCATGGTGCCGGGTTGTTATCGCGGATGATGCAAATATAACATGATTTGTAAAGATGCAACACCCCGGTTTTTTTCGCGTTTTTTTTGATGTGTTTTTTTTGAAAAATTTGGCGAAATATTTTAAAAATCCAGCGACATTTTTTGTTGTTAAATTGATGATTAATAGCATTTTACAAAAACCTGCCAATAGTCACCATTTATGCACCTGTAGCCACCATTGGTGCAGGTTTAAGCGCTGTTTATGCACCAAAATTCGCAATTTTACACCATATTTTATGCGTACTCATTGGTGCGTTAACAGTAATTGCCCCGCCGGTTAAAAAATTTAATTTAAAATGTGGTGACAAATTAGCGCCACCATTTTGTTGGGTGATGTTGTGGTACTTTGTAAAGTTTGTTAATCACGCGACAGAGAGTATCCCATTACCGGCATCCGCCCGCTCAATCGCCGCGGGTTGGCTTTGTTCTTTTCCTGGCAAGGATCATCATTAATCTTTAATTACCGGCATCTGCCCGCTCAATCGCCCGGGTTGGCTTTTGTTCTTTTCCTTGATGAAAAGAACCAAAAATCAAGTCAGACAGGATGCTTCTCTGCCGCACGAGGCCTTTGCCCGGCAGACCAGGTAAAACCACGGGCTGCAATATTTTTGCCCTGCTTCGCTCGCTTTAGGCAACGCTTCAGCAAAAAGTTGCTAATGCCCCGCCGCCGCTCAGGCCATCTATTTTACCTGCCCTCATCCGAAGCTTTTCTGCTGACGGGAAACGTTAAACACCCTGCATCGAAAAATCATGGCAATCCTATAATCACATGAATCAGCGGTTCAGACAATCCGCGTTAGCGATGGCAGCGGATACCGGCCAAGCGCCTAAGGCCTGCGGCGTATGAGCGTACAGCGCGGGCCGAAGGCAACGCCCTTATTCAGGTGGCAGTTAAAAGTATGCAGTTGGCAGCATCACATTAAAAAATCCTAAAATCCTCACATCTTAAAAATCTTAGTTTATCTTTAAACTTCCAACTTGTATATACCTAAATGAGACCAATTTTTACCGCTTTACTATTTATTGGCAGTTTGCTGCCTGTAAACGCATCGTTCGCCCAATCGCCTGGCGAAACACCTGTGCCCAAAATGTGGAACGCCTTTTGGATAAACGCCCGTAACGAAACCGGGCGCGATTATGGCGTATTCTATCTCCGCAAGCGGATAGAGCTGGCGGCTAAACCCGCTACTTTTTTCGTTAATGTATCGGCAGATAACCGGTATAAATTATATGTTAACGGCACGCTGGTGTCGTTAGGCCCGGCGCGGGGCGATACTTATTTCTGGAATTATGAGCATGTAGATTTAGCTCCTTACCTGGTGGCTGGTAAAAACACAGTAGCCGCCATAGTATGGAACGAGGCCGAGGTGAGGCCCGAGGCGCAGATCTCGCTCCGCACCGCGTTTATACTACAAGGCAGTACCCCTGCCGAAGAAGTGCTTAACACCAATAACTCCTGGAGAGCCATACGCGACCCGGCCTATCGCCCACTGCCGGTAAATTTGGGCTATGGCGCTTATTACGTAGCCGGACAGGGCGAACTGGTTGACCAAAGCAAAACCATTAAAAATGCCATGACCGCCGATTTGGACGATACCGCCTGGCCCGCCGCCGCTAACCTGGATCGCGGCAAACCAAAGGGTATGGCCGATGCTTTCGGGTGGATGCTGGTGCAATCGTCATTGCCGCAAATGGAACGGGTTTACCAGCGGATACCGTTGGTGCGTAAGTCGGTTGGGGTTGAGGTGCCGCAAGGGTGGCCGGCTGTTAAAACGGCTTTGACTATTCCGGCTAATACTACAGCTACTTTAATATTAGACCAAACTTATTTAACCAATGCTTACCTCACGTTCAACTTTAGCAAGGGTGCAGGCGCGGGCGTGTCGCTTACTTATGCCGAGTCGCTTTTTGATAATTTGAAGAAGTATGGCATCCGTAAAGGCGACCGTAACGCTGTTGAAGGCAAGGAAATGGGCGGGCGTAAGGATAGCCTGCTGGCCGACGGCAGCGCTAACCAGAGTTTCACCACGCTGTACTGGCGCACGTACCGCTATATCCGCCTGGTAGTACATACCCGCGATGAGCCGTTGGTGATAAATGATATATACGGCACCGCCACCAGCTACCCGTTTATCCTTCGCGCCAGCCTGAAAGCCGACAACCCCGAAATGCAGCAAATGCTGGATATTGGCTGGCGCACCGCCCGTATGGACGCTATTGAAACCTATATGGATTGCCCCTATTATGAGCAGTTGCAATACATTGGCGATACCCGCATACAGGGCATGGTGAGCTACTATAACAGCGGCGATGACCGCCTGATGCGCAACGCTATTAACCTGATGGACCAAAGCCGACTTGGCGAGGGCATTACGCTGAGCAGGCACCCGAGTTATAGTCCGCAGATAATTTCTACGTTTTCGTTATGGTACATTGGGGTGCTACATGATTACTGGATGTACCGGCCCGACAGCACTTTTATAAAAAACAAACTACAGGGCGAACGCGCCGTATTAGACTTTTTTAGTAAATACCAGCAAGCCAACGGCTCGCTCAAAAACGTACCTTATTGGACGTTTGTTGACTGGTCTGTCGGCTGGGGCGGCGGCTCACCGCCTTTAGGCAGTAAGGGCGGCTCATGTATTTTAGACCTGCAATTGCTCACCGCTTACCAACAAGCCGCGCAAATGGAAGCCAAATTGGGCATGCCCGCTCTGGCCAAACTATACACCGCCAAAGCCGCGCAGCTAAAACAAACCATACAGCGCAACTATTGGGACGCGGCCAAAGGGTTGTATGCCGATAATGAGGATAAGAACCGTTTCTCGCAACACACAAATTCGCTGGCTATACTTACCGGGGTGGCCGCCCCTGCTGTTGCGCCAGGCATAGCCCATAAAATTCTTGCTGATGCCAGCCTTACCCAATGCACCATTTACTTTAAATATTATTTGCACCAGGCCCTAACGCGCGCCGGGCTGGGTAATGATTACCTGAAATGGCTTGACCTTTGGCGCGAAGACATAAAACTGGGCCTAACCACCTGGGCCGAAATGAGCGACGTACCCAGCAGCCGCAGCGACTGCCATGCCTGGGGCGCCAGCCCCAACATAGAATTTTACCGCACCATTTTGGGTATAGACAGCTATGCCCCCGGCTTCGCCAAAATAAAAATAGAACCACACCTGGGCGACCTTAAAAACGCCGAAGGCCAGATACCGCACCCCAACGGCAAAGTAGCCGTAAGCTATGTGCAAGACGGCACCGCCTGGCGCATCAAGCTTGACCTGCCCGCAAAAACAAGCGGCCTGTTTGTTTGGAAAGGAAAGCAGTATGTGTTGAAGAGTGGAGAGAATGTGTTTAGAATGTAGCAGCAAATTTGTCATTGCGAGCGAGGAACAAGCGCGGCAATGTTCGCCGCTTTTCTCCTTGCGATTGGATGATTTATACTGTTTGCACGTTTAACTCCCTCCCACGGAGGGCGCGCCGACAGTGAAGTGGCAGGGAGGGTTTCTACGCCCAACAGGCACGCTGGCTAGACCCCTCCCTACACCCTCCCGTTTGGAGGGAATCGCACGGGCCTGGCTTTATCATCTGCTTGCTGGTAAATTTATATTCAATCCTATCAAATAGACGGCCCTAATCTTCAATCTTTAATCACCAATCTTTAACTTTTTCATTTTTTTTTCACGCCGCAACAGCGCACCAACCATTTCCCTAACCAACTATTTCACAATTAACTAATGGTTAAATTCAGCAACTTGTAAAGTCAAGTTTTTGTCTATACAAGTATAAATCAGCCACTTTACCTATCGTTTAAAGAAAACAAACCCGCAAATAGTGCCGTTATATATGCGGATAACCGCCGGGTCACAATGATAAAAAGGCTTGGCATCCGGACAAATATTTATTTAAACATCAAAATTAAAAACTATGAAAAAGCGATTAATTATGCTGATGATCTTATCGGCAGTAGGTTTACAGGAATTTGCCTACGGGATGCAACAACAACAAGACACCACCAAAAAACAAAAAAAGCATTGGAAGCAAGGCGCGAAAAAGGACACTACTAAAAAGGACACTATTAAACCCATTAAGCCATAGGCTGAGAGTTAGTAATTGATATTACAGCAAAGGCCCCGGATCATTTGATTCGGGGTTTTTTGTTTTGGGCGTGGCACGAGGTGACCTCATCTTGCACATTGATTAGCTTATGCAGAGATTGCGACGCTTCGCTCGCAATGACGGGTGGAGAAAAGTGCCGCCATCCAAAGCGTAAAGGTCTGTCAGCACACCGAGCCGGGTGTATGGCCTGCGGGCGGAAGCGATTGGGCTGACTTGATTTTTTGGTTCCTTTTGTATCAAGACAAAAGGAACAGCCTTAGCGGCAATTGAGCGTCACCAAGTGTCAGGTACGACACGAGCCAAATTTGATTTGCTTACGTAGAGATCGCTTCGTTCCTCGCGATGATGGGTGGGGAAAAGTGGTGGTACCGTCACCTCTGTCAGACGGCCATGAGCGCTACGACACGTTCTAATACATCACCAAGTGTCCGGCAAAGATAAAACCAACAGCGCGGAATACATCCGGTTAATTATGGGTAAACTTACCCGAAACCGATGAAAGTTTATCATTCTGATGGCTAGTTGCAAGCTTAACCAGGTTGGGCTTACTTTCCTTGTTTGCGGTAGCATAGTCCATTGCCTGTTTAAAGGTAGTGACCCAAATCGTTTTTTGGTGTTTCCTCAAATAGCGAAGCAACCGGTAGTGGATCTTGGCGGAAACAGAAATATAATCGCCGCCTATGCCGTGAAACATAAAAATGCCCAGGCCACCAGCTTTTTGAACTTTTTTAACAAAGCCAATTAATTCGGCAGCGGTGTTGTTGCCTTCAAGCCCATAGGACGGAACGCGCAATAGGTCAAGGTGGGAAAAGTCGGTAACTACCGCATCGGTATCACCACCGGTGCGGGCATATTTTACTAATCCGTAATCGCGCAGCGAATCCACATAATCTTTCTTCCCGGCAGTGGTTTCAGAACAGGGATAGGCAAAGGTGCGACTGGTATGCCCGTCTATCGCATAAAGATAATTGTTCATTATTTCTATTTCGCGGAGCATTTTTTCTATCGTGTAGTTTTCAGAAGCAACGGGGTTGTCTTCAGTGCTAAGACAAGGATGATAGAGTGTATGGTTACCCAGCTCATAGCCCTCGCAGCTCAGCTTTTTCCATTTAGGAATGGTCAGCGTGTCTATATCCGCTGTCAGGAAAAAAGTAGCTTTAAGTTGCTGGCTGCGCAGTTGGGGGACGCCCACCGTTAACTGCGATTCCAGGGCATCGTCATAAGTCAAAACGATAGCTGCTTTATGATGCCCGGGCCATTTGGCCGGATGCTGCGCCTGCGCGCCCAAATACGCCAGTAGAATTATAAAAATAAGAGATCTCTTCACTAATCTCTGCTAACATCGATTCATGGTATTTGTTTGAATGATACGTGTTAGTAGAGGCGCAATGCATTGCGTCTCTACTAACATTCATGTCATCAACAATTCCGGCAAATATTATTTTACCCCCACCAACGTTAACGCATACCCCAACGTTCCCTTCAAAACATTCAAACTGACAGGTAAAACCTGGTCGGTATTATCGTTGGGGAACAACAGACAATAAACCGTTTGGCCGCTGGCCGAATCTATTACTACTTTATAGCAATAATCGGGCACGGCAACATGGCTGCCGGGTTTAATCAATTTGGCGGTAAAGATACCCCCGGCAGTAATATACAGTGTTTTGGTTTGCGATAGCGCACGGATGCGGGTTTCCCATACTTTCCAGATGCCACGGTTTAGCCGCGGTGTTTGCGGCAGGCAATTGTAAAAGCTAAATGTTTTTTTATCGAGTTTACAATCGTAGGCAAAGTCTTCGGCATTGGCCAGGTGCCCCTCGTCATAGCCCGAATGTGAATAATCTGCCGCTGTGGCCGTAAGCGTGCTATCGGCCTTAAATTTGTAATGCGCCCGACTGCAATCGCCTCCGCCATACTTTAAGGTATAGCTAACATATAAAGGCTCTTTAAGCGCGTACGAATAATGGGACGTATAATTACCCATATTAACCACTGTATCTACCTGCTCTGTGAAATGCGGCACAGTAAAAGGTGGCACGACAAATTGCGGCGCGGTAACCGGCGGTGCAGGTTGCTGGCAGCCCGCAAGTATAACAACAAACAATACCAGGAACTTTATCGCAGATCTCACCCGGCAAATTTAGGTTTAATTTATGGCGATAGCGGTAGCGGGATGTCAGCGATCTTATTTCAAATAATTTGTTTACGGTAATACTTAGTATGCTGCTTTATTTATGCTTCGGCGACATATAAAAAGTGATCTCGCCGCCATTCATAATATCAGCATGGCTTAAAAACAATTTATCTAATGGCTTACCATTTAATATGATCTTTTGGATATACACATTCTTAGCACCCTGGTTATTTACATGGATGGTAAACGTTTTACCGCCGCCCACCTGCACAACCGCACCATCAACCGCCGGGCTGCCAATGGCATATTGATCAGATGCCGGGGCAACCGGGTAAAAACCTAACGTGCTGAATATGTACCAGGCGCTCATCTGGCCGGTATCATCATTGCCGCCCAAACCATCCGGAGTGGGTTTATACATCTGCGGTAATATCATCCGGATCTTCTCCTGCGTTTTCCAGGGTTTGTCGGTCCAGTCGTACAAATAAGCCACGTGGTGCGATGGCTCGTTACCATGCACATAGTTGCCAATGATACCGTCTTTGGTAATATCTTCGGTTTCGGCAAAATATTTATCCGGCAGGTTATAGCTAAACAGGCTGTCCATATAAACTATAAACCGTTTGTTGCCACCCATTAGTTTTATTAATGATGCAGGGTCGTGCGGAACATATAGGGTATAGTTCCAGGCGTTACCTTCAATAAATCCCTGGTTGATAGTAGTAAACGGATCAAATTTATCGCGGAACTTACCATCGGTCATACGCGGATGCATAAAGCCGGATTTTGGGTCGTACACATTTTTATAGTTTTCAGACCGTTTAATAAATTCATTGTAAATAGCGGTGTTGCCTAGCTTCTTGGCCATTTGTGCAATACACCAATCATCATAAGCATACTCTAAAGTTGATGATACCGAGTTGCCATCTTTTTCGTCAGGGATATAACCCATATCCATATAGTAGCCAATACCCAAATAATCTTTATGGCGGGCGGTGGTCACGCAATCCTCTAATGCTTTATTAGCATCAAACGGCGCGTTGCCTTTTACAACCGCATCGGCAATAACAGATACGCTATGGTAGCCGCTCATGCACCAGTTCTCGTTACCCGAGTTGCTCCATACCGGCAGCATGTGTTCCGGGCTTTGGTCAAAATGCGCCATCATAGATTTTACCATGTCAGCATTACGGTCAGGGTCAATAATATTAAACAGCGGATGCAGCGCGCGGTGGGTATCCCATAAGCTAAACGTAGTGTAGTTGGTAAAGCCCTGGGCCGTATGTATGTTTTGATCAAGGCCCTTGTATTTTCCATCCACATCCATATAAACCGTAGGGTTAATCATGGTATGGTACATAGAGGTATAAAAATTCTCCTTGATTTCTTTATTTCCGCTGATGGTAATTTTATGCAGCTCTTTTTCCCATTGTGCCTGGCCATCGTTTTTAACTTTGTCAAAATCCCAGGTGGTGGCTTCGGCTTTCATGTTGGCCATGGCGCCATCCATGCTAACCGGCGATATGGCAAATTTTATTTTGATCTTTTCGCCTTCTTCGGTTTTAAAATCGAAGTAAGCACGAAGATTCTTACCGGCTATCTCCGGGAAGTTTTTAGCCTGATTGAATTTACCCCAGAAACCGCCATATACCTCGCGTTTCGAGTAATTTTTATAGCCATGGCCGGTAAACGGTTTAGAAAACTCCATAGCAAAATATAAAGCGCGGCTACGTGCCCAGCCGTTAGTTAACCTATAGCCTATTACGTGTGTATCATCTATCACACGCATGTAGGTCCACACGTTTTTATCGGGATAATTATAAATACCCGCCATCAGGTCAAGTATGATATGCGCGTTGTCTGATTTAGGGAAAGTATATTGATGAAAACCAACACGCGTGGTGGTAGTCATTTCGGCCAGGATATTATGCTCATCCAGCTTTACTTTATAGTAGTTGGCTTCGCTCACTTCGTTAGCATGCGAGAAAGGCGAACGGTAACCGCTATGTGGTTTATCAGCCGTACCGGGGTTAAGCTTTAACTGGCCGATTGTCGGCATAATTAAAAAATCGCCAAGATCCGAGTGGCCGGTGCCGCTAAAATGCGTATGGCTAAAGCCGACAATGGTTTTATCTTCGTATTGATAACCCGCGCAATATTTATAAACGTCGGGGTTATAATGCCCGTTCAATTCATAGCCCGCGGTATCAGTTTCGGGGCTTAATTGCACCATACCAAATGGCACGGTAGCACCCGGGAAAGTATGGCCCATGCGCTGGGTACCTACTATCGGCTTAACATATTGAACTAAATTTTCGGTTGATTTTTGTGCGTTGGCTATAAAAGCGGTGCAAACAAACAGGGCAGTAAGTATTTTCTTCATGAAGAAACAGGGAAAAGTTAATTTTTACAGACCCAAATATAAATTAAAATCTATAAGACCCGGCTATATCATACTAAAGGATAATGCTTTTTTATTTACAGATGTCACATTACACAATGCCTCAGGGAAATCGCTTTTAAAACTCAATAGCCATTAGGAGGCGCCTACGGGGCCCTTTTTTATATTTATTTTATACTATAAACAGGCGACTCCTCCGGAGTCACATTGATCAAAGCCATAAATAGTTCCAGCGGAACTACCTGTTTATAGAATACAAGATGGTGTTTTAACGGCTCCAGCGGAGCCTCCTGTTTTTAAAAGTGATTTTCCTAAGCCATGCCTGTAACACTTCATTTCATACCAATCTTTTATTTATATTTACCAAACACTGGCATAATGGCATACTTAAATATACTTTGTAACAACGGTATGTGTTTTGTGCTCTAATTATCAAAATAAATAAAACTAAAAAAAATGAAAAAGCTATTCACAGCAATATTAGTAGTAGTGGCAGCAATGTCATTAAGTTCATGCAGTTATAACAGCATGGTACAAATGGACGAAAACGTAAAAGGGAAATGGGGTACAGTACAAACCATGTATCAACGCCGGTCTGATTTGATACCTAACCTGGTTGAAGCTGTAAAAGGTGCTGCAAATTTTGAGAAAAGTACTTTAACAGCAGTTATAGAGGCCCGTGCCAAAGCAACGTCTGTACAGGTTGATCCATCTAAATTAACGCCCGAGTCTATTAAAGCATTCCAGGCCGCACAGGGCCAGTTAGGTTCGGCTTTGGGTAGATTAATGGTGGTGTCAGAACAATATCCTGAGTTAAAAACAAACCAGAACTTTTTGGGCCTGCAAGCCCAGATTGAAGGTACAGAGAATCGCATCTCGGTAGCCCGTAACGATTTTAATGATGCGGTACAACAATTCAATACCAAGATCCGCTCGTTCCCGGCAAACATAACTGCAAAGATGTTTAGCTTCACCGAGAAAGGTTATTTCCAGGCTGAAGCCGGTGCAGATAAAGCGCCGAAAGTAAAGTTTTAATTAGTGAATGAGTAATTGAGCGAATGAGTGAATGTTTAAAATATTCACTCATTCAAAACTCACTCATTCACTCATTATATTTATTCACTCAATCACTCATTCAATAATTCACTCATTAAAGACCCATGGCTGTATTTAACGACGAGGAGCAACAACGTATACGCGAAGCGATAGCCGATGCCGAAAAGCATACATCGGGCGAGTTGCGGGTTTGTATTGAAAAGACCTGTAGCGAGGATGTGCTTGACCGCAGCGCCAAGTACTTTTATCAGCTGGATATGCATAAAACCAAACTGCGTAATGGCGTACTGATATATGTTGCCGTGGTTGACCGTAAGTTTGCCATTATTGGCGATGCCGGCATAAACCAGGTAGTAACCGAAGATTTTTGGGACAGTACCAAAGAGGATATGCTTAACCATTTTAAAACCGGCGATATTGTTGAAGGCATTGTTACCGGGATAAAAATTGCCGGAGACCAGTTAGGCAAATACTTTCCGCATGACCTGGATAGTGATACAGATGAGCTTTCAAACGATGTTGCCTTTATGGATGGCGACTAATCCCTAAAACGATGTTCAAAAAAATTACATTATTTGTTGGTTTATTGCTGTGTACCTGGAGCATATTCGCGCAACAGCTTCCGCCTAAATCAAACACCATAGTTACTGATTATACCAATACTTTATCGGCCGATGAAAAACAACGGCTGGAAAGCAAACTGGTTGCTTTTAACGACTCGTCATCAACCCAAATAGCGGTAGTAATACTACATTCTATAGGTGATTATGATGTGAATGATTATGCTCAAAAACTGGGCCGTGCCTGGGGTGTAGGGCAAAAAGGAAAGAATAATGGTATCATGGTATTGGTTGCTTTAGATGACCATAAGCTATCTATCCAAACCGGTTATGGTGTTGAAGGCGCTTTGCCGGATATTATTACCCAGCAGATCCGCGTAAACGATATGAACCCGCGTTTTAAAGCAGGCGATTATTATGGCGGATTAGATGCAGGCATTGATGATATTATAAAATATACCAAAGGCGAATATAAAGCCGAAAAAAAGGCACGTCACCAAAAAAGTGACGGTGGTAGCCCGGTTGGTTTTATAATCATTATAGTTGTTTTTATACTCATAGTTGTATTCAGAAATAAAGGTGGCGGTGGCGGCCAGGTAATTGGCAGCCGTGGTAGTGCCAGTCCGTTCTGGTGGTTTTTAGCCGGGTCAGCACTCGGGCGCAGCAGCAATGGCGGCGGCTGGGGAGGTTTCTCTGGTGGTGGCGATAGCGGCGGCGGTGGTGGTTTCGGCGGATTTGGCGGCGGCGATTTTGGCGGCGGCGGATCAGGCGGAAGCTGGTAGGACCACTGTTTTTTTTGACTTGGGGATTTCGCTGATGCCTATTTAATCGGCTTACTAATCAAAAAAATCACATTGCCATATTACGCAATCATTCAATCATATTAAATCAACGGTTCAGAGATGAGTGACCTTAAATGGACTATCTGTAGTTCAGAATATATACATAAAGGCCCTTGGGCTACGTTACGGTCTGATGTATGCAAAATGCCAGACGGCCGCATTGTAGATCAATACTATGTTTTAGAATATCCCAATTGGGTAAACGCGGTGGCGTTGACTACAGATAATAAAATACTGATGGTGCGCCAATATCGTCATGCAGCAGGCATTGTTTCATTAGAGATTCCCGGTGGTGTTATTGATGGCGATGAAGAGCCGGCAGCAGCCATGCGCCGTGAATTACTGGAAGAAACAGGCTACCAGTTTGATGATATCGAATTAATCAGCATTGTTTATCCAAACCCGTCTACAGCAACCAATCATGTTTACTGCTACCTGGCCAAAGGCGGCATTAAAGTGCAGGAACAAGACTTGGATGAGCACGAAGAAATAATAGTTGAAGAATATACCATTGCCGAAGTAAAACAACTATTAGCCGATAATAAAATAGCCCAATCCTTGCATTGTACCGGATTGTTTTATGCTTTGATAAAGCTGGGAGAGTTGTAAGCAACCAGCCCATTATGTCATTTCGAGCATAGCGAGAAGTCTTATACGCCACGCAAGGCCGATTTGCAAGTTGTATAAGGTTTCTCACTCGTACCTTGTATCGAAATGACATCCAAATAAAATTCATGCTTTTTCTTCAAATAAATTTGCGGATCTCATTTCTTATCTGTTACTTTGAATAACAAAGTACTTTTATATGAAAGAAACTGACATTCAAAACGACCTGGCATCTATCCGCAGTTTGATGGAGCGGTCGTCAAAGTTTATATCATTGAGCGGCTTATCGGGCATATTAGCTGGTGTATATGCTTTAATCGGCGCAATTGCTGCTTACCCGTTGCTGCACCAGGCTCCTGTTTATCAATTATCATTTGGTGGCGGCTCTTACTCGCCGGCTGTGGGATATTTGGATACGTCAGTTTCTGTTTTAGCGCCTTTGTTCTTTATTGCTGTTGCGGTGCTTGTGGCATCGTTAGCAACAGGTGTGTTATTAACCTATCAAAAAGCAAAACGCAAGGGGCAAAAAATATGGGGTAAAACAAGTCGCGAGCTTTTGTTCAATATGGCAATACCATTAATAGCCGGCGGTTTACTAATCCTGATTTTCATAGCACGGGGATATTTTGGTATAGTGGCTCCGGCATCGCTTATTTTTTACGGACTATCATTAGTAGGTGCTGGTAATTTTACTTTTGACGGGGTAAAATCATTGGGGTTATGCGAAATTATATTAGGTTTGATAGCTGCCTTATATCCGGGATACGGATTGTATTTTTGGGCAATCGGCTTTGGGGTTTTGCATATTATATATGGCAGTATGATGTACTTAAAATACGATAGGTGAAAATACCATTTGATAAATTAGACAAAGCTTTTGAGAACCGCCTGCGCCTGCAAATTATGAGTGTGCTGGTAGCCAACCAACGGTACGACTTTAACTCGCTAAAAGATCTGTTGGATATTACCGATGGTAACCTGGCATCGCATTTAAAAGGATTAGAGAAAGAAGAATATATATTGGTTAATAAATCGTTTTTAGGCCGTAAACCTAATACCAATTATGAAGCGACTGATAAAGGAAAAAAAGCATTCGCGGGGCATTTGGATGCTTTGGAACAATTAATAAAATCAACAAAAAGTTAAATTATATTTTTTTATTCAAACACTTTGAAATACAAAGTACTTTTAAAATAATCACAATGGAAGACCAAAAAGACAAACCACAAGGATTTTTTAACTGGCTCAAGGAGTCGGTTACCCTAAAATTAATGTTCATAGGCATACTGGTATTATTACTGATCATCCCATCGGCAATGGTGGGGAACCTGATAAATGAACGGGCCGCAAGGCATGATGAAATGGAGAAGGACGTATCAGACAAATGGTCGGGAAGCCAGTTGATACAGGGCCCGGTATTGGTTATACCTTACAAAAGGCAATACAAAGATCATGATACCAGCAACAAATTGATTTTAAAAGAACTTACTGAAAACCTATACATATTGCCCGAAAGCCTGCACATAAAAGCAGGTGTAATTTCTGAAACCCTGCATCGTGGGATATATGAAACCGTAGTTTATAACACCCACATTAAGGTTTGGGGCAATTTTAAAGCCGAAATTGAGAAATTAGGTATTACTGCTGATCAATTATTACCGGCCCAGGCTCGTTTAACTTTTAGCATATCAGACCTAAAAGGTTTGAAAACTAATCCGATTATCAGATCAGGCGGGCAGTCCATGCAGGTGGAACCCGTATTTAACGAAAAAGGGTTGTTTAGTAACGGATTACAGGCTAATATCAACCTAACTACAATAGCAGACAAACAATTACCCTTTGATTTTGACCTGGATTTGAAAGGCAGCGAAGAGCTAAGTTTTTTACATACCGGCAAAACCACCGATGTAGAAGTTAACGGCAACTGGAAAACCCCAAGCTTTGACGGCCGCTATCTGCCGGATTACCGCAAGGTTACCGACAGTGGTTTTAGTGCAAAGTGGCGCATGCTTTATTTTAACCGCCCCTTTGCCCAACAATGGGCGGCTGATGATACCGTACTCAACAAAATGCAAAACCATGCAGATGCCATATTTGGCGTAAAGCTAAAAGTAGCGGTTGACCAATACCAAAAAACTACGCGCACCAACAAGTATGGTATTTTGATCATACTGCTCACTTTTATATCTCTCTTTTTAACAGAGCTAATAAGCAAGCAAAAGATCCATGTATTTAACTACATATTAATAGGTGCCGCCATGAGCATTTATTACACATTGTTACTTTCATTTTCAGAGCAAGTGGGCTACAATCTGGCTTATCTTATTGCATCAGTGGCAACAATTACACTCGTCTCTGTTTTTTTAGCGTCCTTACTCCGAAACAGGATGGTGTCCATATTATTTGCGGCAATCCTCTCTGTATTCTATGTATTTATTTTTGTTCTTATTCAATTGGAAGATCTTGCCTTATTAATTGGAAGCATAGCTTTATTTATAATTATATCGGCTTTAATGTATTTTTCAAGAAAGATCAATTGGGATAAACATTAACACAATATCATTAAACCTAAATCCTATCAAAACAAAAAGCCTTACTGCAAAAACAGTAAGGCTTTTAATTGAGCTAATGGCACCTTATATAGGCTAAATTCGTATAAAACAAAAAACCTTCTCATTTTCATGAGAAGGTTTTTTACGATGAATAAATATAGTTTTAAGCTAATTTTACATTTACCGCGTTAAGGCCTTTTTTGCCGTTTTGTACTTCGTATTCAACTTCGTCATTCTCGCGAATTTTGTCGATTAATCCTGATACGTGTACAAAGATTTCTTCGCCATCACTAGATTTGATAAAGCCGAAACCTTTAGAGTCATTAAAAAATTTTACTGTTCCTGTTGCCATTATATTGTTATTAAAGTTAATGCAAGGTAGTAAATATATTTAATAACCAACACTATAGGCATAGTTGCTATTTTTTTTTCTCTTTAATCTTTATTTCAATGGCATTATTTATGCTTTTTAAAGCTGCTATAAAATCTGTTTTATTGGGTGGAGATATAACAATGCTATCGTATTTATTATAAAATCTCGATCCTGTCTAATGAGAACGCGGGCGCACTTAAAACGCTGTTTGTTTCGGTAATTAATTTGATGGAGGCTATATCAATATCGGTATTATAAAAAAAACCGCAATGTACATTAAGCGTGTTGCCGGTAATGGTGTAATAGGTTGTAGTGTATAAATATGCTATAAAAACGCAAACCAGTAAGTTAATAGCTAAGGCATCCCATATATGGCTGACGATATAAAAGACTGACAATCCGCCAAACAAAGCAATAGCAACTATTAGTATAATGGGTTCTATTTTTGATTTATAAACCATGATTATGTTATACGTAGGACGTTTTACGTGGTACGTTTTATTTTAACTCATTCCAATTCAATTTATACGTCAAACGTACAACCTTACGCCGCATCTGATATATATTTAACCAAGCAGCGCTTTGCCACAGGCAGTAAAGTTTGTTCAAGCGGGAAGGTAATATCGCTATGCAAATAATATACCGCCGGGTTTGGCAAATAGGTATTACGTTTAATTAACTGCAGCTTTATAGCCTCGGGCGTATTTACCAGGTTATGTTCGTAAGTATCTATTAACTGTATGTTAATGCCGCGATATTTATCTTCCTTATCCTCGAAAATGGTAAAATGATACTCGTACAAATGATTGGTAGTTTCCGTACCATTGCGTAACGAAAAATAACCATCATAAGGCAGCAACGGCATTATACCGATTGGATCTATATTAAGGCGGCTTTCTACAAAATCATATATCTCTTTGCCGGTTTGTATGGCGGGGTCCATCTTATATAGAGCGTAGGCAATAATCTGCTCAATCTCCTGCATAGTACTGTCATCTTCCACAATTTTTTGATAGGTAAGTTTTACTGCGGCAATATCTGCCTTGGTTAACCGCTGCGGGAAGGAGTTTTGCAGCGTGATTTTATTATGCTTAAAACATACCAGATTATTGTAATGAAACACCAGGTCGCTCAAATTTGGATACAAGCGGCTCTTATCAAAATGACTGTTTATTTCTTGCAGATAAGCTAGCAGCACATACTTTTTGTACTCAAAATCTATATTACCCTCTATAAACCAGTTAATACCTAATGATTTCATAAATCTATCTCCCTTACATGCCCCTTAAATTAAACAAAAATGAGCAATTTTGCAATATGCCCAACGGAACCCTTTTTTTAATACCCGTACCGCTTGCTGATGAAGCAGCGGCCAAAACTTTTACCCCCTACCTGGTTGATACCATTAACAATATAAAAGAATATATTGTTGAGAACGAAAAAACCGCACGTCGCTTTTTAAAAGAGGCCGGGCTTAAAACCCCGCAGAGCCAATTGGTAATGCATGATTATGGCAAACATAGCCGAGGCAGCAGCCTCGGGATATTTTTTGTGGGATTACAATCCGGCAAAGATACCGGCTTGATGAGCGAAGCCGGGTGCCCCGGTGTTGCCGACCCAGGCGCAGAAATTGTTGCCGAAGCACATAGGCGTGGAATAAAAGTTGTCCCTTTAGTTGGGCCAAGTTCTATTTTACTGGCGCTAATGGCATCGGGCTTTAACGGGCAAAGCTTTGCGTTTCAAGGTTATTTGCCTATTGATAAGGTGGAGAGAAGTAAGCGTATCAGAGAGCTGGAAGGTTTATCAGATCGTCTAAATCAAACGCAGATATTTATTGAAACGCCTTTCCGCAATAACCCCTTGTTAGAAGAGATCTTAAAAACAGGGCATCCTAAAACTAAGCTTTGTATTGCCAGTAATTTAACCGCTGCGGATGAGTTTGTACAAACCAAAACTATCGCCGAATGGCAAACACAAGTACCTGATTTGCATAAAAAGCCAACTATTTTCATCATATCCCGCTCTATATAAGTGTTAATTGCAGAGCAACATACCAAGGTTTTAATTATCGGTGCCGGCCCATCTGGCTTGATGATGGCTGCTCAGTTGCTAAGGCATGGTGTGCAGCCTATTATTATTGATAGCAAACAAGGCCCAACAGACCAATCAAAAGCGCTAGCGGTACAAGCACGATCTTTAGAGATATACCGTCAAATGGGTGTGATAGGCCCCATACTGGCCAATGGCAAACAAGCTGGTGGCGTGGCCTTTAATGAGGATGGCAAAGTATTGGCCGAGCTATCTTTAGAAAACACTGGCAAAGGCGAAACCAAATTTCCGTTTGTCCTTCTATATCAACAAAGCAAAAACGAGCGCCTGCTGCTTGATTTTTTAACAACCAATTGCTGCCCTGTGTATTGGGATACTAACCTGATATCGGTAAAGCAAACATTGGGGCAGGTTGAGGTACAACTGCAATCAGGCACAGAAACTATAAATTTAACTGCCAATTGGCTGGTTGCTGCCGATGGCACGCATAGCGTGGTACGCAAACAATTGCAAATACCCTTTACCGGCGACAGCTACGCGCATGAATTTTATTTGGCCGATGTTGAATTGGCTAATGCAGCGCTTACAGGTAACCAGGTACAGCTTTATTTATCAAAAGCAGGCTTTGCAGGCTATTTCCCCATGCCAGAGGATAATTGCTACCGGATAATAGGCAATCTGCCCAAAGGTGTTGAACCTAGTGAGGATTTGCAGATAGAAGAAGTGCTGCCGCATTTAGACAACATAACACAAACAGACAATAATGTAGCGCATGTTAAATGGTTTACTACCTATCGCCTGCACCACCGTATGGCCGACAGTTTTAGACTGCAACGCTGT
The DNA here is from genome assembly GCF_028288185.1 of Mucilaginibacter sp. Taxonomy (GTDB): domain Bacteria; phylum Bacteroidota; class Bacteroidia; order Sphingobacteriales; family Sphingobacteriaceae; genus Mucilaginibacter. The sequence goes on along the minus strand of NZ_JAQBOF010000016.1, from coordinate 7,890 downwards.
TTTTTAATTGGCGATGCGGCCCATATCCATTCGCCGGTTGGCGGGCAGGGCATGAACACCGGTTTGCAGGATGCCTATAATTTGGGTTGGAAAATGGCCGGAGTGGTAAACGAACAAATCCAAGAAAGCATTTTAGATACCTATGCAGCCGAGCGTATGCCGGTAGCTAAAGAACTGCTGAATACTACAGATAGAGTCTTTAAGATAGTAATGTCTACAAGTTGGTTAACCATGTTATTTAAAAAATGGATAATGCCCGGCTTGCTTAAGTTTGTATGGGGAAGGGAAGGCTTACGCGATATATTCTTCAGGCGGGTATCACAGATATTTATTAATTACCGGCATAGCGCTATCAGCCTGCATTTAAGCAATGGCAAAACTGTTAAAGCCGGCGACCGCCTCCCCTATCTTAAAGTATTTGACGAAAAGAAACAGGAAGAAACCGACCTGCACGAGTGGTGCACCAAGCCCGGTTTTACCCTTATTATATTAGGCAAACTACAAGAATTAGACCTGTTTACCCTGGCCAAATGGATAACTCAAAATTATGGTGTTAATTTAAATTTCTTCTACCTGCCACCATCCGCAAAAAATGAGGAAATATTTAAAATCTTTGAGGTGGCAAATGGAAGAAAGAAGACCTTAATTATTCGCCCTGATATGCATATTGGTTTAATTAATGATGTGGTTGATATAGAGATGATGGATAATTATTTAAATAATGTGGTAGGGTTACATAAAACATCAGCAACGAAATAGCAATGCAGAAAATCCATCAGCGTATTAAAAACAGCATCCTGTTTATGGTTGATCTGTTGTATCCGCTATTTAAGCGCTTCATGTCTTTACAAACCTTTAGGTATGCGGCTTGCGGTGGCGTAAATACGCTGCTTGATATTGGGCTGTTTGCCTTGAATTATCATTTAATATTTAAGAAGCATAATGTAACGCTGGGCGCCATTATCCTTAGTCCGCATATTGCATCATTATGGTTGGCGTTTTGTATTACCTTACCTGTAGGCTTTTATCTTAACCGGTATGTGGTTTTCCAACAGTCGGGTTTGCGCCGCAGGAGCCAGCTGTTTCGTTATCTTTTGGTAACGTTTATATGTATGGCACTTAACTATGTTTTGCTCAAATTATTTGTTGATTATCTGGGCTGGTATCCTACTCCATCAAAAATATTGACTACGGCTATTGTGGTTGTGGTTAGCTATACAAGCCAAACTTTCTTCTTTTTTAAAACAAAAGAGCCTGTTGATATGATGGGTTAGCAAAAATAAATCATCTATTATACTTGAGATTAGCCATGTATAGTTTCGGCTTTTCCGTAATTTTTAACCACCTGCGCCTCGTATGCCAAGAACTCTTTCCAGCGTTTATCTACGTCTATTGTAGCGGCGTGCTTTTTTGCCAGGTTAATAAACATAGTATAATGTGTGGCCTCGCTTATCATTAATTCGTGGTAAAATTCTGATAGCTGCTTATCATTAATATTTTCAGATAATACCTTAAAACGCTCACAGCTACGAGCCTCTATCATTGCCGAAAACAGCAGTCTGTCAATTAACTGCGCCTCTCTACCCCCGCCGATAATTATAAATTTGCGTAGTTCATTTACATAGTCGTCCTTACGCTCTTTACCCAACACATAGCCGCGCTGCAAAATAATTTCGTGCACACGTTTAAAATGATCCATTTCTTCCTGTACCAAAGCTATCATTTGCTGCACCAGGTCGCTCAGGTTTGGGTTTTGAACAATAAGGGTAATGCCATTTGTGGCCGCCTTTTGTTCGCAATAGGCATGGTCAATTAATAATTCTTCAATGTTGCTTTCTACCACATTCTTAACCCAGGTAGGGTCTGTTGGCAATTGTAATTTCAGGATTGTCTTTTCGCTCACGGGGCAAAGATAAAGGTTAATCCTCGTCAGTAAAAGCGGGATTGTTGCTTATTGAGCGGGCATGGTGGTGGACTGTAAGTATCTCTAAAACATCTTCGGTTTTATATCGATATATTATAAGATAGTTTTTAAAAACCAATTGACGGGCATCAATTGATCTATAATCGAATGGCTTTCCTAAATCGGGGAAATCAAATAACTGACTTATCGCATTAATAATTAATTGCTTTTCTAATTTAGCATACTTATGTGAGCCTTGTGCTATAAAGTCAACTATCTCTTGTAGGTCAGACTTGGCAGTAGGTAAAATATCTATTTTTATAGACCTTCTTTTAACCATTCTGTTTTAAATTCATTCCAATCCTGGCCTAAACCTTGATTTGATTCTCTAAGTGCTTGTTCAATTTTTGCCGACAATATAATTCTATCAAATATTTCTTCCACATCAATTTTATCTGGCATGTCGTTCAAAATATTCTGAAGCTTGTCTTTTGTAATTACCATAACATCTCCTTTTTTATAAAGTTAAAAAATTACTTATACAAACTCTTACTCTCAATAAACTTTAAAACCGGGTCTGGCACAAAATATTGCACATTCTTTTTCTCGGATATTGATTTACGTATAAACGTTGCAGATAACTCCATCTGCGGTGTCATGGTTATAGTTACTGACGGATGCGAAGCCAACTCGGCATTTTCATAGCCGGGGCGTGGGTAGACATAGATCTGGTAGTCGCGCAGTATCAATTTATAGTTTTTCCATTTGGGCAGGCTCACCAGGTTATCCGATCCCATAATCAACGCGAACTCATGCTCCGGGTATTTTTCTTTTAGATGGGTAAGTGTATCAATAGTGTATGATGGTTGCGGCAGTTTAAGCTCGACATCGCTAACCTGAATATTTTGAGCGTTATCTGTAGCCAGGCGAGCCATTTCCAGCCTATCGTAAGTATTAATCAGGTCGCCATATTTTTTCAGCGGATTTTGGGGCGATACTACCAGCCAAACCTTATCCAACGTAGTATGATTAGCCAGGTAATTAGCTATTATTAAGTGGCCAATATGTATGGGGTTGAAAGAACCAAAAAGCAGTCCTATTTTCATTATTTATCAGTTAATAGCAGTGTGAAGAAATATTAACCGGCAGCAACTATTTCAAAAAGCCCTTCACCAATTCTTCCGCCTCATTGCATGCCGTCTGAAGATCGTGATTTTTTAGGATAATATCAAATTTGGGCGCGTAATTCAATTCTTTTTCGGCTTTAGCAAAACGTTCTTTTAATTTATCCTCGCTATCGGTGCCTCTTCCTGTTAAACGTTCTTTAAGCACCTCTAATGATGGCGGCTGAACAAAGATAGCCAACGCCTGCCCATTATACTTGCGTTTAAGGTGCAAACCCCCTTCTACATCTATATCAAATATTACTATTTTACCTTTTTTCCAAATGCGTTCAATCTCCGTGCGCAACGTCCCGTAGAAGGTGCCCGAGTATACTTCTTCAAACTCAACAAACTGTTTTTTGGCAATCCGGTGCAAAAACTCCTCTTTACTAATAAAGTGATAAGATTTATCAGCCTCTTCATCGCCACGGGGTTGTCTTGTTGTGGCTGATACAGAAAACTCCAGTTCAGGAAATTTGGTAAGCAGGTGCTTAACTATGGTTGTTTTACCGGCTCCTGATGGTGCAGAAAATATAACAAGTTTTCTTTGTTTGGCCATTGGGTATTAGTCATTGGTCATTGGTCATTGGGTCATTGCATTAGCTACTTACTAATGACCAATGACTAATAACCAGTGATTATAATACGTTAAGTAATTGTTCTTTAATCTTTTCAAGTTCCTCTTTCATCCCCACTACCAATTTTTGCATATTGGCATCGTTAGCTTTCGAACCTAAAGTATTTATTTCACGGCCTATCTCTTGCGATATGAAGCCCAGTTTTTTACCATTGGCATCGGCATTTTTTAATGTCTCGATAAAGTAATCGCAATGGGTTTTCAAACGTATTTTTTCTTCGGTGATATCCAGTTTATCTATAAAATAGATCAGTTCCTGCTCAAAACGATTTTGATCTATACCTTCGCGGCCCACAGCTTCACTTAAAAACTGGTTAAGGCGCTCGCGTATAACAGGTATACGTTTGGGCTCTTCAATCTCAACCAATTTTAAATTATTAAGGATGATATCTATACGGTATTTAACATCCTGTTCCAACGTATTGCCTTCATCGCTCCTGAATTGCTGGAATGCGGTCATAGCTTGGTTGAAAGTTTTTTCAACTATTTTCCACTCATCTTCTGATAGCGTTTCTTCATCGTATTTAACAACTTCGGGTAAACCAAGCGCTAGTTGCAGCAAGTTGGTTGCCGGCTCATTCAACTCGGCACTAACCGCTTTCAGTTGCGAGTAGTAGTTCTTTAAAAGCTCGGTATCAATACCTGCCGCCTTTACAGGGGCCGAGTTGGCTTGCTCAACATTTATAGATAGGTTTACCTTACCGCGCTCTATTTGCTTGCTGCAATCATTACGTAACTGGAACTCTTTTTCTGAAAATATTTTGGGCAGGCGTAAAGACAGTTCGAGAAATTTACTGTTCAGGGATTTAATTTCGACCGTGTATTTTGTATTACCTGCGTCAAAACTGGCAATTCCATATCCTGTCATGGATTTTATCATGCGCAAAGATAGTTTTTTTTAGCGATTCGGGTTAAAGATTAGTGATTGAAGATTAAAGATTGGAGGATTGCAAGCGTTTAAAAATCTACAATATTGATAAGAAAACCCATTCTTAATCGTTAACCTTTAATAGATAACTAGTAGTAACAAATCAAAAATTAACATTTTTTTACAATTTCCCTCAAATACAATGCTTAGTTTTGCATGTTGAATAATCCATCCCCATATAATAAACTAGGTGCAATAATATTTTTTTGTTTTTGCCTGGGCTTTAATGCTTCTGCACAAAAATTGTTTACGGTAAAAGGTGTCGTGTTTAAAAAAAACACCCCTATTACTATATCAATGGCTAACGTAGCTAACATAAGCAGGAAGATGCCCGAGACGACAAGTGATGAACTTGGCAGCTTTCATATCCAGGCAGCTTTAGGTGATACCTTACTCTTTAAAAAAGCAGATTATACGCCTCAATTTATAGTGGTACAAAATTATATGGACCAGTCTGTATATATGCAGCCTGTCATCCATTTAAATGAGGTTGATATTAAGGATATCAGCAAACGCCAGGCGCTAAATAATGTGATGGATGATTATAAAAAAAAGGGTCAATATTATTCATTAGATCCCAGTGTCGGCTCTGTTTTAACGTCCCCGATAACGGGTTTATATGAATTGTTTGGCAAAGGGGCTTCCCAAGCCCGCAAATTCAGGCAATATTCTAAAGAAGAAATGGAGCGTATTGAAATCAGTAAACGGTACAATAGGCCATTGGTGAAGAAAACAACCAACATCCCCGATACCGACATAGAAGATTTTATGCTTGCCTTTACACCTAATGTTGAAGATATAAGGATATGGAGTGATTATGATATTGTAACCTATATCAAAAAGTCATACGCTTATTTTGTTGAGAATAAGTCATCCTTAAAAATAGAAAAGCTGTATTAGATTTTTCTGTAAAAGGGGCAGTAAAAGCAGATAATTAAATACCCAAAGCCTCGCAGGCTTTTTCGGCGGCTAACTTCTCTGCATTTTTCTTGCTAAATTCTTTTCCAAGGCCCATTATTTGGTTATCAACACTTGCTTGTACAGTAAAAAGTTTGGTGTTTTCGCCATCGCCATTGTCAACAAGGTCAAAAGATATATCCTTACCATGGCGCTGGCACCACTCTATCAATTTACTTTTAAAGTTGGTTTCGGTTTGCTCAAGCGTATGGATATCAATATGCGATTTAATGATATGATTCACCAAAAAATGCTTGGTAAAATCATAGCCTTTATCCAAATATACAGCACCTATCAATGCTTCAAAAGCATCGCCTAATAATGATCCCTGCCTGGTTGGGCCCAAGGCGCGGCTATCATACTCTATCAGATCTTCAAAGCCAAGTTTGCGGGCAAGTTGGTTAAGATTTACCCGGCTTACAATTTTTGATCGTAGCTCGGTTAAAAAACCCTCATCCTCATAAGGATAAAGCTTAAACAGCACTTCGGCCACAACGCTGCCTAAAACGGCATCGCCTAAAAACTCAAGACGCTCGTTACTGTTTTTTACACCTTTTTTTACGTTTTGCGCTACAGATTTATGACGAAATGCCAACCTGTATAACGACAAATTGCCCGGTACAAAACCGAGCAAATTCTTTAAAACTTTAACGTATTTTCTGTGTGGAGAAAGATATAGCTTATATAACCGACTGACAGGCATCCGGTATTAAGCTTCGTACTTTTTAAATATTACAGAAGCATTGTGGCCGCCAAAACCAAAACCGTTACTTTGTACAATGTTTATATCCCGTTTTTGAGCCTTGTTAAAAGTAAAGTTTATTTTAGGATCAAAACTAGGATCATCAGTAAAGTGATTAATGGTTGGCGGTATTATGCCATTGTTTAGCGCCAGTATGGATGCAATGGCTTCAACAGCGCCGGCAGCACCTAATAAGTGGCCTGTCATTGATTTGGTTGAGCTGATATTTATCCTGTAAATATCTTCGCCAAAAACATCTTGTATAGCTTTTATTTCCTGCGGATCACCAATTGGAGTAGATGTTCCGTGTACGTTTACATAATCAATATCTGATGGTGTCAAACCTGCATCCTCAAGTGCAGAGCGCATTACCAGGGCAGCACCAAGGCCGTCAGGATGCGGAGCAGTCATGTGATAAGCATCAGCACTCATGCCGCCGCCCATCATTTCTGCATAAATTTTAGCACCGCGTGCCTTAGCATGTTCCAGTTCTTCCAAAATAATGGTCCCCGCACCTTCACCGGCAACAAAACCATCGCGGTCAAGATCAAACGGGCGCGATGCCGTTGCAGGATCATCATTACGTACAGATAACGCGTGCATAGCATTAAATCCGCCTATACCGGCTTCATTAATAATAGCCTCAGACCCGCCGCTTATAAACATATTAGCTTTACCCAGGCGGATATAGTTAAATGAGTCTATCAACGAATTGTTTGATGATGCGCAAGCGGATACTGTTGAGAAATTTGGACCACGCAAACCGTATTTGATGGAGATATGGCCCGGGGCAATATCGGCTATCATTTTTGGTATAAAGAACGGATTAAACCGGGGTGAACCATCGCCCTTGGCAAAGTTAACCACCTCATCTAAAAACGTTTTTAATCCGCCGATGCCTGAACCCCAGATAACGCCAATACGGCTGGTATCTAATTTTGAAAAATCTAAACCGGCATCTTTTACTGCTTCTTCGGTGCTATACAGGGCGTATTGCACAAAAGGATCAAGCTTACGCGCATCCTTTCGTCCTAAAAAAGCGTCCGCGTCAAAGCCTTTTACTTCGCACGCAAATTTTGTTTTGAATAATGTTGTATCAAAACTTTTGATCATGGCTGCGCCACTTACTCCATTGATCAATGAGTTCCAATATTCTGAAACGTTGTTGCCAATTGGAGTAAGTGCCCCAAGCCCGGTTACTACAACTCTTTTAAACCCCATTTAATTAAATTAAGGAGAGCTTATTTAACGTTTTTTTCAAGGTAAGCCACAGCTTGACCTACTGTGCCGATTGTTTCAGCCTGATCGTCAGGAATAGCGACATTAAATTCTTTTTCGAACTCCATGATAAGTTCCACGGTATCTAAAGAGTCAGCACCAAGATCGTTGGTGAAGCTAGCCTCGGGGGTAACTTCACTTTCGTCAACACCCAGTTTTTCTACGATTATAGCTTTTACTCTTGAAGCGATATCAGACATAGTATTATAGTTTAATGATTAATAATTTCAGTGCAAAGAAAAATAAAATCTATCAAATATCAAATCTAAAACTTTTTAGTTT
>NZ_JAQBOF010000015.1 GCF_028288185.1 Mucilaginibacter sp. | reverse complement strand
AATAATAGAATCTGTTAATCATTGTATATATATCTTTATACAATATCTCTCCAGTTTCCTCTTTTCTCGCAAACCTCCTTGTCCAGCCTGCAGTGACCCGTTATTAGTTTGCAGTTATTGTTATTGCTAACTCCTCCCGCTTACTGCCAACTTTAAACTGCCAACTCTAAATTCGGCCCGCTTTTCTACATGATTTTCTATTTCCTAAAAGAACATTTGTCTTTGCCTCGCGGTTCAGATCTATTATGTTTTCACTTTTAACAGTGATTACTTTTTCAATTTTTTGTATCCGAAAATCGCTTTCGGTAACTCTTTTAATTTTGTCCCGTTTGTTTTGGGACTGCAAAGGTATGAACCTTTTTAACTTCTGCAAATTATATTTTAAATAATTTTTTGCTTGTATTTTGAAGTGTTATTAGAACAATCCGCTATCTCTTTTGCGGGCTGCAAAGGTACATATAGTTTTGACCCGTGCAAATAGTTTGTAAGAAATAATGAAAGTGTATTGTTAACACTTTGCAAATCAGCCTGAAAAAAATCAAGCAAAGTATTTGGTAGTTGGTATTAAGTAGCCAGACCAAGCTATTGTGTAAATAAACAAATTATAATGCCTTACTATATATAGTATCATCCATTTATTAAAATGGTGTACTATTATATACTAGTAGTTGATCCCAATCGTTAAAAGATGTTAAAATAGGCACCATATATATATATAGTAAAAAACACCTTATATATTAGCCTCTAAATAAAAAATTGACTGATTTATAATATTCCTTATCTTTGCAAAATGTTTAAAAAACAACTACCATTATTTGCCGGCTTATTAATAGTATTACTTTTCGCCATAATTGGGTGTAAAAGCAAGTACGATAAGCTAAAGCTAAGTAATGATAATGCTAAAAAATTCCAGGAAGGCAAGAGGCTGTACGAGAAGAAAGAATACGCCAAAGCATTGGGTTTATTTGAAACCCTGCTAACACGCTATCGCGGTACTGATGGCGCCACCGATTTGTTTTATTTGAATGCCATGGCTAACTATAAGTTGAAAGACTATACAGCCGCGGCTTATCACTTTAATGAGTTTGCTACTTCATACCCGTCTGACCCGAGAGCTGAAGAAGCCAGATTTTTAACGGCATATTGCTATTACCTTGATGCACCGGGTTTCTCGTTAGACCAGGAGAATACTTATAAGTGTATAGAGAAGCTGCAATTGTTTATTAACCTTTATCCAAAAAGCGAGCGTGTTGCTGAAGCAAGTAAATTGATACAGGACCTACGCGACCGTTTAGAGTTAAAAGCATACTCGAACGCTAAATTGTACTTAACTATTGGCGAAAATCAATCGGCAGTTATTGCGTTTGGTAATACGCTGCGCGATTACCCGGATACTAAATATGCAGAAGAGCTGGAGTTTTTAACCATCAAAGCGCAATATGAGTATGCGCACCAAAGCCGCGAGTACAAACAGGAAGAGCGTTATACACAAGCTATAACTTTTGCCGACCAGTTTACAGATAAATACCCAAAAAGTATTTATTTATCACAAGCGCAGAAACTAAAAAAAGATAGCGCAGCCGGTATACAGGATGCTAAAAGAATAATAGCCCAGGCAAACGATAACGAAAGACTTGCCCGCAAATTAGCCAGAAAAGACTCTGTATTTATACAGACCAGATCAGAAACACAGGACATTCATAAAAAAATGCCATAATCAAATAAGATATGAGTAACATTAATAATAACCCAACAAAACCTGCAATTGCAAACAGCACGGTAACCCGCGATTTACGCGAACTGGATGTAGAAACAGGAAACATTTATGAGTCGCTGGTAATTATGTCTAAAAGGGCAAACCAGATATCAAACAATGTTAAGGAAGAATTGCATGCAAAGCTTTCTGAATTTGCTTCATCAAACGATAACTTAGAAGAGATCTTTGAAAATCGTGAGCAAATTGAAATATCTAAACATTACGAAAGAATGCCTAAACCATCATTGGTTGCCGTTCAGGAATTTTTAGATGGTAAAATATACTATCGCAATCCGATAAAAGAAGCATAGTCTCCTTTTAATTCAAAAGTTTGAAGTCAAAATTCAAAAGCATTGGGCTACCTTTGTTTTGAATTTTGACTTTTTATTTTTTTACTTTAACAAGATGCTTGAGGGTAAAAATGTAGTTTTAGGTGTATGTGGCAGTATTGCTGCCTATAAATCGGCTTTATTGGTGAGGCTGCTTGTGAAGGCAGGAGCCAACGTACAAGTTATAATGACGCCCGATGCTACCAACTTTATTACGCCCTTAACGCTTTCTACCCTATCCAAAAACCCAGTTTATTCTGAATACTTTGCACCCGAAACCGGCGAATGGAACAACCACGTAGAACTGGGCCTTTGGGCCGATGTTTTGATCATTGCCCCAGCCAGCGCCAACACCCTGGCTAAAATGGCTAACGGATTGGTTGACAATTTGCTTACCGCCGTTTACCTATCAGCCAAATGCCCGGTGTACTTTGCCCCGGCAATGGATCTGGATATGTGGAAGCACCCGTCTACCACGGCTAATATTGAAACCCTGCATACTTTCGGTAATATCATGATAGCGCCCGGCACCGGCGAGCTGGCCAGTGGCCTGCATGGCGAGGGCCGTATGGCCGAACCGGAAGAGATTATGGCTTTCCTTACTGCTGATATTAAAAAGAAACTTCCTTTAGTGGGTAAGAAGGTATTGGTTACTGCCGGCCCCACTTATGAGGCTATAGACCCGGTGCGCTTTATAGGCAACCATTCATCAGGCAAGATGGGGTTTTCCATGGCTGATGAGTTAGCTCGCTTGGGTGCTGATGTTATATTGGTTTCTGGGCCATCTGCGCAGGTAAGTAAGCAGCGTTCTGTTAAACGTATTGATATAACTACCGCTGCCGAAATGCTGGAAGCCTGCCAACAGAACTATACCGATGCTAACGTATGTGTAATGAGCGCCGCCGTGGCCGATTACACGCCGGTTACCATCGCGCTGCAAAAGATAAAGAAGCAGGATGGCGGCCTTACCATCGAAACCAAAAAGACCACGGATATCTTAAAGTTCTTAGGCGATAACAAACAGCCGGGCCAACTGCTGGTAGGCTTTGCTTTGGAAACCAACAACGAAGAGCAGAACGCCATAGCTAAGCTTAAAAAGAAGAACCTGGACTTTATTGTGCTAAATTCGTTGAGTGATGCGGGGGCGGGTTTTAGGACTGATACCAATAAGATCACCATTATAGACCGCGACTTGCAAACTACCACCTTCGCCCTAAAAAGCAAGGAGGATGTAGCTAAGGATATCTGCCAAAAAATAGTAACCTTATTGATAAAATGAAGCAGTTAAGTATATGTATAGCGTTGTTTTTGTTGAGCCTAGCCGCCCGTGCGCAGGATTTAAACGCGCGTATAACCGTACTTACGCCTAAGGTCCAAACTACTAATAAGCGCGTGTTCCAATCGTTGGAGACAGCGATGAAGGACTTTTTGAACGGCCATAAATGGTTGACAGAAAACGTATTGCCACAAGAACGGTTAGACTGCAACTTCATCCTCAACATTACTACCTGGGATGGCGGCAGTAACTTCGCCGGCGAGCTGCAGGTACAATCCTCACGCCCGGTTTTTAACTCCAATTACAACACTACGCTGTTAAGTATTAATGATAAAGACTTCGAGTTTAGCTATACCGAGGGCCAAACCATCGACTATACCAACCAAAGCTTTCAATCAAACCTGGGCTCGGTAATGGCGTTTTACGCTTATGTTATAGCTGGGGTTGACAACGATACCTTTGCGCGTTACAGTGGCACGCCGTATTTTAACCTGGCCCAAACCGTGGTTACCAATGCGCAAGCGTCCAACTATAAGGGTTGGAAAGCGTTCGACAGTAATACTAACCGCTATTGGCTGGCCGAGAACCTTAATAACAAGGTATACGCCCCCCTCCGCAGCTTTATGTACGATTACCACCGCAATGGGCTGGATGTAATGGCCGACAACGCCACCAAGGGCCGCAAAGCCATATCGGCGCTGTTGCCTGCCCTTACGCAGTTAGACAGGCAACGACTGGGGGCCATGTTCCCACTGGTGTTTTTTACGGCTAAGTGCGATGAACTGATCTCGCTATACGCCCATACCGACCCGCAGCCACGTATAGACGCGCTCAACATCTTCACCAAGGCCGACCCTGCCAATGGTATCAAGTACCAGGAATTGCAGAAGAATTAACACCCCATTTTTTTCACCCTCTTTTTTCAAAAAAAATGGTGGAATATTTTAAAAAATCAGGGCGGTTTTTGTTGTTAGATTGATGACTTACAGAATTTTACACAAAACTGCGTACACCTGCAATGGGTGTACCTGCAACTGCCGTGGGGTGTGGCTGGTGTACCTGTAACTGCCAAAAACTGCCACTTTTTACCAAACTTTATACGTACTCATTGGTGCGTTAACTGCAACAGCCCCACCGGTTAAAAAACTTAACTTAAAATGTGGTGACAAAGTTACGTCACCATTTTATCAGGCAATGTTTCCGTACTTTGTAATGCCGGGCGAAGCGATAGATATTATGTCATTTCTGACATGTCGCGTGTTGAGGGCAATCAAAACATCTTTAATATCCCAATTGTTTATACCTTTAAATAAAAAATCATGCAACCGACAAAAATATGGGCCAACCTGGCCGTAAAAGATGTAGAGCACACCCGCAAGTTTTATACCGCGATAGGGTTTACATCAAACGAAGGGCGTAACAAGACCAATGAACTGACCAGCTTTAAAATTGGCGACAACGGTTTTGTGGTGCACTTTTTTTCGCATGATCATTTTAAAGACCCGGTAAATACCGGCACGGCCGACCTATCCGGTAGTAACGAAATAATGTTTACCCTTTGGGCCGATAGCCGCGAAGAAGCGGATGCCTGGGCCACCGAGGTGCGTAACGCCGGCGGCAACATCTTTAGCCAACCTGCCGAATTTGGCGCAGGCTACTATGGCTTTAGCTTCGAGGACCCGGACGGGCATAAATGGAACGTTTTTAATATGTAGTGAATTAATAATGCAAAAAGGGTGTCATACTGAGGTTCTCGAAGCATGCAGGCAAAGGCCTGTACGCCATACTTCAATGCGGCTCTGTAGAAATGCCCTGTTTTGGTTGGTACAGAATACCATTAGTGATAATTATCACCTAACGCGCTGCCCGTCATCATTTTAATTTATTTAATAAACAGGATTTTTGTATACATAAAATCCTGTTTATTAAATAAATTGATCATGAAAAAAATAAATCTTTTACTATCAATGATGTTAGCCATCATGATAGGCTTCTCTGTTACTGCGGTTGCACAAACAAAACCCAATACCGATGGCCAAATTTACATTAATGCCAAGGGCGGAATATATAATTCGGCAGGTGCCCGCTTGGGTTATATTGACAAAAACAATGTGGTTAAAGACAACGCCGATCGCAAATTATACTTTATTGACAAGGTCGGAAATGTGATAAGCGCTGATGGGCGAAGATTAGGTTTCGCTAAAATGAACGGATCGTTTGTTAACAATGCCGGCCAAAGTATAGTAACCACCAAAGATATCGATAAAGAAAATTGTGCAATTTTAGACCCGCAAGGGCATAATATAGGCACAACACATAAAAACTACAAGCTGCATGCCTGCGCCGCCCATTGCTACTGGCTAACTAAGGCAAAAGAAAAAGCCGCCAAAAATCTTAATTAGTTTAATTCCTGCCTTTGTTGGCGTAATGCCGGCAAGGGCTTTTTTATGCCGTAAGTTTTAGGCTGTGAGGTAGCCGGCAATTGCCAACGGGTGTCGATGTCCTTGATGGTGTTTATTTACCAAACACCAAATCTTCGCCTTTGTGCAGCACAACCCCTATTTGTTCTTTGCCGCCTTTGCGGCCGTTGTACCATAATAGCCATTGCTTGCCGTCAAAAATGGCGTAGGGTTTGTAAACCGCGCTGGCATCCCAGCCATCACCCGGACGGATGAGGGGATTTTGGGGGTGCCTTACCCAGTTATGGATCCCGTCTGCCGACCGTGCCGCGCCAATCTGGGCGTAGTCTACATCTCTAAACCCGATGTAGAACATTAAATAACCGTCCTTTTGTTTAATTACCTGGCAAGCGGTAACCTTTGCCTGTTCCCACTTATTAGCAGGGTCATTTTTAAAGATAGGGTTCTCTGTATTTTTTTTCCAGTTGATGCCGTCTGTACTGGTTGCGTAGCCGATGGCATCCGGTTCGTACTGTTCGCCGCCCGAGTACCACATTTTATAAATACCGGCTTTGGCATCCCAGATTACACTGGGGCACATTACCGATGTTTTCTCCCACGCCAACTCGGCGGACAGCACGGGTGTCTTGCTCATGCGGGTCCAGGCCCTGCCATCAGTACTGGTTGCGTAACCGATCCATGATTTCCCCGCGGCCTGGCCGGTATACCACATATGGTAAAGATTTCCTTTTTTAACCACGCAGGGCCGGTTTAAGTCCGACTCCCATTTATTGTCCGCGTTTGGCGTAAGTACCGACACCGGATCTGTCCAAGTTAACCCATTTTTACTGGTAGATAGCGCGACACTCTTCTGCGGCCGCCATGAACTCCACATGCTGTAGCCGTCACCATCACGCAGAACTGTAATATCAAATATTGTCCCGAAACTACCACCCAACACCGGGTTTTTATCATATTTTACCCAGCCGGCAACGGTTTCTTGGGCATGGCAGATGGTTGCAAAAATTAGGGTCAGGGCTATACCGGTTATTATCGGGTTAATGATATTGCTTGTTATTTTTTTTAAGTTTTTCATATTGGCCATATGGCTAAATTACAAAATATCGGTAATTGTTGATGATAATACTAACGATGGCAGAGCCGATATTAAAAGTGTAGGGCGTTGCCTGCGGCCCGGGTTATCCGCTCATACGCCTGCAGGCCTTAGGCTCAGTTTCTGCAAGAAATAACCAACCTGCAAATACCTGCTAACTGCAAACTAACAACTGCAAACTGGAAAAAGGGCCGGTATCCGCTGCTACCCCTAACGCGGGCATGGTGCAAAAAATCAAGGCAGGGGCAACCAAACCTGTATAGTCAAGTAAAAATAATATTTATTAACACCGTAAAAATCAATTAAAAACAATATTATTTATTGTAACTTTAATACAATCAATATTAACCCCTAAATATTTGTACAATGAAAAAGTTCCCCCTG
Organism: Mucilaginibacter sp.; assembly: GCF_028288185.1. Lineage (GTDB taxonomy): Bacteria > Bacteroidota > Bacteroidia > Sphingobacteriales > Sphingobacteriaceae > Mucilaginibacter. The sequence continues at coordinate 28,137 of NZ_JAQBOF010000015.1, read as the reverse complement.
CTTTTGTTAACCCTGTTAACAATCATTACCACCAATTCATTCACCTTAATTGCCCAAAAGGCCGCCACACCACAATTTATCATTAACTCCAGGGGCTGGCTGTTTAACAAGGCGGGCAACCAAATCGGCTACATCGACAAAAACGATGTGGTGCGCGACAACACGGACAAGGGCCTGTTCTCTGTCGACATGAGCGGAAAAGTTACCACTGCCGACGGCCGGCAGTTAGGCACCGTGAAAAAGAATGGATCGTACTGTAATGTTAAAGGCGAAAGCCTCCTACACATTAAATACGCCGGAAAGGACCAGTACCAAATTACCGATGCTACGGGCCACCCTTTAGGCAAAGCGCACAAAAATTACAAGCAGCACGCCTACGCCGCATTGTTACTGGCTAACCGCTAAAACCATCGCCAGGTAATTACGCCCACTCTGTCCGTAGCACTCCTTCAGATCGCGCGTATACCTGCCTACACCAATTAAACCTAACCTTGCATTTTATTGTAATACCGTTAAGGTCTTGCTGTTTGTGGCTTAATAAGCCGGCATCGGTATGGGCCTTAACGGTTTTCGAACTTGGGCGCTCAAAACTGGCGCGAGTATGCAGCGGTGGCAGGGTATAAGCATATAGCGCGGCCGTCTCTATCGGCGGAAACGCCCAAAACTTTATTCACGTTGCGCCTCTTGGCACAAAGGTACTCGCCCTTGTTAGTGTTATCACCAACAAGTACCGGCATGTTGGTTTTGTTGGTGATAACACCAACAAAGGCCTAGGATTTTGTGTACCTCCGCTGTTTGCGTCCGCACAAGCAACAGGACGCATAGTTTTCTGCGCCCCCTCAACAACAACTACCGGTTAAAAAATATTCTTTAAAATAAAATATAACTGCATAATTTAAAACAAACTATAAAACTACTTGTAGTAAGTTAATATAATCTTAAAGGAGGAGACGATATTATGAAAAGATCATTATTGATGATCGCTATAGTAGTTATAGCTATCACCGCCACATTTGGCCAGCAAAGACAATACCAAACCCAGGGCAGCAGAAACACGCGCACCACCCAGCAAACCCGGACCACCCAAACCCGTAACGGTTATGATAACGGCAGGAATGACAACAACACCACAACCCAGCAAACCCGGACTACCCAAACCCATAATGGTTATGATAACGGCAGGAATGCCAACAACACCACCACCCAGCAAACCCGGACCACCCAAACCCGTAACGGTTATGATAACGGCAGGAATAGCAACACGCGCACTGCCTACAACCACCGGTCGCACAGAAGGGTACGCATTTACCATCCAGACGACCGCAGAAGGTATTAAAACAGTAAATTTTTAAACAGCAATGCTGGTTTTAATAAATAGCCGTTTTTTTTAGTGCCAAATAGTTAGGTCCTTTCCGGATACCGGCGAGGGCTTTATTTTAATCTTTCAATGTTGTAATCAACGAGGTTGATTTTGTCACTTCGGCAGATCACTCCTGGTTGCTTTGTCATCCGCCAGCAGGAATGTCCTGATGCGGTCAATATGTAGCTGGGACAATTTTGCCCGCTCTGCGGCCGAACGGCCTTGAGCACTGCTTTGATCTTTCGCAAGTGTAGTTAGCAGGTTTTTTCTTTCTTCAAACATCCGCAACGCGGTCCACATTGTTTCTTCAATTTTTTTAGTTTGCTCGGCCAGCAACGCCGCCGCAGTGTAAGCGTGGCCGGTATGGCAACGGTATCTCAATTGGGGCCCTTTAGCTATCTTCCATAGCACACCGCCGCAACCCGGACAATTGAACGGCACCTGTTTGCCCAAGGCGTTTACCGAAGGCAGATCGCTCAATACCCGCTCGGCGATGATGGCTTCACGCTGAATATCTTTGGGGATCGCTTTTTGCCTGCCGGGCTTCCCGGCCACCAGCTTAGTAAGTATGCCACCCATTTCTGCGATAGTGATACAATAATCCACCTTGAGCTGGTTGAGGGCATTTTTAGGCATATCGGGATAGTCAGCCTCCTTTGGATCTTGCACTATACAAGTGCCTCCGCATCTTTTGATAGCTATGAGCCCGGCCGTTCCATCATCCAGGTAACCGGTTAGTATAATTCCGGTCGCCCTGTTTCCAAATGCAACTGCGGCCGATCGGAATAGTGGGTCGATGCCCGGGCGTGAACGGTTTTCCGGTGCACCTTTGGTAACATTAAGGCGTCCGTCTGTGCCAACCAGGAGGTGATGATCAGATGGCGCTAAATAAACATTGCCGGCTTGAATGATCTCTCCATGTACTGCATGGACGCATCTAAGTTTGCCTTGCTTGTTTAAGGCGTTTAAAAGTACATCGCCTGAAGCGTCTGCAGAAATATGCTGTACAATCAGCACCGGGGCCTGAAAGTTCTCCGGTAATTGCTCAACTAAATTAATCAGCGCATTCAACCCCCCGGCCGAAGCACCTACAACAATTAGTTGGCCGGTTTTATAATTGAAAGCTTTTGGAGTCGTGGTCTTCATTTGTTTATATGAACATCAAAAAACCGGAAAGGTTCTATCAGGAAAACAATGCGGTTATTTAGCTGATAGCTATCGGGTGGCAAAGCCCAATCCTCGCCCAAAAATTTCACTCCCACTGTAACATTCTCCCTTTTTAAACGCCTTATATACATCAGCATCAGTGCTTTTAACAAATTTTAACAAAAAAATATTTAAAACTATTTGCATATACGAAAACTATCGTACATCTTTGTACGAAGATATTCGTAGTAAAGGAAATTATGGAACTGAAACCAACAGAGAGCGAGCTTGAAATTTTACAGGTAATTTGGGAAAAGGGCCAATGCACCGTGCGCGATGTGCACGAGGAACTGACCCGCACCAAGGATGCCGGTTACACCACCACCCTTAAACTGATGCAGATAATGGCCGACAAAGGATTAGTTGAACGCGACACTAATGCTAAAACGCACTTATATAAAGCAGTAATAAGCCGTGAGCAGGCACAAGGCACCGCGCTGGATAAGATCCTGGACACGGTCTTTAAAGGCTCGACCGCCGACCTGGTGATACAGGCCCTCGGCCAGCACCGCGCATCGTCTGACGAGATTGATGCGATAAGGGAATATCTTAGGAAGTTTGAGAGTGGTAAGTAGTGAGTGATGAGTTTTGAGTAGTTAATTAAAGGTTAGTTAAAACAATAAACATTAATATCATGCAAAATCTGTTATATAACATCAGCCAGGTTTTAGGGATCACCATTGTACACTCGTTGTGGCAGGGGTTAATTATTTACATTGGGTTACGGCTGTTTATGCTGGTTTTCCCGGGTAAGTCGGCCGCTTTAAAGTATTGGGTAAGTTATGGTGCTTTAACGTTTATGCTGGGCTGGTTTGTTGTCACGCTATTTAATGAGCTGGGGCATTATAACTGGCTGTCTACAACGGCACTGCAAATTGCGCCTATCACACTGCCTGCGCTGATGCATGATGTTAACGCGCCGGCTAACAGGCTTTACTTTACCATATCGGGCTATATGCCTTACCTGACTATGCTGTATGTTGTCGGGTTGGTGTTTAATACCCTGCGCCTAACCCTGGCGTGGAACAGCATTTACCGCATCCGCCAAAATATAAGTGAGGCAGGCTTCGACAATACCATCAAACGCTTGTCGGCAACACTCGATATCAAAAATAAAATACAAGCCGCCTTTAGCGAGTGGGTGGATGTGCCTTGCATTACCGGCTTTATTAAGCCTATCATTTTGCTGCCGGTATCCATAACCTGTCATTTAACTACCGATGAAATTGAAGCCATATTGCTTCATGAACTGGCCCACATCAAACGCAACGATTACCTGTTAAACTTTATACAGCAGGTTATAGGTATCCTGTTGTTTTTTAACCCTTTCGCCAGGCTAATTGCCAAAACAATTAACGAAGAAAGAGAAAACTGCTGCGACGATATGGTTGTGCGCGTTACCGGCAGTCCGTTCATTTACGCACAAGCGCTGTTAAAACTCGAGGAAAACAAACAACATCAGTGGCAACTGGCCCTTGCCGCTACCACCAAAAAGTATGAATTATTAAACCGAATTGAACGTATCATGAAAACTAAAACACAAACCGTAAATATACGCCCCATACTAATTACAGTATTGGCCCTAACCTGCAGCATTAGCAGCATAGCCTGGTTAAACCCGGAAATTAAAAATGGTAAAGTAATTATTAAAAACGCGCCTGCCATACGCCTGGTAACCGCGGCAATTACCGGCCCGGCAGAACTGCCTAAACTACCGCCGGCGCCTAAGCATAAAAAGCACTTTACCGTAAAACTTGCCGATACCACAAAAGCCGCCCTTACCGATACCACCAAAAAGAAATACAAAATTGTAATTGAGGACGAGAACGGCAACAAAAAAGAATACAACTCTGTAAACGAAATGCCTGCGGCTGATAAAGAAGATTTTTTAAGTAAAGCTGCCGATATGCATTTCAGGATGGATGATTCAATGCACATGAAAATGCGTAATTTTTATCAAAGCGATGCCTTCAAAAAGCAGCAAAAAGCGATGGTAGAGCAATCTATGGCGATGGCTAAACAGTTTAACAGCCCAGAGTGGAAGAAACAGCAAAAGTTGATGATTGAAAAATCTATGGCGATGACCAAACAGTTTAACAGCCCTAAGTTTAAAAAGCAAATAGAAGCCATGGCAAAGTCGGGCGCTGATATGGCTAAACATTATGATAGCCCTGAATTTAAAAAACAGGTAGAGGACATGGCAAAAGCCGGCGAAGACATGGGTAAATACTATGACAGCCCTGAGTTTAAGAAAAAGGCAGAAGACATGGCTAAATATTATGATAGCCCCGAATTTAAAAAGCAAATAGAGGGAATGACCAAATATTACGACAGCCCTAAATTTAAAAAACAGGTTGAAGATATGGCCAAATATTATGACAGCCCTAAGTTTAAAAAACAAATAAAGGACATGACCAAGTATTATGATAGCCCTAAATTTAAGAAACAAATAGAAGAGATGCAGAAAATGGAGGTCGACTTACAAGCGAAGGAAGCAGGCAAAAAGCAGGAAAAAGCCGACAGGAAAGAAGAACAAAAAGCACGCGAAGCTGAAGAAAAAGATAAAGCATCACAGAAAGAGGTAAAACCGGCAGCTACAGAAAATATACCTTTATAAACCTAATTAATGCGCAATTTAGACTTACGAAGTCTTATAAACTTCGTAAGTCTTTAACGAGGCCTTAAAAAAATATCAACATCGACTTAAACTTCGTAAGTCTTTATGTAGTAAATTGTAATTTAGTATCCTCCAAACAAGGATACTTTTTTATGCTTCAAAAACTCAGTATAAGTAATTACGCTTTAATTGATACCCTTGAAATTAGTTTCGATGGCGGCCTAAATATCTTAACCGGCGAAACCGGCGCGGGTAAATCTATTATCCTCGGTGCGCTTTCGCTTATCCTGGGTCAGCGGGCAGAGAGCCGGTACTTTTTTAATCAGCAAAAAAAATGTGTTATTGAAGGCACTTTTAAAATTGCCAATTTCCACCTTAAAACTTTTTTTGAAGATAACGACCTTGACTACGAGGCCGAAACCGTACTAAGGCGCGAGATTTCTGCCGATGGCAAGTCGCGCTCATTTGTAAATGATACGCCGGTAAATTTAAACTCGCTTAAATTATTAGGCGAAAAGCTGATCGATATCCACTCGCAGCATGCTACGTTGGAGATCAACGACCCCGAGTTTCAGTTATTGGTGGTTGATTCGGTGGCTAAGCATCCTGATCTTTTAACTGAATATCAAACCAAATTTCGCGCTTATAAAAAATCAACTACTAAATTACAGCAGTTAATAGACGAAAGCAGTAAAGCCAAAGCCGACCTGGACTATTACCAGTTCCAGTATGATGAGTTGGAGAAAGCCGGCCTATCAGCAGATGAGCAGGAGCAATTAGAACAAGAACTTTATGCTCTAAACAATGCCGAAGAAATAAAACGCAACCTGCTTAGTGCAAACTATTTAATGCAGGATAGCGATGCCGCGGCATTAACGCAATTACGCGAAGCAGGGCAACAGTTAGGGTCACTTGTAAAATTTAACCCGCAGATAGAAGAATTGCAGGAACGGTTAAACAGTACCATCATCGAGCTTAAAGATATATCAGCCGAGATAGAAAATATAGAACAACGCACCCATACTAATGAACCCCGCGCAGCGGATGTCAATACGCGTTTAAGTATCATTTACAACTTGCAGAAAAAGCATCGTTTAAATACTAATGTCGAACTATTGCAATTGCAGGACGAACTGTCAGGCAAGATTCAGCAAGCTGTTTTTGGTGACGAGGTTATTGAGAAACTACAACAACAAATCAGCCTGGATAAAAAAGAACTGGAAGACATGGCCGCGCAATTATCAGCCAACAGATTAAAAGCTATCCCGGTGATTGAAGAACAGGTGCTGCAAACATTGGCGGAGATGGGTATGGCTAATTCGGCTTTGACTATCGAATCAACAACCACATCAGAGCTTACAAAAAATGGGACTGACATTGTGCGTTTCTTATTCTCGGCCAACAAGGGCCATGCCTTAGCCGAAATGAGCAAAGTAGCATCGGGTGGTGAGCTGTCGCGATTAATGCTGAGCATAAAATCGCTGATCGCTAAAAACACGGCCTTGCCTACCATTATTTTTGACGAGATTGATACAGGTGTATCCGGCGAGGTGGCTAATAAAGTGGGGCAAATTATGGAGCAATTATCCGGCAATCTGCAGGTAATCACCATTACACACTTACCGCAAATTGCCAGCAAGGGCCAAAGCCATTACTTTGTTTTTAAAGACGATGAAGCCGACACCACCCGCACCCGCATTAAACAATTAGATAACAACGAGCGTATTTTAGAAATAGCCAAAATGTTAAGCGGCGATAAACCGGGCGAAAGCGCATTGCAGAATGCAAGGGAGCTGCTCGGCAGTTTGTAGTTGGCAGTTGGCATAAAAAAACAGGGCTGTCACCCTGAGGCACTCGAAGGGTGAGCGTAAAGGCCAGCCCGCATGCTTCGAGAACCTCAGCATGACACCCATTAAAATATTTAATACTATGAAACTCAACTTCCACCTCCCAACTTTCCTCATCACCGCTTTAGCATTTTCCTTACTTTTCCTGGCGGGATTTACGTTTGTACAGCAAGACAAAGGTTACGTGCTTGATCATGAAAAAGATATCGCTGTTGATGATGTTGGTCCGCATAATGGTGGCGGTAAGAGTACGGCTTATCCCTTCTTTGGTAAATTTAAAGGCAATAAGGTTACTTTTCGCAAGCGGATTTTGCATCCGGGGTCGTCAATAGGTTATCACTTGCAGGAAGCACAAGAGATCTATTATATCCTTAATGGTAATGGCGAGCTGCAAATGAACGGCAAAACCATCCACGTAACTACCGGCGATGGTATATTAACTTTACCGGGTAGCAGCCATGGTATTAAGCCCGCGGGTAATGAAGATCTGTCGATGCTGATTGTTTACCAGAACTAATTTAACATAAGCTCGGGATAATAGCGCCGTAGGTGCTAAAGGTCGGTAGTAGGAAAAATAAATCAGAAACCCGTGCCGTCAGGTACGAAACTTGCGAAGTAGCGTACCTGACGGCACGCTATCGAATATATAATGTGTTTTTACTACCGACCTTTTGCGCCTACGGCGCATTTGCAAATATTTAACTTAATGACATTGCCCGATGGGGTCTTATTTCGTAAGTGCGGATAATGAAAACGGTCTGTCACCCATATCAGTACCGCGACTTTTATTAGGCTGTGCTCCCATTTGTAATATCAACGTGCCGCCATTCATCAAATCCGCATAGGTAATATAATTGGCGCTGTAGGTTCTCCCGTTTAAGGTTGCCGATTGTATGTACACGTTAGTTTTGCTGTTGTTGTTGGCTATCACTGTAAATTTCTTTCCGTTTTCTAAACTAACAGTGGCCTTACCAAATACCGGGCTGCCAATTACATATTGATCTGTACCGGGGCATACGCTATACAGCCCCAGAGCACTGATAACATACCACGATGACATTTGCCCCTGATCCTCATCGCCGGGATAACCCTTAGGGCCCGCGTTGTATAGTTTATCCATGATCTGCCGCACACGGTATTGAGTTTTCCATGGCTGGCCCACATAATTATAAAGGTAGGGCACATGCATATCGGGCTCGTTACCATGCGCGTACTGGCCCATTTTGGCCAACTGCATTTCGGTCATCTCGTGAATCTGTTGTTTGTAGGTGCCTACTTTAACATTGCTGTTGGTCGTAAAAAAAGTATCCAGTTTGGCGGCAAATTTGTCTTCGCCACCCATTAGTTTAATCAACCCGTTCACATCCTGGAAAACCGACCAGCTATATTGCCATGAGTTTCCTTCTGTAAAAGGGCCTCCCCATTCTATCGGGTCAAAATCCGGCAGCCAATTTCCATCACGCAGTTTGCCGCGCATAAAACCAACTTCGGGGTCGTATAGGTTTTTGTAATTATACATCTGGCGGGCAAAGATCTGCTGGTAAAGAGTGTTACCTGTCATTTTTGCCAGGTTGTAGGCGCAAAAATCATCATAGGCATATTCCAGAGTTTTGGCGCCATATTCAAACACCTCGCCTTTTGGTATATATCCTAATTCAAAATAATCTTTCCAGCCTTCGCGCCCGTTCGACCCACCCCAAAAACCTTTATTTGTAGCCTCGTGCAGGTAAGCTGCCAGCGCCTGTTTAGGGTCAAACGTGCGGATGCCTTTTGCCCAGGCATCTGCCAGTAATGAAATAGCATGGTTGCCCAGCATTACACCAGACATCCCCGGGTTTGACCACGCCGGGAAAAAGCCACATTGCTGTTGCGCATCTAATAAACTTTGCATGTAACGGCCCTGCATTTCGGGGTGCAGAATATTACTTAAAGGAAATTGAGCCCTGAAAGTATCCCAAAAACCATTATCAGTATACATGTATCCGTTGTGTATCTTACTATCGTAAGGGCTAAAGTAATAGGGTTTACCGTCCTTACCCAGATCATAAAACTTACGCGAGAATAAATTGGCCCTAAACAAGCACGAGTAAAAAGTGGCTTTTTCATCCTCGGTACCACCTTCCACAGCTACGCGGCCCAGCATATCGTTCCATATTTTGGTGGCCGCGGCCTGGGTTTGCTCAAAGGTTTTAAATGGCTTTAGCTCAGTATCAAAATTAAGTTGTGCCTGTTCCGCGTTGATGTATGACGATGCCATCTTACACTCAACCATCGCGCCTTTTTTAAACTGAAAGTAAGCGCCAATGGCTTTGCCACTTTTTGTTTTTTCGTCTTTGGTTATCAGCTTGTCCTTTTTTTGCCAGGTGCCATAGGCGGTAAATGGTTGGTTAAATTGTATAACAAAGTAATTTTTAAACCCTTTGGGGATAAATGTACCATTGGTTACAAAGCCGATGATCTTATGCTCTTCGGGTATGATTTGTAACTCGCAATCGCCGCGATAGCCGTCAAAAATCACATAATTATCAGCTTTACCAGTGAAGCTAAAACGCATGTGCGCGCCTCGCTCGGTAACGGTTACACCCGCGGCCATGCCGTTATCAAATTTTACTTTATAGTAGCTTGGTTTGGCAATTTCATTTTCGTGTTTAAAGGCGGCGGCCCGGTCATCATCCGTCACCTTCAGCTCACCCTGTACCGGCATTAATGAAAACACGGCATAATCGCCCATCCACGGGCTGCACTGGTGCACTTGCTCAAAACCGCGGATCTCGCCGGCTTGGTACTGGTATTTCCAACCCTCACCGTTTTTGTTAGTTTGTGGCGAATAAAAATGTTCGGCAAATGGCAATCCAATTGTAGGGTAAGTGCTGCCGTAAGAAAGCCCGTAGTTGGAATAGGTGCCTTGCAGCGTGTTAACATATTTAACATAGTCTTGCGCATGGGCAACTGTAAAACAGGTCGTCAACGCTGCTATAAGGACAAAAGGCTTTTTCATTTTTAATAATTGGTAAACCAAAGAAAGCATTTCATAGCTATCTTTTCTAGTCTTTGATAAATAATATTATTTACCGCCTTTATTATCTATTGCATTACAGCAGCGTACGTAGTTTTTATATTTAATTGTAATTGAGGAAATACCTACCTTTGCCACCATTATAAACAAAAATCAAAACATGGCTTATAATTTATTAAAAGGTAAAAAAGGAATAATTTTTGGCGCATTAGACGAAAACTCTATCGCCTGGAAAACCGCCCAGCATTGTTATGCAGAAGGCGCTCAAATTGTGTTAACCAATGCTCCTATCGCTTTGCGCATGGGTACCATAAATAAACTGGCCGACGAAATTAAGGCCCCGGTTATCCCTGCCGACGTTACTGTTGCCGCGGATATCGAAAACTTGTTCACCCAGGCTATGGAGCATTTTGGCGGACCGGTTGATTTTGTTTTACACTCGATAGGCATGAGCATTAACGTGCGCAAAGGCATACCTTATTACGAAAACAATTACGAGTTTACCCACAAGGGATTTGATATATCGGCATTGAGCTTGCACCGTGTGCTGCAAACCGCCATGAAAATGGATGCGATAAGCGAGTGGGGATCGGTTGTAGCATTAACTTACATTGCTTCACAACGTGTATTCCCTGATTATAATGACATGAGCGATAACAAAGCGGTGCTGGAAAGCATTGCCCGTAACTTTGGTTACTATTATGGCACCAAAAAGAAAGTGCGTATCAATACCGTATCTCAATCGCCAACCCGCACCACTGCCGGATCGGGCGTTAAAGGATTTGACGGCTTTATAAATTATGCCGAAAAGATGAGTCCGCTAGGAAATGCAAGTGCTGACGAATGCGCTGATTACTGCGTGACTTTATTCTCTGACTTGACTAAAATGGTTACCATGCAAAATCTTTTCCATGATGGCGGGTTCTCTTTCACCGGAGTTACAGCTGCTGTTATTGAGCAAATGGAAAAATAGGTTTACTCAAATCAAAATATTTAAAAAGCTAACCTCTGTGGTTGGCTTTTTTTGTTCGGTCTAATCGCTTGGTGACGCTCTTAGCCGCTAAGGCCAGTTACGTTTTTCGCAGTTGTTTGTTTTTTCAATGTGCTCAAGAGGGCTACGCCGCATGTCTTGATACAAAAATAACCAAAAGATCAAGTCAGGCCGATCGCTGCCACCTCACGGGCAAGACTCCCGGCCGCGCGCCCTGACAGGCCTTTACGCTTTTTTTATTGTGCACAAATAGCCGAATCTCGGTTATGGCGGTAATGTCAGACGAAAAGCTTCGGGCGAAAATAGGTAAAACAAGTTGGACTGTGCGGTTGGAAGGGCATAGCGTCTTTTTGCCAGGGCAATGGCTGTGCGATATGGAGCAAAATTATGCAGTCCGTGGTTTTAACTGCTTTGCAGGCAAAAGCCCGCGCGGCAAAGAAGCCTCTCGTCTGACTTGATTTATTCACCTATTTTTGTTTTTATGGGTGTTCATGAGGTCGCTACGCTTAGTTTTTGGTTCTTTTTCATCTAAGGAAAAAGAACTAGGCCTTAGCGGCCAAGAGCGTCACCAAGCGATAGGTAAGCCGGGATCAAACGCAAAAAGCCAACCTTTCGGTCAGCTTTTTTTATACCGCATTGATTTATTATTAACTAGATGGCACCAAAACCAATTTCACAACGATATCGCTGGTTGGTTTAACCGGTGCGCCGGTTATTGGCTGAGAATATAGTATTAAATGACCGCCCTGGCTATCTACATAATGGAAATAGCTGTATGATACATTATTGTAAACTTCGGGTATTTGCTCATACACTCCTTTAAAGAAAGAGAAGTACACCAACGTAGCGCCATTATTGTTAAAGAAATCGTCAATAGCCGGCGCTTTAAGCGATACCGAATCTGATTTACCATCCTTAGTTTGTGCCCAGCTGTTTGCAGCTACGGTAACAGTATAAGTTTGAGCAGGATTAACGTTGGTTACGTATGTCTTTTTGCAAGACGCTAATGCCGCCACTACCAGGGCTGCGCACGCTATAGATAACATTTTTTTCATAGTGATATTATTTTTTACACAAGTAAGATGTTTTTAGAACGCAAAGGTTTAATGTTTAGTTTGTTTTTTTTATTTTTTTTGTAAGATGTATAAGACTTATGAAGTTTAATTGGGTATTGTTTGTTTCTAAAGGCTCATTGAGGGCTTCGCCGTTTAAAACTTCGTAAGTTTCTCTTAACAAACAAAGAGCCCCCAAAATTGGAGGCTCTTTGTTTATATTAATCTTAATTCTGTTCTTCCTGCTTTGGCTTTTTATTAGAAACTTTTTTAGGAGATATTTTAATCTCATCAGCTTCTTTATCATAATCAACCAGCATGGTATCACCTTCGTTCAGTTCGCCTTTTAATATTTCTTCGGCAATTGGGTCCTCCAAATATTTTTGGATAGCACGTTTTAACGGGCGTGCACCAAATTGCGAATCGTATCCTTTATCAGCAATAAACTTTTTAGCTACCTCAGTTAATTCAATTTTATAACCTAAGCTATTAACACGGCCAAATAAAGCGGCTAACTCAATATCAATGATTTTAAATATTTCTTCCTCGCCTAACGAGTTAAACACAATCACATCATCAATACGGTTCAAAAACTCAGGAGCGAAAGCACGTTTTAAAGCGTTTTCAATCACACCTCTTGAGTGCGAATCAGCCTGGGTACTTTTGGCATTTGTAGTAAAGCCTACACCTTGTCCAAAATCTTTCAATTGGCGTGCACCAATGTTTGATGTCATGATGATGATAGCATTCCTGAAATCAACCTTACGGCCCAATGAATCAGTTAACTGCCCTTCATCCAACACTTGCAATAAGATGTTAAATACATCAGGGTGAGCTTTTTCTATTTCATCCAGCAATACTACAGCGTATGGTTTACGGCGTACTTTTTCTGTTAATTGTCCGCCTTCTTCATACCCTACATAGCCCGGAGGCGCTCCCACTAAACGTGACACAGCGAATTTTTCCATGTACTCGCTCATATCAATTTGTATCAGCGCGTCCTCAGTATCAAACATAAAACGGGCAAGCTCTTTGGCTAACTCTGTTTTACCAACACCTGTAGGGCCTAAGAATATGAATGAGCCAATTGGTTTTTTAGGATCTTTCAAGCCGGCACGGGTCCTCTGGATTGCGCGGGTAAGTTTTTTAACCGCATCATCCTGGCCAATAATTTTTTCACCTATCTTTTCAGACATGTGAAGCAATTTCTGGCTATCAGCCTGGCCAACCTTCTGTACCGGGATACCGGTCATCATTGATACAACCTCGGCAACATTATCTTCGGTTACGGTGTAACGTTTTGATTTTGTTTCGGCTTCCCAGGCAGACTTAGCTGTCTCCAATTCCTCTAACAAATGTTTTTCAGTATCGCGTAGTTTTGCTGCTTCTTCGTATTTCTGGCTGCGTACTACTTTATTCTTTTCAACTTTTATCAGCTCAATTTTATTCTCGATATCCAATATCTCTTGCGGAACGTGGATATTAGTTAAGTGAACGCGCGAGCCTGATTCGTCTAAAGCGTCAATAGCTTTATCCGGTAAAAAGCGGTCGGTGATATATCTTGTAGTTAAAGTAACACAAGCTTGTATAGCTTCATCAGTATACGTTACGCCGTGATGCTCTTCGTATTTATCTTTAATACGGGTTAATATCTCAACAGTTTCGTCTGGTGTAGCAGGCTCAACCATTACTTTTTGGAAACGACGATCTAAAGCGCCATCTTTCTCTATAAACTGGCGATACTCATCAAGCGTGGTAGCACCAATACATTGGATCTCGCCCCTTGCTAAAGCCGGTTTAAACATGTTTGACGCGTCAAGCGAACCTGAAGCACCACCTGCACCAACTATGGTATGGATCTCGTCAATAAACAAAATAACATCCGGTGATTTTTCCAGCTCGTTCATCACGGCTTTCATACGCTCTTCAAACTGACCACGGTATTTGGTACCTGCAACTAATGATGCCAAATCTAACGTAACCACACGTTTGTTAAACAATACACGCGATACTTTACGCTGTACTATACGTAACGCCAAACCTTCGGCAATGGCAGATTTACCAACACCAGGCTCACCAATTAAAATAGGGTTGTTCTTTTTACGACGTGATAGAATTTGCGATACACGCTCTATCTCTTTCTCGCGACCAACAATAGGGTCTAATTTACCATCCTCTGCAGCACGGGTTAAATCGCGGCCAAAGTTGTCTAATACCGGTGTTTTTGATTTAATGTCTGATACCTTTTTAGGCTGATTAAATGCTTCCTCGTCTTTAAAATCATCCTCACCGCCGGTTGATGAGCCGGGCATCTCGTCAGTTATATTGTTTTTATGCGATTCTACCTCGCTTTTAAACACTTCATAATTAACATTAAACTGCATTAGTATTTGTGATGCTATATTATCTTCATCGCGCAAAATAGATAGCAATAAATGCTCGGTACCTATTACATCGCTTTTAAATATTTTTGCTTCAAGGTAAGTTATCTTCAATACTTTTTCGGCTTGTTTGGTTAATGGTATGCTGCCAATATGTACATTAGTTCCTATAGTTCCTTTCACAGCGTCTTCCACAGAACGACGCAATCTTGCTGTATCAACCGCCAGTTCTCTTAGCAGTTTTATAGCTACGCCGTCTCCGTCACGGATAAGGCCAAGTAAAAGGTGTTCTGTACCAATATAGTCGTGTCCAAGGCGTAATGCCTCTTCCCTGCTGTATTGTATTACATCCTTAACCCGTGGTGAAAATTTTGCTTCCATATATACTCTTATTATACGTCCTAATATATCAATTAGTTGCTATAGTTAGAATGTGTTGTTTCTTAACTTATCAACAATATTGTTGCCAACTTTTACGCTAAACAATAAACAGACACTATTATGATGTGCAATCTATTAAAAGTTAAACTTTATGCAACATTTATCAGCAAAAATTAACGTGTTATGACTAATTTTTACTTTGATAACGTGATTAACTATCTATTTGATATACGTAACGGGTAATAGTTTAGTTGATTAAGGAATGAAATTTAACAACTGTGGAAAAAAAGGCAGTTGAAACATACAATTGTGACATTACGGCACGCTTTATATTAGTTCGCGGTTAGGAGTTGGCAGTGGGCACTTCAACCTGCCAACTTCTAACTGCAAACTTTAGCTTACTTCTTCAAACCAAATTTTCTCGGGTAATAAGCCAGTGTCAGCATAAAATATTGTTGTAAAACATTAGCTGTGCTTGTAGTTATACTGTTACTGTTTGCGTAGTTATAAATAGATCTGTTTTGATGCAATATATCCAGTGCAGAAAGTTTGATCTCGGCCTCTGCCCCTTTTAGGAAGCGGTAACCCACATCGGCATTCCAGATGGTGTAGTAAACATTATTGGCAACGGCTGATGATTTGCTGTTATTAAAGTTTACCCGCGTATTAAAGAATATACTTTTAGGGAACGCGAAAGCAAAACCAAAATTGGTTGTCCAGTTATAGTAAGTAGATTGGCTCAGCCTGCCCTGGTTGGTTTTGTTACCAGAGAAATACTCGCCCGCGCCAGCCGACCAAAGCGATTGGTAATTGTATAACAACACGTATGATGCGCTAACACCTGTGGTATGTGTTTGATAAGTTTGACCGTTTACGCTTGTCAGGTAGTCTGAATAATTTAACCCGGAATTGCCGGTGATATTAAACTGCTGTTCTTTTATTTTATAGGATTTGTGGATAGAACCGTTATAATTAATTGATTTCCTGTCGCCCAGGTTAATAACTGTACGTATATAACGGCCCAACGCGTCATAGTTGGTGCTGTCGGTCATGTTTCTTTTAACTAAACTGGCCGATATGCTGGCATTACCGTTTATGGCGTTTTTACCACCTTGCTGGTAATAATTGTAGTAGAAATTTAAATTGTGTTCATAGGCCGGCTGCAAATTAGGATTACCCAGGCTTATGCTATAAACATTGGCGTTATCATTTAGCGGTGTTAACTGGCTAACGGTTGGAAAATGCACAGTAGTATTATAATTCAGGGAGTACTGGCTTGTGTAATCGCCGTACTGATCATTATAAAAACTAAAGCTGGCTGTTGGGATAAAATAATGATACGTACGATCCAGGTTTTGGAAAGACTGCAATGCCGAATTTCTTTGCATATAGACCTGCCCCTGCGCGCTAACAGATGCTGACCATGATTTATAAAACCTGTTATCCAAACCCTTGTAATGATTTTTATTGAAACTTATCGATGGCTTTTCGTCAATGGTTTTGTAGTGGCTAATGTTGGTTAACCCTGCATTTGGGGTATAGCTTGCGCCAGCGGCAGCCAGGTCGCCCACATTGTTGTCTTCATGATAATCCCTAATATCAAGGCTATTTTTAAAATCCATGGTAATAATAGGCTGGCTGAATTTTCTAAAATAGCTGCCAATGTCTCTAAATGTGGCGTTGATTGTATGTGTATTGCTATTAAAATCTGTTAAATACTGCCTGTTAAAGTATTTGTTCTGTGTTGCATCGGTGGCTGTAAAATCAGTGATGTTTTTGCTATTACGCGTCCCGTCTTCTAAACTAAAAGCGTAATTCAAATCCATGTTTAATGATTTGTACTTATGCTTTCCATTATCAAAAAATCTATTGGTGCTAAGTGACGCGTACCCTTTGGCGCTTGTTTGTGACGATGAAGCCGTTTGCTGCGCCAGGTTGTGGGTTTTCTGCGATGTCAAATCATTAACAGAAGCCTGATCTTGTGTATTTAACGAATTGTTTCTGCTATCGTTGAAATTAAATGATGACGATATTGAATAGTGCTCAAATCTTTTATCATAGTTTGCACTTCCTCTGTCGCTAAAATTATCGCCCACGCTGGTGCCGTGTGACGTTTGATCAAGATTACCATTAGCACCTAGTGAAACCTTTGTCCTACTATCGGCGATGGTATTGTTTGAAGCATCATTTAAAAAGAACTCACCTTTTAATAAATTGGTTTTATAATAAGCAGGCCTGGTATCGGCATCGCTGCTAAAATCATGCGAAGCGGTAAAGCCCCCGCCTTTAAAAACATTCTGGCCCTGGCGGGTAAAATCGCTATGATAATCATTATTTATGCCTTCGCCTTTAAAAGAGTTAAAGCCCATTAAGGTATTTACATCATTTGCGGATTTATTTACGTTATTATACGCACCAACTATATTGGCCTGCGTTTTAGGCGAATAATAGGTTATCATTCCATCGCCGGCATAATGTTTTTGCGTACCCAGGCCTACACCAAACTTGCCAAAAAATCCATCCTTTCTGTTTTTTTTAAGTACAATGTTCATCTCTGTTGGCGGGGCTATGTTATTCTTGTCGTCCCGGTTTTGATAAACCTGTATTTTTTGCACTGCATTTTTTGGAATATTTTGCAGTGCTATTTTATTATCGCCGCCAAAAAAGTCTTTACCCTCAACCAATAGCCTGCTAATTTTGCGGCCATTAACAGTAATTACGCCATCGGCCCAAACGGTAACACCTGGCAGTTTACGCAGCAAGTCTTCTACTACGGCATTGGTATCCAGTTTAAATGCGCTGGCGTTAAACTCCAATGTATCGCCATGCATTTGCATTGGTGGCGCGGCGGCGGCTATGGTAACCTCTTTAAGCGAGAGGTCTATGCGGTCTATATTAAGAACCTTCAAATCAATAGTTTTTGTTTTTGGCGATATGATAAAATCTTTTTTTGCTGATATGTAGCCCACATGGGTAGCTATAACGCGCAACGGGATACCAACCGGAACCTGCTTAAATTGATACCTGCCAAAATTGTTAGTTAACTGATAGTTTACCAACTCATTACCCGCTACTTTATAAATAGCCATAGTGGCAGATTGCATAATATAATTATGTACACTATCTCTTAAAATGCCGGTGACCGCGCCTGTACCTATGGAATCTTTTTTTTGTGCAAACGCGGCATTACCTGCAAGGGCAATTACCATGAAAGCCAGGATCAACTTAAATTTTATCTTCACGTTAACTGTATTAGTTGGTTAGGTTTTGGTTTATTAGATGGAGGGGGATGATCTACAGATCATTCTTTAGTTTAAGTTGAATTATGCAAGGGTTATCTTTACGGTTACCCTTTTTAAAATACTGGGTTAAAACAGGGTTATAGTGTAAATTTCTAACATCTTTGTTATCCTTATTCTGTTCATAAGCTGTAAATGTAGCTAATGATGATACTGCGGTATAAAGGTAACCGCCGGTATTGGTTAGCATACCTGCAAAGTTCCAGTTATCTTCAGAGATGGGTAAATAAAATGATTTTTCATCGGGTTGGATATGTTTATAAGCTATTAAATTGCCCGATTTTAAGTTGTATATGAGGTTATCCTCTTTAGTAGTTCCATAAATGCTTGCCTTAAAAAATAGGTTATCGCCCGATTGGAAAACATTGGTAAGGCTAAAAATTGCGTCACGATGTTTTTCAATATATTCTATCCGTTTCTCCTTATAAATTGGGTTAACAGAAAAATCTATCGGCAACGATGCGTACAACGGGAATATCAGTTGATAAGCATACTTTATAGTGTTTGGCGTTATGGTAAAAATACTGTAATTGTAAGCTTTAGAGTAAAAAAACACGGTATCAATACCGGCATTGGTTATGTTTTGGGTGCTATTACCTGCATACAATATTTCATTACCCAATTTGCTTTCGGCTTTTTTAAATGGCAAACCGTGTGCGTAAACCTTGTGTTTATTGTCGGCGTACAGTATCAATGATTTAGAGAAGGTTTTGTAGTACTTATCTGTACTATCCATCTCATTATAATAATAAGTCCCTATCGCCTTGTCTGGCGCGAAATAGATTAGATTATCACTGTTAATCTCATCCTTAGCGGTTTCGCCGCCAAGTTTTGTTGTTTTAATTACTTTTCCGTCATAATCGCAAGTGGTCATGTTTTTATACCCATCGCGGCTAAATGTTATCTGTTTGGTAAATTTATTAATGGCAAAATCGTAGATCATGTTTTTGCCCTCGGTGCTTTTTATTTTAGCATGAAACTTACCTGTTTTGGTGAAAATAAGTATGCAATGGGTATTATGATCCAGTATAATAAAGTAATCATCGGTGACTTCCAGCTTGCCTATGCTGCCAAAAAGGCTTTCATCGGTAGTTTCAAGCGGGATATAATTAACCTCGGCAAAAACATCAGATACATTACCTCCGCTGGCATTTGACGGATCGACCCGTAAGGTCATGACATGACTGGAGTCAACTTTAATAACTTTTTGGGCTAAAACAGAAGTGGCTGTTATTATAAGCAAACAGCAGGATATAATTAGTTTATTAACTATAACTGGTAGACGCATGTGACAATGTGATAAGTTAGGGATTGGTTTTCCTTCTCCAATGATAAATAAATAATATTAAATCAAAGATTTATGTCCTGTTAAAAAGAGTTAAACTCCCTTCTATTGCTATAAGTTTGGTTTGTAATAGTATGACAATGTACACTAACAAACAAGCCTAACGAACAATGAATTAGTATCTGGCAGTTGCGGTTTAGAATTTGGCTCATTTGTTGGCATAAACACGCTAATGGTTTGCACTTGGCTTTCTTATTGCTCATATTTGCACCGATATTTACCTATCAGTAAATAATTCAATAATTCACTCAATCACTCATTAAACACGTGGCAGACGAGAAGATCATATTTTCAATGGCCGGGGTTAGTAAAGTATATCCCCCGCAAAAAACAGTATTAAAAAACATTTACCTCAGCTTTTTTTATGGCGCTAAAATTGGCGTTATAGGTTTAAACGGTTCGGGTAAATCGTCCCTGCTAAAAATTATTGCAGGCATTGATAAAACCAATATTGGCGAAGTGGTATTTTCGCCGGGATATACCGTTGGCTACTTAAGCCAGGAGCCCGAGCTTGACCCTAATAAAACCGTACGCGAAATTGTAGAAGAAGGCGTAAGCGAAACTACCGCCCTGCTTAAAGAATACGAAGAGATAAACGAGAAGTTTGGCCTGGAAGAGTATTATGGCGATGCCGATAAAATGGATAAGCTGATGGCCCGCCAGGGCGAACTGCAAGACCAGATAGATGCCGTAAACGCCTGGGAACTGGATACCAAACTGGAGCGGGCCATGGATGCCTTGCGCTGCCCCGAGCCTGATACCAAAATATCGGTACTATCGGGTGGCGAGCGCCGCCGTGTGGCTTTGTGCCGCTTGTTGTTAAAAGAACCTGATGTTTTATTGTTGGATGAGCCTACCAACCACTTAGATGCCGAATCTATTGACTGGCTGGAGCAATACTTAAAACAATACAAAGGAACCGTTATAGCTGTAACCCACGATAGATACTTCTTGGACAATGTTGCCGGCTGGATCTTAGAACTTGACCGCGGCGAAGGTTTACCATGGAAAGGCAACTATTCTTCATGGTTGGACCAAAAATCAAAACGCTTAGCACAAGAAGATAAAACCGAAGGTAAGCGTCAAAAAGCGTTAGAGCGTGAGTTGGAGTGGGTGCGCATGGGGCCAAAGGGCCGCCACACCAAATCAAAGGCACGTTTATCAAATTATGATAAATTAGCGTCCGAAGAAACAAAAGAACGCGAAGAAAAACTGGAGCTGTTTATTCCGCCCGGCCCGCGTTTGGGTAATGTGGTTATTGAGGCCAACGGCGTAAGCAAAAGCTATGGTGATAAGTTATTGTTTGATAACCTGAATTTCTCACTACCACCTGCCGGAATTGTCGGCATTATCGGGCCAAACGGTGCGGGTAAAACTACCCTGTTCCGCTTAATTACCGGGCAGGAAACTGCCGACTCGGGCACGTTCCGCGTAGGCGAAACTGTCGCATTGGGTTATGTTGACCAAATGCATGATGACCTTGACCCTAATAAATCTGTTTGGGAAAACGTAACCGGCGGACTTGAAACCATTATGGTAGGCAATCGTCCCTTAAATTCGCGGGCTTATGTATCGCGTTTTAACTTTAACGGGGCAGATCAGCAGAAAAAAGTAGGTGTACTATCGGGTGGCGAGCGTAACCGCGTGCATTTATCTATCACCCTAAAAAAAGGCAGTAACGTATTGCTGTTGGATGAGCCTACTAATGATATTGACGTTAATACCTTACGTGCATTAGAAGAAGCACTGGAAAACTTTGGCGGCTGCGCGGTAATCATCAGTCACGACAGGTGGTTTTTAGACCGGATATGTACGCATATATTAGCGTTTGAAGGCAACTCGCAGGTTTACTTCTTCGAGGGCAACTACTCTGATTATGAAGAAAATCGCAAGAAACGTTTAGGCGATGTGGGGCCGAAGAGGATAAAGTATAAGAAGTTGACTTAGCCCCCTCTAAATTTCCCCCGGTAGGGGAGACTTTTTAAAAAAGGCAGCTTTGACAACTTTTAAAAAGTTGTCAAAGCTTTAAGGCTATTAACCATTTCTCAATCTTTCCCAAAATATTTCAGAAGAAACTACACGCCCTTCTTCGACATCTTTTATCCCTTCATTAATATTTTGCTTTTGATATTCTGAAAGTTTATCCCACCAATCAATTTCTGATCTTGAAGCATTCAAGTTTTCTTCTGACATAGATATAATATTTTTTAATAGGATATATAAAGTCTCCCCTACCGGGGGAGATTTAGAGGGGGCTAATTACCTTAAATAAACCGCATCATCTTCACCATTCTCGCTCAACACTACGTCAATATGTTCTTTAATAATGGTTGATAGCGCAATGCCCGAGTAATCGGTATTAATAGGGAAACTTTTGTGATTACGATCAATCAATACAACAGTGCGTAGTTTTTTTAACGGCACATCCAAAAAAACGCCGAAACCATAGGCCAGCGACTTGCCGCTATTTAGTACATCATCTACCAAAATAACCACCTTATCGTTACACTGTTCTATATCAAAATCTATTTTGGCGTTTAGGCTGGTGCTAAAACGATCCAAATCAATAGTGAGTACTTTGCTTTTAAACGGAGCGATGTTATCCAGCACCTTTTTTAAGCGGGCAGCCAGGAAACCGCCACGCGGCAGCATACCGGCTATGATAATTTCTTTCTCATCAAAATTATCCTCCAGTATCTGGTAAGCAATCCGGGCAATCTTTTGCTGTATTTGCTGGCTGTTTAAAATGAGTAATGGTTGATCTGGCATAGCGTTGTAATTAATGTAAATATACTATCCCTACTCATACGGCACAAACACAAAGTTTGCACCTTCGGGTACTACAACAAAAACGCACATAAAATCTTTGGCGCTTTTGTAATTAGTGATGAACCTATCTTTTAGTTCAGGCTTAATTACACCTACTTCTAAAAACTCTTCCAGTGTTGAGGCGTGTATGCTCCAATCGGTATTTAGTTCAAATCGGTCCAATATCAGTTCGCCTAGTTTTATTTCATGCTGATGCGCTATGAAGATGGGGTATTTAGACAATCCCTCCACCATGATCTCAACCGCAACCTCGCGTATCGATTCACTAAACGTTTTCAGATCGCGTTGCAAACTAAGCAACGGACTATCAGCCGCAGGCTTCTGCGCCTCGCCACGGTTTTCATTAAGCAATTCTTCCGGTTCCATATATTATTCTTTTTCTTGCTTCTTGACTCTTACTTCTTGATTCTTAAAAGAACCACATTCTCCACATGCTGTGTATGCGGAAACATATCTACAGGCTGTATCTTAACCGTATCATATTTTTCTTTCAGCACCAACAGATCGCGGGCCTGGGTAGCGGCGTTGCAGCTTACATAAACTATTTTATCGGCTTCAATTTCCATCAGGCGAGCTACCACATCAGGATGCATACCCGCCCGCGGCGGATCGGTTATAATTACATCAGGTTTGCCATGTTCGGCCACAAACTCGGCAGATAGTACATCTTTCATATCACCCGCGTAAAACTTGGTGTTGGTTATGTTATTGATGGCGCTGTTTATTTTGGCGTCTTCGATAGCGCTTGGTACGTATTCTACACCCACTACTTCGCGTACATTACCAGCTACAAAGTTGGCTATGGTACCGGCACCGGTGTACAAGTCATAAACCAGCTCATCGCCTTTAAAGCCGGCAAAGTCGCGGGTTATTTCATATAGGCGCAGGGCCTGTATACTGTTAGTTTGATAAAACGATTTTGGGCCGATGCGAAACTTTATTCCATTCATTTCTTCATGGATATATTCCGGGCCTTTCCAGGCAACAACGTCCTGATCAAAAATGGTATCGTTCTTCTTTTCGTTAAGAATGTAAAGTAGCGAGGTTATCTCCGGGAAATCTGCTTCAACAAAAGCCATCAGTTTGTTTACTTCTTCTTCTGTCGGATAAGCAAAAACAACGATCACCATTAACTCGCCGGTACTGCTGGTGCGTATTATCAGGTTACGTAAAGCGCCGGTATGGTTACGGAGATCGTAATAGGTGTACCCGTTTTGCTTGGCAAATTCGTCAATACGGTTGCGGATATCGTTACTTGGATCGGCCTGCAGGTAGCAGTGGCGCACATCCAGTATTTTATCAAAACGGCCGGGGATATGAAATCCCAGCGCGTTCATGTTCAGCGCTTCGTCCTCGCGGCTCTCGCCGTCATACAACCAACGTTTGTTGCTAAAGGTAAATTCCAGTTTGTTGCGGTAATACCTATCGGCAGGCGATGGCACAATAGGCATCGTCCCATCTACCTCAATTTTAGCCAGACGGCTCAAGGCATCGCTTACTGATTTTTGTTTGAATTGCAATTGCGCGTCATACGTCATGTGCTGCCATTTACAGCCGCCGCAGGTGCCAAAATGCTCGCAGAAGGGTTCAACACGGTGTTCGCTGGCTTGTTTTAGGCCGATGATCTTAGCCTCGCCGAAGTTCTTTTTACTGCGGTAAACTTGTACATCAACCACATCGCCGGGTACGGCTTTTTCTACAAACAGCACGAAATCGTCTGCCTTGCCTACACCCTTGCCTTCTTCGGCAATATCAATAATGGTTACATCATTAAAAACCTGGTTCTTTGCTCCTCTGCTCATTGCGCGCAAAGGTAAGCGTATTTTTTAATGTGCGAAAGATGTAAAGAGTATTGAGTAGCTGGTATCAAGCAGCAAAATTTTTTGTCTTTATACTTGATACTAGCTACTTGATACTAAATAATCTATTTCTCAACCCTCAACAACAACACACCGTGCGGCGCAACTCTGCCGCTTGCTGATGTTACATTTTGCTGGCGCCAAACATCTCTGTATTTTGTATAACCTTTTAATGCCGCATCGCTTTTTGGTAAGCTGATGGTTTGATAGCTATCTGTTGTATTAAACAAGCCAATAGCTTTGCCGCCGTCTTTTAGCTCTTTAACCCAAACCTGGTAGCCATCTTTTTTAATGTATTGGCGGGCACTTTTACCTAACGCGTCCTGGTCTATGGCCAGTACTTCATCGTTGGTAAGCAGGCTTAGCGTAAATCTATCCAGATGGCCCATATCGCAGCCAATTAATAATGGCGATGCTAGTAAGCTCCACAAACTGATGTGGGTATATTGCTCATCAAAAGTAAGGCGTGTATTATGCAGGCTTGGGCCCCAGCCTACTTTGCCTACCACTAGCATATCAGGATCATTAAAATGTCCCGGACCGGCATAAGGTGCCATTTTATCCTGGTTAAAGCCAATGTTCGACATGCTGTTCCAGGTATCAGTTATATCACCTGTTGTGCGCCAGCTATTACCGCCAGCTTCTGCTCCCCAGGTCCATACGCTGCCCATACCGTATTGGCAATAGCTAAACAATATATCGCGGTTAACTTTATCCAGCGAGCTGCGCATTACCAGGTAAGGTTTTTTCATTTCTTCCAGGTTAGGGTTACGTGGGGCAATTTCGCCGTACGAGCACCAGTCGTATTTTAAATAGTCAATACCCCAGTCGCTATACGTTTGCGCATCCTGATCTTCATGCTGCCAGGTACCCAAATAGCCGCCACAAGTACGCGGACCCGGCGATGAGTAAATACCCATACGCAAACCCAAACTATGTATATAGCCCGTAAGCCCCTTCATGTCCGGGAACTTTTCGTTGGGCGTAATTTTGCCGTCATCCTGGCGTTTTGCGGCTTCCCATCCATCATCAATATTAATGTATGACCAGCCATGAACGCTTAGCCGCCCGGCCATTTCGCGGGCAGATGTACGCACTTTTTCATCGTTAACGCTAAGTCCCCAGGCGTTCCAGCTATTCCAGCCTAATGCAGGGGTTAAACCAACATTATCACCAATAGCTAACGTGAATTTTTTTGTATTGCTGCCCAGTTTGTTGCTTACTGTAAAAACAATAGGATATGATCCTTTTTGATCTACCGTACCGGTGATAATGCCGGTTGCGGCATCCAGTTTTAATCCGGCAGGTAAACCTTGAGCTTTATATTTTAAGGGAGCTTTACCCGTAGCAGGTATTAAATATAATACCGGGTGGCCGGGACGCACACCAAATATAGCAGCCCCATTTATTTTAGGTATTTTAGATACTGCCGGTGTAAGTATATAAGGCGTAGTTTCTGTTTCTGACAACTCAACACCGGTTTTCTTGTCTTTAAAAGTATAGGTAATTAAATACGATTTCTTTTTAGCTGCCGAAAAGGTAAACCACCATGAAAATGGCACGCCTGTAGTAAAATGTGCAGTATCTGTTTTCTTGCTTAAAATAACCGCGCCTGTTTCGGGGTCGGTAACTTTAAAGGATAATGTGCCCTTGTAAGGGTAATTATTACTGGTATTGATCCCTATAGATTTGCCCAGCGTATTATGTTCGCCATAGCTAAAATCGCTGCCGGTATCAAAATGTACGCCCTCCATAATATCCACCATGTGGATATTAAAATTGGTGCCATACATACCGCCGTCTCCGCCGGTATCATAAACACGCACCGCCAATACATTTACCTTATCCCATAAAAGGGCTGGGTTATTTGCCGCTATTTTATAGCTGCGCGGGCCGTAACGACTTCTTTTTATATCACTACCCTTGTGGCCGCCATATTTGCCAATAAGCGTACCGTTAAGGTAAACTTCGTCATTATCATCAATACTGCCCAGGCTAATCAGCACGCTGTCTTTTAAATAAGATTTTTCTTTTATGGATGATGGGATGATTACATGCAACCGGTACCAGCCAAAACCATCGTAGTCGGGGTGTCCTTGCTGTTCCCAGTTTTTTGATACGTTGGCAGCTTGCCAGCCGCTATCGTCAAAGCCCGGCGATGACCATTCGGGGTTATCGCCAATAGATAGTTTCCACCCTTTGGTTAACGAAATGTTTTGTGCGCCTGCTTTAAAAAACAGCGCAAGCAATAGCAAAAGAATCAGATTTTTCTTCATCAGGTTATTATTATTACTTCAGTTAATAGAATTGGTTAAATGCCCGATCATGGTAACCGGCTTTATGCCAATAAAAGTAGTAATATTTCATTAATAAATGCCAATGGGTGTAAATCCAGGGCAAATTCATTACAAGTCGCTTTATTTAAGGCGACTTGTAAAAATAAATCAGAATTTTAATGCGTTTGCCCTGATTGCAATTGTACAGCCGCCAAATTTTAATCAACCGTATATTTATAAACCTGCCTTCCCAGCTCGCCATCAGCGTTAATGCCTTCTACAACTACTTTGTAAGTGCCCGGTCCGTCGCCATTATAAAAACTAAAGCTGGTTTTGCCTGCTGCGTCAGTTTTTAAATACGGGTTCCAGTAAATGGTGCTGCGCAGATCGGGTAGTTTATCGGCGTCGCCCCTGGGCCTATCATATTTAGGCGAGTAAAACTCACGCGCTTTGTTAAAGCCTTTGGGGGTTATATTGGCCATATTTGGCGTGTAGTATCTCCTTAATTTCCCCCTATTGGTATATATTAATAAAACCGGCGTATTAGGGCCACTCAACATACTCATTAATGCCTGGTTATTGTTTACAACATCTATTTTAACAATGTCCTCAAGTGCTAATTCTCCGCCTTCAAATACACCATAAAGCTCGCTAGAACCAAGACCGCGCCCGTCAAGAATAACTCCCATTGGTACCCATTCCGGGGGAGTGGTTTTTTGCGATAATGCATAAGGGAAGCTTAAAATCATAGGCGTGGTAGCATCTGGTTGATAGGATAAAAACCTAACGTTACCGCATAACCCCTGTAGACAAATACCAAGTGTCGCGCAATGTTCAATATCTTTTAATACTACTGTTCTATCTGCATGCCCTTCGGGTATACGCAACATGCCTTGTGTAGCATATATAGGCACTACAATTTTATTTGCCTTTATCCGTACTTCTTTTAACCGTTGTACTTTATCCAGCTGGCCTGTTTTTTCGTAAAGCTCATCCTGCTTTTTGCTGTTATCAATATATGCCTGTATAGTGCCAGTTATGTTTAAGTTAACATCGGCCAGGTTACGGTTTTTGGCTATCAGCATTTTAGGGATGCTATCTAATATAAGCTTAACTTTATTACTGTTTTTTGCGGTTTGGGCTTGCACCGCAAACTTAATGCTATCCATTAAAAATATGCCTTCGAACCTAAACTTGCCGTTGGCATCTGTTTTGGTATTTTGTGTGATCTTAGCTCTTAAAGATATCAGATTAACTGTAGCGCCAGGCAATATCTTGTCGTTAAGCGTAGTTACCCTTCCCGATATATTTACACCCAATCCCTCGGCTTCAAAAACAGGTTTTGTGTTTATCGAATTATTTAATTCCTTCCATGTAAAACGGCGGTAGCCTTGCGTCATCATCAGGTTATCTAACGCTTTGTTTATTTCATCGGTTTCGTTGGCGAAATAGTAATTGGGTCTTTCTATATAACCTTTCAGGTCCGATGTCAGCAGGATATTGGTAAATATGGTATTCTCTAAACTTTCATCAACGGGTACCTTGCTTTCATCAATTACCGTCACTGAGAAGTTGCCCGGCACGCCTTTGCCTTTACTGTCTTTTGCTTCTAAATTAATGTTGATATGCTCTTTGCTTCTATAGGCGCTTTTTACTGTTTTTACATCAAGTTTCATCA